>JBBQBP010000017.1:0-68392 GCA_038317635.1 Propionibacteriales bacterium
CGGCAACAGATGCCCCGCCAACGACTCCACATCCAACACATCCCGCTGGGGACTCGACTCGCCCTGCACAACCCAAGAATCCCAGCCAACAGCCCATCAGACCGGCCACCACGCAGGCCGAATATTCAGCAGTCTCCTAGATCGAGTCGCTCGAGCCGGAGGTGGTGAGCGACTCGTAGCCGTACAAGGCAGCGCCGTTCGCGGCGATCTCCTCGGCTGCGGCCTCACGGTCCGCGATCGCGGCCTCGACGGCCGCATTCGCTGATGCGTAGGCACCGGTCCAGTCCTGGACCGTCGCATCGCAGGAGAGAGGCTGGCCGAGCGCGGGCCCGAACTCCTTGCCGCCGAAGACCTCGTTCTTCGCGAAGTCGTAGTACGCAGCTTCGCTCACCGTGTACGGGTTGTTGGCCGCGCAGCGTGCGACGAAGTAGCCGACGACCTCGCTGAACGCCTCGGACGCCGAGTTGCCGTACGAGCCGAAACGCCCGTTCTTCGCGTACAGAGCGGTGAAGTCGGCCCAGTACGGCGGGTTCGACGAGCGGTCGCGCGTGTACGCGTGGGTGACCTCATGGACGAACAGGCGTGACACGTGGCCGGGGTCGGTCTGGTAGTTGGTCAGCAGCTGCGGGAAGTCGAGGCTGACAGCGTCGGCCTTGGTGAGACCGTAGTCGCCGGCGACCCAGCCGCCGATCGAGGTCGCGTACAGCTCGAGCGCTCCGACCTTTCCATGGAGGCTGTCGAGGTACGGGGTGCAACTGATCGCGTCGAGCGTGCGCCAGATGACAGCGACGATGGGCCGGTACGTCTCGTCCGTCCAGTACTTTCCGGTGAGCTGGAAGCCCCAGTTCGTCTCGATCCCGGACTTCAGGTCGGTCAGGGACGCAGCCGCATCGTACGGATGGTCGATGGTGCAGGCATTGGGGATGACGACCCGCTCATCGGCGCGCGCCGGCACCGGAAGGAGGGAGACCGCCAGGACAGAGATCACCACGACGACGGCACGTACAACGCGCGCGAGCACCGAGGCACCTCCAGGGACGAGTGTCTTCCTGAGACTCTCTCAGCAAAAACTCATGTGGTCAAGTCGCCTGGAAAAAGTCAGCTGGATTCCGCCGCGTGCCTCATCCGGGGGGTCGACACGACGTCCAGGAAAGCGGCCAGACTCGTGAAGAATCGGCGCCCGTCAGCGCTCGATGCCGTGGCGGCATCGACGCTGTACTCAGGGTGAGCCATGAGCCCGACGACGTTCCCGCGTTCGTTCGTGATGCCGGCGATGTTGTTCGTCGACCCGTTCGGGTTGACGCCGACATAGCGGAACACGACCTGGTCCGAGGACTCGAGCCGGTCCAGCACCTCGGGCGTCGCGATGTAGCTGCCCGACCCGCTCTTGACCATGATCGTGATGACCTCACCGCTGTCGAACTGGTTCGTCCAGACGGTGTCGCGGGTCTCGACACGCAGACTCTGCTCCGCCGAGATGAACTCGCCGAACGCGTTCGCGGCCAGCGCCCCTGGGAGGAGACGAGACTCACACAGGATCTGGAAACCGTTGCCGATGCCGAGCACCGGCAGGCCCTCGTGCGCCAGCGCTATCACGGCCTCCATGACCGGCGTGTGCCGAGCAAGAGCACCGGGCCGTAGATAGTCCGAGTACGACGCACCACCGGGCAGCACGACCGCGTCGATCCCGACCAGCGAGTCGCTCAGGTGCGTGAGCGTGACCGGCTCGCCCCCGACCGCATCGACAGCCTTGGCGACGTCCGACGCGTCGACCGTTCCGGGGAACGTGACGATGCCGACCTTCATTCGCTCTGTCCGCCCGTGCTCTCGGCGTCGCCGGTCTCCGGTGCCTCGACCACATCCTGGACCGGGTCCACCGCGGGCTCCTGGTTATCGTGCACGTCGTCGTGGTCGTGATCGTGGTCGTCGTGATCGTGGTCGTCGTGATCGTGATCGTGATGGTCGTGATCGCGGTCCTCGTCGAAGTTGCCGACCAGGGAGATCTCGTAGTCCTCGACCTCGATATTGACCAGCAGGTCCTCGGTCGCACTGCGCAGCTGGTCGAGGCGCTCCTGCGTCAGCGCACCGTCCAGATCGACCTCGAAGCGCTTCCCCTGGCGCACCGTGAAGCCCTCGAAGCCGAGTCTCTTCAGCGTCTCGGTGATCGCGGCACCCTGCGCGTCGGGGATGTCCTCGCGGAGCATGACGTCGACGATGAACGTTGACGACTCCCCCGCCTCATCGGCCGCAACCACGTCGGGCTCATCAGCCTGAACAGCCTCGGGCTCATCCGCGACCGGCACCTCGGCAGGCTCCTCGGGCGGCGCTTCGGCAGCGCTCTCGAGCGGTGCCGACGGTACGACCTGGGAGCCGGTGAGGCGCTCGTAGGTGTCGGCGTACGTCTGGGCGAGCGTGGTCACGACCTCGTCGGGCAGGTCGGGTGCGGGCTCGCCTGAGTCGGGATCCCAGCCGGAGTCGTTCGTGATCCAGTCGCGAAGCTGCTGCTTGTCCAGCGACGGCATCTCGGTGCCCGGCGCGTACGAGTCTGCAGCCCAGTAGCGAGAGGAGTCCGGCGTGAGCACCTCGTCGGCGAGCACGAGGGTTCCGTCGGCGCGACGACCGAACTCGAACTTCGTGTCCACGAGCACCAGACCGTGCTCACGGGCGACGCGCTCAGCCCGCACGTACAGTCGGAGCGAGGCACGACGAAGCTCGAGCGCCGTCTGCTCGCCAACCATGTCGACGAGCTGGGCGAACGTGATGTTCTCGTCGTGGCTGCCTTGAGGCGCCTTCGCCGCAGGCGTGAAGATCGGGCGCTCGAGGCGCTCGCCGCGCTGCAGGCCCTGGGGCACGTTCAGCCCGGCGACGGTGCCCGACCGGCTGTACTCCTTCCAGCCCGATCCAGCGAGGTAGCCACGGACCACGCACTCGACGGGGATCATCTCCAGCTTCTCGACGACCAGGGCACGGCCCGCGACGTCCGCGGGTACGTCCGTGGTCACGAGGTGAGTCGGCATGATGTCGCCGAGCTGGCCCAGCCACCAGGCCGTCAGCTGCGTGAGGACGGCGCCCTTGCCGGGGATCGGCGTGGGAAGCACGTGATCGTAGGCAGAGACGTTGTCAGTGGCCAGCAGCAGCAGCTGGTCGTCAGGGAACGCGTACAACTCACGGATCTTGCCGGAGTGCACGAGGGGCAGGGTGGTGCGAGTGCTCGACACGCGATCAGTCTAGGGTGAAAGCGTGCGCACGTCCCTTGTCTCCGTCGACGTGCTCACAGTTCGTCGGCGAGGCGGTGACGTCGACTTCGCCACGTACCGTCGCAGAACCGAGCCTTTTCAGGGGCGATTCGCACTTCCGGGGGTGCTTCTCCTCGAGGGTGAGCGGCTCGAAGCGGCCGGCCGACGAGCCCTCGCGACGAAGACCGGCCTGACCACATCGACCATCGGGCAGCTCGTACTCTTCGACGAGCCGAGCCGTGATCCGCGAGGCGCCACCCTCTCCGCGACCCTGTGGTCCGTAGCCGACGACGACTCCCCGAACGTCGAATGGCGACCCATCGGGGGTCCCGGGACCCTGGCTTTCGACCACGCGGAGATCGTGTCGTTCTGTCAGCCGATGATCGCCGGGCTGCTGTGGAACGACGTCCCGTTCACCAGGGCCCTCATGGGCGAGCGTTTCACCGTGGGGGACGCCCTTTCGGTCACGGCTGCGCTGGTCGGCGACATGCCCGATCGGGGGAACCTCAACAAGAAGCTGGCAGGAGTACCGGGCTTGCGCCACGCAGGGTTCGGACCAGGCCGCGGCCGGCCCTCCCAGTGGGAATGGCCGGCCGAGGACTGACTCTCTCCTCAGGTCATCGCACCTTGCAGGACGTCCAGATCTTGCGACCCTCGATGTTCGTCGCGACCTTCTTGGCGATGTCTCCGTACCCGCCGCTGATCGCCTTGTCGAACACCGCGGCCGTCGCGTCGAGAGCCGGCTGACCCGGATCCACGTTCACGATCGCGGTGAGATCGGTCCTGAGAGCCGCCGGGAGCTTCGCCCACAGCTTGCCGTCACGCTTCTCGATCCTGGTCGCGACCTTCTGCGACCTCTCCCCGTACGCGCCGGTGGCGGCCTTGTCGAGCACCGCCTTCAGTGCGGCGTCGCGCTGCGCTCCGGCAGGCAGCTTCTTGGCCGCCTCGAGGTCTGCACGGAGCTGCGCCGGCAGAGCCTTGTAGATCCGGGCGAGGTGCTGCGCCGTCGTACAGGTCGAGGTCGTCGTCGTGGGGGCCGACGGCGTGGCTGCCGGGGCGGATGCGGGCGTCGTCTGGGCGATCGCCATCGGTACGGCCACCAGTCCAGCCACCGCGAGCGCAGCCGTTGCGATCCCGACCTTGAGCGAAGTCCTCATCATGTGTCCTCTCGTCATCGCCGGTCGTCCGGCACACGACGACCGTGACAGCGCCATGTCAGCGCACGGTGGCCGAAGTGTTCGAGGAATGTCAGGAGGCGGCCGCGCTCCACGCCGGTGCCGCGAACGGGCTGTTCAATGGAGCCATGCAGCCCGGATTGGTAGTGGTCGTCGAGGACGACCCGGCGATCGCCGATGTCCAGCGCCGCTACCTCGCAGCAGCAGGTTTCGGCGTCCATGTCGAGCGCGACGGTCGTGCGGGGCTCGAGGCGATCCGCCGGATGCGGCCGGTCGCTGCGGTGCTCGACGTGGGCCTGCCGAGTATGGACGGCGTCGAGATCTGCCGCACGCTGCGGGGGGAGGGCGACTGGACACCGGTGCTGTTCGTCACGGCACGCGACGACGAGGTGGACCGCGTGCTGGGTCTCGAGCTCGGCGGCGACGACTACCTCACGAAGCCGTTCTCGCCGCGCGAGCTCGTGGCACGGATCAAGAGCGTGCTGCGCCGCCAGTCGGGTCCGCCGTCGCCGGTGGTGGAGCTCGGAAGGGTTCGTCTGGACGAGACACGCCGTGAGGTGCGGGTCGACGACGATCCCGTCTCCCTCACCGCGACAGAGTTCGACCTGCTGGCCAAGCTCATGTCGTCGCCAGGACGCGTGTTCACCCGTGAGCAGCTGCTGAGCTCGGTCTGGGGCCAGGCCGACTACGGAGGCGGCCGGACGGTCGATGTCCACGTCGCCCAGGTACGGTCCAAGCTCGGCGATGCCTGCCCCATCGCCACCCGGCGTGGGGTCGGCTACACCGCCGAGGAGCCTCGTGAGTAGGCAGCCCACCTCGCTTCGACGGCGCGTCACGCTCGTGATGCTGGCGATCGTGGCCGTGGCCGTCCTCGTCACCGGCGCCATCACCGTGCCGCTGACCCGTACGTCGACGCTCCAGGGCGAGCAGGATCGGCTCGCCGCCCAAGCCAACCTGCTCGCGTCCCTGGACCGGCTCCCCGTCCGCCTCACGGCTGCGGACGCCCTGATCAACGGCACCAGGTTCGCAGTCGTCGAGGTGCCTCCGAAGGGCCGGGCGACGGGCGCGGCGAGCTCGTACCTCACGGTCCAGGTCCGTGCTGCCCTCGCCACCAGAGGGACGTACTCGGGGACCATCACCGGCACGCTCGGTCGCGCACTGGTCGAGGCCCGCGCCACGACCGCCGGCCCGTGGATCGTGTCCGCACTACCGGTCACCGAGGTGGACAACGCCCTCAACAAGGCGACGCGACGGCTGCTGCTCGGCCTGCTCGTGGGGCTGCTGGTAGCCGGCATCGCCGCGCTCAGCCTGGCGCAGTGGCTGACCAAGCCCTTGGCAGAGACCGCTCATGCTGCGAGGAAGCTCGCAGCCGGCCAGCGCGGCGTGGCACTCCCCGCCCCGGCGTCCCAGGAGGCGGCCGAGCTCACGGCTGCGCTGTCGGCTCTGGATCGTGCGCTGGCGACCAGCGAGGGACGTCAACGGGAGTTCCTGCTCTCGATCTCCCACGAGATGCGCACTCCTCTGGCTGCGGTCCGCGGCTACGCGGAGGCGCTGTCCGACGGAATGATCGCCGAGAACGAGCTGGCGCAGGTCGGTCAGACACTGGTGCGTGAGACCGAGCGCCTCGACGCGTTCGTACGGGACCTACTCGAGCTGGCTCGGCTCCAGGCCGACGACTTCACGATCCAGGCCATGCCTCTGGACCTGGGCGCGCTCCTCGACCATGTCCGTACGGCCTGGTCGGCCAAGGCGTCGACGCTCCAGGTCGCGCTGACAGTGAACGGCACCACCCCAACACCCGTGATGGCTGATCCCCAGCGGTTGCGGCAGGTGGTGGACGGCCTCGTCGAGAACGCCCTCCGGGCCACGCCCGCGGGGGGCCGAGTCATGGTGACCGTTCGGCCCGCCTCGGGGTCGTACCTCGTCGATGTCTCCGACACCGGCCCCGGCTTGGCACCTGAAGACCTCGACGTCGCCTTCGATCGTGGAGCGCTGCACGCGAAGTACCGTCAGACGCGGCCGGTCGGTACCGGGCTCGGGCTGTCGATCGCCGCACGTCTCGTCGCACGTATGGGCGGCACGCTCACCGTAGCGAACGGCACCTCAGGCGCGATCTTCACGGTGAGCCTACCCACCGGCTGACGACGCGAACGGCTCAGCGGGGAGACGCGTACGACCAGGTCCGTGTGGCCGTGGCTCGCCGATCAGGACTGGCAGTCGCCCTGGCTCTCGCCGTCTTGGCCTGGCTGGACGTGTAACCGTACGAACGGGTCACGGTGGGCGTCGGCGTCCGCGTGGCGACCGTCGTCCGGGTGGTCGGACGAGGAGTTGCCGTGGCCTTCGCCGTGGCGCTGGGCTTGCTCGACGACATCCTGGTCACTGTCGGCGTCCTGACGGGTGCCGTCCTGGCCTCGCTCGGCGACTCAGGACTCGGGGTCGCTGTCGCGTGAGGGCATCCGGTCGACTGCGGATCGGTCGGCTCGTCCTTCGGAGTCCAGCTCGACGTCGCGGTGGCGGTCGGATACGGGGTGCGGCTCGGGAGCGGCCACCACGCGCGCCACCAGCCGGGCGTCGGCGAAACTGTGGGGGTGGATGACGGCGTTGCGGTCGGCGTCGGCACCTCGGTCCGGCTCGGACCCTCGGACTCCGTCTCGATCTTGCTCGGCGACGCGGTCCGGGTCGGGATAGCCGTCTCACTCGCAGTCGGCCACGCTGTCCGGGTCGGAGTCGCCGTCTCACTCGCACTCGGCCACGCCGTCTGGGTCGGGACAGCCGTCTCGCTCTGGCTCGGCCACGCCGTCTGGCTCGGGGTCTGGGTCGCCGTCGGGGTGGGGACCGCGGTCTGGGGCTGGCTGGGCATGGCTGTCTCCGTCTGAACCGGGACAGACGTCTGCGAAGGCTGCACAGGGGTCGAGGTCTGCGTGGTCGCCGGTGCGGGAGACGTGGGCGCGACCGTCGGCACGGGAGCAGTGATCTCGACCACCGGGACCTGGGCCTCATGGACGGTCACGTCGATGACTGCGGCTTCGGGAGCTGTCGCCACCCCGGTCGGCGTCGGGGCCGGGGCCGGTGGGATCGTCGTGGTCGGCTGGTTGCCGTCGATCACCACGGTGCTGCCGTCGGACAGTACGGTCGACTGAACCATCCACGAGGACATCGGGATAGTGACTCCGACCTGAGGCACGGGCACGTTGGGAACCTGTTTCGCAGTGGGCGCGACGGAGCTCTCGCTCTGCGACGTGGCGGAGACGACGACAGCCGCATCGGACTGAGGCCGGGACTGGAACGTGCTCAGCGCAATGCTGACTCCCATGAGGATCGCACCGATGCCGACGGCGCCGCCTACTACCCAGACAGCAATAGGTGTTGTTCGCATTGATCCCTCCTCCATCTCAGAGGTACACGCGGACCCGCCCCGAACACACGCCCCCGCAAACGCCTGGGAACACTCAAACCTCTATTGAGGTCCAGATGCCAGTGGATGAGAAGATCCTCACTTAGCCTTGTCATCGACGCGCGAATCCTCTTCGGCGACACTGAGGCCATGCACAACCCCGCGATCACGGCACGTGCGATGGCCAACCTCGTGAACTTCAGCACCTTCGCGGGCCTCGCGGTCGCCCGAGCCGGCCGCGCACACCTCTCTCGCGGGCCAAGGGGGCTCTGGTACGCCGAGGGCTATGCACTGCCCTTCCCGGTGGCGGGCGCCTTCACCGTCGGCAACGTCATCATCACACCGAGGACGATCGCGCAGATCGGTGAGTCCGCGGTCACCCATGAGGAGCGGCACACCTGGCAGTACACCGTCTGCGGGACGCTGTTCCTGCCGCTGTACGTGACGGCGATGGGTTGGTCATGGATCCGTACCGGCGACCGGGCCGCGCGGAACATCTTCGAGCGAGCGGCGGGACTGGCGGACGGGGGCTACGTCGAGGTGCCGGTTGGTCCGCTGCGCAGTCTCTTCACACGCCGCGTCAGCGGTTGAGGTCCATCCCGAACCGAGCGGCGGAGCGGTTACGACGGCGCTCGTCGCGAAGCCGGCGCAGTCGCTTGACCAGCAGCGGATCGGACGCGAGAGCGGCCGGGTTGTCGATGAGAGCGTTGAGCACCTGGTAGTAGCGGGTCGGTGACATGTCGAAACGCTCGCGGATCGTCTGCTCCTTGGCTCCCGGGGAGCGCCACCACGTACGTTCGAAGTCGAGGATCTCGGCATCACGGACCGAGAGCTCGGATCCTGCTACCTGGACAACTGACGACGTCATGACCTCATGTTAACCCCGGAATCACACCGGTGTCATTCCCGCTCCGGAGGTGGTGAATCGGACGTGTGGAATGCGCGGCCCGGGGGTGCCGCGGCCGGGTACCGGCTCATCGGGGGTTAGGGTGGGCCGCGATCCGATGGCCCCCAACCGACGAGGAATGATGCAGAGAATCGAAGGCCGAGCCCAGCACTACGCGTGGGGCTCTCCGACAGCGATCCCTGGACTTCTCGGTCTGGAGGCGACAGACGAGCCGTACGCCGAGTACTGGCTCGGGGCCCACGAGTCCGCACCTTCTCTGGTGTCAGACGGTCCGCTCGATGCGGTCATCGCCGCCCAGGGCAAGGACATCCTCGGTACCGCGACGCTCGAGCGCTTCGGGGATCGTCTGCCGTACCTCATGAAGCTGCTCGCCGCCGATCGTCCCCTCTCCATCCAGGCCCACCCGAACCGCGAGGAGGCGGAGGCGGGGTTCGCCAGGGAGAACGAGGCCGGGGTACCGATCAACGCTCCCGAACGCACCTACCGCGACGCGTGGCCCAAACCGGAGGCCATCATCGCCATCACCCCGTTCGTCGGGCTCTGCGGCTTCCGTGACCCGGTGCGCACGGTCTACCTCATCGAGCAGCTCGGCGTGGCCGAGGAGCTCGCCAACGTCATCGCCCCGCTGACCCAGCGCAAGGGCTCGGCCGCGCTCGCCCAGGTCTTCCTCGACGTACTGAGCTTCAGCGGCGACCGGCTCCGCCTCATCGACCTGGTCGTGGACGCGGCGGCGGACCACACCGAGGACGACGCCCAGCTGGGCGACCTCGCGCGAGCCATCGTGAACCTGGGCAACGCCTACCCGGGCGACCCTGGCATCCTCGCGGCGCTGCTGCTCAACGTGGTCACGCTCCAGCCCGGAGAGGGCATGTCTCTCGGCCCGGGCAACATGCACGCCTACCTTCACGGCGTCGGCATCGAGGTCATGGCCAACTCCGACAACGTCTTGCGCGGCGGCCTCACCACCAAGCACATCGACGTCGACGAGCTGATGCGGGTCGTACGGTTCGAGGCCGAGGAGCCGACGCTCCTGGCCGTGGAGGCCGTGGGCCCCCGCACATACCACTACCGCACCTCCGCACCGGAGTTCACCGTGTGGCGCGTCGACCCGGGCGAGGCCCCGGTCCCCGTCCCCGGCAGCGGCGCACGCATCGGGCTGGTCCTCGAGGGCGACGCGCACCTGACGGCGGCCGGCGAGACGCTCGACCTGAAGCGCGGCGAGTCCGTACTACTCTGCGCCGGCGACTGCGCCACCGTGTCGGGTACGGGGCCGCTGTACGTGTCGGGCCCCGGCATCTGACCCGGGCCACTCGATGCCGTGGACGCAACTCGCGCCGGAACAACCCGAGAGAACCTGGGACGAGGTCCAGTAGATTGTGTCTGCGCCCTTGTAGCTCAGCGGTAGAGCATCCGCCTTGTAAGCGGAAGGTCGTGGGTTCGACACCCACCGAGGGCTCCATGGTTCGGCACGAACCCAGCCCGCACTCCGACCCTCGTTGATCGCCTGCGCCAAACCAGCCGAGACGAAAGCTGAGACGAGACGGGGCACCTTGGCACCGATCGCTAGTCTGCAGCCCATGCTGACTCCCCTGCTCACGCGGCGCCGCGTGGTGGATCTGGGGTATGTGTCGGCAGCCTCCTGTCCGAGCATGTGAGACCACGGCTGACGACGCACCGATGCGCCGTCGGTCTTTCCGCCGGCGACGCCTCGACGCGTACGCGTCGGCTCTCCACTCTCGAAGGGAACCACTATGTCCGTTTTGTCAGAAGTCCTCAGCGCCAACGAGTCGTACGCCGTCCGCTTCGGCGGCAAGGAATCACTTGCCATGCCGCCCGCACGCCGGTTCGCGATCCTCACCTGCATGGACGCCCGTCTCGACCCGGCCGGCTTCGCTGGGCTGAGCGAAGGCGACGCTCACGTCGTCCGCAACGCCGGCGGACGGGCGAGCGACGACGCGATCCGCTCGCTCGTCATCTCGTACAAGCTCCTCGGCACGAGAGAGTGGTTCGTCATCCATCACACCGACTGCGGCATGGAGCTGTTCACGGACGACGTGATGCGCGACCTGCTGGCCAGCAGCCTGGAGACCGCGGAGGTCCGCGACGGCGCCTTCGTCGACGTCGGCAAGGGTCCTGGCTCCGCCGAGGCGCGCTACGTCGACTGGCTCACGATCACGGACCAGGCGGCCAGCGTCGTCCAGGACGTCACGCGGATCCGCAACCACCCGCTCGTACCAGGGGACATCCCCGTGTACGGCTATGTCTACGACGTCGGCACCGGTCGCCTCGTCGAGATCCCCGAGGCCACGGCGGCAGGCCGAACCCGCTGACGCTCGGCACCTCCCCGTCGGGCGCGCCTGTCCAGCCATCCGCCGGGGAACGCCTCGCCATCCCGCGTCGACCGCGCAACTAGCATGCGGCCATGAGCCCCCAGCTCCCCGAGCGCACGGGTGCCCCGGCCACGCTGATGCGTCCCTGGCACTTCATCGTGGCCTTCGGCGTCGTCAGCCTCCTCGCGGACATGGTGTACGAAGGCGCGCGGAGCATCATCGGCCCGTACCTGGCCGCGCTCGGCGCGTCGGCGACGCTCGTAGGGGTCGTCGCTGGAGCCGGAGAGTTCATCGGCTACGGGCTGCGCGTGGTGACCGGGTACGCCGTCGGGCGTACCCGCCGCTACTGGACCTGGACGATCCTCGGGTACGCGATGACCGCCCTGAGCGTCCCGTTGATCGGTGTCACCGGGGTGCTCACACCGGCACTGGTCCTGTACGGGACCGAGCGGCTGGGCAAGGCAGTACGGTCGCCCGCCAAGGACACGCTCCTCTCCTTCGCCGCAGCCAAGACCGGCCGCGGCAGCGCCTTCGGGGTGCACCAGGCCCTCGACCAGACCGGTGCCCTGCTCGGCCCGCTGCTTCTCGCGGCCGTCCTGACCTGGCACGACGGCGACTTCCGCCTCGCCTTCGGCATCCTTGCCATCCCGGGCGTCCTTCTCCTCGGCATGCTGCTCTGGCTGCGCAGCAGGGTTCCGGATCCCCGCGACTACGAGGTGTCGGCTGACGAGTCGGGCCCGTTGACGAGCGCCGAGCCATCGCCGGTCGCACGGGCGGCAAGCCTGCCCGCCACGTTCTGGCAGTACGTCGCGACGGTGGCCGTCCTGTCAGCCGGCGTGGCGTCGTTCCCGCTGATCGCCTTCCATGCTCTCCACGAGCACCTGGCCAGCGACGCGACGATCCCGTTGCTCTTCGCGGTCGCGATGGCGGTCGACGGTCTGAGCGGGTTCCTCGTGGGCCGCCTGTACGACGCGTACGGCCCCCGGGTCCTCGTGGCGGTTCCCGTCGCCGCAGCGCTGGCGGCGATCGCCTTCACCAGCAACGCGACGCTGCTGTGGCTCGGCGTGGCGATCTGGGGCATCGTCAACGGCGTCCTGGACTCGACCGTCAAGGCCGTCGTGAGCGAGATCGTCCCGCCGACGCGCCGGGCCGCGGGGTTCGGATGGCTGGCACTGGTCCGCGGGACCGGGCTGCTCATCGCGGGTGCCGCGCTGGGCCTCGCGTACGAGCAGAGCCCCGCGTGGGCGATCGGGCTCATCGTCGGGATCAACGTCGCCGCGCTCGCCGGACTGCTGACGATCCTGCACCGGATCGAGCGCCGAGGAGCCCCTGGCTGAGGCGGGTGAGCGCTGTCCACGTACGATGCCGTCATGTCACCGACGATGGTCGAGCTCATCGGCTACGCCGGCAGTGTCCTTGTGGTGCTGTCGTTCACCATGCGCCGCATCGTGCCGCTGCGGCTGGTCTCGGTGGCGGGTGCCGTCATCACCTCCGCGTACGGGCTGCTCATCCAGGCGTGGCCCGTCCTCATCACGAACCTCATCATCGTCTGCATCCACGCCTGGTACCTGTACCGCGAGTTCACGACCTCGCACGAGTTCGACCTGGTGCCGGTTGACGCCGACGCTCCCTTCCTCACCGACTTCCTCTCGGGACACATGACGGACATCCGCAAGTCGCAGCCGGACTTCACCGAGAACCTGCCCAACGACGTGGCCTACGTCTACATGCGCGACGGCATGCCTGCCGGGGCGCTCCTGGGCAGCCGCCAGGACGACCGCCTCAACGTGCACCTCGACTACGTCCTGCCGGCGTTCCGGGACAACAGGCTGGGGCGTTGGCTGTACGAGAGTGGGGGGTCACGACCCCTTCGCGCTGCCGGACTCCGCGAGATCGCCGCCCGTGCCGCCACCGACACCCACCGCAGGTTCCTCGAGACCATGGGCTTCACCGCCGACGGTGACCGGCACGTGCGGAAGCTCTAGCCCGAACGCGGCGGGTCAGCCTCAGCCGCCGAGGTCTCCTGGTCGTGGTACGCGGGCCGCTTCGCGGCCATCGCGGTTGCGACCGCAAGCGCGCCGATCGTGACCAGCGCCCCGATCACCAGCGACGCGCGCTCACCGGCGCCGAGCAACCCGTTGCTCCCGCCGATCGTGACCGCGGCCATGGGCACGCCGAGCTGGGCTGAGGTGGAGACCGCCCACAACGCGTGCTGACGGGAGACGGCGAGCGCGAGATGGACGAGCACGGCACCGACGCCCAGGACGAGGCCGAGCAGGATGAGTCGTGGGTCCGAAACAACTGACGCGATCGACAAGGAAGCACCCAGCCACACGAAGTAGAGCGGTGCGAGGAACCCCTCGGCGACTCCGAAGAGCTGTCTCGCGAGTCGGTGGGGCTCCCCCGCGTAGGAGACCGCGAGGCCGGCCGCGAAGCCCGCGAGCAGAACCGAGACGTGCATGACTGCAGCCACCGTGGCCAGACCGAACAGGAGAACCAGGCTAATCCGCAGCTCGAGGGCCAGGTGATGGTCCTTGCTGGAGTCATGGAGCCGGTCCCAGTGGTCGTGCTTGTCCGCCCACCGGAGCGCGAAGGCGATCCCGACGGCCAGTGCGGCGATGAGCACCGCGCCCAGCGCGGCTCGAGGCGCGTGGGCCGGATCGATGGCGAGCGGCAACGCGACGATGCACGCGGTGTCGGCGACGGCGACCTGCGCGAGCGTGGGCAGCAGCTGGGATCCGCTAAGCCCGAGCTGGTCGACGGCAGGGAGCACCAGAGCGGCCGAGGACGACGCCAGGAGGACCGCATACACCGCACCGTGTCCCGTACCGAAGACCGCGGCGACGCCGAACCCGACGACTGCGGAGAGAACCCCCACAGCGACCGCTCGGAGGGCCCCTGTCAGCAGGGCGGGTCGCAGGCGCGCGTCGTGGACCGGCACATGCGTACCCACGACGAACATGGTCACCGCGAAGCCGACCTCCCCGAGGAAGGTGAAGGTCGGGTCGTGCGAGTCCACGATCTGTAGCCCCGAGGCGCCGACGACGATGCCCGCCAGGAGCTCTCCGATGACGACCGGGATCCGCCACCTGGCGACTCTCGCCAGCAGCGGCCCGGCGAGCGCCACGAGCCCGACGAGAGCGAGGAGCGGGAGGCTCATGTCGTGTCCCCCCGCACCGGCGTCATGGGAGCATCTTGCTCCCTACGGGGCACTGAGGTACGGATCAGGAGCCGACGTCGTGGAGGTGGTGCTCGACGTCGTGCAGGAAGTACACGGCCAGCGTCTCGACGGTGAACTGCGAGCCGTTGCTGCGGGTCCCGCGGCGCTGCCACTGATCGCCGGAGACGCTGTCCAGCTGCGCCGCCGCCTGCTCCGCGGCATCTGCCAGCTCCTCGGCGACGGTCGCCGGGTCCTGGGCCCAGTACCGGTCCTCGATCGCCGTGGCGTCCTGGTCCCAGTTCTCGAAACGGGCGCCATCGGCTGTGAGGATCAGCTCGATGCGCCGCCCCATCGTGCGGTTGACGTCCCTCACGTGGCAGCCGTACTCGAGCGGAGACCACGTCAGCGGCGCCGGACGGGTCGTGGCAGATCCCGAGGACAGTGCGGCGCGCCACCTCGGCACGCTGGCACGGAGCCGAGCTGCGGCAAGGCGTGCGTCGAATGGCGTGAAGCCGCATTCGGCGCAGCCCTGCGCGATGACGTAGGTCCAGTCGCGGTCCTCGGGAGGCGGTGCCGAAGGCTCTGTCATGTGCGGCAGCGTATGTCACGCAATCCCGTGAACACGTGGATTACCGGCGCCCGGACCCAGTGAGAGTCTCCCCATGTGAACCGTGCCAACAACCCTCGACTGCGAGCATCTGCATCGAGACCTAGAGACAACTACACCCCTAGCCTCGTACAGTTCGGCACAAGCCATACGCCGAACCGGAGATCGGGGAGTCTTCACGCGAGAAGCGGTGGGGACCCGCTTCAGGAGAGGAAGCATGTCTGACCTGCTGACAGTCCGCGGTGTGACGAAGGCCCATGCCGGGATGCCGGTTCTGAGAGGCATCGATCTCGACATCCGTCCCGGCGAGGTGCTCGGTCTCATCGGCGCGAACGGTGCCGGCAAGTCCACCCTCATGAGCATCATCTCGGGCGCCTATCGTGCCGACTCGGGGTCCATGCTGATCGAGGGCGACGCGTACAGCCCCCTCGACAAGGCCGAAGCCCGCGGTCTCGGGATCGGCATCATCGAGCAGAACTTCCAGATCGACGGCTCGCTCACGGTGGCCCAGGCGATCTACCGCAACACATACCAGGCCGACCGCCCGCACGAGTCCCTCCGCCGCCAGGCGCAGTGGCTGCTCAACGAGGCCGGCGTCCACATCTCGCCCGATGCGCGCATCGGCCACCTGCTCCGTCCCGAGATGGGTCTGGTCGAGGCCGTACGGCTCCTCGCCGACGATGCCCAGATCGTGCTCGTCGACGAGGTCGCGGCGACGTTCAACGTACGAGAGATCGCTGATCTCCACTTCATCACCAGCCGCCTGACGCGTCAGGGCCGCAGCGTGGTCTACATCTCGCACCGCCTGCACGAGGTGAAGGACATCACCAACCGCATCGCCATCCTGCGCGAAGGCGTCATCGTCGACATCCAGAAGTCGGCGCAGACCACGACCGAGCGGATGGCCGAGGCGATGTTCGGCCGCGTCGTCGACCGCGACAAGCGCAGCACGACCCACAGCCCCGAGATCGTCCTTCGCGCCAGGAACCTTCGCGGCGGGACACTCCAGGGCGTCGACTTCCAGCTTCACCGCGGTGAGGTGCTCGCGCTCGTGGGTCCGCGTCACTCCGGCATCTCCGACATCGTCGGCGCCATCACCGGCGACCGGCCAGGTACGTTCGACGAGCTGGAGGTGTTCGGCCAGCAGCGCCGGATCGCTCGTCCAGAGGACGCGGCCGCACTGCGCATCACGTACTTCTCCGAGGACGACATCGACCTCGGCGTCTCCCAGGACGAGAGCATCGCCCGCAGCCTCATGTCGGGCGGCTGGGGTGCCGACGTCGACTTCAACGACGAGGTGGCGGCGCTGCGCGACATCATCAGCGTGCTCGGCAAGTTCCAGGTCAAGGCCAAGAGCATCCTCGGCAACGTCGATGCGCTGTCCGGCGGCGACCAGCAGAAGATCGCTCTCGCCCGGTTCATGAGCGAGGACTGCGACATCATGATCCTCAACGAGCCCACGCGTGGGCTCGACATGAGCTCCCGCCACGACGTCCACAAGATGCTGTCCGAGCTCACCGAGAGCGGGAAGTCCGCGATCCTTCTGTCGACCGACTACGAGGACGCGCTCGACTGGTCCGACCGGGTCTGCGTGGTACGTGACGGCCTCGTCTGGCGCAACATCCTCAGCAAGGACACGACGGCCGACCAGCTCACCCTGTGGGCCCGCGAAGCGGAGAAACGTCCACGACGCGTCTGGGAGGACGACGAGAGCACGGCCTTGGCTGATGAGCTGGCGAAGGAGCAGGAGGCGGAGGAGTCGGCGCTGCGTGCTCAGGAGGAGGAGCTCGACCGCCAGATCGTGGCCCGGGCCTCCCGCGCCATGATCTGATCCTCAGGACCTGCTCAGCGCACTCTCGAGCGCCACGCGCGCCCTGCCGCCGAACGCCACGAGCCGGACGTCCTCGACGGTCGTTGTCGCGCCCTTGATCGCTTCCACGGCGGCATCCGCCGCATCGTCCAGCGGCCAGCCGTACGCGCCGGCGCTGAGCAGCGGGAACGCGACGCTCGTGGCACCGAGCTCATCGGCGACACGCAGGCAGTTGGTGTAGGCAGCCAACAGCGTGGGTCGACGGTCCTCCCGCGTCGTATACACCGGCCCGACCGTATGGATCACCCATGTCGCGGACAGTCGGCCAGCCGTCGTCGCCACGGCCTGTCCGGGCGGAAGACCGGCCGGAAGCGTCGACTCGCGGAGCCGCCGACAGGCCGCGAGGATCTCCGGACCACCGGCGTAGTGGATGGCACCGTCGACGCCGCCACCGCCGAGCAGGGACGAGTTCGCGGCGTTGACGATCGCGTCGACCTTCACGCCGGTGATGTCACCCTCGACGATGCTGATCCGCATCCAGCCAGCCTAGGTCGCCGGATAGGGGTCCCGATCGGTCGTTACGTGGTGAGATGGCTCTCAGCGGGTTGGGCCGGGTTCCCATCCGCCCGTAGATTGCTTGTGCCGTCGCAAACCGATGAAGGATCCCGCGTGTCGAAGCTGCAGGCCAAGCTCGTTGAGCTGGTCGAGACAACGACCGGTGCTGAGGGCGCTGCGCTCATCGACATCGGCACGGGGATGACGCTGGCCCACGCGGGTGCACCAGGCTTCGACCTCGAGGTTGCGGCGCACGGATTCGCGACCGCTGTCCGCTACCAGCTCCGGACGATCAGCGACCTCGGCCTGAACGAGCCCGCCGAGGGCATGCTCATCTCCCAAGGCTCGCACCACCACATCTTCGGCGTGCGGACGTCCGACAACCGCGAGGGTCTCCTGGTCTACCTCGCCGTACGTCGCGACGGGGCGACGCTCTCCGCAGCCCGTCGCCGCGTCGCGATGCTGACGTCCAGCCTGCCCGCCTGACTCAGGCGGTCTTCTTGGCTGTACGGGACCGGCGCCACCACCAGGTGGCAAGCATGGCGACGAGGATCCCGATCGTCACATACAACGAGTAGTCGGCGTAGATCCGCACGATCCGTACCGCCGGCTCGCCGATCCGCCAGCCGAGCGCGAGCCAGGCCGCCTGCGTCACAGCGGCCGTGATGAAGTCGATGATGAGGAACTTCCGCAGCCTCATGCCGGACGCACCGACGGCCGCGTAGATGAGGGCCATGGGGAGCGGCAGCGGGAGGTACGTGGCGATGACGGCGAGCGTCTCGTAGCGGTGGGTGAACTTCAGCACGATCTCCGCGCGACGCTTCGACATCTTGCTGCGGCCCGTGAACGTCTCGAGGATCACCGGCCCCCAGAGCTTGCCGGCCCACCAGTAGACCCAGTCGAACTTGATGATCGACAGGCTCACTGCCAGCCAGAAGACGGCGATGGGCCCGCCGTTGACCTCGATCCAGGCACCGGTCGCGACCACGCTCGTCCGGCCGCCGTTGATGACGGCTGACAGCGGCGGGTTGGCGAGCAGCAGCGGGCGCAGCGGGAGCATCACGAGGCCCCAGACACCCAGGATCGCGATCGCCGAGTAGCAGGCGATGTCAGCACGATCGGGCTTGTGGCGCCAGGGAAGCCGTGGGTCGTCCCACCACTCCTTCGGGCCGGTGTCCGTCGCATCCGGTTCGCCGGGCTGAGCCTCCTCGACGAGGATCTTGGGGTCGTCGGCGTGCGCCGCCTCGTCCGGCTTCTGCTCGTCGCTCACCCCGCGAGCGTACAGGTCAGGCCAGCCGGAGCTCAGCCAGCACCAGCGTGACGTCCTCCTCGTCTTGAGCCAGCTGGGCCGTCAGGACGCCCAGTGCCCCGATCGGCATCGCCTCGTCGGGGTGACGCGTGACGTGGATCGTGTATGGGCCGTACGCGATGAGGTCGTCGCCCCGGCGCTCGCCTGGCGCCAGCTCCACGCCGTCCGCGCCGGAGCCCTGTACGGGAGTTGGCGGCGCGGCACCCGTCGACACCGCCGCGCCCGTGTCGGCCTCCACGATCGTGCGGAGCAGCTCGTTCTGGTAGACCGGGTCAGCCGCCGCGTCGTACGTCCACCGCAGACCGAGCACCGAGTGGTCCATCGTGCCGATGAGCGCGTCCTCGCCGTCCTCGAGTGGCGCATCCCGGTACGTGAGCGGGACCTGGTAGAGCAGCCCGCCGCTCGTCACGAGCATCACCTGGATCCCCACGGCGCCTGCGGGGTCGACGAACCGGAACTGGCCGACCTGTGCGAGGTCGCTCGCATCACCGGTGAACCACGCCTGTCCGGGCAGCCATGCCCTCACCAGCTCGAGCTTGTTCGGGGTCAATGTCGCCTGGGTGTGGATCTCGGCTACGCCGGCCATGGCTCCTCCTTCGTCGGTCACAGCCTGCCAGACACGGCAGGGCCGCCACGCCAAGGACCTCGCTGCCGGACCACCCGACAGGCAATCGGTGCGCCAGTGGCACGAGACACCGAGACCCGCACCAGGACCATTTGCCTGTCCGTGAGAGAGCGACCGTCGGTCACTCGCTGTCGGCGGCCAGGATCTGCTCCCTCAGGATGTCGGCGTGGCCGGCGTGCTGGGCAAGCTCGGCGATGCAGTGGATGATCACCCAGCGCAGGGAGATCGGGCTGCGGCGGTTGCCGAGGACCAGGTCGTCCAGCGACATCTCGGCGATGCGCTGCCGCGATGCCTCGCACACCGCGTCGTACCGCTCCAGGACCGAGGCGATCGTGTCCTCGTCGGTCAGCGTGAACGACTCGTCGACGCTGCTCGCGAACCCGAAGTCGGCGCGCGGCCGGAACGTGATCGCCTCGTCGAACCACGCGAGCTCGACGAACGTCGCATGCTTCACCAGGCCGAGCAGCGTCGTCAGAGACGGTACGAGCGAACGGCGCGCCTGCTCCTCGGTGAGCCCGTCGAGCGCGCTCCGCAGCTCAGCCCGGTAGTCGTCGAGGAACGCGTCGAGCATCGGCCGCTCGTCGGCACGCCAGGTGTCAGCGGTGTCGCTCATGGCGGTCAGCGTACGGCGTCGCGCGCGGCGACGAAGGCCTCCAGGGCGGCGTCGAGGTCGGCCCGGGTGTGAGCCGCGGACAGTTGCGTACGGATGCGCGCCTTGCCCTGTGGGACGACCGGGTAGGAGAACGCCCGCACGTACACGCCGCGCGCCACGAGCTCGTCCGCCATCCGTGACGCCACCGAGGCATCGCCGATCATGACGGGCACGATCGGGTGGTCGCTGACCGGCACGTCGAAGCCGAGCTCGGCGAGGCGGCTGCGGAAGTACGCGGTGTTGTCGCGCAACGTCCGACGCAGGTCACCCGACGACGCCAGGAGGTCGAGCACGGCCAGCGACGCTGAGACGATGCTGGGTGCGAGCGAGTTGCTGAACAGGTACGGCCGCGAGCGCTGCCGGAGCCACTCGACGATCTCGGCCGGCCCCGACACGTACCCGCCGGATGCCCCGCCCATCGCCTTGCCGAGCGTGCCGGTGATGACGTCGACCCGGCCCTGGACGCCCAGGTGCTCCGGTGTCCCCGCGCCGGTCTCGCCGATGAAGCCGACCGCATGGGAGTCGTCGACCATGACCAGCGCGTCGTGGGCCTCGGCGAGGTCGCAGATGCCGGGCAGCGGCGCGAGGTAGCCGTCCATCGAGAAGACCCCGTCGGTCGCGATGATCCTGCGGCGAGCGCCCGCGGCGGCTTCCAGCTGCACGGCGAGGTCCTCGAGGTCGCGGTTGCGGTACCGGTAGCGGGCCGCCTTCGACAGTCGTACGCCGTCGATGATGCTCGCGTGGTTCAGCTCGTCGGAGATGATCGCGTCGCGCTGATCGGTGACGGCCTCGAAGAAGCCGCCGTTGGCGTCGAAGCACGACGAGTACAGGATCGTCGCCTCGGTGCCCAGGAAGGCGGACAGCCGTCGCTCCAGCTCGACGTGGAGCTCCGTGGTGCCGCAGATGAACCGTACGGACGCCATGCCGAAGCCCCAGTCGTCCAGGCCCTTCCGCGCCGCCGCAACGACGTCCGGATGGTCTGCGAGCCCCAGGTAGTTGTTGGCGCAGAAGTTGATGACCTTCTTGCCGGCGACCGTGATCTCGCGCGACTGCGGTGACGCCAGCTGGCCTTCCACCTTGTACAGCCCGGCCTCACGCAGCTCCGCGATCCCGGCGGCCAGCTCTTCGCCCCATCCGTACATGTCTCCCTCTTCCCGGTCCTCAGGACCAGTGCATGACCACCTTGCCACCGTGGCCGGACGCGGCGGTGGCGAAGGCCGCCTCGTGCTCGGACGCGTCGAAGCGATCGGTGATGATGCCGGAGATGTCGAGGCCGGACTGGATGAGCACGCTCATCGCGTACCAGGTCTCGAACATCTCACGGCCGTAGATCCCCTTGAGCGTGATCATGTGGAACACGAGCGTCGACAGGTCGAGCGTCGTCTCGCCGGACGGGATGCCGAGCATGGCGATGCGGCCGCCATGGGTCATGTTCGCGAGCATGTCGCGCAGCGCTGCGGACGCCCCGGACATCTCCAGGCCGACGTCGAAGCCCTCGGTCATGCCGAGGTCACGCTGCGCGTCGGCCACGGTCTCCTCGGCGACGTTGACCGTACGGGTGGCGCCCAGGCGGCTGGCGAGCGCGAGTCTCTCGTCGGAGAGGTCGGTCACGACCACGAACCGCGCGCCGGCGTGGCGGGCCACCATGGCCGCCATGATGCCGATGGGTCCCGCGCCACTCACGAGCACGTCCTCGCCGAGGCACGGGAACTGCAGCGCGGTATGTACGGCGTTGCCGAACGGATCGAAGATCGCCGCGACATCCGGGTCGATCGCGTGCCTGTGCACCCAGACGTTGCCGGCGGGGATCGCCACGTAGTCGGCGAACGCGCCGTCGAGCTGGACACCGATGCCTTGCGTCCGTACGCACAGATGGCGTCGGCCGGCGCGGCAGTTGCGGCACTGGCCGCAGACGATGTGGCCCTCGCCGGACACGAACTGGCCGATCTCGAGCCCCTCGACCGCCGCGCCGAGCGCTGCGATCTCGCCGGCGAACTCGTGGCCGATGATGCGGGGGGTACGGATCGTGCGCTGCGCCCAGTCGTCCCACGCGGCGATGTGCAGGTCGGTGCCGCAGATGCCGGTCGACCGTACGCGTACGAGCACGTCGTTCGGTCCGATCGCGGGAATAGGTACCTCGACGAGCGACAAGCCCGGTTCGGGGCCGAGCTTGCGCAGTGCCCGCATGGTGTCCGTCACTCCTGGTCCTCAGTGGTCTCGGTGGTGGTGTCGACCGGCTCGTCGATCTCGGGCGGCATCAAGACGGTGGTCACGTCGGATCGCCGCTCAGTTTGAGCCCGAAGGATGCCCAGCTGCTCGGCGAGAGTGCGGGTCTTCTCCTCCAGCTGGGAGATCTCCACCGAGAACTGCACGCTCATGAGCAGCATCATGAGCGAGGCCACGAAGAAGACGAAGTTCGACGGTGTGAGGAACCCGAGGTGCTGGGCGACGAACGGGAGCAACGGAGGGAACACCGCGAAGACCACCACACCAACGCTGAGAACCGCCCACCACACGGTGAACCGCTCCTTCATCACCCGCCGCCGCATGAGTACCACCATGGTGGTGACCGTCGCAATGACGAACAGCAGGGGAAACACGTAGGTCATGACGACTCCTGCTCGAGCACCTTCGCCGGACGGGTCAGGGCAATAGCGAGCGCCATCATGGCCCTGATCAGGAAGACCGCGGCTTTCAGGGGCGAGTGGCTCGGCACGCCACCAGCCCGTTCTCTCATACTGACGCCGGCTTGCCGCACGACGAGTCCGCTGCGGGCGGCGATGACGAGGGCCTCGACTGTGTCACCGAGGTACTCGGCGGGGTAGTCCCTCGCGTACAGGGCGTTGGCCCGTGGCCCGCACAGCTTGAGTCCGGACGTCGTGTCCGTGAGTCGCGTCCCGCAGACACGGGAGAGCACCGTCGACAACAGCTTCATCGCCCACTTGCGGGGACCGGTCACGGTGTACTCGCCACGTCCGGCGAACCTCGCTCCGATCACGACGTCGGCCTGGGTCTCTTCCATGACCTCGACGAGGTGGTGGACCTCGCCTGGGTCGTGCTGGCCGTCGGCGTCGATCTGCAGCACCTCCGTATAGCCCTCGCGGAGTGCGTACGAGAAGCCGGCCCGTCGTGCACCGCCGACGCCCAGGTTGAACGGCAGGTCGATGACGGCGACACCCTTCGAGCGGGCCACGGTGGAGGTGCGGTCTGTGGACCCGTCCGAGACGACCACGACGTCCCAGTCGGGGAGGACGTCGATGATCTCGTCGAGGCAGCCACCGATCGCCGCCTCCTCGTTCCAGGCTGGCAGCACGATCAGCCGACGATGAGCGACCGGGTCGCCTAGCAGCTGCACCTTTGACGTCCTTCTATCGGGCGGGTTCGCACAGCCTATCCCGATGGGCTCCGGCTCGACCGCCCCCTGTACGGCCGCCGCAGCGCGCGGCGTAGCGGCTCTCCGCGACGAAAGCACTTGCGCGCCGCCGACGACGGTGGCGAGATTGCCCCCGGGTGTTCCACATCGGCGGCCAGGCATGAGAAGATCCACGAAGAGGGCTTCATGCCCTCGTTCGTTCCACTACGGATCGTCGGGCACGTACCTGCCCGTGGAAAGGAATTCAGAAGTGGCTACAGTCACATTCGTTGACGCCTCGCGCGTCTACCCGGGGTCCGATCATCCGGCCGTCGACAAACTCAGCCTGGAGATCGGCGACGGCGAGTTCATGGTTCTCGTCGGTCCCTCCGGCTGCGGCAAGTCGACCTCGCTGCGCATGCTGGCGGGACTCGAAGAGGTCAACACCGGCAACATCTACATCGGCGACCGCGACGTCACCGATCTGCCGCCGAAGGACCGGGACATCGCCATGGTGTTCCAGAACTACGCGCTGTACCCGCACATGACGGTTGCCGAGAACATGGGCTTCGCGCTCAAGATGCAGGGTGTCGGCAAGCAGGAGCGCGCCGAGCGCGTCCTCGAGGCCGCCAAGCTGCTGGGCCTGGAGGACTTCTTGTCCCGCAAGCCGAAGGCACTCTCTGGTGGCCAGCGTCAGCGCGTCGCCATGGGCCGTGCCATCGTGCGTCAGCCGCAGGTCTTCCTCATGGACGAGCCGCTGTCGAACCTCGACGCCAAGCTCCGCGTCTCCACGCGTACGCAGATCGCCGCGCTCCAGACCCGCCTCGGTGTCACGACCGTGTACGTGACGCACGACCAGGTCGAGGCCATGACGATGGGTGATCGCGTCGCGGTCATGAAGGACGGCGTCCTCCAGCAGGTAGACACCCCGCTGACCCTGTACGACACCCCCGCCAACCTCTTCGTCGCGGGCTTCATCGGCTCGCCGGCGATGAACCTCATGTCTGGCCCGATCGTCGATGGTGGCGTCACCATCGGTGGCTACGACGTCCCGATCAAGCGCGAGGTGCTGGCGAAGGCCACAGGCGAGAAGACGCTCACCCTGGGCATCCGTCCCGAGTCGTTCACGATGGCTGACGTAGGCATCGGGATCGACGTGGCGGTCGTCGAGGAGCTTGGCGCCGACGCGTATGTCTACGGCACGCTCGCGGGCCTCGCCGAGAACGACAAGTTGAACGCTCAGCAGATCGTCGCGCGTATCAACTCGCGGCGTCCCCCGGAGCGTGGCGCGATGGTCCGCATGGGCGTCGACACCGAGCACATCCACGTGTTCTCCGACGTCAGCCAGGCGCGTCTCTCCTGAGTCTGTCCTGACGGTTTCATCGTTCCGGGGTCTCGCCTTTCGGCGAGGCCCCGGTTCAGGTCCTGGGCAGGGATGGCTGACCGCGTAGGCCTCCCGTGGCATGCTCGGGACGAGCCTGGCCAAGTCCATACCGAAGGAGAGCCGTGTCCCAAGCCGTGAACCTCGTCATCCTGGGCGCCTCGGGCGATCTCACCCATCGACTTCTTCTGCCCGGGCTCGGGACGCTGCTGAAGTCTGACCACGGCATCGAGATCAACCTCGTGGGGGCCGCGGCCGAGAACTGGGACCAGGGCCACTGGCGCGAGATCGTCAAGACGGCGCTCGGCGAGGGCGGCTGCTCCGAGGTTGAGCTGCGGGCCATCCTCGACACCACGAGGTACCTCCAGATCGATGCGTCCAGCGGCGACGAGCTGGCGGGACTGCTCACGAGTCTGCAGGGCCGGATCGTCCTGTACTTCGCGCTGCCGCCGACCATCACCATGGCCGCCTGCAAGGCACTGGCGGAGATCTCGCTCCCCAACGACCTGTTCCTCGCCATCGAGAAGCCGTTCGGTACGGACGCGGAGAGCGCTCACACGTTCAACCAGCTCCTCGCGCACCTGCCGTTGCCCGAGACGCATGTCTTCCGCGTCGACCACTACCTCGGCAAGGCGACGGTGCTCAACCTCGTCGGGCTCCGTTTCACGAATCGTCTGTTCGAGCCGGTGTGGAACGCGTCGAACATCGAGAGCATCCAGATCATCTCCGACGAGGCCCTCGCGCTCGAGGGCCGAGCGAGCTACTACGATCGTGCGGGCGCCCTCAAGGACATGATCCAGAGCCATCTGCTGCTCGTCATGGCGTTGCTGTGCATGGAGGAGCTCTCGACGTTCGACGCTATCGAGCTGCGCGACCTCATGGCCCACCTGCTGCGCTCGACCCACCTGTGGGGCGACGACCCGGTGAAAGCATCCAGGCGGGCCCGCTACACCGCCGGCAAGACCGCCGACGAGGTCGTACCCGACTATGTGGACGAGCCCGGGGTCGATCCGGCACGGAACACCGAGACCCTCGCCGAGATGACCGTCGAGATCCGCAACGCCCGCTGGACTGGTGTGCCCATCACGCTGCGCAGCGGCAAGGCGCTCGGTGACGGCGTACGGCAGATCACCGTCGTGTTCCGGCCGATCGCACACACTCCGGTCGGCTTCCATGACGAGGCGCCGCGCAACGTCGTGGTCATCGGGTTCTCCCCTGAGTTCCTCCGCGTCCAGCTGTCGACGAACGCCGAAGGGGACAGGCTCAGCCTCGAGCCCACCGTCCTCGACGCCGAGCTCGGCGAGAGCCAGATCCGGCCGTACGGGGAGATCCTGTCGCACATCCTCAGCGGTGACCCGCTACTGAGCGTGCGCGGTGACGTGGCCGAGGACTGCTGGCGGATCGTCACCCCGGTCCTCGACGCGTGGGCAGCGGGATCCGTGCCGATGGACACCTACCGGGCGGGCTCTGCGGGACCGAGCAACTGGACCTGACGCGGGCGGCGCTCATATCCGGCACGTCGTTTCCTCCGACAAGGCAGACTGTGGCACGTGCCCCGTTTCGTCTCCGCCAAACCTGACTCACGGCTGATTCCGCTGCCGTGGGGCACGCCGCTGGCGGACTGGCCGACGGAACACCTCGTCGCTCTCCCCCGCGGCATCTCCCGCCACGTCGTGCGGTTCATCCGGGTGGGTTCGAGCGTGTATGCGGCGAAGGAGGTCATCGAGCACCTGGCGCTCCACGAGTACCGGCTGCTGCACGATCTCATGCGCATGGGTACGCCGTCGGTCGAGCCGATCGGCGTCATCACCAAGCGCGTCGCCGCGGACGGTACCGAGCTCGACCCGATCCTCATCACGCGCCATCTCCAGTTCTCCCTGCCGTACCGCTCGCTGTTCGCCTCGGGCGTCAAGCAGGACACGGTCAGCCGGTTGATCGACGCCATGGTCGTGCTGCTCGCCCGCTTGCACATCATCGGCTTCCTCTGGGGAGACGTGTCGTTGTCCAACACGCTGTTCCGCCGGGACGCGGGATCGTTCGCCGCGTACCTCGTCGATGCAGAGACCGGCGAGCTTCACGACACGCTCACCACCGGTCAGCGCGAGCACGACCTGGTCGTCGCCCGTACGAACCTGTTCGGCGACTTCTGCGACCTCCAGGCCGGCGGCATGCTCGAGGAGAGCCTCGACCCCCTGCACCTCGTGGACACGGTGGAGCTCCGCTACCGCGAGCTCTGGGCCGAGCTGACCGGCATCGAGGAGTTCTCGGGGTCGGAGCTCGGCCGCATCGAGAGCCGCGTCCGTCGCCTCAACGCGCTCGGGTTCGACGTCGCGGAGCTCGACATCCAGACGTCCGACGACGCCTCGCACATCCGGATCCAGCCCAAGGTGGTCGATGCGGGTCACCACTCGCGGCGCCTGCTGCGCCTCACCGGTCTCGACACCGAGGAGAACCAGGCACGGCGTCTTCTCAACGACCTCGACACGTTCCGTGTCCGTACGGGCCAGCAGCACCTCGACGAGGCGATCGTCGCCCACGAGTGGCTGACCGACGTGTTCGAGCCGGTCATCGAGATCGTCCCGACCGATCTCAAGGCCAAGCGCGAGCCGGCGCAGCTGTTCCACGAGGTGCTCGACTACCGCTGGTACCAGTCGCAGCGGGAGAACCGCGACGTCCCCCTCCCCGAGGCGACCCGCGGCTACGTACAGGACGTGCTGCGCAAGCTCCCCGACGAGGCGATGTCCGCCGATGCCCTGTCCCCCGTCGAAGGACGACAGCTCACCGACCCGTACGACCCGTCGAAGGGCTTCGTCGAGCCAGGCGACGACGAGCCTCCGTACGACCCGTGGGAGGCAGCGGCAGAGTCTGGCGAGCCGGTGACGGGTGGCGGCTACTTCGACGTCGCGGCGCTCCGCGCGAAGGCGGCGGCCAAGGAGGCGTCCAAGAAGGACGGCAAGGTCAAGCGCTCCGTGGCGGCCAAGCTCCGTGCCGAGACCGACCCCGCCGATTGACGCGCCTCTCAGGGTGCTGGGGGGGTCCGTCGGTTCATCATGTTATCCCGGTGGTTCGCACCTTCTCATGGCCAATTCGCCATGAGAACCTACAACTCGGCCACTTAACATGGTGAACCGCAGCGCTGACCGTCTCCCATAGACTGCCCGGGTGACGTTCCGGCTGTTCGACTCTGCGACCCATGAGGTGACCGACCTCGATCCCGTCATCCCCGGACACGTGTCGATCTACCACTGTGGCCTCACCGTGCAGTCCGCGTCGCACCTCGGCCACATCCGCAAGGAAGTGGTCTTCGACGTGCTGCGGCGCTGGCTCGCCATCAGCGGTTACGAGGTCTCCATCGTCGCCAACGTCACGGACATTGACGACAAGATCCTGGAGAAGTCCGCCGAGGCGGGAGTGCCATGGTTCGCCCACGCGTACCGCTTCGAGCGTGAGCTTCACAGGGCCTACGCGGCGCTCGGTTGCGCCGAACCCACGTACGAGCCGCGCGCCACGGGGCACATCCCGGAGATGCTCGAGATGGTCTCCGACCTCATCGAGGCGGGCCACGCGTACGTGGCCGCCGACGACTCGGGCGACGTGTACTTCGATGTGAAGAGCTGGCCCGCGTACGGCGAGCTGTCCCATCAGCGGCTCGACGACATGGTGCCGGCGGAGGACTCCGACCCGCGCGGCAAGCGCGACCCCCGCGACTTCGCGCTGTGGAAGGGCTACAAGCCGACGGAGCCGCTCACCGCGTCGTGGCCGGCGCCCTGGGGCCGTGGCCGTCCGGGCTGGCACCTCGAGTGCTCCGCGATGGCGATCAAGTACCTCGGCGACGAGTTCGACATCCATGGCGGTGGCATCGACCTGCGCTTCCCGCACCACGAGAACGAGCTGGCCCAGGCCCGGGCCGCGGGTCACCCGTTCGCCCGGCACTGGATGCACAACGCCTGGGTCACCTCGGCCGGCGAGAAGATGTCGAAGTCGCTCCTCAACGGCGCGCTCGTGAGCGAGGTCACCGCCCAGTACCCCGCCCGCGCGGTCCGCTTCTACCTCGCAGTGCCCCACTACCGCAGCTCGATCGAGTACAGCTCCGAGTCGCTGAAAGAGGCCACCGCGTCGCTGAGCCGCATCGACGGCTTCGTCGACCGGGCCGTCGAGTTCGTCGGGACGGTCGAGACCGCGTACGAGTCGTTGCCGGCCTCCTTCGTCGATGCGTTCAACGACGACCTCGGCACGTCGACCGCGATGGCGGACGTGTACGAGGTCGTGCGCGTCGGCAACCAGGCACTCACCGCCGGCGACGCGGACGCGGTCAAGGCTGCGCTCGTCGCCGTACAGAGCATGCTCGACGTCTTCGGCCTCCGAGCCGACGACGAGGCGTGGGCCGGCGGCGGGGACGCGCGCCTGCGCCCGATCCTCGATGGCGTGATCTCCGAGCTCCTCGAGCAGCGCCAGGCCGCGCGCGCCCGCAAGGACTTCGCCGCCTCGGACTCGATCCGTGATCGACTGACCAGCCTCGGCGTCTCCGTCGAGGACACCACCAACGGACCTCGATGGAGCTTGTGATGCCAGGAAACTCGTCGCGCCAAGGCGCTGTACGCAAGACAGGCAAGGGCATCGGCGCCAAGGGCCGTACCGCCGGTTCGGGTGGCCGCGTCCGCCGGGGTCTCGAGGGAAAGGGCCCGACGCCGAAGGCGGAGGACCGTCCGTACCACAAGTCGTACAGATCCAAGGAGCTCGCCGAGAGGTCCAGCCAGCGGCGTACGAGCAGCGGCCCGGCCAAGACCGGCAAGCCCGGCGCTGGACCTGAGTGGGTCATCGGCCGCAACCCGGTGCTGGAGGCACTGCAGGCGGGGCTGCCGGTCCGTACGGCGTACGTCGCCGAGGGTGCCGAGCGCGATGATCGCCTCCGCGAGATCCTGTCGTTCACGGCGACGAACGCCATGCCGATGCTTCAGGTCACCCGCAACGAGCTCGACCGCCTCACCGGCGGCGCGGTGCATCAGGGTGTGGCGCTGCAGCTGCCCTCGTACGAGTACGCACATCCCGATGACGTCCTCGGTGACGCGCTCGACGCGAAGGTCGGCCTGCTCGTCGCCCTGGATCAGGTCACGGACCCGCGCAACCTTGGGGCGGTGATCCGCTCGGCGGCCGCGTTCGGTGCCCAGGGCGTCGTCATCCCCGAACGACGGTCGGCCCAGATGACCGCCGCGGCGTGGAAGACGTCCGCCGGTGCGGCGGCGCGGATCCCGGTCGCGAAGGCGACGAACCTCAACCGCGTGCTGACACAGGCCGCGGACATGGGGTTCACGATCGTGGGCCTGGCCGGCGAGGGTGAGGTGGAGGTCAGCGAGCTCCGGTTCGACGGACCCGTCCTCCTCGTCGTGGGCAGCGAGGGCGACGGACTGTCGCGCCTGGTGCGCCAGAACTGCACGTACCTCGCCCGCATCCCGATCGAGAGCTCCGTCGAGAGCCTCAACGCGGGCGTCGCGGCCGGCATCGCGCTGTACGAGATCGCCCGCAACCGCTGACGTACGCGCGGGTGGTCGCTGATCGCGACCTCCGCGTCACACGGTGAGTGGCTCTCCGGGCCCGACGTCCACCAGGATCGAGTCGGGGTCGCGGGCTGGGTCGGCGACCGTGCAGAACGCCGGCAGCGCAGGAAGCGGGAGCGCGGCTGCCTCAGGACCGACGAGGACGGCCGTGCCGCGCGTCACGGTGCCGTCGGTCGACGCGCGAAGGGTCACACGGTCACCGGGGCGAGTCAGCAGGAGCAGCTCCACAGCTGCGGCGCGGAACCCGTCGAGCGCCGGCCCCGGGACGCCCTCCCCGGAGATCAGTACGCGGCAGCCGCGGGCGCGAGCCGTACCGATGGCGGACACCAGGTCGCGCGAGAGCAGCGTGCGTGCGACGAGCTGGTCACGGGTGGAGGCCTCGACCTCACGGCACCGGGCGCGCTGGTCGTCGCCAAGTGGCTCGCCCGTCGCGATCGCCCGGAGCAGGGGGATGGTGTCGACGTCCATCGCCTTGCGCCTCGCGGTGATCTGCTCCTCGAGCGACTCGGCCAATGACGTCTCGACCTCGGCATCCGCGGCGATGCGCAGCTGCCGGGCCGTGTTGTCGGCCGCACGGTCGATGACCGAACGGATCCACGCCACGGCGGGCGTGTACACCACACCCTGGACGGTCGCCGTGATGACGGGCGCCCACGAGGTCTCGCCGCGAACCTCGAAGCCCACGATCCCCAGCCCGGTGCCGAGCACGATCACGGCGAGTCCCTGCCACACGCCGCGTCGCCAGGCGACGATGGCGGCGAGCCCGCTCAGCGAACCGATGAACCAGGTGCGCCAGTCGCTCACGAAGGGATCACGCACGTTGCTCAGGAGCACCGCCCAGGTGAGTACGGATGCGGCGAGGGCTACGTACCAGCGTGGCCCACGGTTGCGGATCGTCGCGACCACCACCCCGAGTACGGGGATGGCGATGAACCCTGCGATCACCACCGCAGGGCTGTACACGTTCGACAGGTGAAGGGCGCCGATGGCGATGTGAGCTCCGACCGAGACCGCCGCGAGCGGCAGCGCCCACCACATCGCCTTGGGCAGCTGTGACGGGTTCCTCATCGGATCCTCTGGAGGGACAGTGGCGGTCATCATGATGAGGGTGCCCTGGCCCGCACGGCTCTTGATGTCCACCCGCACTCCCACGGCGGCGAGGCCTCCGACGATCCGTTCCTTGACCCCGAGGCGATCGGTCGGGATGGCGGCGACGTCGAAGCCGACCCCGTCGTCGACGACCTCGACGATGAAGAACCGGTCGCGCCGCGAGGTACGGATCTCTGCGTGCCGCACGCCGGAATGCCGCAGGACGTTGGTGAGGGCCTCGCAGGTCGCCGCACGCAGCGCGTCGCCCGCGGCACCCGATGGCCACGCGTCGGCGTCCAGGGTCAGGTCGACCCCCAGCAGGTGCGCATGTTCGGAGATCACCGTCAGCGAGTCGGGCACCGCGGTCCGCCGCGTGCCGCCCGGCTCCGGAACGAGCTCGGTCAAGGCGTCCCGGGCGACACCGACCGCCTCTGCATCGAGACCTCGTGAGGCCAGGGTGAGCGCAGCGAGCACCTTGTCGTGGACCAGGCCGTCCAGCCTCTGGCGAATCACTGCACGGTGCCGGGCCGATGTCGCGCGGGTCTCGGCATCCAGCGCTCCCGCCGTGGCGAGGGCCACACGGTCGAGCCCTTCACGGAGCGCCCAGATGACGATCATGATGACGAGGTCGGAGACCAAGAAGTCCACAGCCTCGGCCGTGCTCTGCATCCACCCCACCACGGCCACTCGCCGACTCATGATCACACCCGCGTGGAGCGCGATCACCGGGACGCCCCAGCGAGGAGTCACCACGAAACCCACGACAGCCGCCGACGCGGTCAGTACGGGCATCAGCGGGGAGTAGTCGACCGTTCCAGGCGGCTGGACGGCCACGAACGGCTCCATCAGCCGGATGACCAGCCCCATGATCACGAAGACCTGAAGCTGCTTCACGGGCCCGTCGAACGAGCGGAGTGCCGTGAGGCTCCACAGCAGCGGGATCGCGAGCACCACAAGGGCGCCGTGCTCGAAGGTGGGGGACTCGAAACGCGGGCCGGTCACGATCGCCACGAGGCTGGCCACCCACCAGGCTGCGGCCAGCCCCAGGCCGACCGTATGGGCACCTCTGGCCATGGCGCGACCCGCGAGCGGGTCGTCAAGGATCACGAGAGGCTCGCCGGCGGGTCGACGAGGCCGTCCTCCACGGCCCGTACGTACAGCTCCGTCTTCGTCGTGGCCGGTCGTCCGACCTCGTCGTAGCGACGTCGGACCCGCATGAGGTAGTCCTTCACCGTCTCGGGCGAAATGCCCATGCGGCGGGCGACGGACTTCATGGGCAAGCCGGACGCATACATTCTCAGCGCTTCCGCCTCGCGGGGTGCCAGCGATGGGATGACGGCGGCATCGCTGCTCAGGACCGCCGCCCACTCGCCGGACAGGTACGGCTGGCCATCGGCGATCAGGCTCAAGGCTTCCATCAGATCTGAAAGGTCCTGGTTCTTGCCGACGATGCCCTTCGCCCCGGCCCGAAAGCAACGGGCAACAGTCCGCGCATTGACCTCTTGGGTATACAGCAGGACAGGCCAGCCTTGTTCGCTGAGGAGTCGTACGTTGTCGGCTGGGTCGCTGTCGTCAGCGAGCTGCACATCGAGGACAACGATGTCGTAGGGACCCGAGGTTGCGAGCACCTCAGCCACGTGCCGTGCCCTGCAGACCTCGGCCACGGGCAATGCCGCAGTGATCTCCCCCGTGAGCGCCCTCAGGATCGCGGGATGGTCATCGACCAACGCAACCCTCAGGCCCAGCCCTTCGGTCATCGGTCTCCCTGGGTGAACGCGACGGCAGTTTCCCTGCTGTCACTGATCATTCCACGAGTCATCGACCCGCCCCTACGGGCCCGTGGGCACGGGAGGCCTGAGAAGACACGTTCGCCCGGCTCGACGGCGCGCCACGGGGTCCTCGCCCGGGCGGCCTCGCGGCGCCGTCAGCAGACGCTCGGACACCTCTGCGGCGCCCGCGCACCGTAGACAATCACATGTCCCCCTGTTCCGACTGACACTGCCGACAGTAGGGAGGACGACCCGCCCGGCGCTGCCACCCATTAGGGGGGTTACGTGCTCAATACGATGTCTACGGCTCGGATCCGGGCGCGAGCCCGTACGCTCACGGACGTGACCGGACCTCGTAAGATCATCATCGACACGGACCCAGGCGTCGACGACGCCATGGCGATCTTCTACGCGCTCTCCTCGCCGGAGCTCGACGTGGTGGGACTGACGACGATCTTCGGCAACGCGACGACCGAGACCACCACGTACAACGCGCTGGCTCTGCTCCAGCTCGCAGGTCGCAGCGACGTCCCTGTCGCACGGGGAGCGGACGCGCCGCTCGTCGCGACGTACGGAGGCCCGGTCGACTTCGTCCACGGCGCCGATGGGCAGGGCAACGCCGGGATCGTGCCACCGACGACCAGCGCCGTCTCAGAGAGCGCTGCGGAGTTCATCGTCCGCACCGTCATGGCGTCGCCGGGCGAGATCACCCTCGTACCGGTCGGTCCCCTCACCAACATCGCCCTCGCGATGCGCATGGAGCCCACACTCACGGAGAACCTGCGCGAGATCGTGCTCATGGGCGGCAACGCGTTCTGCCCCGGGAACGTCAACCCGTCAGCCGAGGCGAACATCCACAACGACCCCGAGGCGGCTGACATCGTCTTCGGTGCCGCCTGCCCCATCACGATGGCCGGCCTCGACGTCACGCAGAAGGTCCAGATGACGACGGCGGACATCGCTCGGATCGGCGCCACGGGGAACCCGCGTGCGGCCCACCTGGCCCGGATCCTGCCGTGCTACGTCGACTTCCACGCCAAGTACGACGCCCTCGACGGCATCTTCGTCCACGACTCGACCGCGATCAGCTATCTGCTCGCGCCCGACGCCTTCACCTGGGACGAGTACCCGATCCGCGTCGACTGCGGCCAGAGCTTCGGCCGCGCGAAGACGATCCCCGGGGAGGGCACGGGCGACATGACGGCATGGGCCGGACGCACGGCGGTACGGATCCTCACCGGCGCCGACTCGCGACGCCTCGTCGAGCTGGAGCTGAGCAGACTCGGCGAGTGAGGGCCGTCCGCACGCTCAACCGCTGGTGGACGCCGAGTGACGTGACGACCCCGACCTGACGAGGGTCCTCAGCGTCACGCCCACGAACCACACTGCGCAGGTGAGCGTGCCCACGATCAAGCCGGCGACTCCGACCGAGGGCGTGATCGCACCGACCAGCGAGCTGACCAGGGCCCGCGATCGAGAAGGCGATCGCGAGCCTCACGAGCAGCGAGCGCGTGGGCGGGTCGTACGGGGTGACGATCGCGTACGGGAGCCGTCGTGCCTGTCGATGCCCCAACCAGAGAAGTCCGGCGACGAGCCCGAAGCTGCGCGCTCCGTGAGCGTCAGCGGCAGGACGAACGCGAGCACGGGGTGCCAGAACAGGACGAGGATCGCGGTCTGCGCGAGGTACATCCCGCCCGCCTGCCTGCCAGTGCCACTCGGCCTTCGACCAGGTCGGGTCCCAGAGGACTTTGGTGATGTACGCCTCGTAGAGCCCGAACAGCACACCCGGCAGATACACGACGGGCCACGTGACGCGGTTCGCCCGGATCACCAGCCAGCCGCCGAGCAGAGCCTGCAGCCCGTACAGCGGCACCAGCATGATCCAGCCCTGCGGCGTGAGGAAGGGGAACCGCGACGAGATCGAGCGGAACCTGTCTGAGAGCACCGATAGGCTGAGCCCGCCAGCCACGATGAGGGAGAAGCCCGTGAGCGACGTCACCGCCACTGCCAGTAACGCGTACCGCCAGATCCTTGACGTCATCGGATCGGTCGAACCTCGGATCGCCGCGGCGACGAAGCAGGAGCTGACCGACCAGCGAGGTTCGCTGAAGCTCATCGCGAGCGAGAACTACGCGTCGCTGCCTGTGCTGCTGACGATGGGCACATGGCTCTCCGACAAGTACGCGGAGGGCACGGTCGGGCACCGCTTCTACGCCGGCTGCCAGAACATCGACACAGTGGAGAGCGTCGCCGCCGAGCACGCCCGTGAGCTGTTCGGGGCCGAGTACGCCTACGTCCAGCCCCACTCCGGCATCGACGCCAACCTGGTCGCGTACTGGGCGATCCTCTCCCATCGCATCGAGTCGCCGACGCTCGAACGTCTCGGCGCCAAGACCGTCAACGACCTCGCCGAGGACGACTGGGAGGACCTCCGCCGCGAGTTCAACACCCAGCGCGTCATGGGCATGGCCCTCGACGCCGGCGGCCATCTCACCCACGGCTTCCGCCACAACATCTCCGGCAAGATGTTCCGCCAGAAGTCGTACGGCACTGACCCCACCTCGCAGCTCATCGACTACGACAAGCTGCGCGCGGACGCCAAGGAGTTCAAGCCGCTCATCATCGCGGCCGGCTACTCGGCCTACCCGCGTCGCGTGAACTTCGCGAAGATGCGCGAGATCGCCGACGAGGTCGGCGCCACGCTGTTCATCGACATGGCCCACTTCGCCGGTCTGGTCGCGGGCAAGGTGTTCACCGGCGAGGAGAACCCCATCCCGTACGGTCACGTCATCGGCTCGACCACCCACAAGTCGCTCCGCGGCCCGCGCGGTGGCTTCGTGCTGGCGACCTCCGAGTACGCCGACGCCGTCGACAAGGGCTGCCCGATGGTGCTGGGCGGACCATTGGGTCACGTCATGGCCGCCAAGGCTGTCGCGTTCGCCGAGGCTCGTACCGAGTCGTTCCAGACGTACGCCCAAGCGGTGGCCGACAACGCGAAGACCCTGGCCGAAGGGCTGCTGAAGCGTGGCGTCAAGCTCGTCACGGGCGGCACGGACAACCACATCGTGCTCCTCGACGTCAGCGCGTACGGGCTGACGGGCCGTCAGGCCGAGTCCGCGCTGCTCGAGTCTGGCGTGGTCACGAACCGCAACTCCGTTCCGGCAGACCCGAACGGTGCCTGGTACACGAGCGGCGTCCGGATCGGCACGCCGGCCCTGACCAGCCGCGGGTTCGGCGCCGACGAGTTCACGGCCGTCGCGAGCCTCATCGCCGACGTGCTCGAGGCGACCACGCCGGCACCGACGAAGTCGGGTGCGCCCGGCAAGGCGAAGTACATCCTCGACAAGGCGGTCGCCGACAACATCCAGTCCCGCGCGGACGAGCTGCTCGCCGGTCACCCGCTCTACCCGGGTCTGGAGCTCTAGTCGCTCAGGAGTCGATGCGGTCGGTGCCCGCTGCATCCGCCCGTCTCGGGGGCTGAACCGATCAACGCCCGAGAACGTTTCCTCCGTTGACGCCGAGGATCTGGCCGGTCGTCCAACCGGCGTCAGGACTGAGCAGATAGGCGACCGCTTCGGCCACCTCCGACGCCCGACCCGGACGACCCATGGGAATCTGAGCGACACGGTCGTCGTACACGCTGGGGTCTCGTTTGATCCGCGGCTGCCAGAAGTCTGTCTCCGGTATGAAGCCCGGCGAGACACAGTTCACCGTGATGCCGTCCTTCGCCAGGCGGCCAGCCATCCACCACATCCAGCCGTGGACCGCTGCCTTCGCCCCTCCGTACGAGCCAGAGCCGCGGATCCCCGCGATCGACGAGATCGCCACGATGCGCCCCTCGGGGCGCGCCATCGAACCGAGCAGCGCCTCGGTGAGCAGCACCGATGTCATCACGTTGCCCTCGAAGTTGGCGCGCCATTCCGAGCCGATCCTGGCCAGCCCTTCGCCTTCGCCGGACCAGTTTCCCCCGGCAGCCAACACGAGGCCCTCGATCGGATCACCCTCGAGGTCCTGCGCGAGCTCTGCCACTGCCGCGTCGTCGGTGAGATCGCACGGGTGGATCGTCACCGCGGCGGCGCCGGCGACCATGAGGCGGGCAGCCGCGTCGGCGAGCATCGTCTTGCGGCGTCCGACGAGGTGCAGCCGCGGCGCCTCAGCGCACAGCCGCTCGGCGATGGCGTACCCGATGCCCGTGCCGCCCCCGGTCACGACGATCCTGCGGCTCATGGGTCCTCCTCGTGCTCGACACCACCGACACTATCGAGCCCTTCGGGGCCGTGCGGAGTCTCAGCGAGCGAAGAGGCGACCGCGAGCGGCGTTGACGAACGCGTCGAGCGAGGTGGGCAGCTGCTCGAGTTGCCAGTCGTCGGGCGCGTGGTACCACGACAGGTCCGTCGGATCGGCCACGCCGTCGTCGTCGTCATTCTCCACGAGCACCTGCAGCCATCGCTCCCAGCCGCCCAGGACGACCGCGTACGGAAGGATGCGCGAGATCGTGTCGTACTCCTTGCCCTTGGGCAGCTGGTCGGTCGGCTTCGTGTCGAGGTCCATCGCGAGCATCCGCAGCCCGCCGAGCAGAGCGGCACCGCTCGAGGTCCGAGCCGGCATCTCCTGCCCCACGAACAGCAGGCCCAGGGCCGGGGCGAGCAGCGCTAGCCCGAGCAGGCCGAACGTGGTGAACGCCACCAGGAGGAAGAGCACGACGACGACGATGCCGAGGACGACCCACGCGATCCGGGACCAGATCGCCCGTACCTTGTCAGGCCTCTGCGAGAACCAGCCACGAGCGACGACCTCGTCGTACATGTCGGACTGCACCGCTGCCACGGCTGGTACGACGCTGGCCGCAAGCTGCGACACCCGCGTCTCGCCACCGGCCGGCGCGATCGCGTCGAGGAGCCGGGTCTCGAACGGCGCGACCTCGTCGCCGCCCTCGCGGCGGGTCAGCATCCAGTCGGTGAGCCCGTTCTGGGGTGCGAGCTGAGTGATGAGCACGTGGCCACGAACGGCGAGGTCGAGGATCGTGCCGATGATGTCGAGCGGATCCACGTGCTCGTCCGCGATCGTGCCGACGTGGCCTGGCCGTACACCGTCCACCACCTGGAAGTCGGACTCGCCGGCCCCGATCGGTACGAACTGGGCCACGGCCTGCGTCCGCGCCGGGGCTGCGTCACGACCGGCGCGACGATGCAGGAGCCAGAGCACGACGCCACCGATGACGAGGACTGCGATCGCCGACAGCAGCTGGGCGAGCCCAGGAGTGAAGGCACGGTCGAGCGTCCACAACACCGACTTGTTCTCGGTGACCGTCACGACGCCGCTGTCGAACCGCATCCCGACGGTGACGACTTCACCCTGACCGCGGGGGCCGTCGGTGAACTCGAGCGCCTTCGTGTCGTGGGTACCTCCAGAGAACATCCCGCACGTCGTGGTCGCCGTCGGCGGACCGGAGACGCACGTGTAGTCGCGGGCCAGCGTCTGCGAGCCGACCGATCCGGAGACCGTCACGACTGGGACGGACAGGCCCTGCAGCACTCGCCAGGAGAAGTCGACCATGCCGTCGTCGGCTCGCGTCGTGGCACCGGTCACCGCATACGAGATGGTGAGCTGTGACAACGACGCGGTCGGCACCGAGATCACGGTGTAGCCGTTGTCGGTCGTGACGGTGGGGCCGAGGTCCTTGCCGCTGGACCCAGCCTTGATGTCCCTGATCGTGTAGGTGTAGCGGACGTCGTTGGCCTCGTCGCGGAAGGTCGCGAGCCGCTGGGTGAGCGTGGCAGGTGCTGCACCGTCGAACGTGATGGTCTCCGCGACCGTCAGCGTTCCGTCCACCCGCAGCGAGGCATCGACGGCGTACGAAGCGGCCCTCTCGCCGGCGGCGTGCGCTGGGGCAGCGACCAGCGTCAGAACCCCCACCAAGGCTGCGCCCGCGAGCAGCCGTCTGCGCCAAGAACCCATGACATGTCCTCCGCTTCTCCTCGCCGCTCGGCGACGGCGCGATCCTATCCTCAGGAGGGTCTCCGGGCCCTTGCTCTGGTGAAGGAAGAGCCCACAAAGATCTGGGGGTGCTCTGGCGGGTCAGTACGCTGGGCAGCGTGACCCACCCGCCACAGGGATCCCAGCCTTGGCAGACGTCCCCGCCTGCGGTGAGCCCGCCACCTTCCGGGGCTCCGAGATCGGCCACGCCCGCGTGGCCCGGGCAGGCGGCTCCGCAACCACCGGCCGCCGCTACGTGGTCAGCTCCCGTGACTCCTCAGCCACCGTCGGCTCCCGCCTGGCCGACGTCCGGAGCCACTCCTCGGCGAGCGTTCAACGACTCCCCCACGGCACCACCGTCGGCTCCCTCCTGGCAACCCTCCCAGCAACCGGCAGCGGCATACCCGGACTTCCACTGGCAGGGCCCGGCGCAGCAGCCTCAGACACCCCCGTACGGGCAGCAGCCGCAACCCCCTGCCTATCCGCAACAGCCTCAACCGCCCCAGAACCCTGCGTACTTCGAGCAGGGAGCCGGCGGCTACCCCACGCTGCACTACGGACAGCAACCACCTGCGGTTCCCCCCTACGGGCCGACATACGGGCAGCCCGGCTACCCCTCCCCTCCGCCGGCCACGTCGCCGTGGCAGTCGACGTCGTCGTGGGCGCCCCCGCAGCCTTACGCACCTGGATACCCGGGCGGTTATCAGGGCCCGACCAGCCCGCAGGGGCAGTACGGCCTCCCGCCCGGCCCGTACTCATACGCGTACCCGATCGCCCCGCCGAGGAAGCGCCATGGCGGCAGGGTGCTGCTCGTGCTGCTCTCGGTCGTCATCCTCCTCGGTGTGGCCATCCCAGTGGTGACTGCGTTCACGACGGCCGGCTACGCCAACTCGTCGTACGTTGCGCCGCAGCCCAACTCGAACCCGCCGGGCCTGCCGAAGATCGCCAGCGCGACGACGGCACTCGACACGGTGACGGCCAGCCCGTTGTACGCGCAGAGCGTGCCGAACCCGACCAGGTGCACCGTGACGGCGATCGACCTGTCCGCTGCGAGCGAGGCGGAGCTGCAGGCCCACATGAGCGACGTGGTGGCGTGCCTCATGCGCGTTTGGGACATCACGGTCACGAAGGCCGGCTTCGAGATGCCGCGACCGCCGGTGGTCGTGTACTCGGCGTCGATCTCCACCTCGTGCGGCAAGCTCCCCACGATGAACGCCGCGTACTGCGGCTCGGACCAGAAGATCTACTACTCGACCGACCTGCCGCAAGCAATCCCCAACAGGCTGCGTTCGTCGCGGTTCATCGTCGAGGCGGTCGTGGCGCACGAGTTCGGGCATGCCGTCCAGGCGCGTACCGGCATCCTCACCGCGGCACACTCGCTGGAAGACGCTGCGACCACCGAGGCGGACTCCCATGAGTGGTCGCGCCGGATGGAGCTCCAGGCCGACTGCTTCGCCGGCCTGTTCATCCGGTCCGTATCGAAGTCAGCCGGCATGAAACAGCAGGACCTGGACAACGTTGCGGCTCTGATGGTGTCCTTCGGCGACGACTCGCTCAGCAAGAACTCCAGCGTCGACGGTGGTCATGGCCTGGGCACGACCCGTCAGTACTGGATGCAGCTGGGCCTCGCGTCGACCGCCGTGAACGTGTGCAACACCTTCACAGCCCCGGCGAGCGATGTTCGCTGACACCGCTGCTCGCTGAACCTGTCGGAGAAGAACCCTTGCCGAGTAGCCTGACCGCGTGACGCAGTCTCCGTACGGTTCGCGGCCCGGCCAGCAGGGTCAGTGGCCACTCCCCGGCTCCGCGACGCGTCCGGCGTGGCAGGGGCCCACCTCCACCTCGGGGTGGCAGCAACCTCAGCCTCACCAGCAGGCGCCGTCCTGGCAGCCCGCGCCGGGTTCGTACCAGGCGCCCGCGCGCCAGCAGACCGTCGCGCCGGGGTACCAGCCGTACGCCGCAGGCCCGTCGCTGGTGCCCGCGCAGCCGAGCCAGTTCGGGTACCCGACGGGGTTGGGTCCCCAGCGCCGGGGAGGGGCCGGCAAGGTCATCCTGGCGATAGTCGGCATCGTCGTCCTGCTCGGCTTGGGCATCGCCGTGATCAATGCGCTCTCCGGAGGCACGAACACCGCCGGCGGGTACGTCAACGAGAGCTACACCCCTCCCGCACCTGACCTGAACCCGCCCGAGCTGCCCACGGTCACCACCGTGGGCGAGGCCAAGGACACGGTGACCAACAACGCGATCTACTCACAGACCGTCCCCGGCCCCACGCTCTGCGAGGTCTCCTCCATCAACCTCACGACCGCGAGCGCGGCGGAGCTCCAGACGTACATGACGAACATCATCGGCTGCCTCATGGCGGTGTGGCACGACCCCGTCATGCAAGCCGGGTACCAGCTGCCGCGTCCCCCGATGATCGTCTACTCGTCGCCGATCACGACCGGTTGCGGCAAGCTCGAGACCGAGAACGCCGTGTACTGCGGCGCGGACCAGAAGATCTACTACGCGACCGACCTCCCGTCGATCCTGCCCCCCGACCTGCAGAACGCCCGGTTCGTGGTCGAGATGATCATGGCGCACGAGTTCGGCCATGCCATCCAGGCCCGGACCGGCATCCTCATCTCCTTCAACGGGCTCGAGAGCACGGCCACGACCACCGCCGAGAAGAACGACTGGTCGCGGCGCGGCGAGATGCAGGCCGACTGCCTGTCGGGCCTGTTCATCAGGTCCGTGTCGAAGTCGGCCGGCCTCACCCAGGCGGACCTCACCAACATCTCCGCGACAGCACGAGCCGTCGGTGACGACACGCTCAGCGGCAAGGCGAACATCGACGGCAACCACGGTCTCGCTGTGGACCGTCAGTACTGGATTCAGCTCGGCATGGCGTCCACGAAGGTCGCCGTCTGCAACACGTTCGTGGCTTCCGCAGAATCCGTCCGGTAGGCGCGTACTGACTACACGGGGTCTGTCGCGACGACGAGGGCGGTGGCGATCGCCGCTACCCCTTCACTGCGGCCGGTGAAGCCCATGCCGTCGGTGGTCGTGGCGGCCAGGCTGACGGGCGCATTGAGCGCGGCGGACAACACGCCCTCAGCCTCCGCGCGGCGTGCGCCGAAGCGAGGGCTGTTCCCGATGACCTGCACGGCGACGTTGCCGATCTCGTAGCCGGCCTCACGTACGCGTCGTGCCACTTCTGTGAGGAACGCCGTGCCGGACGCCCCCGCCCATTCGGGCTCGGCCGTGCCGAAGATCGAACCCAGGTCGCCGAGGCCGACCGCGCTGAGCAGCGCGTCGCATGCCGCATGGGCGGCGACGTCGCCGTCGGAATGTCCTTCGAGGCCTGCCGGCTCGTCCGGGAAGTACAGGCCGGCGCACCACATCGGACGACCCTGCTCGAGGCGGTGGGCGTCCATGCCGATGCCTGTCCTGGGGATCATTCGCGCTCCTTCACGATCGCCTCGGCCACAGCCAGGTCGTGGGGCTCGGTGATCTTCAGCGCGTCACGTGAACCAGGCACGAGCACGACGTCGTACCCAGACGCCTCGCAGACGGCCGCATCGTCGGTGAACTCTTTCCCATGCGCGGCCGCGTGGGCGGTCACCAGCGCCTCGCGGGTGAACCCTTGCGGCGTCTGTACGGCGCGCAGTCCGCTGCGATCGACGACCACGCTGCCCGATCCGGCAACCGAACGGATCGAGTCGCTCACGGGCACCACCGGAATCACGGCGGCAGCCCCGGCCCGTACCGCTTCGACGACGCCTCGAACAACCTCGGTCGGTACGAGCGGACGCGCCGCGTCGTGGACCAGCACCACGTCTCCCGCCGGAAGGGCCGCAATCCCACGGGCCACCGACTCCTGACGGGTGGCGCCCCCCACGACCAGGCAGAAGGGAATCGATGCATCGATCAACGCAGAGGTGAACACGTCCTGGAGCCCCTCACCCACGACGATCACGACCTCGGTCACGCCACCCGCGGCCAACGCCTCGACGGACCAGCTCACGAGCGGACGCCCCGCGAGGGTTCGCATCGCTTTGGGCCCCTCGCCGCCGAGGCGAACGCCGGAGCCGGCCGCCACCACAATGGCGACGACCGGCTCAGTTGACGTGTTCTGGCTCACTACGAGGCGAGCACCTCGTCGAGGAGGACCTCGGCCTTCTCATCGGTGACCTTCTCGGCCAGCGCGAGCTCGGAGACGAGGATCTGACGGGCGCGGGCGAGCATGCGCTTCTCGCCGGCTGACAGCCCACGCTCACGATCGCGACGCCAGAGGTCCCGGACGATCTCCGCGACCTTGATGACGTTTCCGGACCGCAGCTTCTCCGCGTTGGCCTTGAACCGGCGCGACCAGTTCGTCGGCTCCTCGGTATGTGGTGCCCTGAGGACGGAGAAGACAACCTCCAGGCCGTCGGCATCCACTACGTCGCGTACGCCTACGAGATCGAGGTTGCAGGCAGGCACGCGTACGATGAGATCGTTCTGGCCCACGATGCGCAGGACAAGATAAAGCTTGTCCTCACCTTTCATCTTGCGGGTTTCGATGTCTTCGATCACTGCCGCCCCATGGTTCGGGTAGACAACGGTTTCGCCGACTGTAAAAGTCATGACAGGTAGACCCCTTCCTGTCTCCAAGTTTAGCACGCTCACAAGGGCATTCTCCCTAGCCGCAGCGAGGTTGAGGTCTTGACATATTGCCGATCTATGTGCCTCGGACAGCCAACTTCGCGCTGACTAGGTGGTTTCTGGAGAGCGCTCTCGCTCAGGGTTGGTTCAGGGTGCTCCGCGAGGCCTCCAGGAGAGGCTGAGATCAAGGGACTATCAACCGTACGTTGGCTCGTCCGAGAACAACGACGAGACCGACTCTCCACTCGTGATTCGCCGGATCGCTTCCGCGAACAGGGGGGCGACGGTGATCACCTCGAGGTTGTTCATTCCGGCGACCTTGGGCACGGTGTTGGTCGTCACGACTTCAGCAAGGTCGGGCTGGCTGTTGAGCCGCTCGACCGCATGCCCGGTGAACAGGCCGTGCGTGCACACCGCTCGGACCTGGCCGACGCCGATCTCCCGGAGCCTCTCGATGAGCTCGATCGTCGAGCCGGCCGTCGCGATCTCGTCGTCGAGGATGAGCACGTCCTTGCCCGCGACCTCTCCGACGATGGCATCGATCACCACGCGGTCGTCGGCGAGACGGCGCTTCGAGCCGGCGGCGACGCCGACGTTGAGCTCCCGCGAGAAGTGGTTCGCCATCTTGGCGCTGCCGAAGTCGGGTGAGACGACGACCGTGTTGGACAGGTCACGGGTACGGAAGTGGTCGGCGAGCACACGGGTCGCATCGAGGTGGTCGACCGGGATGTCGAACATGCCATGTACCTGCGGGGAGTGCAGCGCCATCGTCACCACACGGTCGGCGCCGGCGGTCTTGAGCAGTTGCGCGATGAGCCGGGCTCCGATCGAGATCCGCGGGGCGTCCTTCTTGTCCGAGCGCGCGTAGGCGAAGTGAGGGATCACGGCGGTGATCTGTGCCGCGGACGCGCCGCGGGCGGCGTCGATCATCAGCAGCAGCTCCACGAGGTTCTCCTGAACCGGCGGCACGAGCGGCTGGATGATGAAGACGTCGCGCTTGCGGCAGTTGGCGCGCAGCTGGACCTGGAGGCAGTCGTTCGAGAACCGCGTGGTCCGCGACGGCGCGACCTCGGTCCCGAGGATGGTGCACACCTCCTCGGCGAACTCACCATGCGCCGAACCCGAGAAGACGGTGATGTCACTCACGTTGCACGAGGATAGGGGACGACGCGAGGTGCCTCCGACACGGTCCGATCCGCTGGGACGTGGGTCAGCTTCTCGACCCGTCGTACAGCTCGTGCCTGTCGTGTCCGGTCTGCGTGGCCACGGCGGCTGCCGCCGCAGATCTCTTCTCACCGTCGGCGACGCGGTGTCTCACCTCGTCGAGGGCTTCTGACAGAGGCACACGCTCACTCGCCGCTGCTCCTGCGACGACGACGGTGATCTCGCCGAGGACGCCCTCGCCGGCCCAGGAGGCCAGCTCGGCGAGACCGCCCCTGCGCACCTCCTCGTACGTCTTCGTCAGCTCCCTGCACACGGCCGCCGGTCGCTCGGCGCCGAGCACCGTCGCGGCGTCGACGAGCATCTCGACCAGCCGGTGCGGCGCCTCGAAGAACACCATCGTGCGCCGTTCGGTGGCGAGCCCCGCGAGCGCGGCGCGGCGAGGGCCGGGCTTACGCGGCAGGAAGCCCTCGAAGCAGAACCTGTCGGTGGCGAGACCGGACAGCGCGAGCGCCGTGAGCACCGCTGACGGACCCGGTACGGCGGTGACGCGGATCCCCGCCTCGATCGACGCAGCGACCAGCCGGTAGCCGGGATCCGACACGGAGGGCATGCCGGCATCGGTGACGAGCACCACGGTGAGGCCATCGCGCAACAGCTCGACGAGCTCCGGCGTGCGCCCGGACTCGTTGCCCTCGAAGTACGACACGACGCGTGCTTCGCACGTCGCGTGCGCCCGGACGAGGAACGCCTGGAACCGCCGCGTGTCCTCGGCGGCGACGACGTCAGCCGTGCGGATGGCTCGCAGCAGGGCCGGCGATGCGTCCTCGACATCGCCGATCGGCATTCCGGCGAGAACAAGCAATCCGTGTGTCTCCACGAGCGCCATTGTGGCGCGCAATGGCGGTCCGAACCGCCACACTGGCCTGTATGGCCGATATCAGCGAGAACCGCGTGGCGGTGTACATCGACTTCGACAACATCGTCATCTCCCGCTACGACGACGTCCACGGCAAGGGCCGGTTCACGCGGGACAGGGTGCGCGAGTACGCACGGGACGGCTCCGACGAGCAGATCGCCGTCCGCCTCAAGGAGGCGTCGGTGGACCTCGGAGCCATCATCGACTTCGCGTCGAGCTTCGGGACGCTCGTCCTCACCCGCGCGTACGCCGACTGGTCACAGCCCGTGAACGCCGAGTACCGCGGGCAGCTGGTCGGCCGCGCCGTCGATCTCGTACAGCTCTTCCCCGCAGCTGCGTACGGCAAGAACGGTGCCGACATCCGCCTGGCCGTCGATGCGATCGAGGACATGTTCCGGCTGCCCGACCTGACTCACATCGTCATCGTCGCCGGAGACTCCGACTTCATCGCGCTCGCGCAGCGGGCCAAGAGGCTCGGACGGTACGTGGTGGCGATCGGGGTTGCCGGGTCGACGAGCCGCTCGCTCGCGGCGGCGTGCGACCGGATGCTCAGCTATGAGGCGCTTCCCGGTGTGGCAGCGAGCGAGTCGATCGACGAAGCGCCCGACGCGCCCCCGGAAGCAGAGACGAAGCCGGCGACGACCCGCCGCAGGGCTTCGACGACACGCGGCCGCTCGACGAAGGCCGCCGCCGAGACGGCGGACGCGGACGTCATGCCGGCCGTGGAGACCCCGCCCGTCTCGACGCCGACCGCAGAACCGAAGGTGACCGCACAGGCCGCGAAGGTCAAGGCGAAGAAGCTCACCGACCAGCAGACGCAGCTCAGGGCCGGCGCGGGGCAGCTGCTGCAGCGGGCGCTGCGGCTGGGCCACGACAACGACGAGGACGCGGAGTGGCTCGACAGCTCAGCGGTGAAGAACCAGCTGTTGCGCATGGACCCTGCCTTCAACGAGAAGGAGCTGGGCTACGCGTCGTTCTCGGACTTCGCCGACTCGTTCAAGTTCGTCGAGTTGGATGCCACTCACGAGACCCGTCGTCTGCGCCTTCGTCGTCGGTGACACGCGCGCTCACAGGTGGTCTACAGCCGGTCACCCCGACCGATTCCCTAGGATGGCCCGCGTGACGAGCGTGCCCTCTGAGGAGGCGGTCCCCGAGGCGGACCTCGAGACTGAGTCCGACGATGCCAGCACCCCACGGACACCCCGGTGGGGTGAGCGCCTCCGACAGTTCGTACCGACTCGCACTATCGACACCCGCAGCGCCATCGACAGACTCCGTGACGCGCCCCCGACGGACACGTTGCGGTCCTGGCTGATCACGATCGGGATCACCGCCCTGGCCTTCGGCATCCGCATCGTCGGCCTCGGCTACCCGAAGGGCATCCTCTTCGACGAGACGTACTACGCCAAGGACGCGTACACGTTGCTCAACCTCGGGTACGAGGGGTCGTGGCCCGAGAACGCCAACGACATGATCGCTGCGGGCAATGTGAACGTGTACACGTCCAACGCCTCGTTCATCGTCCATCCGCAGGTCGGGAAGTGGCTGATCGCCTCGGGCGAGTGGTTGTTCGGGATGAACTCCTTCGGCTGGCGCTTCCCCTCGCTGGTGTTCGGCTGTCTGCTCGTCGCCGTCGTCATCCGACTCGGACGCAGGGTCTCCCGCAGCACGATGATCGGCGCGCTCGCGGGCTTCCTGCTCTGCGTCGACGGACTCGACTTCGTCATGAGCCGGCTCGCACTGCTCGACATCTTCGAGTCGTTCTTCATCGCCGCCGGAGTGATGGCGGTGGTCATCGACCGCGACTACTTCCGACATCGACTGGCCAGAGACCTGGACCGCAAGGGGCTCACGGACTACGGCGGAGCGGGGAGCCCCTTCATCTTCCGACCGTGGCTGATCGTCGCCGGCGTGCTGTTCGGCCTGGCGATGGGTTCGAAGTGGAATGCGGTCTTCGTCCTCGCCAGCTTCGGCGTGATGGCCGTGGTCTGGAGCGTCACGGCCCGGCGCCTCGCGGGGGCCCGCAGGCGTTCGTACCTGGCTCTTCTCCTGGACGGCGTACCGGCGTTCCTCAGCATGGTCGTGCTGGGCTTCGTCGTCTACGTGGCGACGTGGTTCAGCTGGCTGCGGACGCAGGGCGGGTACGACCGGCAGTGGGGAGCCGAACATCCCGACAGCTGGCAGGTGAAGCTGCTGGGCAAGCCGCTTGCATCACTTCTCTATTACCACAAGGAAATCTGGGATTTCCACAACGGTACGTACATCAAGCAGTCGCACCATGTGTACGCGGCGCACCCCGGCGGGTGGCTCGTCAACGCCCGCCCGATCGGGATCGACGCGGTCAACGGGATCCAGCCGGGGGTGGATGGGTGCCCGGCGAATGGCACCGAGACCTGCCTCCGCGTGATCAGCGGGACCGGTACGCCGACACTGTGGTGGTTCGCCGCGCTGGCGCTGCTGGTCTCGATCGCCTGGTGGGTGGCCGGTCGCGACTGGCGGTTCGGCGTGCCGATCGTCGCCGGGATGTCCACGTACCTCCCGTGGTTCAACTACACCGACCGGTCCCTGTTCTTCTTCTACGCGATCACGATCATCCCGTTCACCGCCATCTGCCTCGCGATGGTCCTGGGGTTGATCCTCGGCAAGGCCAACGCAGGCCCCCGAAGACGGCAGGGAGCCATCGTCGTCGGCGTCGTCCTCGCGATCGTCACCCTCAACTTCGCCTTCATCTACCCGATCCTCACCGACGCGCTCCTCACCCAGTCCCAATGGCTGGCCCGCATGTGGTTCGGCTCCTGGATCTAGCGCACCCATCCGCCGAGGAGAGGACCTATCCGCCCGAGGAGAGGACCTGTGCGCGCAAGGAGAGGATCTTTGCCCGTCGGGATGTTCGGGAGACACTCGATCGGAGCGGACAACACCTTGTCTGTGGATAACGTCCCAATTGGCCGCTGGCAGGCGCTTGGGTCGATTCATGCTCATCAACGACGGTCTTCCGTTTCACTCCAGCGACGCGCTGAATCACTTCCCCTCGAAGCGCGCGTTCCACGAGGCTCACCGCGTCGGCCTCTTGCGGTGGATCGCGTACGCGCTGTCGATTGATGCGACCGCGCCCGATTCCCCGTCTGTACGTGCCACGGCCGCACGACTCGTGGTGCCGGACCACGCGGTAGCCAGCGACGACTACGCAGCCTTCGTGTTGGGCGCCGACACCAGATCACCCGGTAGCCGTTGGGAACAACGGCCGATGTATCTGGTGCAGCACTCGCGCTACCGCTCTGCCCCGGACTACGCCCTCGTACGGCAGTCCAACCACATCCCCGACGACGACGTGATGGAGATCTCGGGGCTGCGCCTGACGACTCCGCTCCGTACCGCTTCTGATCTCCTGAGGCTGAAGAGGCGCCCTTACGCATTGGCTGCGGGCGATGCCATAGCGTTCGCCCACCTCATCGACCCCGCCGACCTATGCTCGTACGTCTCCAACCTCAGCCGACTACCTGGTCTGCTCCAAGCTCAAGAACTGGCTGTACGAGTAACGGATCTTGCCGAATCCCACGGCGAATCCTGGCAGCGGTGCCGAATCCTCGACGTAGGGTTCCCGCGACCAACCCTGCAACATCGCGTGGTCGATTCGTACGGGGTCGAACGCCGCCTCGACATGGCGTACGAAGGGATGCTGGTCGCCTCCGAGTATGACGGGCGTGAGTTCCACACCGCCGATTCGGATCGCCTTGCCGACGACAGCCGTCGCTCAGACCTTGCCGTACGACTCGGATGGCGGTTCAACATCGGGACGTACGAACGGATCTTCGGCAACTCGACCGCCTTCGAGGAAGAATTGGGTGGCTTCCTCGGCCTGACACCCCGTCCCCGAGTGTGGCACTGACCCTAACTGCTGAGCGAATGTTCCTCTCCCCTCGCAGATACCTCCTCTCCCCTCGCAGATACCTCCTCTCCCCTCGCGGATAGCTCCTCTCCCGGCTTGTACACCTCCTCTCCCTCGCGGATAGGTCCTCTCGCCGAGCAGCGTCGCGAGTCCCGGGGACACCCCGAACGGAACCCCTTGACGCCGAATCGCCGGGTGCGGCAGGTATGTTGCGGGGGTTGGTCGAGGAGGTGTCGTGTTCAAGTACCTGCTGCTGCGCATCGCGAACTACGCCTTGCTGCTGTTCATTGCGGTGTCGCTCGCGTGGGTGCTGGCACAGACTCAGCTGCATCCGCGGCAGCTGTTCGAGGTGCGCAACCCACCTCTCTCCCCACAGTCGATCGAGAACATCTTGCGGGCGGCGAACGTCTCCGACCAGGTCCCCTTGTGGGACCGGTACACGACCTGGCTGCGGGGCGTCCTCCTGCACTGGGACTGGGGTACGAGTCCGGGCGGCGGCAACGTCGGCGACGAGATCGGACGACGGATCTGGGTCTCGTTCCGGCTGGTCACGATCGGCTGGCTGCTCGGTACGTTCATCGGCGTCGCGCTCGGCGCCTGGAGCGCCGTCCGCCAGTACAGGATCTCTGACCGCGTGGTGACAGCCCTCGTACTCATCCTCGTCGCGACCCCCTCGTACGTCACCGGCGAAGTCTCCAAGATGGTCGCCACCGTCATCAACAAACAGGTCGGTGTCCAGGTGTTCCTGTTCCTCGGCGAGAAGTCGACGGGCACCCTCCCGAACTACCCGTTCGCCGACGTCGTCGACCGCATCCAGCACATGGTGCTGCCGACGCTCGTGCTGACGCTGCTCGGACTTGCCGGCCTGCAACGACTCCAGCGCGGACTGATGCTCGACGCGCTCGGCTCCGACTTCGTCCGCACCGCCCGCGCGAAGGGTCTGCGCGAGAACAAGGCGGTGATGAAGCACGCCCTCCGTACAGCCCTCATCCCGACCGGCACGTACTTCGCGTTCCAGGCCGCCACGCTGTTCGTGGGCGCCACGTACACGGAGCGCATCTTCGCCTTCCAGGGCATGGGCATCTACGGCGTCGACACCATTTCGACGCAGAACATCAACGGCGTCGTGGCGGTCACAGCCTTCGGAGGGATGTGCTACCTCGTTGGTGCGATCCTCGCCGACCTCATGGTGGCGTTCCTCGACCCGCGCGTACGGCTGAGCTGAGGGGGCGAGATGTCGATCGACTTCCGGACCAGCGAAGAGCCCGAGGCACTGGACGGCCACGAGGCCACGATCACGCCGACCTCCAAGCGCCTCACCCGCGGCCAGCTCATCCGGCGCAGGTTCTTCCGCAACCGTGGAGCCGTCGTGGGCCTGGCGATCATCGGGGTTCTCGTCCTCCTCGCCCTGTTCGGCCAGTACCTCCTCCCCTGGCAGTTCGACCAGCGTGACGTCGGCCAGTACTACAAGCCGCCGTCTGCCCGACACCTGTTCGGCACCACGCAGGCGGGCTTCGACGTCCTGTCACGGACGGTGCGGGGCCTTGGCAAGTCGCTGATCATCGGCTTCATGGTCGCGATCATTCAGACGACGCTGGCCGCGCTGATCGGGTCGTCTGCCGCGTACATCGGTGGCTGGTACGAGAAGGCATGGCTCTGGGTCATCGACCTCATGCTCGTCCTGCCCTCCTTCTTCCTCATCGCGATCGTGTCCCAGGGTGGCCCCCGGGGCCAGTACGCGTGGCTTCTGCTCGTCGTCCTGCTGGCCGCGTTCGGCTGGCAGCTGTCCGCCCGTGTCGTACGCAGCCTGTCGATGTCGGTCAAGGAGCGCGAGTACGTCGCTGCAGCGCGCTTCATGGGGTTGTCGACCCCTCGGCTGCTGGTGCGCCACATCGTGCCGAACATCGCCTCGATGCTCATCGTCGATGTGTGCCTCGGCGTCGGCTACGCCATCCTCGGCGAGGCGGGACTGTCGTACTTCGGATACGGCGTCCAGGCCCCGGACACGTCGCTGGGGACGCTCATCGCGGAGGGCGCCCAGTCGACCACCATCGCGCCGTGGATCTTCCTCGCGCCGGCGAGCGTGCTCGTCCTGCTCGTCATGTGCGTCAACGCACTCGGTGACGGACTGCGGGACGCGCTCGACCCCTCGTCCCTCTCGGGAGGCCAGGCATGACGACCACCAAACCAACCACCAGCTACCGACAGACCGCCGCCGGCGACGTCGTGCTCAGCGTCCGCAACCTGCACGTGACGTTCCCCAGCGAGGCGGGCCTGGTCAAGGCGGTACGCGGCCTGAGCTTCGACCTGCGGGCGGGCGAGACGATGGCGATCGTCGGCGAGTCCGGCTCCGGCAAGTCGGTGACGAGCCTGGCGATCATGGGGCTGCACCCCAGGAACGCCCGGATCGCCGGGTCGATCACGCTCCACGGGCGGGAGCTCATCGGTCTCAGCGACGCCGAGATGTCCAACATCCGCGGGGAGGACCTCGCGATGATCTTCCAGGACCCGTTGAGCGCCCTGACGCCCGTCTACACGATCGGCGACCAGATCGTCGAGGCGATCCAGACCCACCACGACGTGGGACGGACGCAGGCGTGGAAGCGGGCCGTCGAGCTCTTGGACCTGGTCGGTATCCCGAACCCCCAGCTACGTGTGAAGTCGTTCCCGCACGAGTTCTCCGGCGGCATGCGGCAGCGCGCGATGATCGCTCAGGCGATCGCGAACGACCCCGACGTGATCATCGCCGACGAGCCGACGACGGCGCTCGACGTGACGATCCAGGCGCAGGTGCTCGAAGTGCTGAAGAAGGCTCAGCTCGAGACCGGCGCGGCGGTCATCCTCATCACCCACGACCTCGGCGTCGTCGCCGGCATGTCCGACAGGGTCACCGTCATGTACGCGGGACGCCCCGTCGAGCAGGGAAGCGTCGACGACATCTTCTACAAGCCGCAGATGCCGTACACGATCGGCCTGCTCGGAGCCGTACCTCGCCTCGACGCGACGAACTCCGAGCCACTCGCCACCCTGCAGGGCAACCCGCCCACGGTCGTGGATCTGCCCCCCGGCTGCCCGTTCGCTCCGCGCTGCCCGCTCGCCCACGCCGGCTGCCGGGATCGGGAACCCGAGCTCGCCCTCGTGGGCCCCGAGCACACGGCAGCCTGCTGGGAGAGCGACAGGATCCGTACGGAGAAGCTGACCAGCGCGGACATCTTCCCGGCGCCCGTCATCGATCGGACCGTGTTCGCGTCGACGCCGCGCGCCGAGCGCCAGACGGTCCTGCGCCTGGCCGACGTGAAGAAGCACTACCCCCTGATGAAGGGGGCGGTGCTACGCAGGCGCGTCGGCACGGTGTACGCCGTCGACGGGATCGACCTCGAGTTGAGGCGCGGCGAGACGCTCGGGCTGGTCGGCGAGTCCGGCTGTGGCAAGTCGACGACCTTGCTCGAGATCCTCAACCTCCGCTCCCCGACGGGCGGCACCATCGTCGTCTTCGGCAAGGACACCTCGAGCCTCAACCGTGGCGAGAAGAAGACCATGCGCCGCAACCTCCAGGTGGTGTTCCAGGACCCCATGGCCTCGCTGGACCCCCGGATGCCGATCTTCGACATCATCGCGGAACCGTTGGGCGTGCACGGGTGGGCCAAGAACACGATCGAGACCAGGGTCATGGAGCTGCTCCGGACCGTGGGCCTGGAGGAGAGCCACGCCAGTCGTTACCCCCAGCACTTCTCGGGCGGCCAACGGCAGCGGATCGGCATCGCAAGGGCGCTCGCGCTCGAGCCTGAGCTGATCGTGCTCGACGAGCCGGTATCCGCGCTGGACGTGTCGATCCAGGCGGGGATCATCAACCTGCTGGAGGAGCTCAAGCAGCGCCTCACCCTGTCGTACCTGTTCGTGGCCCACGATCTGGCCGTGATCCGGCACATCGCCGACCGCGTCGCGGTGATGTACCTCGGCAAGATCGTCGAGATCGGCACGGTGGAGGAGGTCTACAACAGGCCAAGCCATCCTTACACCCAAGCGCTGCTCTCGGCGATCCCCATTCCGGACCCCCAGACCGAGCGGACCAGGACGCGCATCCTGCTGCACGGTGACCTTCCCAGCCCGGCGAACCCGCCCTCGGGCTGCAAGTTCCGTACCCGCTGCCCGATCTTCGAGCGGCTCACGCCCGAGCAGCGCACGCCCTGCCTGGAGACCATGCCGCCCCTCGATCCGGCCCCCGCCGGCGACGCCGTGGGGCTCCAGGAGGCGCTGAGGCTCGACGTCTCCTCAAGAGACCGAGGGGACGCACGTGTCGACCACCGTGTCGCCTGCTATTACGCACAGCCCACAAAAGTGCTCTGACAAGGGGAGATCCGCAAGGAATTTCACATTGTTAGCAAACGGTGACCGGAGTGGCCACGCAAGCCCCGGACGCGGAACTAGGGTTCGTAGTGAACCCAGGAGCACGGCTTTTCGCGCCGTGACCATGCACCCTCTGGAGGAAGAGTGAAGCTTCGCAGCCTGTTTGCTGCCCCACTGGCCGCCGCGCTCGCACTGTCGCTGACCGCCTGTGGCAGCCAGCCTGGCGCGACAAGCGAAAGTGTGGCGCCGTCGCTGTCCGCGACATCGCAGTCGATCAACGCCAAGCCGCGAGACCAGATCGCCGATGGAGGCGAGCTGAAGCTGCCGATCGGTTCGCTCGCCGACAACTGGAATCCCATGAATGTGGACGGGAACCAGGTCGACTACTCCAACGTGCGCCAGCCGATGTCGGCGACGTTCTTCGACTTCGCCGCTGATGGCACCGCGACCTACGACAAGAACTACCTGACGAAGGAGCCGACGACCACCGTCACGAACGGCAAGCTGACGGTCGAGTTCAACCTCAACCCCAAGGCTGTCTGGAACGACGGTACGAAGATCTCGCTTGCCGATTTCCAGGCCTCGGCCAAGGCGTGCAACGGCGAGGACACCACCTTCAACTGTGCGACCACGGATGGCTACGACCAGATCGCCTCCATCACGCAGGGTGCCACCGAGAACGACATCGAGGTCAACTTCAAGTCGACGTACCCCGACTGGAGAGCAGTCTTCTCGGGTGGTCCCGCTCGCGCGGAGTCCGTGGCGACACCCGACGTGTTCAACAACGGCTGGAAGACGCTCGAGGGTCATGACGGCTGGTTCTCCGGTCCGTACAAGCTCAGCAGCTATGACCTCACCAACCAGATCATCACGCTCGTCCCGAACGACAAGTGGTGGGGCGACAAGCCGAAGCTCGACAAGGTCATCTTCCGCGTGGTCCCGGACGAGGCCGTCCCCGCGGCGTACGTGAACAACGAGATCGACGCGTTCGACATCGGCATCAACGCCGACGCGCTGGTTCGCGCGCAGGCGGTGACCACTGGTGACATCCGCAAGGCGGCCGGCCCGAACTGGCGCCACATCACGTTGAACCAGGGCGCCGGTCTCATGACCGACAAGACGATCCGTCAGGCGATCCTCATGTCGCTCGATCGGTCAGCGATCGCAGCCTCTGACCTCGCAGGCCTCAACTACGAGGCGCCGGTCCTGAACAACCACATCTTCCTCAACAACCAGGCGCAGTACAAGGATCTGGCGAAGGAGACCGGGCTCGGCTACGACAAGGAGAAGGCCAAGGAGATGCTCGACGCCGCCGGCTGGACGGTCGGCAGCGACGGCTACCGCGTGAAGGATGGCAAGACGCTGGAGATCACGTTCACGTCGATCACGGGCGTCAAGGTCTCCGAGAACGAGGCACAGGCGTTCCAGTCGCAGCTGAAGGACGTCGGCATCAAGGTCACGATCACCCCGATCGCGGCGAAGGACTTCGGTACGACACTCTCGCAGCGCTCGTTCCAAGCGATCGCGTTCACGTGGGTGGGCACGCAGTTCCCGTACCCGGCGCTGAACCAGTTCTTCAACCCGAAGTCCAGCTCGGACTACTCCGGCTACGACAACGCTGACGTCAACGCGCTGATCCAGAAGGTCTCGACCGAGATGGACCAGACGAAGCGCGACGAGTACGTGCTGCAGGCCGAGAAGCAGATCTGGACCGACGTGCAGATCATCCCGCTCTACCAACGGCCAGATCAGTGGGCCGTGAAGAGCACGCTCGCCAACTACGGCGCGTTCGGACTGGGATCACCGAACTGGGAGAACATCGGCTTCGTGAAGTGACCTTCGCGACGTCTTGACACCCGACAGGGGGCTGGTGGGCAACCACCGGCCCCTTTGTCATGCGTGGCGGTTGAGAAAACGCGGTGTCCGTTTTCCGCTAGTACTTGCCCGCGTGAGCCGTCAGGATGTGCACGTGACCCTCACACTCGACGATGACCAGCGTTACCGCGTGGTGTCCAGCCGCGACGCTCGGTTCGACGGATGGTTCGTCGTGGCGGTACGGACGACCGGCATCTACTGCCGCCCGTCGTGCCCGTCGATCACGCCGAAACGCGAGAACGTCTCCTTCTTCCGCAGCGCGGCCGCTGCGGTGCACGGCGGCTACCGCGCGTGTCGTCGGTGCCGGCCCGACGTCACTCCGGGCTCACCGGAGTGGGATGTCCGCGGCGACATCGTCGGACGCGCGATGACGCTCATCGCGGACGGGATCGTCGACCGCAGCGGCGTGCCCGGTCTGGCCCAGCGCGTCGGTTTCAGCACGAGACAGCTCCACCGCATCCTGGTGGCGGAGCTCGGCGCCGGCCCGCTTGCCATCGCGCTCGACCAGCGCGTACGAAGCGCGCGGACGCTCATCGAGACAACGGATCTGGGGTTCAGCGAGATCGCGCACGCGGCCGGTTTCGGCAGCATCCGCCAGTTCAACGACGCGATCCGGGCCGCGTTCTCGCTCACGCCGACTGAGCTCCGCGGCCGTCGCCGAACGCCAGGCGGGACGGGCTGGCTGACCGTGACGTTGCCTGCGCGGGAGCCGTACTCCCATGGCCAGGTGATGCGGTTCCTCGCCGCGCGCGCGATCACGGGCGTCGAGCTGGTGGACGAGGACCGGTACGTGCGGACGCTGAGGCTCCCGCACGGACCAGGGCTCGTCGACATCAGACCCCTCGACGGTCGTGCGGGGCTGGTCGCCTCGTTGCGGCTCACCGACCTACGGGACCTGGCACCCTGCGTCAACCGGATCCGGAGGCTGTACGACCTCGACGCCGATCCGGTCTCGGTGGCCGCAGCGTTGGGCGACGACTCGGTGCTCGGGCCGATGGTGAGTGAGCGGCCGGGGCTGCGGGTGCCCGGCACGGTAGACCCGTACGAGACGGCCGTACGCGCGATCATCGGCCAGCAGGTCTCGGTTGCAGCGGCACGTACGGTGGCCGGCCGGCTGGTGACAGCTGTTGGCCCAGTGGTGGAGTCGTTCGAGGGCGTGGACCGGTTGTTCCCGTCCCCGGAGGACGTGCTGCGTGCGCCCGACCAGGCGTTCGGGATGCCGGTCTCCCGGCGTGAGACGTTGCGGCGGCTCAGCGAGGCGGTCGTGGCGGGTGACGTGTCCCTCGATCAGGGCGCGGACCGAGACGCTCTTCGCCGACAGCTGCGGGCTGTACGAGGGATCGGACCTTGGACGGCCGACTACGTCGCCATGCGATGCGGCGACCCCGATGGCTGGCTGCCGACTGACCTTGTCCTGGCTGCAGCCCTGGTGAGGCACGGCCTCGACCAGTCCGCCGCCGAGTCCTGGCGGCCCTGGCGGGCGTATGCGATGCACTATCTGTGGACGGAAAGGTTCGAGATGACCGGCACATTGCACGTGGTGTACCTGGACTCGCCCGTGGGGCGGCTCCGGGCGACAGCGGACGACGACGCGTTGCGAACGTTGACGTTCGAGGATGCTTCGACGCGAGCAGCCGACGCGGCGAGGACGACTGGGGCTGTGGACGGTGCCGTCGGGGGGTCCAACGAGATCCTCGACCGACTCGCGGTAGAGCTCGAGGAGTACTTCGCGGGCACCCGGAGGGACTTCGATCTGCCGCTCCACCCGTCCGGCACCGATTTCCAGCTCGCGACGTGGGAGGTGCTCCGTACGATCCCGTACGGCTCGACGATCTCGTACGGCGAGCAGGCCCGCCGGCTCGGCGACATCGGCAAGGCTCGTGCGGTCGGCGCGGCGAACGGCCGCAACCCGATCAGCATCGTCGTCCCTTGCCATCGCGTCGTCTCCGGCACCGGGCAGCTCACCGGCTTCGGCGGCGGCATCGAGAACAAGGCCTGGCTGCTCGCGCACGAACGCGACGTGGCGGGCGCCGAGGAACCCCTTCCCTTCGATTGACGCCCGCCCGGCGAGAGTACCCGTCCTCTCCGCGAGAGCACCTGTACCCCTCGGCGAGAGGAGTTATCCGCTGGTAGCCCTTCGCGCTCAGTACAAGTTCTCTCCGCGAGGGGTACAGGTACTCTCGCCGGGCTGTACACGTCCTCTCCGGGAGGGGGACGGGCTCCTGGGCCCAACCCGCCACGCATCGGTAGCGATGGGCCTAGGCTCGCAACTCGTGGAGAAGATCATCCTTGACTGCGACCCCGGCCATGACGACGCGATCGCGATCCTGCTGGCGGCAGGTAACCCCGAGATCGACCTGCTGGCCATCACGACGGTGGCGGGCAACCAGACACTCGAGAAGGTGACCCGGAACGCGATGGCTGTGTGCGCTGCCGGCGGGATCACAGTGCCGATCGCCGCGGGTGCCGCGGGTCCGATGGTCAGGACTCAGTACGTGGCGGAGGACATCCACGGGGACTCGGGTCTCGACGGACCCGTGCTGCCAGCGGCCACCCTCGAGCTCGATCCGCGTCACGCCGTCGACGTCATCATCGACATCGTGATGACCGAGGAGCCAGGAACCGTTCACCTCGTACCGACCGGTCCGCTGACCAACATCGCACTCGCGGTCCGCAAGGAGCCGCGGATCGTCGAGCGGGTGAAGTCGGTCGTGCTCATGGGCGGCGCGTACACACGGGGCAACGTGACCTCGGCCGCCGAGTTCAACATCTACGTCGATCCCGAGGCCGCCGAGGTGGTCTTCGCGGCCGACTGGGACGTGACGATGGTCGGACTCGACCTCACCCACCAGGCCACTGCGACCCCGGACGTCATCGAGCGCATCTCCGCCGTCGGCGGCCCCCTCGCGACGTTCGTCACCGACATGCTGGGGTTCTTCCGCTCGACCTACCTCGAGCGGTTCGGCTTCCCCGACCCGCCGGTACACGACCCGTGCTGCGTGGCGAAGCTCATCGATCCTGCGGTGTTCGCGACCCGCGACGCGTTCGTCGCCGTCGAGCTCACGGGGCGCTGGACGTCCGGCATGACGTACACGGTGTTCGACCCCGAGCTGTCGATCCCCGAGGTACGGGAGGCTGCCGCATCACGACGTCGTACCCATGTCGCCACCACGCTCGACAAGGACCGGTTCTGGGACCTCGTGGTCGACGCCCTGGGACGCCTCACACAGAAATAGCGGCTCAGATCAGGCCGCGCCGCCCCAGCACGTTGGGGACGTCGACCATCGGGTCCATGTCGCGGCCGGCCCAACGGCGCCAGGCGGCAAGGGGACCGCTCGGTACGCGGAGCGGGGCCCACGGCTGAGGGCCACCGGAGACCAGCGCCTCAGCCAGCTGGAGCCCTGCGGCAGTGGCTGACGTCGTCTCGTACAGCCCGAAGCCCCTCGCGACCCAGGCGCCGCGCAGCAGGGGAATGGCACCGACGACCGGTACGCGATCGGCCGTGACCTCCGCGTAGCGTGCGCGGACCTTCGTGACGTGGCGCTTGAGCTGGCTGGTCACCCAGCCGACGAGGTCGGCGGCCGCCGGTCGCTCGCGTACCTCGCTGACGGGCTGGCCGATGACCACGGTGAAGCCGCGGGATCCGTAGACGAGGGCCGCGGGCGTGTCGACGAACGTGTGGATCTGGTCGCAGTCCCCCTCGGCTTCCACGATGGGGTGGACGACAGTCGCCAGATCGAGGTGGAGGTCTCCCCACGGCGAGACACCGATGGTGTCGACGATCTCGGCGGCGGTCACGGAGCGCTGGGTGCCGCCGACCCCGTACGGCACCTCCCACTCGTGGCGCCAATGGAACCTACCGAGCTCGACGTCGCGGACAATCGTCACGCCCAGGCTGGTGGCCAGGTCGGTCAGCGCGGTGCGGTGGGTCCACGAGTCGAGTGTTCCCTGGTCAGGCAGGTACAGAGCAGGCCGAACGGTGACAGGCAACGGCACGTCGTCGACGATGTCGACTTGCTCGTCGGCGAGACGCAGTAGACGCTTCTCCTGGACGAGATGAAACGCGAGGTGCCCGTCGACGCACAGCTCGTACGCGTCGTGGTCGGTGATGGTCACGCCGTGGCTAGGGAGCGTGAGACGCAGCCAGTCACTGGCTCGGCGCGTCCAGTCGACATAGGTCGTGACGGCGGCAGCGCCGCGGTGTAGCTCGATCTCCCGCAGCGTCGAGCCTTGTCCGACGGTGATCAGGCCCAACCCGAAGCGCGTCGAATGGCTCGGATCGAGGACGGTGACGGACGCGCCCGCGCGGGCGACTTCGATCGCTGTGGTGAGGCCCGCGACGGTGGCTCCGAGAACCACGACGTCTTTCGCGCCAGCTAGTGAGGACGACTGCCAGGCCATGTTTTGATCCTACCGGGAGCCACTCGGACCACGCGTCAGCGCGGGCCCCCGCGGCGCGGCGGATGCCCGGTGACCACTAAACCGACCCCCCGCCCTGACCCCCGAGACCGACCCATAGGATTCCCACCGGAAGGGAGACGCCGATGGCGCTTTGGACACTGAAAACTGATGTATCAAGCGGTGCGGTCGTCGGGCCGCGCGAACGACTCTCGTGGGGCAAGACAATCGGACTGGGTGCTCAGCATGTCGTCGCGATGTTCGGTGCGACGTTCGTCTTCCCGCTGCTCATGGGCCTCAACCCGCAGCTGGCGGTGATGATGAGCGGCATCGCCACGCTGGTCTTCCTCTTCGTCGTGAACCACCGCGTGCCGAGCTACCTCGGTTCGTCTGCATCCTTCGTCGGTGTCGCGACCGCGATCTACGGCGCAGGCGGCAACCCGTCCGACCTGACCGGCGCGATGTTCGTCACCGGCCTCACGCTCTTCATGGTCGGCCTCATCATCCACTTCATGGGCGCCGGCGTGATCCACAAGGTGCTGCCGCCGGCCGTGACCGGCGCAGTGGTCATGCTCATCGGCTTCAACCTCGCGCCTGTCGTGGCGGGTGTCTACTGGCCGCAGGACCAGTGGGTGGCCCTCATCGTCATGCTCGTCGTTGTCGGAATCAGCGTCGGCTTCAAGGGCTTCATCGGCCGCATCGCCATCTTCCTCTCGCTGATCATCGGCTACGTCCTCAGCTGGCTGCTCGACGTCATCAGCGGTCCCATCACCTCCTACTCCGCCGCCGCCGGCAAGATCACGACTCACATGCGTGTGGACTGGACGAATGTGGCGAGCGCCAACTGGTTCGGCCTGCCGCCGGTGACTGACCTGGCGACCTGGAAGCTCAACGCGGCGACCAACGTCGTCGGTTTCCACCTGCCGTCGTTCAACCTGGCGTTCGTGCTCGTCTCGCTGCCGGTCGTCATCGCGCTGATCGCCGAGAACACCGGCCACGTGAAGGCCGTTGCCGAGATGACCGGCGACAAGCTCGACCCGTACCTCGGCCGCGCGATCGCCGCTGACGGTGCCGGCTCGATGATCGCCACCTTCGCAGGCGCAGGTCCGACGACCACGTACGCCGAGAACATCGGAGTCATGGCCGCCACCAAGGTCTACTCGACCGCGGCATACTTCGTCGCGGCCCTCGTCGCGATCCTGTTCGGCCTCTCGCCCAAGTTCGGAGCGATGATCTCGGCGACCCCGGGTGGCGTGCTGGGCGGCATCACGGTCGTCCTCTACGGCATGATCGGCCTCCTTGGCGCGAAGATCTGGAAGGAGAACAACGTCGACTTCGGGAACCCGATCAACCTTGTTCCCCTCGCTGCGGGCATCGTCATCGGCATCGGCGACGTGTCGTTGAAGTTCTCCGACAGCTTCACGCTCTCTGGCATCGCGCTGGGCACGATCGTGGCCGTGGGCCTGTACCACCTGGCTCGTTGGCTCGCTCCGAAGGAGCTTCGCGACGCTTCCGACGGCGCCGGTCTCGTGTTCGACCCACCCGGGGCGTACGCGGACGACGACGCACCGGCGGAGGCCGACAAGGTCTGACTCGCAGCAACCGGCCCGGCCCGGCTCGCTTCGGCGGACCGGGCCGTTGCCATGTCCGCGCCCGGAATCCGCTCGAGGACACGCGATCACCCCGCCAGTACAGGTCGGGCCCGGCGACGCCCTGTACGCGTCCACAGCGTTGTCCGGTTGCGGGCCGGCGATCCCACGAGGTGCAGGTCGAGAACCCCGGCGGCACCGAGCAGCGCATGCATGGTGGTCGGGCCGATGCCGGCGAAGCCCTTGGCGTGGAGCACCTCGGCGAGCCTGTGGCCGGCCTCGGATGTCGTTGGCACCTCGGCGAGCGTCGTCGGCGTCGGGGTCATCACAGGCTGGACGCCCCACACCACAGCGGGCAGCCCGCCATCGCCCCGCAGCCCCACGGCAGCACGCGCATTGGCGATGACCGCACGGATCTTGCGCTCGTTGCGGATCAGCCGTACATCAGCCATCAACCGGGACACGTCGTGCTCGTCGAAGGTCGCGACGACATCGACCTCGAACTGGGCGAACGCATCCCGCATTGCGTCGCGTCGGCGCAGCACCGTGAGCCACGACAGGCCCACGACGAACACCTCCAACGCCACGAGCTCGAACAGCCCGCGCTCGTCGGTCACCGCCACCCCGTACTCGTCCAGATAGTACGCCTGGCCCACCGGATCATGCTCGGCCCAGGGTGGCAGGAGGGCGGAGCCAACATCAGGAATCGTCGTCATGCCCTGACCATGGGCAGCCAGGGGGCGATCTGCCAGTTATCCACAGAACCGAGACCTCAGTCTCGGTTCTGTGGATAACTCAGGGTGGATAAGTCCGGCTCAGCTGGCGCGGCCTCCCGCGATCGGACGGCTGCGCTGGTTCTGACCCATCGGCCCGTACGGGTACTCCGGCAGATCGGGCGCCGACACCTCCGTGAGCGCGGCGAGGTCGTCGTCATCCAGATGGGTATCGGCGATCGCCAACGCGTCCGCGAGCTGCTTGCCCGTACGGTTCCCGAGGATCGGCGCCACCACACCCGCCTGGTCGGCGACCCACGTCAAGGCCACCTGCGCCATCGTCAGTCCAGTGCGGCCAGCCACGTCCTTCACCGCGTCGAGGATCTCCCAGACCTTCGGATCGGCGTTGCGCGCATCGTAGTTCTCCATGCCCCGCTTCGGGTCCTCTCCGAGCCGCGAGGCGCCCGTGGGCACCGAGTCCTTCGTGTACTTCCCCGTCAGCCACCCGCCGCCCAGCGGGCTCCACGGGATGATCCCGAGCCCGTACTCCAGGCAGGCCGGAACGATCTCCAGCTCGATGTAGCGGGTCAGCAGGTTGTACTGGGGCTGCAGCATCACCGGCGCCACCCGCCCGCTCGCCACGGCCAGCTCGCTGATCGCCGCGATCTGCCAGCCGAGGAAGTTGGACAGGCCGAAGTACGAGATCTTGCCGGCGCTCACAGCGTCATCCATGAACCGCAGCGTCTCGTCGAGCGGCGTCAGGGGGTCGAACGCGTGCACCTGGTACACGTCGATCCGCTCCACGCCCAGCCTGCGCAGGCTGCCGTCGAGGGCGTTCGTGAGGTGCTTGCGGGTCAGGCCGACGCTGTTGGTGCCCTCTCCCATCGGGAAACGCCCCTTGGTCGCCAGCACGATCTGGTCTGCCATGCCCGGCCGCGACGCGAGCCAGCGACCGATGATCTCCTCGGAGACACCCGACTGGTACACGTCCGCCGTGTCGACGAAGTTGCCCCCCGCCTCGACGAACGCGTCGAGCTGCTCATGCGCTCCCCCCTCGTCGGTCTCCTTGCCAAACGTCATCGTGCCCAGGCAGAGGCGCGAAACGCTCACGCCTGTGTTGCCCATCAGCCGGTACTCCATCAGATCTCCTCGATTGGTTTCCTGCCCTCCACCCCAGCACAGTGGGTGAGCACGAGGAAGGCCTTGCCGTTTATTCGTTTCAAAACTTCACATCGAGCTCCGCGACAAGGCGCCGCGGCGCCGTGTTCCGGTACGACGCGTCGAGGAGCTCTCGCACCTCCGTCCAGTCCATGTCGAGGGTGAGGTCCAGACCGAGCCACCCGAACGGGCCGAGGTACGCCGGTCGGTACACGCGCTCGTCCTGCGCCAGCGCCTCGTACTCCCCCGGGTCCGGCAGGACCAGCAGCGACTCCTCATGCCGCACGTACGTCCCGTCGACCTTGATGCTGCCCCCGTAGTAGCCGAACACCTTGACCGTGTAGAACGCCGGCCGACCGTGCGGGACCTTCTCGGCAGCCCCCGGGAACGAGAGGGCGATCTCGCGCACACGCGCCAGAACCGGGTCGTCCTCGTCGTACATCAGCGGATGCGGCATGCCGGGCACTCTAGGCGTGCCCACCGACACTCATCCAGATACGGCCCCGAGCACGTACCGCTGGATGGTGCTTGCCTTGCTCAGCACAGGCAGCCGTCCGAACCATGACGGAAGCCCCATCCGAGGATGTGGTTCGTCGAAGTAGGAGAAGGACTCGACGAGCCTGAGGCCTCGACCCCACGACTCCACCTCGTGGGGGTCGCGTACTGCCCAGTGCAGGCGTGCCGCAGAGCCGGTGACGAGCAGCTGGAGGTTGTCCGCCCATACCGCGAACGGGGTACAGACGTCACAGACCAGCTCAGCTCCCGGGAACCGTTGCGCGAGGGTCACGACCAGTTCTCTCACCTGGGCTTCTTCGAGGTACGGCAGCACTGCCTCGGCCAGGAACAGGACGGGCGAGCCGTCCCGGCAGACCACCTCGTCCATCCAGCCCCGTTCGACGACCGAGCGGGCGAGATACGAGTCGCGGTCGGACTCGGGAAGCAGCTGCCGTCGAAGTGCGATGACGTCCGGGAGATCCACGTCGAACCAGAGGACGTGGCCGTTGTCGACCCGCTGGAATCGCGCGTCCAGTCCGCACCCGAGCTGGACCACCGTCGCCGTGGGATAGCGCAGGAGAAAGTCGCGCACCATGCGGTCGAACTCACGCAGACGCACGACGCACAGCACCAAGTCTCCCCGAGAAAGCCGCACGTGTTTCCAGTCGTAGTCGATCTGGCGGACCATCGTCGCGGCGACCGGGTCCGTCACGATCGGATAGGTCTCCCGCTGCTCCAGAGCCCGAGCCCACAAGGGGATCAGGGCCGTCTCGGATACAGGGTTCGCGGTCTCAAGCCTCAGCTTCGCCATGGCTCCTCCAGCAGGGGATTCCACAAGCCTACGGCGACTTGCCCCTCCACGGGGCGAGCCCGAACTCACGGAGGTGTCCGCCGACACCATCAAGCCTGATGATATTGTCCTGACATATCACTCACCGAGGAGAGCACATGTCCGCCACCGTGGCCGGGGCGCCCGTCAGCTTCGGCGTCTTCGAGCTGACCCCCGATTCCGACGACCTCATCCTGCCGACCGCCGAGCAGGTCTGCGCGACGCTGCAGGAGACCGGCTACGTGGGCGTCGACTCCGGACCCATCGGCTTCCTGGGCCGGGGCGCTGAGCTGCGCGAGAGGCTGGCCAGGTACGGGCTCGAGCTGTGCGGCGGCTGGGTCGACCTGCCATTCTCGGACGACGCAGCATTCGCGGCCGCGCTTCCGACCCTCGACGCCGCGCTGGACGTGTTCACCGCTGTCATCGAGACCTCCCCCGCTCGGCTGCCCCTACCCACGCTCGCCGACTCCGGCGACGCGGTCCGCAAGGCGAACCCCGGAGGCGGTGCCGGCCACACGCTCGACCCTGACGGCTGGGCGACCCTGGCCAAGAACGTGGGAGCCGCTGCGGGACGCATCCGCGACCGTGGCCTCGAGCCCACGTTCCACCACCACGCGTGCACGTTCGTCGAGACGCCCGAGGAGATCGACCGCTTCCTCGAGGTCACCGACGTGAACCTCACGTTCGACTCCGGTCACCTGCTGCTCGGCGGCGGCGACGTCCTCGACGGCTGGCGCCGCTGGCGGGACCGGATCAACCACCTGCACCTCAAGGACGTACGGGTCCAGCTCGCTCGCGACATCGTCGCCCGCAAGGGCGGCATGATCGACGTCTGGTCCGGCGGCACCTTCGTACCATTCGGCGTCGGAGACCTCCCGATGACCACGTTCCTCGACGAGGTGTTCGCGTCCGACTTCGACGGCTGGCTCGTCGTGGAGCAGGACCTGTACCCGAGGCCTGGTGTCGACACGCTGCCCCAGGTCCGCGCCGACCACGCTCGCAACCGGGAGGCTCTGCGCGCCTGGGTCTGTCAGTCTCCGACGGTGTCCCGGGCTCGTTGCACGATTCTCGGGTCGGGCTCGGCCACCACGGCATGGTCTTTGCCCTCGTAGGAGAACTGGCTGAGGTAGTACCGCATCGCATTAAGCCGGGCACGCTTCTTGTCGTTGCTGCGCACGGTGATCCACGGGGAGTGGTCGGAGTCGGTCCCAGCGAACATCGCTTCCTTGGCGGCGGTGTAGTCGCTCCACCGTCCCAGTGACTCGAGATCGATCGGCGACAGCTTCCAGCGCCGCACCGGGTCGATCTGACGGATGGCGAACCTCGTCCGTTGCTCGCGCTTGGTGACCGAGAACCAGAACTTGGTGAGAGATGTCCCGGCATCGATGATCAGGCGCTCGAACTCCGGCGTCTGCTTCATGAAGACGTCGTACTCCTCCTGCGTGCAGAACCCCATGACCCGCTCGACCCCAGCCCGGTTGTACCAGGAGCGGTCGAACAGGACGATCTCACCGCTGGTGGGGAAGTGCTCGACGTAGCGCTGGAAGTACCACTGTCCGAGCTCGCGGGTCGTCGGCTGGGTGAGAGCAACCACGCGTGAGGCGCGGGGGTTGAGGTGTTCGGCGAACCGCTTGATCGTGCCGCCCTTGCCCGCCGCGTCGCGTCCCTCGAACACGATGATGTGACGCATCCCGTGGTCCTGGCCCCAGTACTGCAGCTTGAGCAGCTCGATCTGCAGCAGGTACTTCTCCCGCTCGTACTCGTCGCGGTCCATCAGCTGGTCGTACGGGTAGTCCTCGCGCCAGGTCTCGACCGCGCGGCCTCCGGGGTCGATGAGCTGCGGATCGGGGCTCTTGCCGTCCGCGACCGTGTAGCCCTTGGCGATCAGGCGATCGATGAACTCCCGGAGGTTGTCGTCGGCGTCGGGCTGGATGTCTTCGAAATCCGTGGGGCTGTCCACGCCAAGCCCTCTCGTCCGCACGCCACGATGGCAGTAACGCCACCCTATCGATCAGGTCAGGTCGCGGGGACGTGGTCGACCACGATCGGCGCATGTCAGTGACCCTGCCCAGGTGGTTGAGCTCACCCGTGAGCAGACGAGCGCGTACGGCACCGTGGGCTACATCGCCTCCGGCGGCAGCGTGCCGTTCAGCCATGCCAGCTCGTTGTCGCGGATGAAGCGGCTCAGCGCCTGCTCGTGCGGGATGCCCCAGTCCTTGAAGTCCTCGACGAGCGCCATGAGGTCCTTGCACTTCTCGACCGTCGGCTCCTCGAGCAGGTCGGCGCTGAGGTCGAGGAAGCCCTCGGGCAGGTCCGCCAGGTCGGCGAGGAGGGTGCGCTCGTACTTCGCACCGCGGAACAGGATGCGGCCGTGGGCGAGGAGGGCGCGGGACGCGGAGTTGACGGCGTGGACGGCGGCCCAGTGGAGCAGGTACGGGTCGCCGAGCTTCACACCCTGGCCGAGGAAGTACCGCCCGTACAGGCGCATCTGGCTGATGAACGAGGTCTCGCGCTGGCGCCACTCGGCGTCGCCGAGGTTCGTGATCGAGGCGATGGTCTGCTCGAGGTCGGCGATCGTCGTGTACGCGACCCGCGAGCCCACGAAGGACGCCCGGGTCGGCTCGTCGCCCCGCTCGACCGCGGCGGCGAGGTAGCTGGGGCAGCACTCCTTGATGTCGACGTAGCCGCCGTCGTAGGTCGCCGCCTCGCGGTTGACGTAGCTCAGCCGTTCCTCGGCGTCGGCGGCCGCGAACGCCTCGTCGGTGACGACGAGGTACACGTCGATGTCCGAGTCGGGCCGCTCAGTCCCCCGGCACGCCGACCCGACGAGCACGACCCCCAGCGTCTCCGGACGATCCCGTACGAGCTCCACATACGCCGCCAGCGTGTCCTCATGATGTTGCACGGTCACCAGCCTGACAGGTACGGGGCGAGCGTGCTGCTGTCGAGTCCAACGCCCCGAAGAGGTCCGGTGCGCCGTGCCCTCACTCCGACCTGTCGGCGGCGACGGGCGATCGTCAGGACGTCGTGGCGCTCGTGTACTTGTGCGGGTCCGCTGTGAATGTCGTGGCGCAGTGCGTCGAGCAGAAGTGGTAGGTGGTGCCCTCGTGCTCGACGTTCGCGGCCGCCGTGGCTGGGTCCACGCTCATGCCACACACGGGATCCGTCGTCTGCTGTGAGCTCTCGACCATGGTTCTCTCCTTGTTCTCATCGTGCTGGGCTCCCACCACCGGGTCGGCGATGGGAGAGCTGCTGTCGTCCAGGTCGGTCCGTGGCCGGGCTCCACGCAGCCGGTTCCCGTCCGCCGCCTCGTCCATGGCCTCAACGGGCTGGCGGCTGGTGTACTTCGCGGGCTCGGCTTCGAACTTGGCGTGGCAGTTGTCGGAGCAGAAGTAGTAGTCCTGGCCCTGGTAGCTGGTGTGGGCCGGCGCGTCGGCGGTGCGGACCTGCATGCCGCACACGGCGTCTTTGGCGTAGCCGCCACCGCCACCGAACTTCGCGGCGTTGCGGT
>JBBQBP010000018.1:0-67387 GCA_038317635.1 Propionibacteriales bacterium
TATATCGCCGCAGTCGGGTGAACCGGGCCTCAGGGATGATGTCGGTCGAGGGTCTTCCGGAGGTCGCGTCCACGATGCCGCTCATCTTGATGAACGTACTGGCCTGCCCCGATCGGGTCAAGGCAACCGATGGTTCCCCCACCGCTTCCCGGCTGGCTGGGTAAGCACGGCAAGGACCATGGCTGAGGCTCAGCCCCGATAGGCTCGGTTCCCAGCGGGATCGGCCGCAGCGATGGGGTGGACGGCATGGGGAAGATGTACGAGTTGCGGACCTACGTGACCGAGCCGGGACGGATGAACGTTCTGCTCGACCGGTTCCGGAACCACACGGTAGGCCTCTTCGCGCGACACGGGATGACGAGCATCGGCTACTGGGTCGAGGTCGAGAACCCGGGAACGCTCGTGTACCTGCTGTCGCACGACGACGCTCAGTGCGCGGCTGCCTCCTGGGAGGCGTTCAGGTCGGATCCCGAGTGGCAGCTGGTCAAGGCCGAGTCGGAGAAGGACGGACCGGTCGTGCAGTCGGTCACGTCATCGTTCCTCGAGCCGACCGACTTCTCGGCGCTGGGCTGACAAGGCCGACCGGTCCCCGAGCTCGCCAGCTTCGTGCTCAGGTGATGCCGGCGCGAAGTTCGCCGCTCAGATTGGAGCCGCGGTCTTGAACACGATCGTTTCAAGGCCTACCCTCCCTCTTGGAGTTGGGTAGCGACGAGGGCGTCGCAGCCACGACGCCCCAAGTCGTCCATGGACCATGACTGGCGGGGCGAGGGACGACGACAGGCAGGAGTGGGGTTGTCTGGATAGGTCGAGGCCGACCGAGACTCGGGATGTGTGCCCGTCGGGCAACAACCGCCAGAGCCGGTTGCCGAGACCCATGCCCCAGCCCCGTCACGATCACCATCGGGAAGGACGAATTGCGTTCCCCGCATGCCGGCTTCACGGCGATCGCTGAGTTCCACGCGCCGCGCGCACGTCGTCTCGGCCCGAGGAATTTCGTCCTTTCGCCTGCATCTTTCGATTGGGGAACGCCATGAAACAACCGATCATCTTCGACGTCGACACCGGCATCGACGATTCGCTCGCGCTTCTCTACCTTCTCGCCAGCCCGGAAGCCGAGATCCTCGCCATCACGTGCACCTCCGGCAATGTCCCGGCGAAGCAGGTCGCGATCAACAATCTCGCCTGGCTCGAGTTGTGCCGGATCGAAGGGATCGAGGTGGCCCTCGGATCCGAGGTCCCGATCCTCGCACCTCTCATGACGACGGAGGAGACGCACGGCCCGCAGGGCATCGGATACGCGGAGCTGCCCCTCCCCACTGCGACGCTTTCGACGCGGCATGCAACCCAGGTGTGGATCGAGCTCGCGCGTAGCCGACCGGGCGAGATCGTGGGACTCGTCACGGGGCCGCTCACCAACCTCGCACTCGCACTGCGGGTCGAACCCGAGCTGCCACGCCTCCTCAAGCGACTCGTCGTCATGGGCGGCGCGTTCAACCATCCCGGCAACACCCTTCCGACAACGGAGTGGAACATCGCCGTCGATCCGGAATCCGCGAAGATCGTCTTCGACGCGTTCTCCGGCCTCCCCGAGGAGCGGCGCCCCATCATCTGCCCCCTCGACACGACAGAGCTCATCGAGATGAAGCCGGAACACATCCGACTCCTTGCCGAGGCCGCAGGGTCGACACCGACCGAGGTCATCGCGGAAGGCGAGCCGGCGAGCACGCGCTCGAGGGCGAGCAACCCTCTCGTGCGATATCTGTCGGACGCCGTCCGCTTCTACATGGAGTTCCATGTCACGCACGGGCAGGGCTTCCTCGCCCACATGCACGATCCCTTCGCGGCCGCGATGGTGCTGCACCCAGAGCTGGGAGTGCTCCGGCAGGCGACAGTGGATGTCGAGCTCGCCGGCACCCTTACGCGGGGGCAGACGGTTGCCGACTGGCGCGGTCTATGGGGGCGCGAACCCAACGCTGCTGTGGTCGTCGATGCGGATCCGAGGGCCTTCTTCGAGCACCTTATCGATCGGGTGGGGACATTCGCGCGATCACTCAATGACGAGAACACCGAGAAGAGAGGATAGGCGTACATCACTGTCAGGCCGTTTGGTTACCATATTTCACTGAGAATATAAGGAATTGATCATGACGGAAACCAAGAAAGTCGCAAGCTCCGCGCGTACGAGAAACCGGATCTTCATTGGACTCGGCGCGGTCCTGATCATTGCTACGTACCTCTACCTCGTGATCCTGCGACCCGCCGGAGTCGGCCAGGGTGGCCTGGACCAGTCATCCCTCATCGCGATCGTCGGCTACGTCGCCGGGGCCGTACTCATCGCCGCCGGAGCGATTCAGCGTCTCCCGACGGCGACCATCGCGCTCGTTCCCGTGGCGATCGCCATCAACATCGTCGTCGGACAGCTCGCCTCATCGCTCGGCCTTCCCGTCTACCTCGACTCGATCGGCACGATCCTCGTCGGTGTGCTCGCGGGGCCGGCCGCCGGCGCGGTCACCGGTGGGCTCGCCAACGTCATCTGGGGGATGACGATCAGCCCGGTTTCACTGCCGTTTGCGGTGACAGCGGTGGTGATCGGCGTCCTCGCAGGGTACGCGGCACGCCTCGGCGTGTTCCGTCACTGGTATCTCCCACCGCTCGCGGGAATCGTCACGGGGCTGGTCGCGGGGCTGATCTCCGCCCCGATCTCGGCGTTCGTCTTCGGCGGGGCGACGGGTGGGGGCACCGGCGCGATCGTCGCCGCGTTCCAGGCGGTCGGCAACTCTCTGCTCGCGTCGACGACGCTCCAGGGCCTCCTTTCCGACCCGCTCGACAAGCTCATCACCTTCACGATCGTGATGATCATCCTGTTCGCGCTTCCCAGCCGGTTCCGCCAGCGGTTCCCGTTCGTTCGCGAGTACGGCGTGTTCGGCAAGAAGGCCCCGCTCGCGGCTCCTGCGGACGCCAGCAACTGAACCATGGCGACGACCTTCTTCGTAGGCAAATCCTCTCCCATGCGCCGGTTGAACCCGGTGACAAAACTGGTCGCGATGCTCTGCATCATCGTCATCGTCTTCGCGATCCCCTTGTGGTGGGTTTCTGTCCTGATCATGGTCGTCGTCATTGTGCCTGCCGCCGTGGTCTCCGGATCCGGCGGCAGGCTCCTCAGCCTCAGCGTCAAGCTCCTTCTCCCCATCCTGCTCGTCCTCGTCCTCGTCCAGGGGCTCTTCTTCCCTGAGGGCACGACGGTCATCGCCCAGTTCGGCCCCGCGCACCTCACGGTCGAAGGCCTCCTGTTCGCCCTCGGCATCGGGACGCGCCTCATCGTGCTCGTCCTGTGCTCCCTCCTCCTGCTCCTCACCACCCACCCCGGTGATCTCATGAGCGCCCTCACGCAGCGGGGGATGTCTCCCAAGATCAGCTACGTGATCAGTTCGACCCTGCAGATCATCCCCGCGTTCCGCACGAGGGCGGACAGCATCCTGCTCGCCCAGCAGTCGCGTGGACTGCGCCTCAAGGGAAGTCCCATCCGCAGGGTCCGTGGGCTCCTGCCCCTCATCACCCCCCTCGTGATCGGCATGTTCACCGATGTGGAAGAACGCTCGACCGCGATGGAGGCCCGGGCCTTCGGATCGACGGCGAAGCGTACGAGCCTCACTACGGTCCCCGATTCGACCCTCCAACGCGTGGCACGCTGGGTTTTCGTCGTCCTCGCCCTCGTTGCCATTGCCACGCCCAGACTGATCGGTGCCCTGTGATCGACCTGACGAACGTCGCGTACGCCTACCCGGATACCGACCGATACGTACTCCAGAATCTCGAGCTCCACGTGCCACGCGGTTCCGTGACCGGAATCGTCGGCGCATCCGGGAGCGGCAAGACGACGCTCGCCAAGATCCTCACGGGATTCATCCCGTCCGCGGAGGGCGGTCAGCTGAGCGGCGACGTCGTGATCGACGATGTGCCCATCTCCACCATCCCTCTCATCGAGGCCGTCGCACACGTCGGCCTCGTCATCCAGAACCCGTTCAACCAGATCTCCGGCGCCAAGTTCACCGTCCGTGAAGAGCTGGCCTTCGGCCTCGAGAACAGCGGGGTCCCGCGCGGGGAGATGGTCCGAAGGATCAACGAGGTCGCCAACCGCCTTCGCATCTCGCACCTCCTCGACCGCTCGCCGTACGAGCTCTCCGGCGGCCAGATGCAGCTCGTCGCGATCGGATCGATGATCGTCATGCAGACCTCGGTGCTCGTCATGGACGAACCGACCTCCCAGCTCGATCCCGGGGGCACGCGGATGGTGTTCGACATCGTCTCCGAGCTCACGGCCACGGGGGCGACCGTCGTGATCTTCGAGCACAAGCTCGAACTCCTCCGTGACCACGCCGACACGATCCACGTCCTCGCCGGCGGCAGGATCGTCCTCGACGGCGACCCCCGAGCCGTGCTCGCCGACGAACGCCTCGAAGGCTGGCGGATCGGGAGCACGCGCTACACCCAGGCAGGCCGCGTCGCTCGGGCGCGCCACCTCATCGCGGCCGATGAGGAGCTTCCGGTTTCCCTCGAAGATGCCGTCGAGGTGTTCTCGAGACCGACGGTGTCGACGTCGCAACGCGAGTGAAAGGCAACGACATGGACATCCAGTTCGACGACGTCTCCTATACCTACCCGTCTGGCGTCGAGGCGGTCAAGAACGTGAGTCTCACGGTTCCGAGCGGGCACAACCTCGCGATCGTCGGCCAGAACGGTGCGGGGAAGACGACCCTCGTACGGCACCTCAACGGCATCTTCCGCCCCACATCGGGTGTGGTGCGGATCGGGGACTGGGCTACCACGGTCGACAAGGAGATCGCTGATCTTTCCGCGAGGGTCGGCTACGTGTTCCAGAACCCCGATGAGCAGCTCTTCGCCCGGCGGGTCGTCGACGACGTCGCTTTCGGGCCGAAGAACCTCGGTTTCGACGCGGAGAAGACGGCGCGGCTCGTCGCCGAGGCGCTCGAGGTGACCGGTCTGAGCGCCGAGGCGGAGACACATCCGCATCACCTCTCGCTCTCCGAGCGCAAGCGCGTCGCCCTCGCCGCCGTGCTTGCGATGGACACCCCGATCGTCGTCCTCGACGAGCCGACGACGGGGCAGGACGAGCGCGGCGTACGGATGATCGCCGACATCGTGACATCGCTCCACGAGGCGGGCCGTACCGTCATCGCGATCACGCACGACATGGACTTCTGCGCCGAGCAGTTCGACCGCGTCATCGTCATGGCCCTCGGCGAAGCGCTCGCGGACGGCACGCCCCACGAGGTCTTCGGGCTGACCGAGACGCTCGCGCGCGCCGCCGTCGAAGCGCCCCAGCTCGCGCGTCTGGCCGAACGTCTCGGCTGGGAGACGGTCCCCCTGACGGTGCCAGAGTTCATCGATGGCTATGCGGGGCTCGCCGGCGCCGGCGCATGACCGGCCTGACCTCGCTGGCGCTCCTGGCCAGCGTCTTCCTCGGCGTGTCCGACTTCCTCGGAGGCTTGCTGTCGCGCACCGTGAAGCTCGTGACCGTTCTGCTCATCTCGCAGGTCGTCGGGACGATCGCGTTCCTCCCCAGGCTCCTGTTGGAGTCTCCGTTCAAGGACGGCGGCCGCGCCCTCCCATGGGGGGTCATCGCCGGACTCGCGACCGCGATCGCCGTCGCGTCGCTGTTCAGAGCGCTCGCGATCGGGACGATGGGTGTCGTCGCGCCGATCACCTCGCTGGGAGTCGTCGTGCCCGCGCTGGCCGGCATCATCCGCGGCGACGACCTCACCATCCTCCTCGGGCTCGGGCTTGTCGTCGCGGTCGTCGGCACTCTGTTCACGAGCGGTCCGGAGATCAGGCGGCGGAGCGAGGGGGGAACGCGCTCGATCGTGCTCGCGGTCGTTGCTGCGCTCAGCTTCGGCATCGCCAACCTCAGCGTCGCTCTGGGGAGCGCGCACAATGTCACGACGACCCTCCTCTCCGACAGCCTTGTCGTCACGGTGATCTACGCCGTCGCCGCGCTTGTTCTTCGTACCCGGCCCGTCGCCAAGGGCTGGCCGCTTGCGGGGATCGTTGCGATCGGGCTGCTCGGCATCTCCGCCAACCTGTGCTTCGCGCTCGCGACCCGCGAGGGCGATCTCTCCGTCGTAGCGGTCCTCGCTTCGGTCTACCCGGTCGTCACCGTGCTGCTCGGGTGGCGCATCTTCAAGGAGCGGTTGCGGCCCCTGCAGATACTCGGGGTGATCGCGGTCTTCGTAGGAGTCGCCCTGGTCGCGGCGACAGCCGCGGGGTGACTGATCGGCGTGGCTGGTGGCCGCATCGCCTCGGGTCGGCCTCGCGACGTAGTTGAGGTCGGGCTACTGCGCCGCGGCCTGGTACCAGGGAATGACGTAAGGGCCCTCCGGGATGATCGCGATGGCGGGGTCGTCATGGCGAGAGATGCTGTCGGCGATGGCTTGGTCGACCGATTGGACCGGCTCCACACCGGTGATGCGCAGGTCCTCGGCGCTCAGGCCGGTCGTGTAGAGCTGGATCTGCCCGATACGCATCGGCTTGAGAAGCATCTCGGTCTGCCATTCGTCGATGTCCGCCAGGGTCTTGTCACGCAGAGTGGCCAGGAAGCCGTCGGCCCCAAGATCGACGAACCTCTCTTGTGACTCGCGATAGTGGGCGCTGCCGATGCCCTCGGAGCATTCAGACGCAATGATCAAGGTCCCGCCGGGGGCGAGGATGTCGACGGGGGTGACCATTCCCTTCACGGTCTGGTAATACGTCTTGTCCAGCGGGTAGCCGGCCGCTGAGGTGACCACGGTATGGAATCGGCGAGGTAGGTCCACAGAGGCGAAGCGAGCCACAAAGTCGACCGCGGCGAGGTGGCTGTGCTCGATATCGCCGAAGCTCACGTAGCTGAGATCACGTTCCTCGTCGATGACGGTGTTGAGGGCGTACAGCTCACCCACCCGACGTACTATCTCCAGCTGCTCCTCGTGCAGGGGGTTGCCGACCAGGTTGCACTGGGTGGCGAGCGGATCCTCCATGAACCGGGCGGAGTGAAAGGTACGAATCGTCTCCGCGCCGGCCACGCCTGGGGCCACGACCTTGCGTCCACCGGACCAGCCGGCCATGAAGTGCGGTTCCACCAGACCGGTGACGATGCGAAGTTCGGCCTCCACGAGCAACCGGTTGATGAGGACCGGGGTGCCCCGGGAGGCGGTCACGCCGAGGTCTGCCAGACCGGCTCGGTCGCTGGCCCGATGGCTGTCGACCCGAACGTGCTCCAGTACCCACGGGTCACCGACGATTTCGGAGATCTCATGTGCATCTCCTTCCCGGTGCAGCCCGTTGGCCACCAAGATGGTGATGGCCCCCAGCGGGAGCCCGGCGGCAACCATGGTCTCGACCATCGGCCGAAGGAACAGGTGGTTGGGGACCGGGCGGGTGATATCGCAGATCACGATGCACGCACTGGCCCGTCCTTGAGCAAGAACGCTCAACGGCGCGGATCTCACGGGCTGCTCGAACGCTCGGCGGACGGCCGCCTCGGGATCGCGTAGCTTCGGCAACGCTGGCTTGCGGATGACAGTCACCTCCGCCGACTCGGGAAGCTCGACCTCGAGCAGACCCTTGCCGTACAACAAACCAACTCGCCGATCCGTGTCGATCATGGCGCTTCTCCCAGCCCACCCCTTCTGCTGCTTCCTGCTTGGGGATCCTACCTTCGGACACGACATGGTTGGTGGGTCTCGGGGGGGTGTCTCGTGGCCGCCGGATTCCCAGATCGGGTCCGTTGCGTGACCGCACTGGCGCGGACGGGCAGGATGTCCGCATGATCGGTTGGGGCATTATCGGAGTCGGTGACGTCACGGAGGTGAAGTCGGCGCCGGCTGTTTTCCGCGCGCAGGATTCCGACGTGGTCCATGTCATGCGCCGCGATGCAGAACGCGCGCGGGACTTCGCGGAGCGGCATGGCGTCGCCCGCTGGTCCACGGACGCCCAGATGGTCATCGACGACCCCGAGGTCACGGCTGTCTACGTCGCCACACCCACGGCCACCCACGCGCAGTACGCGATCGCGGCTGCGCGCGCCGGCAAGCACGTGCTGCTGGAGAAGCCGATGGCGATGTCGTCAGCCGAGGCCGGCCGGATCGTCGAGGCGGCGGATGCGGCGGGCGTCCGACTGTGGGTCGCCTACTACCGTCGGGCGCTGCCACGAATCATGAAAGTCCGCGAGCTGTTGGAGACGGGGGTGATCGGCAGCCCCTTGTCGGTGCACACCACCTGGCGCAAGCCGACTGACTTCACCGGATGGCGCTGGGACCCGGAGCGCAACCGCGGCGGCGAGTTCTACGAGACGGCGTGCCACACGCTTGACGTTCTCGACCTACTGCTGGGCCCAGCAACGGATGTCGCGGGGGTGGCCACTGGTGACAGGCACGCCGTGTCCGCCAGCTACCGGTTCCTCGACGTCATGGGTTCCGGGTCCTGGACGTTCGGGACTCCGGACGCTCTGGAGGAGACCGTCCTGGCCGGCACTGAGGGGACCCTGTCCTTCGCCAGCTTCGCGCCGACACCGATCCGGCTGGTCACTGCCGACGCCACGACGGCGTACGAGGTCGCCGATCCCCAGCACGTGCACGGGCCGCTGGTCGCCACGATCCTCGACGAGCTCCGCGGCGTGGGGACCTGCCCCAGCACTGGGCACAGCGCGTTGCGTACCAGCAAGGTCATGGACTCGATCCTCGGGTCGTGACCGTGGCTGGGAAGGGCAGATGTTCGCGGCCTCGGTTCACCATGTTAAGTGGGTGAGTTGTAGGTTCTCATGGCGAATCGGCCATGAGAAGCAAAGGGTCACCCACTTAACATGATGAACCGGGCGCACCCCCGGCCCCGGCCACGAGGCCACGGGCCCGGCCCACTTCGCCGCCATCAGCGGGGGCTTGGCCACGGTCCCGTTCGACTGCTTCGGTGTCACCGCACTCTGCGAGCCGTCACCGCATCACGTACGGTCTCGACACGGCTCGCGCCGGTGATGACAGCCATCGCGGGAGAGAACCCGAAGATCTCGGCCAGTACGGAGGCCTCGGGCGAGCGACGGCCGGTCACAAGGTCGGGCCTCAGGTCGGCGATCGTCTGGCCGTCGGTCTTCAGGGGCGAGTATGCGAGGTAGACGATCCTGCGGGCCTCGCACTCCGCGATCACTGCCTCGCACTCGTCACGGCTCACCGGGTCCCACGCCGTGCTGACCGGGCTGTACTGGTTCTGCACGGCTGCGATCGGCGTGACCTCGAGTGCCGCGAGTAGCTGATCCAGCCTCACGTTCGACACACCGATCTCGGCGATCCAGCCCTCGTCACGCAAGCGGGCGAGCTCCGCGACGCTATCGGCGATCGGTACGGACCGGTCGTCGGCACGGTGCAGCAGGTACAGGTCGACCCGGTCGGTGCGGAGGGCCCTGAGGCTGTCCTCGACGTCTCGGCGCAGCCGTGCGGGGGAGTTGTCGACGGCGAAGCCACCGTCAGGCGTACGGAAGTGTCCGCCCTTGGTCATCACCAGGACGTCGTCCACTCCGTCCAGCGCCTCGGCGAGCAGCGCCTCCGCATACAAGGGATCGCCCGCCGGCGCGTACACCCTGGCCGTGTCGAACGCCCTGATGCCTGCGTCGTAGGCGGCGCGGATCGTCGCGATGTCGTTGTCTCGGGAGCGTGTGGCCGCTCGCAGCCCCATCGTGGCTGTGCCCAGGACCAGTTGCCCTCGCAGCTCATCGGCGCGAGCGATGCCCACTATCGCTACTTCTTGCCGAAGGTGCGATAGATCAGGTGGACTGTGCCTGCACCCACGGTGAAGGCACCGAAGGCCGCCAGTCCGGCGACGAAGAACACTTCAGACCCGTTGCTGGTGGAGGTCCCCGCGACGATCAAGAGGAGCATCAGGCACACCGCGGCGGAGAACGTGAGAAGCAGGACAACCACGTCGAAGGCGATGCGCAACGGCGAGGACGGGGGCCGCGGCGCGGCGGCTGGACGGGGCATCAACGACACGGGGCGGGCCGGTCCCGGGACATCGGGCAGGTCGATGGTCAGCCGGTGGAGATCGTCGTCGGTCCGGGCGTGGGCGACCTGCGTCAGTCGAAGCTCCAGCTCGGGCCGGGGCAGCCGACCCGCCTGGTAGTGCGCGACCAGACGCTCGGCGACCAACGTGCGATCCGTCGACCCGACCCGCACAGAACCTGTCTGGAGGGAATCTGCCATACCCGTCATCGTGGCCCACCGGAGCCATCCAAGGCCAGCACGTCTCCCAAGGTGCAGACCTCAGCCGGACGGTCTTCTGCGACATTCCGACCCTGGTCGTACGGGGACGCAAGGGCGATCACGAGTAGGTATCAGTTCGGTGAGGCGATCCTCATGATCTGTAGAGGTACACGGATCGAGGATGCTCCTCGAATACGATGTATCGACAGGCGACGATGGAGTGGTGATGGTGCGTAGCGCCAAGGCGCGCGTGGTGGCCGGGCTGGCCGCCGCTGCCCTCACCCTGATCGCTGGCTGCGGGCCCTCGACGAGCGGTGCTGCACCCGCGGTCAGCACGACGACATTGGTCGCCACAGCAGCGATGGCGACGAGCTCATCCCCTTCCACCACGGAGTCATCGAGCACGCCGGCCGCCTCCGCGTCAGCGTCACCGTCAGCGTCGAGCGTGACGCCCTCCCCGAGCGAGACAGCGTCCCCGACGGCGAGTGAGACCACTGCACCGGCGCTCACCGCCGGGCCGGCCATCTACAAGGCCGGGGCTTCGGGAGATGCGGTACGCGGCCTGCAGGTGCGCCTTCGCCAGATCGCCTGGTACTCGGGGGTGATCACCGGCACGTACGACTCCCGGACCATCTCCAGCATCGAGGGCTTCCAGGCGAAGCGTGGCTTCCCGGTCACCGGCGAGGTGGACCAGCGGACGCTCGACCGTCTCGTCTCGATGACGCGCACCCCCACAGCCGACGAGAAGAACAACGTCATTGCGCCGGTCACTGCGAGTGGGGCCATCGACCCGCGCTGCATGACAGGGCACGTTCTCTGCATCGACAAGTCCACGCGCAAGATGCGCTGGATGGTGGGTGGCCAGGTCATCAAGGTGTTCGACGTGCGGTTCGGCTCGACTCGGACGCCGACCCGAGAGGGATCGTTCACCGTGTTCCAGAAGTCACGCAACCATGTATCGACGATCTACGACACGGCGATGCCGTTCGCGATGTTCTTCTCCGGGGGCCAAGCCGTGCACTACTCGGCGGACTTCGCCGCCCGCGGCTACAACGGGGCGTCGCATGGCTGCGTCAACGTCCGCGACTACAACGGCATCGCGTGGCTGTTCGACCATGTCGCGCTCGGTGACCGGGTGATCGTCTACCGGTCCTGAGATCCAGGCTTTCCCCGGTTGGGCCCTGAGGGCCCTCACGAAGATTCGCCCCTGTGCCATCCTCATGAAAAGGTAGGGCCCGTGCCTGAGCAGTGTGTGAAGAGAGGTCCCGAGGTGGAGCGGCTGTGATAGCGCTTGCCGTCCTGCTCGCGATCCTTGCGTCGATCTCCTTCGCGTCTGGAGCGAGTGCTCAGCACACCGGCGTCGACAAGGCTTTCACCTCCAAGTCACCCGATCGTCGCCTGGGGTGGTCGCACCTCATCAAGCTGCTGCGGACGCCCGTCTGGCTCTTCGGACTCTTGCTCGTAGCCCTCGGCGCCTTCATCCACATCATTGCGGTGTACCTCGCACCGATCACCGTCGTACAGCCCATCGGGATCCTCGCGGTCATCTGGTCCGTCCTCATCGCCGCTCGGCTCAACCACACCACCCCGACCCGGACCATGTGGCTCGCCGTGGCCGGCTCGGTCGTCGGGATCGTCTTCTTCACGATCCTTTCCACGCGCCACGCCGCTCCCTCACGCTCCGTGAGCCTGCACGCCATGCTCGTCACGACGGGCGTGATGTGGGCAGTGGCTGCCGGCTTCGCCGCCGTCGGCATGTTCGGACCGCGGTGGATGCGCAACCTGGCGTGGTCGTGGGGCGGCGCGGTCCTGTACGGGCTGGGCACCGGCTACATGAAGATCATGACCGTCGTCTTCAGGAGCGGAGAGGTCTTCACCGGCTCGGAGTTCTGGGCTGCTGCGCTGGGCCTCGTCCTCGCGTACGCCGTCGGGGGGTGGCTGATCCAGCAGGGGTACGCCTCCGGGCCGGCCGAGGTCGTCGTCGGTTCGATGACGACGATCGACCCCCTCGCGGCCGTGATGGTCGGACTCGTGGTGCTCGGCGAAGGCGCCAGGCTCACCCCCGCCGTCGGCATCGGCATGGGGCTCGCCGGAGCGCTGGCCGCGGGTGGCGTTGCCGTGCTCTCGCGATTCCATCCGGACACCCAACGACATCTCGCCGAACAGGCCACGGGAGGATAGGTCCATGCGGATCCTGATCGCGAGCGATACCTTCCCACCTCACATCAACGGCGCAGCGCGCTTCTCGGAGCGGCTCGGCCAGGGCCTGGTGCGCCGGGGCCATGAGGTGCACCAGGTGGCTCCCTCGACGAGTTTCCGGAACTACACCGAAGAGGTGGAGGGCGTCGTCATCCACCGCATCAGGTCGTTCCCGTTCGCGGCGATCGACGACTTCCGGTGGGTGGCCCCCTGGGACGCCTATCCCGAGACGGCGCGCATCGTCGCCGAGGTCGTGCCCGATGTGATCCACATCCAGAACAGCGCGTACGTGGGCCGTTCTGCCGCGTTGCAGGCCTCGCGGCACGGGATCCCGTTGGTGGCGACGAACCACTTCATGCCCGAGAACGTGATGAAGCAGCTGCCGATACCGAAGGTCCTGCAGGAAGCGGCGACCTCGGCGCTCTTCCAGGACATCCGGCATGTGTACAGCCGGGCCCAGGTCCTCACGGCGCCGACGCCTCGTGCGGTCGCGATCCTCGAGCAGAGCGCGAAGCTGTCCGGGGGCCTCGCGGTCTCCTGCGGAGTGGACACAGCCGTGTACGCGGCCGCCGCTGACGCAGCCCCGGCCCATGACGTACCCGTGATCCTGTACGTCGGGAGGCTCGACCCGGAGAAGCACATCAACGAGCTCATCGAGGCTGTTGCAGGGCTGCCCGACGACCTTCCGTACCGCCTCGAGATCATCGGCGACGGCATCGAGCACGCGCACCTGACGAAGCTGGCGGCCGCGAAGGGTCTCGGTCCAGACAAGGTCACGTTCTTCGGGTTCATCAGCGAGCAGGAGCTCGTCGAGGCCTACGGGCGGTGCGACATCTTCTGCATCCCGGGCATCGCCGAGCTGCAGTCGCTGGTGACGCTCGAGGCCATGAGTGCCGGCAAGCCGGTGGTCGCCGCGAACGCGATGGCTCTGCCGCACCTGGTGCACCCGAACGACAACGGTTGGCTCTACACGCCGGGCGACATCTCCGAACTGCGCGGCCACCTCGAGAAGCTGCTCTCGTCTCCTGAGATGCGTCACGCCATGGGACTCGAGTCGCAGCGGATCGTGGCCAAGCACGGGGTGGACGCGACGTTGCAGAAGTACGAGACGTTGTACGAGCGGGCGATCAGCGCTGTGAAGGGCGCCTGAGCCTCACGGCTTGATCGGCAGGCCCGACACCTGGTTCTCCATGGCGTCGAGCATCACGAGAGTTCCGTCACCCTGGGCGATCTGGAACGAGAGCGTGCCCGACACCGACTGGCCCTGGCCCAAGGTCCCGTTCCTGAGCGTGTTGCTCGAGCTCGAGTCGGGGTAGGCGAGCTTCATCGACGTGTTGTTGTACGCGTAGAACGAGTAGCGGAACGATCCCGCGGCCACCATGATCCGCACGGTCAGCACCACGTGGCCCGGCGACCACTGCGTATTGGTGATCTCCCACGAGCCGGTGGCGGAGGCCGTCTCGAACGCCAGCCCCGGCAACGTCGCCGTGGGCGACGGGGAGGGCGGGGGAGCGTCCTGCGCTGTACGGGTGTAGTAGTCGATCGCCATGAAGCCGCCGATGAGCACCGCGAAGCCGACGAGGAACGCGATGAGGCTTCCGACCCGCCGCTTCGGGGGCTTGTAGATGTCGATCGAGAGGCTGTCCGGCTTCGCCGGGCCGACGGGCTGGCTCCCGGGCGGGGGAGCTGCAGGCGGCGTCATGGGTCGTTTCGGAGCGAAGGACGAGTACGGCTGAGCGCCCTGCACAGGGTGCGGCTGGGGCCCGAACTGCTGTTGGGACGGCTGTGGCACATTCGGAGGTTGCTGCGGATAGCCCGGCTGTGGCGGATAGCCAGGCGGAGGGTACGAAGGCTGCCGCGGCGAGGCGGGAGGCGGCCCGGACGGCGGCCACCCGGAGGCACCAGTGCCACCGGGCCAGTCCTGGCCCGGTCCCCAATTCCCGTTCGGCGCGCCTGTCATCGGATCCAGGGTACCCATCGGGGAAGGTCGCACGACTCGCTGATGGGAGCGGTGCCATGGGGTTGGTTGTCCACAGCCGAGGTTTCTCGTGGCAAGGCTGTGGACAGATGACGGATCAGGGCCAGGGCGCACATGGTCGGGGCGTGACTACCGATCTTGTCCTTACCGCTCGTGGCCCCGCTGACCTGCTGAGCGCCATGCCCTATCTCCTGGGCTTCCACCCCACGGATTCCGTTGCCGTCGCGGTCATCGAGAACTCGAGGATCGCCTGCGTGGCCCGCATCGACCTGGCGGATGCCAGGGTCTCCGGGCGACCCGCCCTGCTTCTGGGGCCTTTCCTGGATCAGGTCGGGTCCGGCGGACGGCTCGCGCTGGTCGGCTACGGCGACGATGCCGTTGAGGTGCCGACGATCGTGAGACGGGTCGCCGCAGAGCTGTCCCTGCCCGCGTTCACCGAGCTGGCCGTCTGCGATGGTCTGTGGTGGCACGTGGACAGGCCGGATGAGGTGGAGCGGTACGACCCAGGCGCGAGCCGGATCGCGGCCGAGGCGGCCTACCACGGGCTCACCGCGCGACCGACCCGCAGTGACCTTGAGAGCCTGTTCCAGCGTCCGTCGCGCATCAAGTGCCTCCCTGACGCGGCGTTGCAGGCGGCGGCGCGAAGGGTCGACCGGCTGAGCCCGCAGGCTGCGCGCCTTCGTCTCGACACCCTGCTCGATGCGCAGCTGGCCGGGAAGCCCATGTCGATGACGACCAGGGAGTGCGCCGACCTGCTGATGCTGCTCGACGTGCCCGCCGCCAGGGATGCGTTCTGGTTGAAGCTCGGCCGCGAGTCGGCGGCAGCGCTGGTCGACCTGTGGCTGTACGTGTCGTGGCGTGCCCCTGTCGACCTGTCGCTCGGCGCGGTCTGTGCCGCCGGGCTCGCCGGCTGGCAGAGCGGCACGGGGGTGCTCGTCACGGTGGCGCTGGAGCGTGCCGACAGGATCGGTGGGTGGCACCCGTTGTGGGACCTGCTGACCCGCATCCACGGTCTGGCGCTGCCGCCGACGGCGCTGGACGAGATCCAGGCGGCCATGGCGACCGAGTGCGCTCAGCTCTAGCCGAGCTGTATGCCGACGACGTGACCGACGAAGTAGGTGAGGGCCATGGCGATGCTGCCGACGACGACGTTGCGCAACATGGGGCGCACCGGCGAGCCGCCTCCGAGCCGAGCGCTGGTGAAGCCGGTCAGCAGCAGGGCGATCGTCACGGAGACGACGGTGGAGACGATCCGTACGGAGATCGGTGTGAGCACCATCGCGAGCAGCGGGATCACCGCGCCGACGGTGAACGCGATCATCGACGCCCAGGCCGCGTGCCAGGGCGACGTGCGCTGCTCGGCGTCGATTCCGAGCTTCATCTCCGCGAGAGCGCCCAAGGCGTCGTGGTGGGTGAGGTCGACGGCGACCTGGCGAGACAGGTCAGGGGAGAGCCCCTTGGAGCGGAAGATCTCGGTGAGGTCGTCGAGCTCTCTGGCGGGCTCATCCACGAGGCTCTGCTTCCCGGCCTCGATGGCTGCGAGTTCGGTGTCCTTCTGAGAGGACACGGAGACGTACTCGCCACCTGCCATCGAGAGCGCTCCGGCGACCACTCCGGCGAGTCCGGCGATGAGCAGCGCGCGCGAGGACGCGTTGGCGCCAGCGACGCCCATGACGATGCCCGCTGTCGAGACGATGCCGTCGTTCGCGCCGAGCACTCCGGCACGCAACCAGTTCAACTTGCCGTGGATCTTGGTCCCGGAGGCAGTGATGGACGCGCTCGCAATAGCTGCCACCCGGCAAGAATGGGTGCCCCGCCGGGATTCTGCAAGCAAGGAAAGCCTCACCTGGCAAGGGCTTTCGGTGCCCAAGCGCCCCGATTCAGCGAGGGTCCCGACCCCCGTCAGCTCGCCCCATGTCTGATTCGGCAGCGTCGGGGTCGTGGCGGATAGACTTCTCGACCGACCGCACCGGCACGTACACAGCCGCGTGCTGCACGAGGAGGAACAGTGAGCCAGGCCGAGGCGACCCGCAGCGGGCACGATGCCCGCGGGTACGACATCGTCGCTGCGCAGGAGAAGTGGCAGGCGTTCTGGGAGGCCGACAACACCTTCCGGCCACTCGACGACGGCAGCCGCGAGCGCCGGTACGTGCTCGACATGTTCCCGTACCCCTCCGGCGACCTGCACATGGGTCACGCCGAGGCGTTCGTCATGGGCGACGTCGTGTCGCGGTTCTGGAGGCTGCAGGGCTACGACGTCATGCACCCGCTGGGTTGGGACTCGTTCGGTCTGCCTGCGGAGAACGCGGCGATCCAGCGCAACGCGCACCCGTCCGAGTGGACGTACGCGAACATCGAGACGCAGGCGCGCTCGTTCCACCGCTACGCGCTGAGCGTCGACTGGAGCCGTCGGCTGCACACGTCCGACCCCGAGTACTACCGGTGGACCCAGTGGCTGTTCCTTCGCTTCTACGAGAAGGGCCTGGCGTACCGCAAGGACTCGTACGTCAACTGGTGTCCCAACGACCAGACCGTGCTGGCGAACGAGCAGGTCGTCCAGGGGCTGTGCGAGCGCTGCCACGCGCCGGTGACGAAGCGGAAGCTCACACAGTGGTACTTCCGGATCACCGACTACGCCCAGCAGCTGTTGGACGACATGGCCGGCCTGGAGGGCAGGTGGCCCGACCGCGTGCTGGCCATGCAGCGGAACTGGATCGGGCGCTCCGAGGGTGCGTACGTCGACTTCGCCGTCGCTGGACGTGACGAGCCGATCCGGGTGTTCACGACGCGTCCGGACACCCTGTTCGGGGCAACCTTCATGGTCGTCGCTCCGGATGCGCCGCTGGCGGCCGAGCTGGTGTCCGACGAGCAGCGTGCCGAGTTCGAGGCGTACCTGGAGAAGACCAAGCAGGCTACGGAGATCGAGCGCCAGTCGACCGAGCGCCCGAAGACCGGTGTCTCCCTGGGCGTGTCCGCGATGAACCCGGTCAACGGTGAGCAGGTGCCGATCTGGGCGGCCGACTACGTGCTGAGCGAGTACGGCACCGGCGCGATCATGGCTGTCCCCGCGCACGACCAGCGCGACCTCGACTTCGCCCGCACGTACGGGTTGCCGGTCCGGATGGTCATCGACACCGGTGAGGGCGATCCGTCGGAGACCGGGACCGCTACCTCCGGCGACGGTGCGTACGTGAACTCCGGCCTGCTGGACGGGCTGAGCGACAAGAAGTCCGGCGTGGCTCGGATGAACGAGAAGCTGACCGCCGACGGGCAGGGCGAGTCGGCGATCACGTTCCGTCTGCGCGACTGGCTGCTGAGCCGACAGCGGTTCTGGGGCTGCCCGATCCCGATCGTGCACTGCCCCGAGCACGGTGAGGTGATGGTCCCCGACGACCAGCTGCCGGTGCTGCTGCCCGACCTGCGCGGTGCGGACCTGCACCCGAAGGGCACCTCGCCGCTGGCAAGCGCCACGGACTGGTACAACACGACCTGCCCGAGCTGCGGCGGTCCGGCGACCCGTGACGCCGACACCATGGACACGTTCGTCGACTCGAGCTGGTACTACTACCGCTACTGCTCGCCGGGCTACACCGACGGGCCCTTCGACAAGGCCGAGGTCGCGAAGTGGATGCCGGTCGACCAGTACGTCGGCGGAGTCGAGCACGCGATCCTGCACCTGCTGTACTCGCGGTTCTTCACGAAGGTCCTCCACGACCTGGGCCTGGTCGACTTCGACGAGCCCTTCCTGCGGCTCATGAACCAGGGCCAGGTCATCAACAGGGGCAAGGCCATGTCCAAGTCGTTGGGCAACGGTGTGGACCTGGGTGTGCAGATCGACGAGTACGGTGTCGACGCGATCCGGACAACCGTCGTGTTCGCCGGTCCGCCGGAGGACGACATCGACTGGGCCGACGTCTCGCCGGGCGCCACGTTGAAGTTCCTGCAGCGCGCGTACCGCGTCGCCTGTGACGTGGCCAGCGCCAAGGGGACGGATCCGGCCACGGGGGACATCGCCGTACGTCGCGTGTCTCATAAGATGCTGGGCGAGATCACCGACCTGCTCGAGTCGCACCGGTTCAACGTCGTCGTCGCGCGCCTGATGGAGCTCGTCAACGCGACCCGCAAGGCGATCGACAAGGGCTGTGGTCCAGCCGATCCGGCGGTACGGGAGGCGGCCGAGTTCACCGCCGTCGCGCTGAGCGTGTTCGCGCCGTACGTGGCAGAGGAGATGTGGGAGGTCCTCGGTCATGCGCCGTCGATCGCCAACGCGACCTGGCCGGTCGTCGAGGCGTCGCTGCGCGCCGAGCAGCAGACGACGATGGTCGTGCAGGTGCAGGGCAAGGTGCGCGCGAAGATCGAGGTACCGACCGACATCACCGAGGACGATGCGAAGGCGGCCGCTCTCGCCGACCCGAACGTGCTGCGCGCCCTGGACGGTCGCGAGGTCGCGCAGGTCATCGTGCGACTCCCGAAGATGGTCTCGATCGTCCCCCGCTGAGCTGTCCACAACCTGCCGCCAACACTTTCCACAGGGCGGCGACTGGCTGACGCATCGTGCCTCGCTCTGCCCATGGTCGGGGTGTGGAGGTGTTCGGCAACCAGCGGCTGCCCGAGGCGGCGGAGGTGGTTCGGGCGCGGCTCGCCGCGCTGTTCCAGCCTGTTTTACCGGCGGGCGAACGGGCGGTGGAGCCGCCGGGGGAGTCACCGGAGTGGCCTGAGGCGACCGCGACCGAACACCTCCGCCCTGATGGGTCGGAGCGGCCTCGTCGGAGGCTGACCAGCCGCCACCTCGCGGTGATGGCGGCCCTGACCCTGATGGCAGTGGTGGCGTCGGTCGGCTGGCTGCTCAGGGCGAAGGCAGTGCCCATCGCGGTGGCTGTCGCGCCGGGAACCCCAGCGGTTGCGACATCGGCCGTCAGTGCGTCTTCCCCGTCTGCTGCCCCGGCGTCGGCCCAGAGCCCGACGGTCGTCTCGACGATCCTCGTGCACGTCATCGGTGCTGTCGCCTCCCCGGGTCTCGTGACGCTCCCGCAGGGAGCGAGGGTCGCGGACGCGATTTTCGCGGCAGGCGGGCTGCGCGGTGATGCGGATCCCGCGGAGCTGAACCTGGCTGCAGTCGTGTCCGACGGCTCCCAGATCATCATCGGCACCACGTCGGCTCCTCGTGGCGATGTCAGGGAGGGCTCGACCTCGTCGGGGGCTCTGTCCGCGGGCGGCGCCGCAGCGATCGCGTTGATCGACCTGAACACCGCAACCTTGGCCCAGCTGGACACGCTTCCCGGCGTCGGACCCGTCACGGCGCAGGCGATCGTCGACTTCCGGACCAAGAACGGCGGGTTCAGGAAGGTCGAGGAGCTGCAGGAAGTCGACGGGATCGGCGCGAAGACGTACGCACAGATCGCTCCCCATGTCCGGGTCTGAAGCGCGCGAGCCCGAGCCGCCGGAGCCTGACGTCCGGCTCCTACCATCCGCAGTGGCCGCGTGGCTCGGCATGTGGCTGGCATCCTCGGGGCAGCTGGTCGCGCTCATCGGCGCCGGGGTGGTCGCCCTCGTCGTCGCGGGGGTCTCGGCAGGCCGTCGATCTGTGCCGGCCGCACTGGCGTGCGTGGTGCTGCTGGGCTCCGTGCTCGCGGGTGGGCTTCGTGCTCACGCGCTCAGCACCGGCCCCGTCGCGGAGCTGGCCGCCGAGAAGGCCGTGGTGGCGGTCGTCCTGCAGGTGACGTCCGAGCCGAGCAGGTTCCGCAGCCGTCAGGGGTGGGGCGACCAGGTCAGGTTCCGCGGCGACGTCCTTCAGATTGACGGACGAGGGCAGACGTGGGCCCTGAAGCAGGCTGTGGCCCTCGAGGCGAGCGGCGACCGCGTCGACTCGTGGGCCTCCGTGATGGTCGGGGCGACGGTGGTGTTCTCTGGTCGTCTTGGTTCAGCCGATGTGGCTGACGGGGTGGCTGCCGCGGTACGACCGCTGACGCCACCCGAGATCGCATCGGATCCACCCTGGTGGTTGGTCGTGGTCGAACGGGTCCGTAGCGGACTTCGAGGTGCCGCCGCCGGGCTACCTGCCGATCAGCGCGCCCTCGTACCGGCTCTCACTCTGGGGGACACGTCTCAGGTCTCGGCGACCATGACAGACCGCTTCCGCTCCACCGGGCTCACGCACTTGATGGCCGTGTCAGGAGCCAACCTTGCACTCCTGCTGTCGTTCGTGATGCTGGTGGCGCGGTGGTGTGGGGTCCGGGGGCGATGGCAGTCGGCGGTGGGTCTGGTGACGGTGGTGGTGTTCGTCGCGTTGTGCCGTGCCGAGCCGAGCGTGGTGAGGTCGGCGGCCATGGGCGTGGTGGCCTTGGCCGCGGTGGGCCGGGAGGCGGGTGCCGGTGGGGGACTGCGTCTCCTGTCGGTGGCGGTGATCGGGCTCTGCTTCGTGGATCCCTGGTTATCGCGGTCGTGGGGGTTCGCCTTGTCCGTGGCGGCGTGCGTCGGGATCGTCTGGTGGGGCCGGCGGTGGGCTGAGTCGTTGGGGCGGTGGTTGCCGGGCTGGCTGGCGGAGGCGGTGGCGGTGCCGTTGGCGGCGCAGGTGGCGACGCAGCCGCTGGTGACGGCGTTGTCGGGGGCGGTGAGCGTGGTCGGAGTCCCGGCGAATGCTCTGGCCGGTCCGTTCGTCGGGCCGGCGACGGTGATGGGATTCGCGGCGGCTGGGGTGGCGTGGCTGGTTCCCTGGATGGGTCAGATCCTGGCCTGGTGCGCGGGGTGGGCCGCGCAGCCGATCCTGTTGATTGCCGGGTACGGGTCGTCGTTGCCGGGGGCGACGATCAGATGGCCCGCGTCGCCGTTCGCCCTGGTGCTGGTGGCGGCCGGGTCGGTCGCGATGGGCTTGTTGGCGCCCAGGGTGCTTCAACGCTGGTGGCTGGTGCTGCCCCTCGCGCTGGTCCTGGCGGTCGCGCTCATCCGAGCCCCCTATCACCTTGGCTGGCCGCCTTCCGCGTGGGAGATCGTGGCCTGCGATGTGGGCCAGGGAGACGCGACGGTGGTGTCGGTGGCGCCAGGGCAGGCGATTCTGGTCGACACAGGCCCGGATCCCGTCGCCTTGCTCGCCTGCCTGGATCAGGTCGGGGTGGAGGCGATCCCCCTGCTGGTGCTGACGCACTATCACGCGGATCACGTGGGAGGGCTGGAGGGGCTGCTGGGGTCCCGTCCGGTGGGGCGGGTGATCGTGTCGCCGATGTCGAGCCCGGCGGCGACGGCTGCCGCGATCAGGACGGAGCTGACGCGCCGGGGGATTCCCGCGTCGGTCGCCGTGCCCGGTCAGGAGTTCACGGTGGGTGACGCCCGCTGGCAGACGATCGCCGCTGATGCGGAGGTTGGCGCCGGGGTGGACTCGGGCGAGTCGAGTGCTGAGAACAACTCGAGCATCGTGGGTCGGGTGACGGTGCCGGGACTGTCGGTGCTGGTGACCGGAGACCTCGAGCCGGAGGGCCAGGCGGCAGCCCTCGCGGCGGGAGCCGATGTGCGGGCGACGGTGCTGAAGGTGCCACATCATGGGTCGTCACGTCAGGATCCTGACTTTCTCGCCGCGACCGGCGCGAAGCTCGCCTTGGTGGAGGTCGGCCTCAACAACACCTACGGGCATCCGGCGGCGAAGACGCTCCGCACCCTGGAGGGCCTCGGCATGCAGATCCTGCGCACCGACCAGCAGGGGGCGGTGGCGATCAGCGTCTCGTCGGGCCAGTGGCAGGCCACCACGCTGCGCTGATGTACCGCGCTCGCTGGCCATACTCGCATCGTGTGAGGGGATCAGCCCTCCGTGCGGCCCTCCCCGCCACCAAGAACTGCGTAGCTCCTCCGCGTCTGAGTGGAGGACTCAGCTGTAGAGGTTCAGCAACCGCAGAGTTTCCTCCTCAACCGCCTCGCGGGCAGGCTTCATCCACTTGCGCGAGTCCACCAGAGTGGCGTCGGCGGCCAGGGTCGAGCGCACCGACCCAGTGAACACCTTGTTCAGATGGGTCGAGACGTTGATCTTGGTCATGCCAGCCCGAATCGCTGCCTGCATGCCTGCGTCTGACACCCCAGAAGAACCATGCAGCACCAGCGGCACTGTGACCGTGGCGCGGATCGCACGGATCAGGTCTTCGTCGAGATGTGCATCCCGGGTGGTCATGGCGTGCGAGGAGCCGACCGCCACCGCCAGAAGGTCGACCCCAGTATCGGCGACGAAGGCGGCAGCATCCGTCGGCGAGGTGCGGGCCGAGGGATCGTGGACCCCGTTCTTGCCGCCCACTTCGCCCAGCTCGGCCTCGACATCCACGCCAGCCGCGTGGCATAGGGCCACCATCTCTCTGGTCATGGCGCGATTCTCGGCGTCCGGCAGCTTCGAGCCGTCGTACATCACAGAGTTGATGCCCAGCCTGACCGCCTCACGCACCAGTGCGGTGTCCTCGGCGTGGTCCAGGTGCACGACCACGGGTACTGAAGCCGCTCGCGCGACCGCGAGGGCAGCAAGACAGATCGGCTCCAGGGCACCGTGGTACTTCACGGCGTTCTCACTGATCTGCAGCACCACCGGACGCCCGGCGCCCTCGGCCGCGCGGACGAAGGCGGTGGCGTGCTCCAGGTGGATGACGTTGAACGCACCAAGGCCCTTGCCCTCGGCCTGGGCTTCCACAGCTATCCGTCGCAGCGAGGCAAGCATCAGTTCGCCCCCTGAGGCCCTGAGGCCACGCCGATGGTGAGCAGCAGGTTGGCGTAGATCCGGTCCTCGCCAGTGGCCACCAGCAAGGCCAAGTCGTTGCTGCGGCATGCTTCGTAGAACTCGAAGCGCTCCATGATCGCGACCGGGACATCGGCGCCCAGCAGCTGACGGTACTCATCGTGGACGGGCAGGAACTCGTCGCCGGGGGCCATCACTGCTGCGCTCTCGATCGAGATCACGCTGGCGATCGATGCGAGCGTGTCAGGCCCATTCACGAGACCGCGGTTCACATTCAGGTGCACTACTTCCGCGTTCGGCCCGTGTGCGGTGGCGTGGGGGTAGTTGGAGTCGGCGATCAGCACTTTCGAGCCGTGGCCTGCGGCCGCAAGCGCGGCGAGAAGCGGGGGATGGGTGAGCTGGATGGTGAGCATCGTCGTCCTTTGCCTAGAGGTTGGTGAGCGTCATGTGGCTCTCGAGACCAGCGGCGAAAGCCGGATCGAAGACACCGGTTTCAGGGTGGGCGGCCGCGGCCGCCGAGACCCGCACTCCCAGGAGCAGCGAGGCGGCGACGTCGAGGCCGGAGGCGAGTCCGGTAGCCAGCCCACCGACGAGGACGTCGCCACACCCCACCGGGTTGAGCGCGGTGACACGGGGCGCGCCCACGTGCACGGCCCGCTCACGGCTGACGGCAACGGCACCACGCGCGCCAAGCGACACGACGACCCACTCGGGCCCCTGTTCGCAGACAGTGCGGGCTGCGGCCAGGACATCCTCGCGGCTGTGGAGCGCAGTGCCGACCAGTGCGGCCAGCTCCTCCCGGTTGGGTTTCACCACGGTGGGGCCAGAGGTGAGGCTAGCAGCCAGCAGCCCCCCGCTGGTGTCCAGCAGCACCGGCCTGCCAGAGGCAACAGCGGCGCGGACCAAGGGCACGTACACATCCAGTGGGCAACCCGTCGGGGCGCTGCCCGACAGTGTCACCGCATCGACGCCGGGCAGCAGCTCGGTGAAGCGGCGGATCAGTTCGGACAGGTCGTCCGGGGTGACGGTCACGCCTGGCTCCAGGAACTCTGTGGACAGTCCGCCAGAGTCGATGATGTTGATGCACGTCCGGGTCTCCCCGGCCACGCGAACGAACTCGTCTCGGATTCCGGCGGCCACGACCTGGCTGGTCACGAACTGGCCGGCGAAACCGGCGACGAAGCCGGTGGCGACGACGGACTGGCCACACAGCAGAGCGCTCCGGGAGACATTCAGGCCCTTGCCACCGGCGCTGGCCAGAACCCGGGTCACTCGTTGGACTTCACCCACCATGACCTGCGGCACGTCGTAGCGCTTGTCGATCGCTGCGTTGAGAGTGACGGTGAGCACTGTCATGGCGAGGTCCTCTGCAGGGCGAAGGTCTTTGGGTCGCCGATCACGAGGTCGGTCTTCAGAACGACAGTGCGGGCCTCGGCGGTGCTCTCGCCCGAGAGTCGCTGCAGGATCAGCTGCGCGGCTTCGTCGGCGATCTGCGCTACCGGCTGGGTGACGAAGGTGGGGCGTGGCCGGATCACTTGAGCGAGCTCGAGGTTGTCGAACCCGACCACAGCTGGTGCGGCGCCATCCCCGAACTCGTTCAGGGCGATGGTGGCGCCCATCGTGAACTCGTAGTTGCCGCAGACCACCGCGGTGGGAGGGCTATCCAGTCGTACCAGTCGACTCATGCCGTCGTAGCCGCCCTCGATGCTCACAGAGTCGGGCTCGGTGAAGGCCCGTCGTGGCACGTGTCCGGTGTTGCGCCCGATGGCTTCGCGGAACCCGATTCGACGTTCACGCATGGTGTACGAGGTGTCCGGGCCGGCGAGAAGGGCGATCTCGGTATGCCCCGCCGCCGTCAGCAGATCGACGGCAGAGGCGATCGCCGCACGGTTGTCGATCACCACGGAATCCACATCGGTGTTCGCAACCAGCCGGTCGATGGCGACCACTGGCGCGCCCCGCTCCGCCGCGGCGGCCAAGGCCGGAACGTCGTCGCCGACCGGGATGATGACGATCCCGTCCACCATCTTGCCGATCAGGAAGCGGATCGCCTCGGCCTCTACCTCGGAGCTGCCGCGGGAGTTGCACAAGATCGTGCCGTACCCCGCGTCCCGCAGACGCTCCTCCATGATCGACACGATGGTGGTGTTGAAAGTGGAGTTCAGCTCGGCGAGCACCACGCCCAGAGTCATCGACCGCCTGCTGCGCAGACCCCGCGCAAGGTCGTTCACCTGGTAGCTGAGACTCCGGATTGCGGCCTCGATCAGCGCGCGGTTGGCGTCACGGACGTTGCCTCCGTTGAAGTACTTCGAGATGGTCGCCAAGGACAGTCCGGTCACTGTCCGGATGTCCTTGTAAGTAGCCGCCACGGCAGACTCATCTCATGACGAAACGTTTCGTAACCACCACGGTTCCACTCAGATACCCGCTTGTCAATCGCCGCGCCACGGCAGTCAGTGCGGTTCGCAGCGTGGGGTTGCGGCTGGAACAAAGCGGGGGCTAGCCTAAGGTAAAACGTTTCGCTCTCAAGGGGGAGGCGTGGCTCTCCACACCTCGCTGCCGGATTCTGCAGCGGTCTATCTCGGGGTAGACATTGGAACCTCCGGGTGCCGCACCATCGCGGTGTCCGCAGGCGGTCGCACTCTGGCGATTGCTGAGCGCTCGTATCCGCTGTACACCCCGGCTCCCGGCTGGGCCGAGCAGGACCCGGTCGACTGGGTCGAGGGTGCTCTCGCCACGATCGCGGAGGTCTGCGCCAGCGGGGCGTTCGAACCAGCGGCGGTCGCCGGAATCGGCGTCGACGGGCAGAGCTGGTCGTGTATCCCGGTGGACGAGTCCGGTCGAGTGCTCGCCCGAACGCCCATCTGGATGGATACCCGTTCCCAGCCGATCTGCGACGAGTTGCTGGCGGATGTCGGATCGGCGGAGATCCTCGAGCTGGCCGGCAACCGACTGAGCCCCGCCTACTCCACGGCCAAGGTGTTGTGGTTCGAACGCACCAAGCCCGAGGTGTACGCACGCACCAGATGGTTCCTTCAGAGCAACAGCTTGATCGTGCTCGCGCTCACCGGAGTGGTCAGCCAGGATCACTCCCAGGGTTATGGCTTGCACTTCATCGATGTGGCCACTGGTCGCGCCGACGCGGCCATGGCCGCCCGGCTGGGTATCGACCCGACACGTTTTCCCGAGGGCGTCGAGCCGACGGCCGTGGTGGGCGGGGTCACCGCCGAAGTGGCGCGCAGAACTGGCGTGCCGACCGGCACCCCGGTGGTCGCAGGCGGGCTCGATGCGGCGTGCGGCACGCTGGGCGCCGGGGTCTTTCAGGTGGGCCAGACCCAGGAGCAGGGAGGACAGGCCGGTGGCATGTCCATCTGTGTGGCGGATCCGGTGGGCGACGAGCGGCTGATCCTCTCGCGGCACGTCGTGCCGGGTCGTTGGCTGCTCCAAGGTGGGACCGTGGCCGGATCGGCCAGTCTCGCCTGGCTTGCTCGCGTGGTTGGTGCGGCTGAGCAGCAGGCGGCCGACGCGTCCGCCACGGGACTGTACGAGGAGGTCTCCGCCCTGGCGGCTTCAGTCGGACCTGGCTCGGACGGACTGGTGTTCCTGCCTTACCTGTCCGGGGAGCGTTCGCCGCTCTGGGACGCAGACGCCCGTGGGGCCTTCGTCGGCCTCACGCTGGGCACTGAACGCGGCCACCTCTACCGCGCGGTGATGGAGGGGGTGGCCCTTGCCCTGCGGCACAACATCGAGGTCGCTGCATCCACCGGTGCTCGCGTGGTGGAGCTCCTGGCCATCGGCGGTGCCACCAGGAGCCCGGTCTGGATGCAGATCAAGGCGGACGTCACGGGCTTGCCCGTCGTGGTCAGCGCCGATGACAACGCGACTCCCTTGGGCGCCGCGATGCTGGCGGCCATTGGTACAGGTGCAGGGAGTGTCGAGGACCTGGTCAGTCGCTGGGTGCGATCTTCCACCAGATATCGGCCCGACCCGGTCGCCGCAGAACGCTACGACCGTCTCTACGCCGTCTATGCGGGGCTCTACCCAGCCCTCGCCCACAGCATGCATGACCTGGCCGACTTCGGCCGCCGAGGATAGGAGAGCTTGTGAGAGCAGCAGTGCTGCGTGCCCAGCGGGACGTCGTCGTGGCGGAGATACCGACCCCGGCTCCAGGGCCGGGCGAGGCGTTGGTCCGCGTCCACCTGACCGGGGTGTGCGGTTCCGACATCCCCAGGGCGCTCAGCGACGGCGCGCACTTCTACCCCTTGGTGCTGGGACACGAGATCGCCGGGGAGGTCGCCGCCGTCGGGGAAGACTCGGACGCCGCCCTTGTGGGTCGGCGGGTGGCCGTCGCTCCGCTGCTGCCGTGTCACCGCTGCGATCAGTGTGCCCTGGGCAGGTTCTCCCAGTGCCCCAACTACAGCTTCATCGGCTCGCGGGTGAACGGCGGGCTGGCCGAGTTCCTCGTGGCCCCGGTGCGCAACCTGACCGTGGTCGACGACTCGGTCGCCTTCCGGGACATCGCCTTCTTCGAACCGTCCACCGTAGCTCTGCACGGCATCCGCCAGGCGGGGTACCGCGGTGGTGAGGACGTCATCGTCCTCGGGGCCGGGACGATCGGGCTGTTCACGATGCAGTGGGCGAAGATTCTCGGCGCGCGGCGAGTTGCCGTCGTGGACGTGAACCCTGCCCGGCTCGCGACCGCGACTGCGCTCGGGGCGGATGCCGCTTTCGACTCCCGCGACCCCGGCTTTCTGACCGCTGTTCGTGCGTGGCAGGGCGGGTCGGGATTCGGCTATGCCTTCGAGACCGCCGGCCAGAACGCCACGATGACCATGGCGTTCCAGCTCGCCGGACCGCGCTCCAGCGTCTGCTTCATCGGTACCAGCCACCGGGACCTCGCCTTCGACCACTCGACTTTCGAGCTGATGAACCGCAAGGAGTTCACGCTGACCGGGTCCTGGATGTCGTACAGCGCGCCCTTCCCGGGCCCGGAGTGGACCCTCACCGCCGAATGCGTCGCGGACGGTCGGTTGCGGATCATCGACGAGCTTGTCCACGGCACTTTCCCCCTGGAGGACGTGATGAAGGCCTTCGAACTCTTCGAGCAGCCCGGTGCGGTCACCGGGAAGATTCTCTTCGCGCCCCACCAGATGCAGGAGTCCTGATGAACCAGATTCACGTGGAGCCGGCGGGCTTCGTAGACCCGGCCTCAGTCCCGGCCTTCACCTTGGCCAGCGGGGCCACCATTCCCGCGATCGGCCTGGGAACCTTCGGTTCCGACCGCTTCTCCATGGAGGAGATCGCGGCCGCCGCCGCCGTCGCTCTGAAGACCGGCTACCGGCTGGTCGACTGCGCATCGGTGTACGGCAACGAGGACCTCATCGGTCCGATGCTGGCAGCCACCGTGGACGAAGAGGGGATCGCCCGAGACGAGCTCTTTGTGATCTCGAAGGTCTGGAACGACGCACACGCCCCGGCCGACGCGGTGGCATCGGTCAAGCAAAGCCTCGCGGACCTGCAGCTTGACTACCTGGATGCTCTGTTCATCCATTGGCCCTTCCCGAACACGCACGAGCGGTTCGCCGCTCCAGATGCCCGCAACCCCAGCTCGCGGCCGTACATCCATGCCGAGTTCATGGCCATGTACCACGCGTTGGAGGACTTGGCGGACGCCGGGCTGATCCGGCACCTGGGGGTCTCGAACGTGACCATCCCGAAGCTTCGGTTGATCCTCTCCGACGCCCGGATCGCGCCGACCCTTCACGAGATGGAGCTCCACCCGGCCTTCCAGCAGAGCGAGCTGTACCAGTTCAGCAAGGACCATGGGATGGCCGTCATCGGCTACTCGCCGATGGGTTCTCCCAGGCGTCCGGAGCGGGACCGGTTCGAGGGCGATGTCACCGACATGGAGCATCCGGTGGTCGTCCGGATCGCTGCCGAGCTCGGCGTACACCCGGCCGAGGTCTGCCTGAAATGGGCCGCCCAGCGCGGGCACGTGGCGATCCCGTTCTCGGTGAAGCCCGCTCAGATCTTGTCGAACCTGCGGTGCGTGACAGAGCGCCCGCTGACGCCGGACATGCTCAACGACCTGCGTTCGGTGGAGTCCAACAGCCGCCTCATCAAGGGCCAGGTCTTCCTCTGGGAGGGCTCGGGCGGCTGGCTCGACCTGTGGGACGTCGATGGCACCATCCCTGGCTGGACCGGGTACGGGAGCACCGCGGCCGAGTAGGCACGTCGCCGCCACCTGTCCGCGCACACGACCATGATGGTTGCGGGGATGGCGCTCGACCTCGGCCGATCCGCTGCCCAGTGAGTACCAGCGGCCGAGGCGGCCCGCGACATCATCGGTCTGCTGGCCCAGGAGGGCTGTCTTCCCCCGTCCTCCACGTGGCTGAGAGCCGGTCCCCACATCTCCTACCGGCGTAGGGATCCTGGCCACAGCGCCGGCGCCGACGCCTCATCCGGGTCTCAGGTGGTGGGACGGCGTTTTGGCGATCACGAGTCCGGGCACGTAGGTTTCGCCGCACCCCGGGACTCACCCGGGACCTTGCAGGAGGACGTCGCCATGATGCAGGTGAACAGGTCGCTCAACGCGACGCTGGCCCTGTCGTCGGCGAGCATCGGGCTCGCCGCGTCGGCGCGCCACTCCTTCTGTTGCGCCGCCTGAGGCGTCGCTGCTCCGTTGCGACGTCTGACGCGTCGCGACCCGTGAGCCCTCTGTCCTGATCTGGACCTTCTCTTCGTGGCCGATGCAGTCAGCGCGCTGTCCTGCCCACCCACAGAGTCGAAGAGAGAACCATGTCCACGCTGTTCCTGACCGAGATCGTCACCACCACCTCCGTCCCCAACGCCGCCCTGAACACGCTCGCCGAGGTCGATACCCGCCTCCGTGACGTCGGCGCCCAGCTCATCGAGGCCCAGCTCACCGCCGGCAACGATCGGATCTTCGTCATCGTCGAAGCCGACGACGCCGCCCAGGTCAACCAGGCCCTCGAAGGGCTCGACGCCGAGGAGGTGTCCGACCCCGCGCCGGTACGCCTGGTCGGGGCCGACCTCGATGACGTGAAGGCCGCTCGTCCCGAGGCCGGCTACCTCGTCGAGTGGGACATCCCCTCCCACATCGACATGGACACGTACCTCACGCGCAAGGCGGAGAAGACCCCGCTCTACGCGAACGTGCCCGAGGTGAGCTTCCTGCGGACCTACGTCCGCGAGGACATGGTGAAGTGCCTGTGCCTGTACGACGGCCCGGACGAGGCCGCCATCGAGCGCGCCCGCGCCGCCGTGAGCACGCCGATCGACCGCCTGCACGCCCTCGCCCCGTCGCTCTTCGGGGTGACGCCACGATGACGGCCACACTCACCGTGGCCGGCCTCGACCCGGTCCTGCGGACGATCGCGGCCACCGCGGCCGACATCGACGCCGGGCTTCGCCCAGCGACCACTCATCTCGGAGCCCTCGCGGAGGCCGGGCTGGCCGACCTCGGCATCGACGACCTCCTTGCCGGTCGACCCACAGCGACCGACATCCGTGCGGCCGCCGACACCATCGCCGCGGTCGCGGAGGAGTGCCTCCCGACGGCCTTCGGGCTCTGGGCGCACCGCGTCGTCGAGGACTACCTGGCCAGGGGAAACCCGAGCCCGGCCACCGCAGCCACCCTGGACGCGCTTCGTCGTGGCGAGGCTGTCGGAGCAACCGGGATGGCGCAGGCGCTCAAGTCGTTGGCCGGGCTCGGCGACCTGGGAATCGAAGCCACCCCGTCGAACAGCGGCGGCTGGGTGCTCACGGGCTTCGTGGGCTGGATCAGCAACCTGGTCGAGGACGCGGTCCTCGTGCTCCCGGCACGGACCTCTGACGGCAGCGGGATCGTCGTCTGGGTGCCGCTGTCCGAGCCAGGACTCACGCCCCACCTCCTCTCGGGGCTGCTGGCACTCGACGCCACAGCATCCGGGACGCTGAGGTTGGACGGGGTCCACGTCCGCGCTGACCACGTCCTCAGCACCGACCTCGACGGCTTCGTCCGGGCGGTCAAGCCCACGTTCCTCATCCTGCAGACCGCGTTCGCTGCGGGACTCATCCGTCGCTCGTGGCGCGAGGTCGAGAACGCGCTCGATCGCAGTGAGAACGCGGTCTTCGCCCGCGAGGCTCGTCGTCTCGGTGACGACATCACGGAGTTCCTCGACCGATGGCAGGCCCTTGCGGCCGACACCGTGTCCGCCTCCTTACAGGACGTGCTCAGGCTTCGACTCGACGCCAGTCGCCTCGCCCAGCAGGCCACCCGCCTCGAGCTCACGCTCGCCGGCGGTCGTGGCTACCTCGTCGCCTCCGGCGCTAACCGGCGCTTCCGCGAAGCGGCCTTCCTCCCCGTTCAGTCACCATCGGAAGGACACCTGACATGGGAACTGTCCTCGCCCGTCTGAGAGGCGTGTCCGTCGGCTATGCCGGCCGGGCCGTCCTCCATGGTCTCGACCTCGACATCGTCTCGGGTCGCCAGCTCGTCGTCCTCGGCGCCTCGGGCGCCGGCAAGTCCACACTGCTCAAGCTGCTCTCTCGCGAGCTGCAGCCCTTGACGGGGCAGTTCTCGTCGGCGGGAGTACGAGAGGGTGTGGTCGGCCAGGACCCAGAGCTGTTCGGCTGGCTCACCATCCGGGAGAACATCGGCCTGGGGCTGCGGTTCGCCGCGAACCGGACCTCCCCCGACGAGGGCCGGGTGGCCGATGTCGTACAGCTCGTCGGCCTGTCCGACGTCGTCGACCGCTATCCGGACGAGGTGTCCGGCGGGCAGGCGCAACGGGCATCGCTGGCTCGCGCCCTGGCCGTCTCGCCGGACCTGCTCCTGCTCGACGAGCCGTTCAGCGCCCTCGACCCGGCGACCCGGCAGGAGCTGCAGCAGTGGCTGCGGGCCACAGCCGAATCGGGTCGGCTCACCTCCGTGCTCGTGACGCACGATCTCGACGAAGCGCTGGTGGTCGCGGACGAGATCGTCCTCGTCGACCGGCACGGACGGCTCACGCGCACCTGGATCAACGAGCATCCGGCCCCCGATGCGACCCAGGCCCTCATCCATCCCTTGAGGACTCAGCTGCGTCGCGCGTACACGGCCGATGCGGAGGCAGGCGACGAGGAGTTCTCGGGCTTCGCGACCGTGGGAGGCGGACGACGTGGCTGATCTCTCTCGTCGCGGGCTTCTCCGTACAGGTGGGCACATCGCGGCTGCCGCCGGTCTCGGGGGCCTTGCCCTGCGCGGCGGATGGCTCGCCGCCGAGCCGGCGTTCGCGGCCGCCAAGCCGGCGCTCGACCGGGAGATCCGGATCGGCTACCTGCCGATCACGGACGCGTCGGCGTTGCTGGTCGCGCACGAACGCGGTCTGCTGACAGCCGCCGGTCTGCCGTCGGCCAAGCCGATCCTCTTCCGGTCCTGGGACACGCTCGCCCAGGCGCTGGCAGTTGGCGATGTCGACGTCGTACATCTGCTCATGCCGTTCGCGCTCCAGCTGCGGCTGGGGAAGAAGGTGCCGCTGCGGGTGGTGTCGTGGGGCCACACCAACGGTTCCACGCTCACCGTGGGTGACTCGGTCAGTCGTACCGAGCAGCTGTCGGGCACGAAGATCGCGGTCCCGTCGTGGTGGTCGGTCCACTCCGTACTGACCCAGCGCATCCTCGCGGCGACAGGTCTGAAGCCCGTCATCGGTACGGCGGCCTCCGCCGGAACCGTCGAGCTGGTCGTCATGTCACCCGCCGACATGGTGCCTGCCCTCGCGTCCGGCGCGATCTCCGGTTTCACCGTCGCCGACCCCTTCAGCGCGGTGGCCGAGGCGAAGGCAGTGGGTCACGTCCATCGGTTCCTGGGCGACGTGTGGAAGGACCACGCGTGCTGCGCCATCACCGTGCGTGAGGATCTGATCGCGCAGCGCCCTGAGGCGGTACAGGCATTGACGGACGCGATCGTCGCCGCTCAGGCGTGGCTCGAGTCCCACCGCAGGGAGGCAGGCGGGTTGCTCACCGGAGCCGGCTACCTGCCGCAGCCACCGGCCGCGGTCTCCAAGGTCTTCACCCGGGATCCGGCCGCCTACACCTCTGTCGACCGGCATCCCGACTGGCACCCGGAGCGGCTCGGCTTCTCCGCGTACCCGCAGGCCACGTACACCGCCTCACTCGTCGAGCTGCTGCGATCGACGGCGATCGACGGGGACACCACGTTCCTGCCGAAGAACGGCGCCAGCGTGCATGCAGACCTCGTGGACGACCGGTTCGTCCTCGAATCCCTTCGCCGTTCCGGCACTGTCCCGACCCCCCGTGTGGAGCTGATCGAACCATGACTGCACTGACCCTCACCCCTACCGCCGGCCTCCCTCGCATCGCTCGGCGGCGCCCACGTCCACGCCAGACCTGGTGGCTACCCTTCGCGGGCATCGCCGCTGCCACGGGCGTGTGGTGGCTCGCGACCGACGTGCTGTTCGCCACCCGGCCGCTCGTGGCGGGCTTCTCGCCCCGGTTGGCGGTACGAGGCCTGAGCGAGCTGGCTGCGTCGGGCACGCTGGTCGACTCGGCAGCGGTCTCGGTGTTCCGGCTGCTTGCCGGCATCGTCGTGGCTCTGGTCATCGGCGTGGTCGCCGGTGTCGCCGTCGGTCAGCTGGCATGGCTGGAGCGGGCGACCCGTCCTGTACAGCTCTTCCTCCGGATGGTCTCGCCCCTGTCGTGGGCGCCGGTGGCGGTCATCGCCTTCGGCGTGGGCACGATGCCGGTGGTCGCGCTGGTCGCGGCCGCCGCAGTGTGGCCGATCCTGACGGCGACCGCAGACGGGGTGAGGGGTGTCCGGCCCGCGCATCGTCAGGTGGCCCGGAGCCTCGGCGCCTCACGCTGGGAGGTCGTCCGGCACGTGGTCCTTCCGGCGATCAGGCCGAACGTCCTCGCGGGTCTTCGGCTCGCACTCGGGATCGCGTGGGTCGTCCTCGTCCCCGCCGAGATGCTCGGTGTGACGTCGGGCCTCGGCTATGCGGTGCTGAATGCGAAGGACCAGCTCGCCTACGACCACATCACCGCCCTGATCGTGGTCATCGGATCGATCGGGTTCGCGCTCGACATCGTGGCGCGGTGGGCGTTCGCCACCCCGCGCGAGCGGCGCGACGAGGCAAAGGCCCGGTGAGGAGCGATGGCCGTCACGACGGTTGACGTGCGGCTGCCGGAGCGCAACGACGCGACCCCCGGCCCGGACGTGTCGCAGGTGAGCATCGTGGTGGTCAGCGCGGGTCACGCGCCGGCGTCGAGCACGGCGCGGCTAGGTCTGGCGATCGGGGACGCAGCGCGTGAGGCACTGATGCGCGAGGGTGTGGACGCGTCCCTGGAACACCTCGAGGTCCGGAGGTTCGCCGGCGCCGTGGTACGGGCTCTGGTCGACTCCGTCCGCGAGGACGTCATCGTCGAGGCGGTGTCGATGATCCAGCGTGCCGACGCGCTGGTCGTGGTGACGCCGACTGTGAACGCGTCCTTCTCGGGGCTGCTGAAGTCGTTCCTGGACGTGCTGCCACCGAATGCGCTGCGGTCGGTGCCCACGGCCATCGCCGCAACGGGCGGTACGACGAGGCACACTCTCGTCCTCGACCAGGCCGTACGGCCGATGCTCGGCTACCAACGAGCGATGGTGCTGCCCAGCTGCCTTTTCGCGACCGCGGATGAGTGGGACGGACCGCGTCCCTCTGCGGAGCTTGCCCGGCGGATCTCGGCTGCCGGGGAGGAGCTCGCGCTCTTCACCCGTCATCGGCTCCACTGAGGGGAGGGAACCAGTCCGCCGGAGTGTCGCGAAAGGCTGGCACCGCTGGCGTCAGGAGGCGGGCCAGGGGATACCCTGGCCCGTACCAGTATCAGGAGGAACCGATGGTCATCGACCCCGAAGAGCTCGATGCGACGCTCAAGCGTCTCAAGCGCGTGCAAGGTCAGATCGGTGGCATCATCACCATGATCGAGCAGGGGCGCGACTGCAAGGAGATCGTCACGCAGGTCGCCGCTGCGAGCAAGGCTCTGGACCGCGCGGGCTTTTCGATCATCGCGACCGGACTTCGCGAGTGCGTCCTGAGCGAGGACTCTGAGTACGACTCCGCGCAGATGGAGAAGCTCTTCCTCTCGCTCGCCTGAGCCGTCACACGCGTGAGTGTCGGCGCGGACTGGCATGCTGTGGCCCATGGCGGATTCGTTGTTCGGTGGGCTGGTCCTCATCCTGGGCCCGGAGTCGTATCTCGCTGAACAGCACCTCGCTGAGCTGCTCGCTGATGCGCGAGCCGAGTTCCCCCAGGCGACCGTCAACACCGTCGACGCGGCCCTGCTGACAGAGGGCCAGCTGCTCGAGATGACTGGCAGCGCGCTCCTCGCTGCCGAGTCGGTGGCCGTGGTGACTGCGGCCGACCTCTTGCCCTCAGACCTCGCCGACACGCTCGTCGGCGTTGCCAGGGACATCCCGCCGGACACGCTCCTCGTCGTGGTCCATCCAGGGGGAGTCCGGGGCAAGGGCGTGATCGACAAGCTCAAGCCCTTGGCCCGCCGCGTCATCGACTGCCCAGCGCTCAAGCCGTGGGAGCTCGCGAGGTTCGCCACGGACCGGGCGCGGCGCCTGGGAGCGAGGTTGGACGGCGAGGCCGCCCAACGGCTCGTCGAGGCCGTCGGCTCCGAGGCCCGTGCCATCGCCGGCGCCGTCGAGCAGCTCGCGTCCGACTCGTCGGCGCCGACCCTCACCGCGGCCCACGTGCGGCGCTACTTCGCCGGTCGCGCCGAGGTGTCGAGCTTCGCTGTCGCCGATGACGTCCTCGCCGGCAACCACGGGCCGGCTATCGAGAAGCTTCGCTGGGCGTTGTCGACCGGCGTCGCGCCCGTACTCGTGACCAGCGCACTGGCGGGATCGTTCCGGGCGCTCGGGAAGTACTTCGAGGCCCGCGCCGACCGGCGACCCGAACCCGCGATCGCCAAGGATGTCGGCGTACCGCCCTGGAAGCTCAAGGACCTCGCACGGCAGGCGCGCGCGTGGTCGCCGACAGCCGTCGGCGCGGCGATCAAGGCCGTCGCCACGGCGGATGCCGCCGTCAAGGGTGCTGCGGTGGATCCCGAGTTCGCCCTCGAGCGTCTGCTCACCGAGCTCCGCGACTGCCTGGAGTCGTCCAAGGTGAGCTGAGCAGGGCATGCGAAAGGCGCCTCGACAGGAGAGTCGAAGCGCCTGCGCTCGGGTCGGAGCCCTACGTCAGAGGGAAGCAGCCTTGGACGCGATGGCCGACTTGTGGTTGGCAGCATTATTGGCGTGCAGGACACCCTTGGTGACGGCCTTGTCGAAAGCCCGGGTCGCGGACTTCGCCAGCTCGTTCGCCTTGTCGGTGTCGCCGGCAGCAACGGCCTCGTTGAAGTGACGCACCGAGGTGCGCAGCGCTGACTTGACTGCCTTGTTGCGCTGACGCGACTTCTCGTTCGTCTTGATCCGCTTCATCTGGGACTTGATGTTCGCCACGGGGCAAGCCTCTTTTGGTCGATTGTTCTTCGGGTGGCACCCCGTGGGGCGCGCGCGCACCACGCCGGTGCGACGAGTCAATCTATCAGCGGGCCCCCGTACCGCCCAAATCAGGTGGCACAAGCAGTGACCCGGCCAGTGCCGCCGCGGCACGACAACTCCACTTTTCCAGGGTGTGGGAGGATGTATCGACCCAAGAGGAGACCTGGACGCTGCATGACGACCCTGCCCGGAAGCACCGATCCGAGACTGATCCGCAACTTCTCCATCATCGCCCACATCGATCACGGCAAGTCGACGCTGGCCGATCGGATGCTGCAGCTGACTGGAGTCGTGGAGGGCCGCGACATGCGCGCCCAGTACCTCGACCGCATGGACATCGAACGCGAGCGCGGCATCACGATCAAGTCGCAGGCCGTACGGCTGCCGTGGGTCAAAGACGGCACGGAGTACGTGCTGAACATGATCGACACTCCTGGTCACGTCGACTTCACCTATGAGGTGTCGCGCTCTCTGGAAGCCTGCGAGGGCGCCGTCCTGCTCGTCGACGCTGCACAGGGCATCGAGGCGCAGACACTGGCGAACCTGTACCTCGCGCTCGAGGCGGACCTCCACATCATCCCGGTCCTGAACAAGATCGACCTTCCCGGCGCGCAGCCGGACAAGTACGCGGAAGAGATCAGCAACATCCTGGGCGGCAGGCCCGAGGACGTGCTGCGCGTGTCCGCCAAGACCGGGGAGGGCGTGCTCGAGCTCCTCAACGAGATCGTGGACACGGTTCCCTGCCCTGTCGGTGACGCCGAGGCTCCTCTGCGGGCCCTGATCTTCGACAGCGTGTACGACACGTACCGCGGCGTGGTCACGTACATCCGTGTCGTCGACGGACATCTCAACCACCGTGACCGCATCCTCATGATGAGTACGAAGGCGACGCACGAGGTGCTCGAGATCGGCGTCATCTCGCCCGACCCCTCGAAGTCGGCAGGCATCGGGGTCGGCGAGGTCGGCTACCTGATCACCGGTGTGAAGGACGTGCGGCACTCCCGCGTCGGCGACACCGTGACCGGAGTGACCCGTTCCGCGACGAAGGAGCTCGGCGGCTACCGCCACCCGAACCCGATGGTCTACGCCGGGCTGTACCCGATCGACGGCGACGACTTCACCGTGCTCCGCGAGGCGTTGGAGAAGCTGCAGCTCAACGACGCGTCCCTCGTCTTCGAGCCCGAGAGCAGCGCGGCGCTCGGCTTCGGCTTCCGGATCGGCTTCCTCGGCCTGCTGCACATGGAGATCGTCCGCGAGCGGCTGGAACGCGAGTTCGACCTCGACCTCATCTCCACGGCGCCCAATGTCGTCTACCGAGTGGTCATGGAGGACGGCACCGAGCACATCGTCACCAACCCGTCGGAGTTCCCCGGCGGCAAGGTCGCAGGTGTGTACGAACCGGTGGTCAAGGCCTCGATCCTCAGCCCCACCGAGTACATCGGCACGCTGATCGAGCTGTGCCAGGCGCGCCGCGGCATCCAGACCGGCATGGACTACCTGTCCGCCGACCGGGTCGAGCTGCACTACACGCTGCCGCTCGCGGAGATCGTGTACGACTTCTTCGACGCGCTCAAGTCTCGGACCAAGGGCTACGCCTCGCTCGACTACGAGCCGATGGGAGAGCTGGAGTCGGACCTCGTCAAGGTCGACATCCTGCTGCACGGCGACCCCGTCGACGCGTTCAGCGCGATCGTGCACAAGGACAAGGCGTACAACTACGGCGTGAAGATGGCCGAGAAGCTCAAGAGCCTCATCCCGCGGCAGCAGTTCGAGGTGCCGATCCAGGCGGCCATCGGGGCGCGCGTGATCGCGCGGGAGACCGTACGGGCAGTCCGCAAGGACGTCCTCGCCAAGTGCTACGGCGGCGACATCACCCGCAAGCGCAAGCTGCTCGAGAAGCAGAAAGAGGGCAAGAAGCGCATGAAGATGGTGGGCCGCGTCGAGGTGCCGCAAGAGGCCTTCGTCGCCGCGCTGAGCACGGGTGGCGAAGCCGCCGACAAGCGCTGAGACGGTTTTGCGGGCCGACCCGATAGGCTGGGGAACGGTTCGCCGGGAAGTCTGGTCGGCACTCGTACGATCACGTCTGGAGCCGCGCACATGTCGACCCCTACCTCCGCCGGACCCCTTTCTCGCGCTTTCGCGCGCAGCGGTCCTGAGCTGCGGCGCATCGCCTCGCTGCTGCGTACCGAGACCGTGGGCGGCCTTCTCCTCGTCGCCGCGGCGGTCATCGCCCTTGTCTGGGCCAACTCCGGTTGGTCCTCCTCGTACACCGCACTCCGCGACCTGGCCATCGGCCCCGAGTCGCTCCACCTGCACCTCACAGTCGGGCAGTGGGCATCCGACGGCCTGCTCGCGGTGTTCTTCTTCCTCATCGGGCTGGAACTCAAGCACGAGTTCATCGCGGGGGATCTCCAGTCACCCGCGACGGCCATCGTGCCGGTGGCCGCGGCCGTGGGCGGGGTGGCCGTGCCGGTGCTCATCTACCTGGGTCTCAACGCCGGCGGAGGGGGAGAGCAGGGCTGGGCGATCCCCGCTGCGACCGACATCGCGTTCGCCCTCGCCGTGCTGGCGATCATCTCGTCCCATCTCCCTGCGGCGCTGCGTACGTTCCTGCTGACTCTCGCGGTCGTCGACGACCTCATCGCGATCATCGTCATCGCCGTCGCGTACACCGAGTCCATCCACGTCGTCCCCCTGTTCCTCGCCCTGATCCCGATCGCCGCGTTCGCGTTCCTCGTGCAGCGATGGCCGGCGTTCTTCGCGGCTCGCCGCTGGAGCCTGGTGGTGATCCTTCTGCCGACCGGCCTCGTCGCATGGGCACTGGTGCACGCATCGGGCATCCACGCGACGATCGCGGGCGTGGTGCTCGGCATGTGCGTGCCGGTCCTACGGACCCGCCAGAGCGACTCGTCGCTGACCGCTCTCAGCGACGAGATGGAGCACGTGATCCGCCCCGTCTCCGCCGGCGTGATGGTGCCGATCTTCGCGCTGTTCGCCGCCGGGGTGACGCTGGGCAGCTTCTCCGAGCTCGGCGCGGCCCTCCGCGACCCGGTGGCACTGGGCATCATCGTCGGGCTGGTCGTCGGCAAGCCGCTCGGCATCGTGGGGACAGCATTCCTCGTCACCCGGCTCCGCCATGTGAAGCTCGACGACTCGATCGGCTGGCCGGACATCGCCGGCGTCGGTGTGCTGGCCGGGATCGGCTTCACCGTGTCGCTCCTGGTCTCCGAGCTGAGCTTCCCAGCCGGAGACCCGGAGCACGACCACGCCAAGGTCGGGGTTCTCGTGGCCTCGTTCATCGCATCGCTGCTGGCCGCCGTCGCTCTCGGGCTCCGCAACCGCCGCTACCGCGAGTGGGAGAAGGCGCACCCGGAAGCGGACTAGCGCGTCAGCGAGCTGTGCGCTGACGCGCGCGCTCGCGGCGGAAGAGCAGCCAGGCCGCGAGAATGCCACCGATCGCGCCACCGAGATGGCCCTGCCAGGAGACGCCAGTGCTCATCGGGAAGACGCCCAGCAGCACGGAGCCATACACGAGGGCCACGATCAGGCCGAGCACGATGTGCGGCCAACGACGGCTCAGGAAGCCGCGGACGATGAGGTACGTCAGCCAGCCGAAGATCACGCCGGAGGCGCCGAGGACGATGTAGTGGATCGGCGTGAGGAGCCAGGCGAGCAGGCCCGACGTGATCCAGCCGGTCGCGGTGGCGACGATCCATTGCCGGAGCCCGCTGGCCCAGAGTGCGGTTCCGAGAACGAAGAGCGGTACGGAGTTCGCGGCGACGTGGGCGAAGCTCGCGTGGAGCAGAGGGGCGAAGATGATGCCGTCGAGCCCGACGAGGTCCCACGGCCGGATGCCCAACAGGTCGAGCGCGTGGTTGCTGAGCGTGTCGATGCCCTCGATGAGCCACAGGCCCGCCACGACGATGGCCATGATGATGGCTCCCTTACGGATCCGGGACCAGTCGAACGCGGCGCTCTGCATGCCTCAAGGATGGCACTGCCGCCAACCGGCTAACCTCGTGCGGTGGCCGGTCCGCTTCCCGATGGTGATCCCGTACCCGAGGACGGGTCGCTGCCGGCGTCCGCGTTGGCTGCCGGGGACGGCTCGCTGGCCCTGTACGTGCACGTCCCCTTCTGCGCGGTCCGGTGCGGCTACTGCGACTTCAACACCTACACGGCCGCCGAGTTGGGTGCCGTGCCCGGCGCGTCACAGACGTCGTACGTCGCGGCAGCGCTCGCCGAGGTCGCGCTGGCTCGTGGCGTGCTGGGCCCCCGGACGGTGACCAGCGTGTTCGTGGGAGGCGGTACGCCGACACTTCTCGCGAGCGAGACGCTTGTGACTCTTCTCGGGTCGATTCGTGACACGTTCGGCCTCACTGAGGGGGCCGAGGTGACCACCGAGGCGAACCCCGAGTCGGTGACGCCCGAGTCGCTGGTGGCGCTGCGTGAGGGAGGCTTCACCCGGATGTCGTTCGGGATGCAGTCGGCAGTACCGCACGTGCTGCGGACTCTCGATCGCGTGCACACCCCGGGGCGCGCGGCGCAGGCGGTCTCCGAGGCGAGGGCCGCCGGCTTCGACGACGTGTCGCTCGACCTCATCTACGGCACGCCGGGCGAGTCGATCGACGACTGGCGTACGTCGCTGGACGCTGCGCTCGCGGCTGAGCCGGACCACGTCAGCGCGTACGCACTCATCGTCGAGGACGGCACCCCGCTGGCCCGACGGATCCGTCGCGGCGAGCTGCCGGCCCCCGACGACGACGACCTGGCGGACAAGTACGTGCTGGCGGATGAGCTGCTCACGAGCGCCGGGTACGAGTGGTACGAGCTCAGCAACTGGGCACGACCCGCTCACGAGTGCCGCCACAACGTCGCGTACTGGCGGTCGACGGACTGGTGGGGGATCGGTGCGGGCGCCCACAGCCACGTCGGCGGCGTGCGCTGGTGGAACGTCAAGCACCCGGCGGCGTATGCGGAGCGGCTGGGCCGGGGCCGCAGTCCGGGGCAGGCCCGGGAGGTGCTCACCGACGACCAGCGCCGCGTCGAGCAGGTGCTGCTCGAGGTCAGGCTCGCGGACGGCCTGTCCGAGTCGCGCCTCCTCCCGAGCGAGCGCGCTCGGGTCGCCGACCTGATCGCCCGCGACCTACTCGTGCGAACCGCCGATCATCTCGTCCTCACGCTCGATGGCCGTCTGCTCGCGGATGCCGTCGTCCGCGACCTGCTCGACTGAGGCTCACCCTCGCGGCGCGTCCTACCGCACCAGGTGTCGCCTCCTGGCCTAGCCTCGCTGGGTGACAAGAGATCGCTACCGGGATGTCCTCGCGCCGGAGAACCAGCCGCGCAAGGTGCCGCCACCCCAGGTCACGGTCGAGCGGGACATGGTCCTTGAGGAAGGGCTCACCGGGTTCTGCGGTGCGGTGGTGGCGTGGGAGAACGGCATCGTCGTGCTCGAGGACCGCAAGCTGAAGAGGCGCTCGTTCCCGATGGGCAAGGGCTTCCTGCTCGAGGGCAAGCCGGTCGAGCTCGTCTCCCCAGCGCGACAGGCACCCGCACGCCAGACCCACACCGCATCCGGGTCACGCGTCGCCGCGTCGCATACGGCCCGCGTCGCCGTCCCGTCCCGCATCTACGTCGAGGGTCGTCACGACGCCGAGCTCGTCGAGAAGGTCTGGGGAGACGACCTGCGTCACGTGGGGGTGGCGGTCGAGTACCTCGGCGGGGTCGACGACCTGCCCGCGATCGTGGAGCAGTTCCGCCCCAGCGCCGACCGACGTCTCGGCGTGCTCGTCGACCATCTCGTACCAGGCAGCAAGGAGACGCGCCTCGTCGACCAGGTACGCGCCGGGGGGTTCGGTGCGTACGTTCTCGTCACCGGCCACTCCTACATCGACATCTGGCAAGCGGTGAAGCCCGCCTCGCTCGGCATCGCGGCCTGGCCGGACGTGCCGAAGGGTGAGGACTGGAAGAAGGGGACCTGCGCGCGGCTCGGCTGGCCCCACGCCGACCAGGCTGACATCGCCGCGGTCTGGCGCGCGATCCTGAAGAAGGTCACGTCGTGGAAGGACCTCGACCGGCGCCTCGTGACCGAGGTCGAGCGGCTCATCGACTTCACCCAGGAACTCTGAGGTCGCGGCGGGCCTCTACCCTTGCCCCGTGGCTGAACTCCTGCACGGTGAGTACAAGGTTCCTGGTGGCAAGCTCGTGGCCGTCGATCTGCGCGTCGCTGACGAGCACCTGGCCGACGTACGGGTCAGCGGCGACTTCTTCCTCGACCCTGACGAGGCGCTGGAGGTCATCGACGGAGCGCTCGACGGGGTGAGCGCCGGCATGGCCGTGGGAGAACTCGCGGCGCGGATCGAGGCCGCTCTCACGCTGGCTCGTACGGAGGCGATCCTCACCAAGCCCGTCACCATGGCCGGGTTCGATGCGCGAGCAGTGGCCATGGCCGTACGACGCGCACTCGGCCACTCCACCGGCTGGGGCGACCACCTCTTCACCTACCTCGATCCCGGGCCGCTCGACCCGGCGATGCATGCCGCGCTCGACGAGGTGCTCGGACGGGAGCTCGCCGCGGGGCTCCGTGGGCCGACGTTCCGGTTCTGGGAGTGGGAGAACCCGGCGGTCGTCATCGGCTCGTTCCAGTCGCTGCGCAACGAGATCGACGCGGAGGCGGCGGAGCTGTACGGGGTCCAGATCGTCCGCCGGATCTCCGGCGGCGGCGCGATGTTCATGGAGGCCGGCAACTGCATCACGTTCTCCGTCGTCGTGCCGGAGTCTCTGGTCGACGGCATGAGCTACGAGCAGTCGTACGCGTTCCTGGACGAGTGGGTGCTGGCCGCGCTGGCCGGCGTCGGGGTTGAGGCCTCCTACGCCGGTCTCAACGACATCGCCTCTCCCGCGGGCAAGATCGCGGGGGCGGCGCAGAAGCGGTTCATCGGCGGCGCGGTCCTGCACCACGTGACGATGGCGTACGACATCGACGCCGACAAGATGCTCCAGGTGCTGCGGATCGGGCGCGAGAAGCTCAGCGACAAGGGCACGAAGAGTGCTAACAAGCGCGTCGACCCCGTCCGTTCCCAGACCCACCTGCCGCGCGAAGATGTCATGGCGTCGTTCCTGGCCACCTTCCGTCGGCTCTACACGGTTGTCGATGGCAGCCTCACCGACGACGAGGTCTCCCAGGCCGAGGAGCTCGTACGGACGAAGTTCGCCAACCCCGAGTGGACCGCCCGTGTGCCCTGAGCCATCCCCGGCGCACCGGGGCCAGGTCGGCCAGTCGCGATAGCCTTTCTGGGGTGACGGAAACCACCTCGCAGACCGTGTCGGTGCCGGTTCCCGACTCCGTCATGGGCCTCACGCGCAGCGAGGTCGACGCGCGGATCGCCGCCGGTGAGACCAACGCGGTCGTCGAGGTGACGAGCCGTCCGCTCTCGGAGATCATCAAGGCCAACGTCTTCACGCGCTTCAACGCCCTGCTGGGCGCGCTGCTCGTCCTGGTCCTGCTCACCGGCTCGTACAAGAACGCCCTCTTCGGGATCGCCCTTGTCGTCAACTCCTTGCTCGGCATCGCTCAGGAGTGGAACGCGAAGCGGAAGCTCGACTCGTTGGCGGTGCTTCACGCACCGACAGCGGTGGTCCTGCGAGACGGAACGTGCGTCGAGCTCGCGAGCGCGGAGATGGTCCGCGGTGATGTCGTCGCGTTGCGTCCAGGCGACCAGGTGAGCGCCGACGGCTCCGTCCTGGTGACCGACAACCTCGAGGTCGACGAGTCGAACCTCACCGGTGAGTCGGACGCGGTCGCGAAGGCAGTCGGAGATCCCGTGTCGAGCGGTACGGCGGTGGTGGCCGGTACGGGCTGGTACCGCGCTGACGTCGTCGGTCCCGCCGCCACCGCGCAGCGGCTCGCGGCGGAGGCGAAGGTGTTCACCCGTGCCCACTCCGAGGTGCAGCACTCCACGAACGTGTTGTTGCGCTGGCTGACCTGGATCGTGATCGTCATGCTGCCGATCGCCGCGTGGTCCCAATGGCACGCGGTCGGTGACCGAGGGTGGCGCAGCGTCGTGCTCCGTACGGCTGCCGGCATGGTCGGTCTCGTGCCCGAGGGTCTCGTGGTTCTGACGACGCTCGCGTTCCTGCTGGCCGCCGTACAGCTCACCCGGAAGCAGGCGCTGGTCCAGGAGCTGCCGGCCGTGGAGCTGCTCGCGCGCGTCGATGTCATCTGCGTCGACAAGACCGGGACCCTCACCCAGGGCGAGATCGGCTTCGAAGGTCTCGAGGTGCTCGACGGTGAAGCCGACGAGCACGTACGGGAGGTGCTCGCGGCCCTCGCGCACGACACGGCAGGGAACCAGACGAGCCACGCCCTGGCGCGCGCGTTCCCTGACGCGAACCTCGAGGTCACGGACCGCGCCGCCTTCTCGTCGGCCCGCAAGTGGAGCGGCGGTGTGGTCGAAGGGCAGGCGTGGTTGCTCGGCGCGCCCGACGTGCTGCTGCCCGCATCCGCCGATCGCCAGCTCATCGCGCAGGTGCACGCGTTGTCCGACGCGGGGAGCCGAGTGCTGCTCCTCGCCCGTGCCGATGGGCTCCCGGCGGCGGGCGACGCGCCGACAGGGATCCTTCCGGCCGCGATCGTCGAGCTGGGAGAGCTCGTCCGCGATGACGCCCGCCAGACGCTCGACTTCTTCCGCGCCCAGGGCGTACGGGTCGTGGTCATCTCCGGCGACACGCCCCGCACGGTCACGGCCGTCGGGCGCGCGGTCGGCCTGGACATCCGAGAGCCCGTCGACGCGCGCACTCTGCCCGACGACGGCGAGGAGCTCGCTGAGATCGTCGAACGGACCACCATCTTCGGCCGGGTCACCCCGGCGCAGAAGCGTGCGATCGTCCACGCGCTGCAGTCCCGCGGACACGTCGTGGCGATGACGGGCGATGGCGTCAACGACGTGCTGGCCCTCAAGGACGCCGACATCGGCATCGCGATGGGCAACGGCGCCCAGGCGACCAAGGCCGTGGCGCAGCTCGTACTGCTGGACTCCAAGTTCGCGCACCTGCCGGAGGTGCTGGCCGAGGGCCGTCGCCTCATCGGCAACGTGGAGCGCGTCGCGAGCCTGTTCGTCACGAAGAACGTCATGAGCGCCATCTCGATCCTGGCCGCAGCCTTCTTCGGGCTGGCGTACCCGTTCCTCCCCAGCCAGCTCACGCTCGTGTCCACGCTGACGATCGGCATCCCGGCCGCGATCCTGGCGCTCGGACCGAACCATCGTCTCTACCAGCCGGGCTTCCTCCGCCGGATCCTCGAGATCTCCGTACCCGCAGGGATCGTGGCGGGCGTCAGCGCCTTCGCGGTGTACGCCGCGTTGAGCCACGGCGAGGTGGGCGAACCCATCGCGTCCACAGCGGCCCTGACCTCGCTGCTCGTCACGATGCTCTGGCTGCTGGGCTGCCTGGCCCGTCCGTACCGGGTGTGGAAGGTCGTGGTCGTCGCCGCGATGGCGGGCCTGGCAACGCTCGCGTACCTGCTGCCGGCCGGACGCAGCTTCTTCGCGATCCACTGGGATCCGCAGGCGCTCGGGTGGGGACTCTTCTCGGGTGCGATCGGTGCGCTGGTCGTCGAACTGGCGTTCCGGTTCTCGCGCGGCAGGGTGCCCACCGTCGAGGCGGGGCACCACCGGCCGGAGCCCGGGGAACTAGCATCCAGTGCGGCCAGGCCCTTGGGCACGAGGCCGTACACCGACGGCCGCCGAGGTCATCGCGTGCCAGACGTGAGGAACACGCATGACGACTGAGGAGATCCTCGAGCTGTTGCGCGAGGTGGCCGCGCGCGTGATCACACCTCGCTTCCGGGCACTCGCAGACGACGACATCGACGAGAAGAGGCCCGGCGACTACGTGACGATCGCCGACCGAGAGGCCGAGCTGGCGATCGCGGAGAGCCTGCGGTCCGGGTACCCGGACGCGCTCGTCGTGGGCGAGGAGGCGTCCTTCACGAACCCCAGCCTGATGGCCGCCTTGCCGTCGGCTCCTCATGCGTTCGTCATCGATCCCGTGGACGGCACCCGGAACTTCGTGAAGGGCAACCCCGACCATGCGGTGATGCTGGCCGAGCTGCGGGCCGGTGAGGTGTCGCGGGGCTGGATCCTTCAGCCGGAGTACGACGCTGCGTTCGTCACGGAGCGCGGCGCCGGCGTCACCCGCAACGGCGAGCTGCTGCGTCCTGTGCCGCGGACGGGGACGCCGCGGGTCGAGTCCTCGTCGCGCCGGGACCTCGGTGGTCTGGCGGGCAGAGCCGACTGGCACGTCGGCCACACACGTTTCTGCTGCGGAATCGACTACCCGCGGCTGCTGAGCGGCGACGTGGACGCGCTGGTCTACCGGAGGCCGAAGCCTTGGGACCATGCGGCCGGCACGCTCATGATGACCGAGCTCGGCGCTGTGCCGCGCCTGCTCGACGGGACCACGTACGCGCCGGGTGAGGCCTACGGGGTGCTGCTCTCGGCAGCCTCGGAGGATGCCTGGCACGCCGTCGCCGACGTCATCGGCGGCCCGCCGCGGTGACGCTCGCCGACGACGTGCTCGAGGTGGTCCGGCTCGTACCACCGGGTTGCGTGGTGGCGTACGGCGATCTCGCCGAGCTCTTCGGGACCGGCCCCCGCATCATCGGTCGCATCATGGCGACCCACGACGCGCCGGAGCTGCCGTGGTGGCGGGTGGTACGTGCTGATGGCGGCATCGCCGACCACCTCGTCGACCACGCCGTCCCTCACTGGCGTGAGGAAGGCATCGGCTTCGCCGACGGCCGCGTACGGATCCGGCGTCATCGCGCGGACCTCGCGGCACTTGCCGATGCTGCCGAAGCGCGTCTGGGGCCCCTACCGGGAGCCGGCGACTCGCCGTAGCGCCCCGGGTGTCAGCCCCGAGGCACCGCCTGGATCGGCAAGCTGCGTACCACCGGCTTCATCCCGGCCGCTGCCAGCTCGGCGTATGCGCGGTGGATCGCCGCTCGTACCCACTCCTCGTCCCAGGGCCACTGCAGGTCGGGATGCGCATAGGCGTCGGCCTCTGCGACTCCCTGGCTGACCAGCCACTCGCACTGCCCGTGGATCGCGTCCAGTCCCGTCCCCTGCCACGAGATGAACAGGGGATCGACATCTTCCCCGTGCCCCGGGATGACGATCGTGTCCGGCTTGCACAGCGTGAGCAGCGCCTCCATGACACGCGGCCAGCTCTTGAGCGACGTGGTCTCGTCGACCTGGGGCGGGGCCCCCTGCTCGACGAGGTCCCCGGCGAACAGAACGCGCGCCTCGGGAACCAGGACCGCGAGGTCGCCGCCCGTGTGACCGAGACCGAAGTGACCGATCTCCACGTGGATGCCACCGAGGTCGCGAGCGGCGATGATCGAGATCGTCGTGGCCGGGGCCACGATCTGGTCGGGCGACAGACCGTGCTCGGCGGCGGCCGTACGGGCTGCCTCACCGGCCAGAGTCTCCGCGAGCGACTCGTGACCGATGGTCTCGACGTCGCCGAAGGCGCCGAGCCCGTACGCGTGGTCCCAGTGGTGGTGCGTCACGACCACGCCCCGCAGTCCCACGTCGGTGACCTCGGCGACCGACTCGCGCAGAGCCTTGCCGTGCGCTGGGCTGGATCCCGTGTCGATGAGCAGCGCGCCGCTCGTACCGACGACCAGACCGCAGTTCACGCCGGCGGGTTCGAGCGTCGTCACGTACACGCCATCGCGCACCAGGCGCCAGGAGATCGGCTGCAGCTGATCGGCGGAGTTCATGGGTCACAACCTACCCAGGATGCGCGCGCGCTCCGTTTCGATGTCGGACGGGTGACGCGGCGGGGCTAGACTTGGCACTCTCAGAAGCCGAGTGCCAGTCGTGAGGAGGTGGAGATGCTCGACGAACGCAAGCTCGCCGTCCTACGAGCGATCATCACCGACTACGTCGAGAACTCCGAGCCCGTCGGCTCGAAGGCCCTGGTCGAGCGCTATCGCCTCGACGTGTCCCCGGCCACGATCCGCAACGACATGGCGACGTTGGAGGAGGAGGGCTACCTCACCCAGCCCCACACGTCGGCCGGGCGCATCCCCACCGACAAGGGCTACCGCCTCTTCGTCGACCGGCTCACCACGGTGAAGCCGTTGTCACCCGCCGAGAAGCGGGCCATCTCGACGTTCCTGGGTGGGGCTGCCGATCTCGACGACGTGGTGTCCCGTACGGTCCGCCTGCTCGCTCATGTCACGCAGCAGGTCGCGATCGTGCAGTACCCGATCGTCTCGACGGCCGTGATCCGCCACATCGACGTGATCCGGCTCCACCCAGATCGTGCCCTCGTGCTCCTCGTCACATCCACGGGCCGGATCACCCAAACCTATGTCGAGCTGCCGATCGAGACTCTCGACTCCGACGTCGAGGCGACAGCCGTCCGGGTCGCTGCAGCGGTCCGCAACCTGACGTCAGCCCAAGCCGTACGGGTTCTTGACCAGCTGGTGCGCGACTCGGCCTCCGACTCTGTCCTGCCCGTCGTCCTCCAGGCGCTCACCGCACTGCTGGCCACGGACCCGACCACTCGAGTCGTCGTGGGAGGCGTCCAGAACGTTGCGCGCTTCGGCGACGACTTCCACGCCGCGATGGAACCGGTGCTCGAGGCGCTCGAGGAGCAGGTCGTGCTCCTCCGGCTGCTGGGCGAGGCGAGGGACGACGTGACCGTACGGATCGGTCACGAGAACGAGCACGTCGGGCTGCAGTCCACCTCCGTCGTCGCCAGCGGCTACGGCATGCCCGACGATGTCTGGGCCACTCTGGGGGTCGTTGGCCCCACCCGCATGAACTACCCCTCGACGATGGCGTCGGTGAGGGCCGTTGCCCGCTACGTTGGCCGTTTCCTGGCCGAAGGATGACTGACCTGTGACCGACTACTACGAGACGCTGGGTGTGCCGCGCGATGCGACGGCCGACCAGATCAAGAAGGCGTACCGCAAGCTCGCCATGCGCTACCACCCCGACGTCGCCTCCGAACCGGACTCCGCCGAGCGCTTCAAACAAATCGGTGAGGCGTACGAGGTCCTCAGCGACGGGAACAAGCGGGACCTTTACGACCGTGGCGGCGACCCGATGGGCCGTGGTGGCGCGGGTGGCTTCGGCGGCATGGGCGGCATGGGCGGGTTCGGCGGTTCGTTCGACTTCACGAACCTCGTCGACGCGATGTTCGGCGGGGGCGCGTCTCGCGGTCCCCGGTCGAGGGTCCAGCGGGGCCAGGACGCGCTCGTTCGTCTCCGGCTGACGCTCGCGGAGGCAGCGTTCGGCGTGACCAAGCCGCTGTCGGTCGACACGGCTGTCGTCTGCCACGTCTGCCATGGGTCCGGTTCGGCCGGCGGCGACCCCGTCACCTGTCGTACGTGCCAGGGCCACGGCGAGATCACGCAGGTTCAGCGGTCGTTCATCGGCGACATCCGCACGACACAGCCGTGTCCCACGTGCCGCGGCTACGGCACGACGATCCCGAACCCCTGTGGCGAGTGCTCCGGCGAGGGCCGAGTCCGCGCCAGCCGGACCATCAACGTGAAGATCCCCGCCGGTGTCTCGACCGGCAACCGGATCCACCTCGAGTCCCAGGGCGAGGTCGGCCCCGGCGGCGGTCCAGCCGGTGACCTGTACGTGGAGCTCGGCGTGGTCGAGCACGAGACGTTCACACGCAAGGGCGACGACATCGAGGTGGTTGTCCGGCTGCCGATGACCGCGGCCGCGCTGGGGACGGCGGTCACGCTCGCCACGCTCGAGGCCGAGCGTGACGACAAGCCGACCGACGAGCAGTCCGTGCTCATCGAGGTTCCCGCGGGTACCCAGTCCGGAACGCGGATCACGGTCAAGGACAAGGGAATCCCGCGTCTGCGGGGATCGGGCCGCGGCGACATGGGTGTCACGGTGCTCGTCCAGACGCCCACGAAGCTGAACGACGAGCAGAGCGAGCTGCTGCGTCAGCTGGCCGAGCTGCGCGAGGAGACCAAGCCGGAGGTACACCTGCACCGGGCGGGCTCGAAGGGCGGCCTCATCAACTGGCTCAAGGGGACGTTCAGCGGGTGAGCGACGGGTTCTTCGTCGCTGCGCTGGACGGCCGGGTCTCGGTGGGCTCGGTCGTCACACTCGACGGCCCGGAGGGGCGCCACGCCGCGGTCGTACGCAGGATCGGTCTCGGTGAGCTCGTCACCGTGACCAACGGCGAGGGCCGGGGCGTCCGCGGGCCGGTCGTGGCGGTACGGAAGGACGGGCTCGACATCGAGGTCGCACAGCTCCTCGAGGCAGTCGTCCCGACGCCCCGGATCGTCTGTGTCCAGGCTCTGCCGAAGAACGAGCGCGCCGAACAGGCGGTGGACCTGCTCACCGAGGTGGGCGTTGACGAGATCGTGCCGTGGCAGGCGTCGCGCTCGATCGTGCGCTGGTCGGGGGAGCGCGGCGAGAAGTCGCTCGCGAAGTGGCAGGCGGTGGCGCGCGAGGCAGCCAAGCAGTCCCGCCGGCTGACGATCCCCCTGGTCGCGCCGGTGGCCACGACGGCCCAGGTGGCCGCGAGGTTGGCTGCGGCCCCGGCGGCGTACGTCCTCCACGAAGGCGCGACGGTACAGGTCGGGTCGATCCGGCCGCCGCGCACCGAGATCGTTCTCGTCGTGGGTCCCGAGGGGGGCATCGCCCCCGAGGAGCTCGCGGCGTTCGACGCGGCCGGCGCCCAGGCGATCCTCATCGCCGACACGGTGCTCCGTACGGTGACGGCCGGCGCCGTCGCCGTGGCACAGCTGCGGCTCCTCGCCGACATCGTGGGGCGCTCCCGGTGAGCTTCTCGTTCGAGGTCGGCACCCGCATCGAGGGCGAGCTCGGCCGGACCGGCGTCATCACGACCCCGCACGGCACGATCCGTACGCCCGCGTTCGTCGTCGTCGGCACCAAGGCCACCGTGAAGGCCGTTCTTCCCGAAGCCGTCGCCGACCTCGGCGCGCAGGCCATCCTCGCCAACGCGTACCACCTCTTCCTCCAGCCCGGCTCGGACATCGTCGACGCCGCGGGCGGACTGGGCCGCTTCATGAACTGGCCCGGCCCCACGTTCACCGACTCGGGGGGCTTCCAGGTGATGAGCCTGGGCGTCGGCTTCAAGAAGGTCCTCGCGATGGACACCGCCGTGCCCGACGACGAGGTCATCGCAGAAGGCTCGACGCGGCTCGCGACGGTCGACGACGACGGGGTGACCTTCACCTCCCACCTCAACGGCGACACGCACCGGTTCTCGCCTGAGGTGAGCATGCGGATCCAGCACGAACTGGGCGCCGACATCATGTTCGCTTTCGACGAGCTGACGACGCTCATGAACACCCGTGACTACCAGGAACGCTCCGTCGAACGCACCCACGCCTGGGCCGCGCGCTGCCTCGCCGAGCACGGGCGCCTCACGCAGCAGCGCGACCACCGCCCGTACCAGGCGCTGTTCGGCGTCGTCCAGGGCGCGCAGTACGAGGACCTGCGCAGGCAGGCCGCCACGGGGCTCGCAGCGCTCGAGGTCGATGGGCGGCGCTTCGACGGGTACGGGATCGGCGGTGCGCTGGAGAAGGAGAACCTCGGCACGATCATCGGGTGGGTCTCCGAGTCGCTGCCCGAGGACAAGCCGCGCCATCTGCTGGGCATCTCCGAACCGGACGACCTCTTCGCCGGCGTCGCCGCGGGGGCGGACACGTTCGACTGCGTGAACCCCTCACGGGTTGCGCGGAACGCCGCGATCTACACGGCCCGTGGCCGCTACAACGTCAACACCGCGCCGCACCGCCGCGACTTCGGCCCGCTCGAGGAGGGCTGCGCCTGCTACACGTGCACGCACTACTCGAGGGCGTACCTGCACCACCTGTTCAAGGCCAAGGAGATGCTCGCCTCGACCCTGGCGACCATCCACAATGAGTGGTTCACCGTGAAGCTTGTGGACGACATCCGTGACAGCATCGAGCAGGGGCGCTTCGCGGAGTTCCGCACCGAGTGGTTGGGCGCGTACCAGGCGGGCTGACGACTCCCGCTCAGCGGCCGCGGAACGGCAGTCGGTAGCTGGTGGTGGTACGGGCGAGATGACGGTTGAGCTGCGGGTCGCGGGCGATGACCTCGGCCCAGCGGGACCGGAACAGGTCGGCGGCGGCGAACAGCTCGGTCCAGTCCCGGCTGGGAGCGATCGTCTTCGACTCGTGGTGCAGCAGCCGGACGTCCGGGGTGTACACGCTGCGATAGCCCAACACGGCGATCCGCAGGCACAGGTCCACATCGTTGAACGTGATCCGCAGCTCGGGGTCGAAGCCGCCCACCTCGTCGTACACGGCCTTGCGCACGGCGATGCACGCTGCGGTGACGGCAGTCGTCGCGCGGCGGGTCCACAACATGAGCTCCTGCGTCCGCGTGAGGCGGCCGTCGAGGCGTAGTCCGGACAGGCTGTTTCCCGCGACGGTCTTGATGCCGAGCCCGATGCCCGCGTGCTGGACGGTGAGCCGGTCGGGGTACAGCAGCAGACAGCCCACCGCGCCGACCTCGGGGCGCTGCGCCTCGGAGACGAGCACCTCCAGCCAGGTCGGCTCCAGCACCTCGGTGTCGTTGTTGAGCATGACGAGGATCTCGCCCCGCGACGCCTCGGCGCCCGCGTTGCAGCTCTTCGCGTACGAGAACGGCTGTTCGGGCCAGTCGACGACGCGGAACGAGTCGTGGCGAGCGGCCACGTACTCGTACCAGCTCAGTACTTCCGGGTCGTCGCTGCCGGTGTCGACGAGAACCACCTCGAACGACGTGTACGCGGTGGTGGCGTAGATCGACTCGACGCAGCGGCGGACGACGTCGTACGCATTCTTGCTGGGGATGACGATCGAGACGAGCGGTTCGCCGGCCAGCGGGTAGCGGACGCTCCAGGTGCCGGGTAGCTGGCCCTGCGCGACCGTACAGGTGGGTGTGCCCTCTGCCGCGAGCGCCGCGTCGAGCAGCGTGGTTGCCGTCGCGTCCGTGACCGGTGGTGTGCCAATGACACGTCCCGCCACGATCCCCTCGGAATGCGCGACCTTGGCGCCGCCGCGGGTGAGACGGAGCTGAAGGTCCCACAGCTCGCCGCCTGGCATATCGCGCAGACCTTTTGCCGCGACGACTTGCGAGGTACGGAACCAGGTGACGTGTCCCAGGTACGGCATGCTGTGGAGCAGCTCGGGATTCCAGCCGGGTTTGAAGAACGGGTCACGCCGTGCCACCCGCTCCACGCCGTGGTGGTCGACGGCCAAGTCCGCGATGTCGTCACCGCCGTAGACGATGTCCGCGTCCGGGTCCTCGTCCAGAGCTGCTGCAAGAGCGGTGAACGACTCGGGGTACAGCACGTCGTCAGGACCGACGACGACGAGGAAGTCGCCGTCGCAGCGGGGTAGCGCCGCGTTCACCCGGTCCGCCAGGGTCGAGCCCTCGACGACCACGACGCGGTGCCGACGGCTGCGCGGTACGTAGGGGGTGGCGAGCGTGTCGCTCACGACGGTGAGGTCCCAGTTCTCGTACGTCTGTGCCAACACCCTCGCCACGGATCGACCCGCGGCGGTCGGCGACTGACCGGCCACGTCGAGCACGGCGCTGACCGTGGGGGACCCTCCGGTGGGACGTACGACAGACTGCTCGGTCTCTCGCGCGCGCATCCTGAGCCAGGTGCGGTACGCGATGTTCTGGGTCGTACCCCAGTTCAGGGCGGTGAAGTACGCGGACCGCGCGACACGCGCTGCACCCGGCGCCTTCTCGAGCCCTTTGCGCGCCAACGACTTCGCGTTGCGCTTCACGCGACCCGCGAGGTCCTGGGGTTCCGGCACGGCCGCCACTCTATCGGCGGCCCCCTCTCACCCGGCCGCGCACAACCTTTAGGGCGCGAGAACCTGGTCACACTGGTTGTGCGGGAGCTCCAAAGGCTGTGCGGGCGGCCCGCGAGCCTCCACTCATCGGGTCCCGGTGACTGCGGCGCGTCACGCCGAACGTCTTTGATACCTGTACGTGTGGGGTGTTCGTGGCAGGATCAAAGCATGGATACCGAACTCGACTACATGCCTGACGAGTCGGAGCAGCTCGATCAGATGCAGGCCGACGAGACACTGGTCGACCGCGGGGTGAGGGATGTCCTCGACGAGGGCTACACCACGCCGGAGCATTGGTCTGCCGCCGAAGGCTTCGGCAATACTCCCGCCGAGATGCACCAGGGCGAGAAACTCGACCAGAAGCTCGCAGCTGAGCTTCCTGACGTGACCGATGAGGGCACGGACTGGCGCGACGACCCCGAGGAACCCCGTGAGGTCGGCAACCGACGTGCGGGACGACTGGTCGACGCCAAGCATGGCTATGACGGCGAAGACGAAGAGGGCGACACGGTCGGCGAGGACGTCGGCATCGACGGTGGCGCAGCCTGTGCCGAAGAGGCCGCGATGCACATCATCGACCCCACCGAGGACATCGACCTTGACTGAGCCTCACCAGGGAGCGCGGACTGGGTCCACCCCGTACCCACCGATCGCGCCGTACGACTCGGGCATGCTCGACGTCGGCGACGGGCACAGCCTGTTCTGGGAGGAGTGCGGTAACCCCGACGGCAAGCCCGTGGTCGTGCTGCACGGTGGCCCCGGCGGAGGCTGCAGCCCCGTGATGCGCCGCTTCTTCGACCCGGAGAAGTACCGCATCGTTCTTTTCGACCAGCGCGGCTGCGGGCGTTCGACGCCTCACGCATCCGAGCCGGACGCGGATCTCAGCACGAACACCACCTGGAACCTGGTGGCCGACATCGAGACGCTTCGTATGGCCCTGGGCATTCAGCGCTGGCAGGTCTTCGGCGGCTCCTGGGGCAGCGCGCTGGCGCTCTCGTACGCCGAAACCCATCCCGACCGGGTCACCGAGCTTGTCCTGCGCGGCATCTTCATGCTCCGCCGCTGGGAGCTCGACTGGTTCTACAACGGCCCCGCCGGCCTCATCCGGCCCGAGTGGTGGTCGGTCTTCGAGAAGCCGCTCGGCGGTGACGCCCGTAGTCACCTCCACGTCGGCACGCCCGGGAACGACAACATCTCCCGCTACCACCAGCTCCTGTTCGACCCCGATCCCGCCATCCACGTACCGGCCGGCATCGCCTGGACGACGTGGGAGAACGCGACAGTGAAGCTGGTCACGGACCCGTCGATCGTCGCGGAGGCGCAGGACCAGGCGTACGCGGTCGCTTTCGCGCGCATCGAGAACCACTACTTCACGCACGCCGGCTTCTTCCGCCCCGACCAGCTGCTCGAGGACGTCGACAAGATCCGGCACATCCCTGCTGTCATCGTCCATGGCCAGTACGACATGTGCTGCCCCGTCCGCAACGCATACGACCTGTCGGCGGCCTGGCCCGAGGCCGACCTCCACGTCGTGCTGGCGGGCCACGCGTCGACGGAGCCTGAGATCGCCGCCCAACTCGTCGCTGCGACGGACCACTTCGCCACCACCCGCTGACGTCAAGGGGCTGTCGGCGATCCTGGAGCCCGCCTAGGATGAACGGGTCGGACGACCGCGAGAGGGAGAACCATCACAGAGCAGGCAGCCGCAGGCCCCGCCGCTGAGCGACGGCTGAGCATCCCCGCGTCGATCAGCATGGTCAACGTCCTGGGACCGCGCGACGAGTACCTCCGCATCCTGGAACGCGATCTCGAGGCCGACTTCCACGTCCGCGGCAACGAAGTGACACTGTCGGGGTCCCCTGCGGCCGTCGCGCATGCCGCCGAGGTGCTCACCGAGATCGTGACGATCATCCGTACCGGGCAGGGTCTTTCGGCCTCCGATGTCGAACGGGTCGTAGGCATGACCGCCGAAGCGGGCGAGCTCCGTCCCGCGGAGGTGCTCACGCAGAACATCCTGTCGAGCCGCGGCAAGACCATCCGACCCAAGACGCTGAACCAGAAGCGGTACGTGGACGCCATCGACGCCCATACGGTCGTCTTCGGGATCGGTCCCGCCGGTACGGGCAAGACGTACCTCGCGATGGCCAAGGCCGTCGCAGCCCTTCAGGACAAGCGGGTCAACCGGATCATCCTCACCCGTCCGGCGATCGAGGCGGGGGAGCGGCTCGGCTTCCTCCCCGGCACGCTGAACGACAAGATCGACCCGTACCTCCGGCCCCTGTACGACGCTCTCCACGACATGGTCGACCCCGACTCCGTGCCCCGCCTGCTGACCGCCGGCACGATCGAGGTCGCACCCCTCGCCTACATGCGGGGGAGGACGCTCAACGACGCGTTCATCATCCTCGACGAGGCGCAGAACACGTCCGCCGAGCAGATGAAGATGTTCCTCACCCGGCTCGGGTTCGGGTCGACGATGGTCGTCACCGGCGACGTGACGCAGGTCGACCTACCGAACGGGCAGCGCTCAGGGCTGCGCGAGGTACAGAAAGTTCTCGACGGCGTGGGCGATGTCGCGTTCTGCCAGCTGACAAGCCACGACGTGGTACGCCATCAGCTTGTCGGTCGCATCGTCGCGGCGTACGACCGGTACGAGGCATCCTTGCCGCCGACCAGGAGATCGTGATGATCGACATCAACAACGAGTCAGGCATCGAGGTCGACGAGCTGGGTCTCGTCGCGCTCACCCGGTTCGCGCTCGACCGGCTGCGGATCCACCCGCAGGCCGAGGTGTCGATCCTGCTCGTCGACGAGACGACCATGTCCGACTACCACGTACGGTTCATGGACGAGCCGGGTCCCACCGACGTACTGAGCTTCCCGATGGACGAGCTGCGGCCGCCCAAGGACGACGAGGAGCCGTCCCTCGGTCTGCTCGGGGACATCGTGCTCTGCCCCTCGGTGACGGCCAAGCAAGCCGCGGACACCGGACGGACGACGGATGAAGAAGCCGAGTACCTGCTGGTCCACGGCCTCCTTCATCTGCTTGGCTTCGACCACGCCGAGCCCGAGGAGAGGACCGCGATGTTCGGTCTCAACGACCAGATCATCGCCGCCTGGAACGCCCGCAAGGTCGCGCGCGCCTGACCGCACAGACATCAGTGCCGCTCCCATCGCTAGACTGCCCTGGCAAGCAACTGTCGACCTAAGCGAGTGACGCGTCCACGTGACCGAGTGGCTAAAGATCGGCCTCATCATCGCCTTCGTCCTGCTCGCGGCAGTGTTCGCGATGATCGATGCGGCGTACGCCACGATGAGCCGCGGGCGAGCGAAGCACCTGGTGGAGGAGGGCGTCAAGGCAGCAGTGCGGGTCGAGCAGATCCTCGCTGACCCCGCGCCGACGCGCGCAACGGCCGAGTTCCTCGTGCTGACCTTCGAGACCCTCGCCGTGGCCACGATCGCCAGCTGGGCCTTCAGCGGTTTCACCTCGATCACCGTCGGCGTGCTCATCACCGCCTCGATCTCGGTGGTCCTCCTCTTCGTCGTCGCCACGGTGGGCGGCCGCACGCTCGGCCGCCAGCACGCGACGAGCGTCACCCTGCGCACGGGCCGTCTGATGAGCCTGCTCACGACCGTGCTGTTCTTCGCGCCGCAGATCATGATCGTGGTCGGCAACGTCATCACGCCGGGCCGCGGCTACCCCGACGGGCCGTTCGCGTCCGAGGACGAGCTGCGCGAGTACGTCGACCGCGCCGAGGCCTCGAACCAGATCGAGGCCGAGGAACGGCGGATGATCCACTCCGTCTTCGACCTGGGCGACACCATCGTCAAACAGGTCATGGTGCCCCGGCCCGACGTCGTGTTCATCGAGGCCCACAAGACGCTGCGGCAGGCGACGTCCCTCGCGCTCCGGTCGGGGTTCAGCCGGATTCCTGTGGTCGGTACGGGGGGTCTCGACGACATCGTCGGGATCGTCTACCTCAAGGACGTCATGAAGCGCGTGTACGACAACCCAGGCGCTCAGACGTCCGAGCTGGTCACCTCGATCATGCGGCCGGCCACGTTCTGCCCCGACTCGAAGCCGGTCGACGACCTGCTGCGCGAGATGCAGCTGCATCGAAGCCACCTCGTGGTCGTCGTCGACGAGTTCGGCGGTACGGCCGGGCTGGCGACCATCGAGGACATCCTCGAGGAGATCGTCGGCGAGATCGTCGACGAGTACGACGACGAGGTGGCGCCGGTCACGGAGCTGTCCGAGGGGTACTACCGGGTCGTCTCCCGGCTCTCGCTCGACGACCTCGGTGAGCTGCTCGGCCTGGAGCTCCACGACGATGACGTGGACTCGGTCGGCGGGATCATGGCCAAGCAGCTCAACAAGGTTCCGATCCCGGGTTCGATCGTCCATTGGGAGGGCCTCGAGCTGATCGCCGATCGCCCGACCGGGCGACGCAACCAGATCGGCACCGTCCTCGTACGGCTCGAGTCCGAGACCGACGACCACGCGGCCGATGCCGCGACACAACTGGCCCGACAGGCCGCCGAGGAGAGCCAGGCATGACCCAACACTCTGGATTCGCGTGCTTCGTGGGCCGTCCCAACGCTGGGAAGTCGACGCTGACCAATGCGATCGTCGGTGAGAAGATCGCGATCGCCTCGTCGAAGCCGCAGACGACCCGTCATACCGTACGCGGGATCATCAACCGTGAGGACGCACAGCTCGTCCTCGTCGACACCCCCGGGCTCCACCGGCCCCGAACGCTGCTGGGGGAGCGACTCAACACGCTCGTGCGGGACACGTGGACCGAGGTCGACGTCGTCGCCGTCTGCCTGCCCGCCAACCAGCACATCGGCCCGGGGGACACGTTCATCGTCAATGCGGTCGCTGACCTGCCGCAGCACCCCAAGCTCGTCGCGCTGGCCACGAAGTCCGATCTCGTGAGCAAGTCGCGGCTGCGCAACCACCTGCAGGAGATCCACAACCTCGAGGAGAGCGCGGGGATCCGGTGGGAGCACATCGTGCCGGTCTCGGCCGTCACCGGCGAGCAGGTCGACCTCGTCTGCGACCTGCTGTGCTCGCTGCTGCCCGAAGGGCCCGCGCTGTACCCGGACGACATCGTCACCGACGAGCCCACCGAGATGAGGATCGCTGAGCTGATCCGTGAGTCGGTGCTCGAAGGCGTACGCGACGAGCTGCCGCACTCGATCACCGTGGTCATCGACGAGATGCGGCTCCGTGAGGGGCGCGCGGAGGACAAGCCGTTGATGGAGATCTTCGCGTCCATGATCGTCGAGCGTGACTCCCAGAAGGGCATCCTGATCGGCTACCAGGGCACCCGGCTCAAAGAGGTCGGCTCCGCCGCGCGCGCTCAGATCACCGCGCTGTTGGGTATGCCGGTCCACCTCGACCTGCACATCAAGGTGCTCAAGGAATGGCAACGCGACGCCAAGTACCTCAACCGCCTGGGATTCTGACCACCGCCCGTAACGGTCGACCCTCTGCCGCTGGGTGGGTCAGAGCCCGCGAGCGCATCGGGGGATTGCGGTTCACCATGTTAAGTGGGTGAGTCGTTGCTTACCATGGCGAATTGGCCGTGAGAAGCAACAGTTCACCCACTTAACATGGTGAACCGAGACCAGGTCTCAGGGGGCCGAGATCCGGGCCCGGAGGCCTTCCTTCACGCGGGGCCAGTCGTCGATCGTGATGGAGAACATCACGGTGTCGCGCCAGGTGCCGTCCTCGCGGGGGACCTCACGCCGCACCACGCCCTCGCGGGTCGCACCGAGCTTCGCGATCGCCGCTTGGGACCTGTTGTTGAGGATGTCGGTCTGGATCTTGACCCGCCCGTAGCCCAGCGCCTCGAACGCGTGCGTCAGCAGCAGGAGCTTCGCCTCCGGGTTGACGAAGCTCGACCAGAACCGGCTGTCGTACAGCGTCCAGCCGAGGTGTGCTGACTCCCGCTCGGGGATGAAGTCACCGAGGCTGCTGGTGCCCACGAACGTACCGGCCGGCGCGAGATCGGTGTCGACGCCGAGCCTGATCGCGTAGGGGGTCCGGCCGTGCCCCAGACCGTTGGGTGTCGACGCGTGGACGAAGTGGCCGAGCGCCATGGCGAGCGCGTCGTCGACATCGAGGGGGCGGTGATGCATGACGTACCCGTGCGCGTACGAGTCAGGCTGCATGAGCACCACGCCCAGCTCGGCGGCATCGTCCTCGGTCAGGGGATCGAGGACGAGGTGCGGTCCGGTGAGATGGGATGCGACGACAGGCAGGACGGCAGGCATGGCCGAGACTCTAGCGACGCCGCCGATCCTCTAGATGGTTTAATCATCAACTAAACGGTAGGCTACAGAACATGTCCAGTCCCGTCCTGTACCTCTCCCACGGAGCACCGCCGCTGGCTGACGATGCGACGTGGACGGAGCAGCTGCACTCTTGGGGTGCGCAGCTGCCGAAGCCCAAGGACATCCTCGTGGTGTCGGCGCACTGGGAGTCCGCGCCGGCGACGATCTCGTCGACGACGGCGCACACCCCGCTGATCTACGACTTCTGGGGCTTCGAGGACCGGTACTACCAGGTGACCTACGACGCGCCGCCGGCACCCGAGTTGGCGCAGATGGTGGCCCGGGCGGTGGGCGGTTCCGTCCAGCAGGATCCCGGACGCGGGCTCGACCACGGAGCGTACGTCCCGCTCGTCGAGATGTTCCCCGAGGCCGACGTGCCTGTCCTGCAGCTGAGCTTGCCGACTCTTGACCCACGCAAGCTGTACGCGCTGGGGGAGCGGCTCGCGGAGCTCCGCGACGAGGGCACACTGATCGTCACGTCGGGGTTCACCACGCACAACCTGCGCTGGTTCAATCCGCAGGGGGGTCCGAACGGCACCCCACCCACCGCGTCGAGCGAGTTCGACCACTGGGCCGCCGAGGCGCTCGCCGCGCGGGACATCGAGGCGATCCTCGACTTCGAGCGGACTGCCCCCGCCGCGCACGAGGCGCACCCGCGTACGGAGCACTGGGCTCCGCTGTACGTGGCGCTCGGCGCGGCAGCCGGGACGAACCATGAGAACTCCTCAGTCGTCGACGGATTCTGGTACGGGCTCTCGAAGCGGTCATGGCAGTTCTGAAGATGCTGGGCTAGAGTGTCGGGCATGTCGCGGGTGACCCTCCTTCTTGGCTGCCGCAGCGAGGCCCACTAAAGCCGGCCTCCTCGCTGCGGAGTCGCTGCGTGTCGGCACCCACCCAGTCCAGCGAGGAACTTGAGACATGACCAACACTTTCGGCACACAGCCGCAGATCGGTCTGCCCGTACAGCAGCCGTCTCCCATGCCTTTCAGCCGCTACACCCCCTTCGTCCCGATCGACCTGCCTGACCGCACCTGGCCGGCGCAGAAGATCACGCACGCGCCCCGGTGGCTGTCCACCGACCTGCGCGACGGCAACCAGGCGCTCATCGACCCGATGACCCCGTCCCGCAAGCTGCGCATGTTCGAGCTGCTCGTCGGGATGGGCTACAAGGAGATCGAGGTCGGCTTCCCGTCCGCGTCGCAGACCGACTTCGACTTCGTCCGCAAGCTGATCACCGAGGACCGGATCCCCGAGGACGTCCAGATCTCGGTGCTGACGCAGGCGCGTGAGGACCTCATCTCCCGCACGGCCGAGAGCCTGGTAGGCGCCCACCGCGCGAACATCCACCTGTACAACGCGACCGCCGAGCTGTTCCGCCGTGTCGTCTTCCGCATCTCCGAGGCCGAGTGCGTCGAGATGGGGAAGAACGGCACCCGGCTGGTCATGAAGTACGCCGAGAAGTTCATCCCGGACACGCAGTTCGGCTACCAGTACAGCCCGGAGATCTTCACGCAGACGCCGACCGACTTCGCGATCGAGATCTGCAACGAGGTCATGGACGTCTGGCAGCCGAGCGAGGGCCGCGAGATCATCCTCAACCTGCCGGCGACCGTCGAGCGTTCGACGCCGAACACGTACGCCGACCAGATCGAGTACTTCGGGCGTCACGTGAAGAACCGCCCGTACGTCGCGATCTCGCTGCACCCGCACAACGACCGCGGCACTGCGGTGGCGGCCACCGAGCTGGCCCAGATGGCCGGGGCCGACCGGGTCGAAGGCTGCCTGTTCGGACACGGCGAGCGCACCGGCAACGTCGACCTGGTCACCCTGGGCCTCAACCTGTTCAGCCAAGGCATCGACCCGCAGATCGACTTCTCCGACATCGACGAGATCCGCCGTACCGTCGAGTACTGCACCGGCCTGCCCGTACATCCCCGTCACCCGTACGCGGGCGACCTGGTCTACACAGCGTTCTCCGGATCGCACCAGGACGCCATCAAGAAGGGCCTGGAGGACCTCGAGAAGCAGGCAGCCGCGCAGGGCGTCGGGCTGCACGAGGTGGCGTGGGAGGCTCCCTACCTGCCCATCGACCCGCACGACGTCGGCCGTACGTACGAGGCCGTCATCCGCGTCAACAGCCAGTCCGGCAAGGGCGGCATGGCCTACATCATGAAGTCCGACCACCATCTCGACCTTCCGCGCCGGCTGCAGATCGAGTTCTCGCGGGTCGTGCAGCAGCACACCGACGCTGAGGGTGGTGAGGTCACGAGCGAGCAGATGGGCGACATCTTCGCCACCGAGTACCTCCGCAGCGTGGAGCCCTTGGAGCTGGTGACCTGTACGACGGTGTCGAACGGCGACGGCTACCGCATCACGGCGATAGTCCGCGACGGCGGAGTCGAACGTACGGTCTTGGGCGAGGGCAACGGGCCCCTGTCCGCGTTCGTCGACGGGATCCAGCTGCTCGGCTACAACGTCCGCGTCCTCGACTACCAGGAGCATGCGCTGTCCCCGGGCGGCGAGGCCAAGGCGGCCGCGTACGTCGAGGCGGAGGTCGTCGGCGACGAGGGCGCTCAGGTGTACTGGGGCGTCGGGATCGACCCCAGCATCGTCACCGCGTCACTGCGGGCTGTGTGCAGCGCGGTGAACCGAGCGCACATGTCGGTGCCGGTAGACGACCACGCGGTCGACCCGGTCGGGATCCGGCCCTGATCATCCTCTGACGGGTGGCGCGGAACAACGGTCCGCGCCACTCGGCGGGGCTCGGGCTGCAACTTCACGGAAACGTTTACGCACGGCTTGACGCCTTCCCTCACGCGGTTGTTCGATAGGGGGCACACGCGTGTGCGTAACGCGGTGCGCAACGTTGCGCACATGATTCCTGGGAGGGCCGATGACGTCAACGAGCCGCGATGTAGCGCGCGCGGCGGGGGTGTCGGTCGCGACGGTCTCCAGGGCCTTCTCCGAGGCGGGCGCCGTCTCCGAGTCCACCCGCCGCAAGGTGCTGACCGAGGCGCGTCGTCTCGGGTACAGCCCGAACCCCGCCGCGCGGCGACTGATCACCGGCCGTTCCGGCAACATCGGCATCATCGTTCCCGATCTGGCCAACCCGTTCTTCGCGGATGTCATCAAGGGTGTCCAGCGCCGTGCCCGCGAGGGTCGGCAGGCGATCCTCGTCGCTGACACCGACGAGCAGGCCCGCCTGGAGGGCGACGCGCTGCGTAGCCTCGCCCGCCAGGTCGACGGGATCATCCTGGCGTCACCGCGATCCGCGATCGAGGATCTGCCCTGCGATCTCAACATCCCCATCGTTCTCATCCACCGCCAGGCGCCGGGCTGGTGGAGCGTGACCGCCGATATCGCCGAGGGCTTCCGCCAGGCTCTGGTGAACATCCGCGCGCTGGGCCACGACCACGTCGCCTACGCCGCCGGGCCGCCGCAGTCCTGGTCCGGGCGGAGGCGTACTGAGTCGCTCCGGAAGCACTCCGCCGAGCTGGGGGTCCACCTGTACGAGCTCGGCTCGGTCGCTCCCACGGTGGACGGTGGTCTCGCTGCCGCCGATCTGGCCCTGGCGACCCCGGCGACGGCCCTCATCGCCTACAACGACGTCGTCGCACTGGGAGCCATGCGCCGGTTCGGCGCTCGTGGCGTCGACGTGCCCGGCGACATGTCGGTGGTCGGCTGCGACAACACGATGCTGTCGCTGCTCGCCGTACCCTCGCTCACCACCGTGGACGTGCCTCGCTTCGAAGCGGGTGAGGCCGCTGTCGCGCTGCTGGACCGCTACCTCGCGGACGCCGATGCGACCCCGATCGAGCAGGTGCTGACCACCGCGCTCGTCATCCGCGGCACGACAGCTCCGCCGAGGCAGTCGTGAGTGCGGCTGATCTCCTGCTCCTCCACCGCACCGACGACGTGTATGTGGCGCTGCGTCGGCTGAGCGCCGGGGAGATCGTGACCGCCGCGGGGGAGAAGCCGGTCAGAGTCGTTGACGACGTCCCTGTCGGTCACAAGCTCGCGCGGCGCGACCTGGCCCCGGGGGCGCTGGTCCACAAGTACGGGCAGATCATCGGCGCTCTCACGGTGGCGGTTCCGTGCGGCGGTCACATCCACACGCACAACCTCGGGATGCCGCCGCGTGACGCGCGGGTCTCCGAGGACACGCACGCGGGGACGGCTCCGACGGTGTCCAGGCCACGTACGTTCGACGGCATCCGCCGCGCCGACGGGCGGGTCGGGACGCGCAACTACATCGGGGTGCTGACCACAGTGAACTGCTCGGCCACTGTCGCCCAGCACATCGCACGCCACTTCGACCTCGTCGACCTGCCCGACGGCGTCGACGGTGTCGTCGCGCTCACCCATGGGTCGGGCTGCGGGCTCGAGGCCAAGGGCCCGGGGTGGGAGACGCTGCGGCGCACACTCGTGGGCTACGCCACCCACCCCAACATCGGGGGGCTCGTGGTCGTGGGGCTTGGCTGCGAGGTGCTCACCATGGACCAGTTCCTGGCAGACCTCGGCGTGACCAACATCCCGACCGTCTCGTACACGATCCAGGACGTCGGGGGCACCAAGGCGGCGGTACGACATGGTGTGGAGCTCGTCACCGGGCTGGCGAGCCGGATCTGGGTCGGGCGGACGGAGTGCGGCCTGGACGAGCTCGTACTCGGCCTCAAGTGCGGCGGCTCCGACGCGTGGTCGGGGCTGACGGCGAACCCCGTCCTCGGCTACGCCAGCGATGTCATCGTCGCTGCGGGTGGCACGACGATCCTCGCTGAGATGCCCGAGATCTTCGGCGCCGAGCACCTCCTCGCGGCACGGGCGACGGATCCTTCAGTGGCTGAGGCACTGCTCGACAAGATCGCCTGGTGGGAGTCGTACGCGACCGAGAACGGCGCGACGCTCGATGGGAACCCGTCCGCAGGCAACAAGGCTGGCGGCATCACGACGATCGTCGAGAAGTCGCTGGGTGCGGTCGCGAAGGCGGGTACGGCGCCGGTCTCAGGTGTGGTCGATTACGGAGCGCGGGTGCCGGACTCGGGACTCGTGATCATGGACACACCGGGCTACGACCCGGTCTCAGTGACCGGCATGATCTCTGGCGGTGCGACGGTCGTCTGCTTCACCACCGGTCGCGGCTCGGTCTTCGGCTCGAAGCCGACGCCCACGCTCAAGCTGGCGACCAACTCCGACGTCGCCAGACGACTGTCGGGCGACATCGACCTCGACTGCGGGTCCGTACTCGACGGTCGGCCCATCGCCGAGCTGGGCGAAGAGCTGCTCGACCTGATCTGCGCCACGGCGTCAGGCCGGACGACGGTCTCCGAGGACCTCGGGGTCGGCAACGAGGAGATCATTCCGTGGCGGACAGGAGCGGTGATGTGAGCGGAGCTGTACGGATTGCACAGGTCGGCCTTCGAGGTTTCGGCGCGATCCACCTGGACCGCGTCGACCGGTTGGCGTCGATGGGACGCGTCGAGCTGGTGGCGACCGCGGATCCGGCCGGGCCGATCGAGGGGCGCGACGTGCCCTGGTACGCGACGTTGACCGAGCTGCTCGCGAACCACGAGGTCGACATCGTCAACATCGCGACGCCGATCGGTACGCACTATGCGCTGGCGTGCGAGGCGCTCGCGGCGGGCGCCGACGTGATGCTGGAGAAGCCGCCCGTGGCCTCGCTCGACGACTTCTGGTTGCTGCTGGAGGCGGAGAAGGCGAGCGGCCGTTCCGTACAGATCGGCTTCCAGGCGCTGGGCTCCGATGCCGTGGCGCGGGTTCGTGAGCTGGCCACCCGGATCGGCGACCTGACGAACGTACAGATCTGGGGCATGTGGCTCCGCAACAACGCGTACTACGGCCGGGCCGCGTGGGCGGGCAAGCGCGTGATGAATGGCAGGCGGGTGGCGGACGGGGTGTGTACGAACCCGCTGGCGCATTCGTTCGCGAGCGCGTTCGCCCTTGTCGGACTGACCGACATCAGCCAGATCGCGTCGATCGAGACCGAGCTGTACCACGCGCATGACATCCAGGCCGACGACACGAGCTGGGTGACGATCCGCCGCACGGATGGGGTCCCGATCGACGTGAGCCTCACGCTGTGCGGCCCGGTCCAGGAGGAGCCGACCGTCACGCTGGTCGGTACGAAGGGGCACATCACCCTCACGTACACCACGGATGACATCAGGGCGGAGATCGGGCCCGACCAGTTCATGGAGCACACGGAACGTACGGACCTGCTGGAGAACCTCGTCGACCACCGCGAGACCGGTGTCCCGCTGCTCGTGCCGCTGTCCGACACGGTCGGGTTCATGGCGCTGCTCGAGGCCACCCAGACCGCCCCGGACCCCGTGGCGATCCAGGATGCGTACATCGACTGGCGCGGTACGGGCGACCTCCGCTACCCGGTGGTACGGGACATCGACACCTGGCAGCTCCGCTGTCTGGCCGAAGGCAAGGGCTACGCCGATGCCGGCGCCCCCTGGGCCACGCCGGCCGCAAAGGCCACCTGGACCCC
>JBBQBP010000019.1:0-66045 GCA_038317635.1 Propionibacteriales bacterium
GAGTCGTACGACACCGCGTCGGGCATCCTCACCCAGACCACCACCGATACCGACGCAGGACAGAACCTCGCAGGGATCGCCACCAACGACTGGGCCCTCTACCAGGGCGTGGACTTCGGATCGACGCCCGCAACCCAGTTCGTCGCCCGAGTCGCATCCGGCGCAAGCGGTGGGGCAAGCGGTCTCGTCGAGGTCAGGCTGGACTCCCTCGACGCCGCCCCGATCGGCACCTTCGCGATCGCCAACACCGGCGGCTGGCAGAGCTGGCGAACCATCCCCGCCAACATCTCCGGGACCACCGGCGTGCACAACGTCTACATCACGTTCACCAGCGGCCAGCCGAGCGACTACGTCAACCTCAACTGGCTGACCTTCGGTCACTGAGCTGCCTGACCACCGAAGCACGAACCGCGCTGGGACGTGGTTGTCCCAGCGCGGTTCGTGGGTTGTCGAGGCTCAGTGGCGGTAGTCGCCGCGGTAGTACTCGTACACCCATCCGGTCAGGGACCAGATGCCCATACCGAGACCGAGGAGTGAGATCCACCACCCGAACACGGGGCCTAGCACGATGAGGACCATCGTCAGCGCAGTCCACATGGGCCAGATGCTGCTCGGGGGGAAGAAGCCCAGCTCACCGGCTCCCTCGGCCATCTCGCCGTCCGCCCGATCCTCCGGCCGGTCGATCTTGCGGCTCGTGATGGCGAGGTAGACGGCGATCAAGCCACAGGTGGCGCCGGCGAGGAACAGCGCCACGACGCCGATCGGCTCGTCCGTCTTCGTGAAAAACGCGTAGATGGTGCCGACGACGAAGAAGAAGACGGCGATGGGAGCGAAGATCTTCCACTCGGTCTTCACAGCTCAGCCCTCCTTGTTTTCTGTGCCGGCCGCCAGGTCGGGATGGTGCAGGTCGAACGCGGGCCCCTCGCTGCGGATCCGTGGCAGGCTCGAGAAGTTGTGCCTCGGCGGAGGGCTGCTCGTGGCCCACTCCAGAGACCGGCCCCAGCCCCACGGATCGTCGGTGTTGACCAAGGGCGCGTTGCGCGAGATCCACAGGTTCCAGAACCACGGCAGCATCGAGACGCCAAGCAGGAAGGCACCGAACGTCGACACCTGGTTGAGGAAGGTGAACCCTTCGGTCGGAAGGTAGTCCGCGATGCGGCGCTGCATACCCTCGACACCCAGCCAGTGCTGGACGAGGAACGTCGTGTGGAAGCCCACGAACAGGATCCAGAAGTGGATCTTGCCCCACGTCTCGTTGAGCATCCGCCCGGTGAGCTTTGGCCACCAGAAGTAGAACCCACCGAACATCGCGAACACGACCGTGCCGAACAGCACGTAGTGGAAGTGAGCGACGACGAAATAGGTGTCCGAGACCTGGAAGTCCAGAGGCGGCGACGCGAGGATGATGCCGGTCAGGCCCCCGAACAGGAACGTTGTGAGGAAGCCGACGGACCACAGCATAGGGGTGTCGAACGACAGAGATCCGCCCCACATCGTACCGATCCAGTTGAAGAACTTCACGCCCGTCGGCACGGCGATCAAGAACGACATGAACGAGAAGAAGGGCAGGCTCACCGCACCGGTGACGAACATGTGATGCGCCCAGACCGTGATCGACAGCGCCCCGATGGTCAGGGTTGCGGCGATCAGCGAGATGTAGCCGAACAGCGGCTTCCGGCTGAACACCGGCAGGATCTCGGTGATGATGCCGAAGAACGGCAGCGCGACGATGTACACCTCAGGATGCCCGAAGAACCAGAAGAGGTTCTGCCACAACAACGGCCCCCCGTTGGCGGCGTCGAAGACGTGGGACCCGAGGCGTCGGTCAGACTCGAGGACGAGCAAGGCCGCCGCGAGGATCGGGAAGGCGATCGCCACCAGGATCGAGGTGACGAGGATGTTCCAGGTGAAGATCGGCATCCGGAACATCGTCATGCCTGGCGCGCGCATCGTCAGGATCGTCGTGATGAAGTTCACCGCCCCGAAGATCGTCGACAGACCGGTGAGGTAGAGACCCATCAGCCACAGGTCGCCGCCCACGCCGGGCGAGTTGATCGAGTCGGACAACGGTGCGTACGCGAACCAGCCGAAGCTCGCCGCACCCTCGGGGCTCAAGAAGCCGGAGCACACGATGAGCCCACCGAACAGGTACAACCAGAACGAGAACATGTTGAGCCGCGGGAACGCAACGTCCGGCGCGCCGATCTGCAACGGCATGATCGCGTTGGCGAAGGCGGCGAACATGGGTGTTGCGAACAGCAGCAGCATGATCGTGCCGTGCATCGTGAAGAACTGGTTGTACGTCTCGTACTGAAGGAACTGGATGCCCGGGAAGGCCAGCTCCGCGCGAATCGCCAGGGCGAGCACGCCTCCGAAGAGGAAGAACACGAACGCGACGACGAAGTACATCTTCGCGATCACCTTGTGGTCGGTCGAGGTGATCAACGCGTAGAAGCGACGGCCCCAGGTCTCGTTCCTGGCGACCGGCTTCGTACCGGCCACTGCGACCCTTTCAGCGACAGCACTCACTTCGTGGTCTCCTTCGCGCTCGGCACGGGCACGGCGGTGGTCTGCGGGTTCACCTTGATCTCACCCGTCTGACCGTTGGCCTTCAGCTGATTGAGGTAGGCGTAGTACTCCGGCAGCGTCACGACGTGCACATTGAAGAGCATCTGCGAGTGGTAGGCGCCGCACAGCTCCGCGCACTTGCCGAGGTATGTGCCGATCTTGGTCGGCGTGACCTCGAACGTGTTCGTGCGCCCCGGGATGGCGTCCATCTTGAAGTAGAACTCAGGGATCCAGAACGAGTGGTCGACGTCGTCCGACTCGATCTTGAACAGGATCTTCTGGTTCACCGGCAGATACAGGTCCGGGTAGTTCTCGAAGGTGCCTGCGTTGTGGATGATGGCCCCGACTGCAGGGTCGTCCTGCTCGTAGTAGTTGAAGCTCCACGACCACTTCTGCCCGATGGCCATGATCGTTCGGTCCGGGTTGCCACTGTGCTTCATCACGACGTCCTGCGCGCGGACCGTGTAGAGGAACAGCACGCCGATGATCAGGAAAGGCAGGACCGTGTACATGATCTCGAGCGGGACGTTGTAGCGGTTCTGCTTCGGCTTCTCGTCGCGGTGCTTGCGGCGGAACCGGATGACCGCGTAGCCGATGAGACCCCACACGATGACGCCGACCACCATGCTCGCGATCCATGCACCGCTCCACAACGAGCCGATGCTGGCTGACTGCTGGCTGGCTCCCACGGGAAGGCCCCAACGGCCCCACTGCGCGGATGTCTCCTGGCTGCAGCCGGCGGTCAGCAGCATGACTGCCGCTCCTGCCAAGACCTTGCGGGGAGTCAGAACACGATGCACGCGTCGTCCTTCCGTACGGACGCACCGGCGGCGTCACACTCAACTTGCCGAGAGCCTAACGTAAAACCGCCCCCCGGTGACGAGTCACGGGAGGCGGTTTGGTATAAGAAGCCCGGTGGGTCAGTGGAACGAGTCTCCGCAGGCGCAGGAGTTCTGGGCGTTCGGGTTGTCGATCGTGAAGCCCTGCTGCGAGATCGTATCGGCGAAGTCGATCTGCGCGCCGTTCAGGTACGGAGCGCTCATCTTGTCGATGGCGACCTTGACGCCGCCGAACTCGGTGACGACGTCGCCGTCGAACGAGCGGTCGTCGAGCTCGAGCTGGTAGCGCAGACCGGAGCAACCGCCCGGCTGCACGGCGATCCGGAGCACGAGGTCGTCCCGGCCCTCGCTCGCGATCAGGGACTTGACCTTGGCTGCCGCGACGTCGGTCAGGACGACGCCCTGTGTCGTCGTGGTCGTGATGGTGTCGGTCATATTTCGTTCCCTCCGAAAAGGACTGTCTACGTGCTGGTCAGCACAGTCTACGTGAAGAGTTGAAGGTGATACGACTTTCGTCCCGCCGTGATCACCAGTTCCAGGTGTGGGCGATGCGCCCGGCTCCCGCTGCAGCCTCACCACCCAGCTCGTACACCGACTCGACCCCGAACGTACGCAGCTCACGGCTCGAGATGTGAACGCTCGTGGCGACTGCTATGCACGGTGCGAGCGCCCGCTCGGCCCACGCGGCGGCTGCGCGTGTCTCGGCGATGCCGGCTCCTCCGAAGTCGATCACCTCGGCGACGAGCACGACGAGGTCGGCGGTCTCCAGGGACCGCTCGATCCCCACCAGGTCCCCGACGGCCGCGGGCCCGGTGCGCAGAACACCGCCCAGAGCGAGGATGGCCAACGCGAGCCCGTTCCCGGCGCCGGCGCCCGGCGGTGGATCGGGCATGCCGATGTCGGCGGCGAGCCGGGTCAGCCCGGCATCTCCGGCGAGGGCGGCGCCGATGTCCGGAGTCCCTGACGCGTACGAGCGGCGCGCGGCCACGCCTCGGACCCCGAGCAGCGGTGCGTCGAGCTCCTCCTCGCGTACGACGCCGACGATCGAGTGGCCGCTCAGGACATCGCGCTCTCCTAGTGACGCGAGCAGGCCGGCTCCTGCATCGTCAGGGCAGGCGCCCGTGAGGTCGACCAGGATGGTGGTGGCATCTAGTGCCGCTGCCAGCTCCACGCCGAGCGCTGCGCTCGAGTCGCCGGGGGTGGGCGTCAGCACGGCCGTACCCGGGAGGCCGCTCGCCGCGTCGACGAGTCCCTGGCCGCCGATCCCGATCGGGACGACAGCGACCTGGTGACCGAGCTCGGCCCACGCTGCGCCGACGGCCGCACCGGCGGCGGCGGGAGGAAGGTCGGCGAGACCTGCGGAGATGACGAGAACGCGCATGGTGCTGCGGAGCGTACGCCAGGCGACCTCGCCGTCGCCTGGCGCGGCGTCGTGCGGGTACGATGCCCGGGAGCCCCAGACGATCAGCAGGGCCAAGACGAGCAGCAAGGACGACCGTGGGAGTGTTCCGCCCGTACGACCCTCAGGAGAAGTCGACACCTGGGGTGTCCGACCCTGCGCCGAGCGACCATAACAAGGGCAAGGGAGCACCGACCCCGACCCGCAAGCAGGCAGAGGCAGCGCGTCGGCAGCGCGTGAACCCGGTCCTCACGAAGAAGGAGGCGCGGGTCCACGAGCGGGACGTACGGCGCGCCAACCAGGTGAAGGCCATGGCCGCGCAGGACGCGAAGCCCGAGCGCGCGCTGATGCGCGACTACATCGACGCCCGGTTCAACGTCACCGAGATCCTCCTCCCCGCGTGGATCCTGGTCCTCGCTGTGAGCCTGCTGGGCACGAGGTGGCCGGTGCTCGTCGAGATCTCCGTGTTCGCCGTGTGGGGGCTGCTGGCCCTCGCGGTGATCGACCTGTACCTGATGTGGCGCGGCTACAAGAAGCTGCTCGCCGTCAAGTACCCCGACGCCTCGACCCGTGGTCTGCTCATGCTCGCGATCAACCGTGCGCTGTCGATCCGGCCGTGGCGCGCTCCCGCTCCCCGCGTGAAGCGCGGCGCGAAGCTCTAGGGGTCAGACGTGTACTTCGGTTTCACCTGGCGGGACGGCGATCAGGCCATGGATGGCCCTGGCGTGAGCGGCTCGTTCCCCACGCAGGCGGACGCCGAGGCGTGGCTGACCGAGATGTACGAGGAGCTGCTCGAGCGCGGCATCACGTCAGTGAGCCTGTACCACGAGGGCCGGCCCGTGTACGGGCCGATGTCGCTGACTGAGTGAGCCCTCAGGCGGGCTGAGCAGCGTCAGCGGCGTCCTTGCGACGGATCGCCGACCAGAGCAGCGCACCGCCGAAGCCCGCGACCAGCACCCCGACGACCGCGACGACCGGTCGGGCAGACTTCTGCGTGGCCAGCCGCGAAGCGTAGGTCTGCGTCTTCCCGTTGTCCGCGCCGTTGAGGCTGGCGTAGGCGCAGACGTCGCCGGGCCCCATGATCTGGTCATGGCAGCGGATCGGCGCGAGAGGGGCGAACAGCGCCCACCCGAACGCGGCCAGTCCGGCGACGAGGACAAGAACGTGCAGGACGCGTGCGCGGATCAGCTGTCTCACGCGTCACGCACCCCGGGCGTGACGAACGGGGGCTTCACGACGTCGAAGGCCTCCGTACGCGACCGGATGACGACTCCCACCTGGTCGCCCTCGACCACCGAGGGATCGACGAGGGCCAGCGCGATGCCCTGCCGCAGCGTCGGCGAGAAGGTCCCCGAGGTGACCTCCCCGACCTGCGCACCGTCGGCATCAACGACCTCCATGCCGTGCCTGGGGATGCCGCGGCCGATGGCCTTCAGGCCGCGCAGCACGCGGTGCGGAGACAGCCTCTGAGCCCGCAGGGACTGTGCACCGTCGAAGACCGGCTTCTTCCAGCCGACCGCCCACAGGATGCCGGCCTCCACAGGGGAGATCTCCAGCGAGAGGTCGTTGCCATGGAGCGGGTAGCCCATCTCCGTCCGCAGGGTGTCGCGGGCACCGAGCCCGCACAGCGCCAACCCGTACGGCTCGCCTGCCGCGACGACCGCGTCCCACACAGCGCCGGCATCCTCGGACGCGCAGACGAGCTCGTAGCCGCGCTCCCCTGTGTAGCCGGTGCGGCACACCGTGAGCTGGGCACCGCCGAGCGTCGCCATCGCGAAGCGCATGTAGTCGTGGCCGACGGGAAGGCCGATCGACGCGAGCAGCTCGTCCGAACGAGGGCCCTGTACGGCGAGGACGGCGTAGTCGCGATGGTGGTTCGTCACGGTCACGCCTTCGGGCGCTCCGTGCTGGAGGCGCCGCACGACCTCGGCGGTGTTGGACGCGTTGGGGATCAGGAACACCTCGTCGTCGGACCGCCGGTACGCGATGAGGTCGTCGACCGTGCCGCCGTCCTCGGCGCACAACAGCGTGTACTGGGCCTGGCCCGCGCCGATGCGGCTCAGGTTGTTCGTCAGCCGGGCGTTGAGGTAGTCCGCGGCACCCGGCCCGATGACCAGCGCCTTGCCCAGGTGGCTGACGTCGAACAGCCCGACCCTCTCCCGGACAGCCGTGTGCTCGGCGAGCACACCCACGTACTCGAGCGGCATGAGCCACCCGCCGAACTCCGCGAACTTCGCGCCGGCCGCCTCATGGCGGTCGTGGAGCACCGATGTCAACTGGTCCGCAGTCATGCGCAGGGACCTCCTCAGGACGTGATCGTGGCCCGGCTGGGCATCCAGAGCCTATAGCCGACGCGATACCCTTTCGTGACGAGGCGTGGTGCCTCGTCACACACACGAAGGGTGATGTTTGTGGTCTCGGTGTCCCTGTCGAAGTCGGTTCCGCGTGACGCCGACGTAGTCGTTGTCGGTCTCACCCAGGTCTCGGGCACACCAGCCCTGGTGGACCTGCCCCCCGCCCTCGCAAAGGACCTGACCAAGCGGTGGGGGACGTCCCCGCTGGCGGTCGCCCTCGATCTCGGCGCGAAGACGAAGTCAGGCAGCACCGTCGTCCTTCCGACCGCCGGCGTGCGGCTTGTCGTCGTCGGTCTCGGTGACGTGGACGTGACTCCGGAGCAGGTGCGCCGGGCCGTGGCCAACGGCGTAAGGGCGCTGGCGCGACTCGAGCCCGCCGCTCCCCTCCATGTGGTGGTCAGCCTCGACCTCGTGGAGCCGGAGGTCATCAAGGGTGCCGCAGAGGGCGCGTTGCTCGGCGCGTACACTTACACCAAGGTCGGCAGCGAGCCGTCCGAGCTGCTCCGCGCCGTGACGGTGGTCTCCTCGTCCACGAAGCCCGAGGCGAAGGACGCTGTCTCCGCTGCCGCCGCCATCGCGGCGGGAGTCAACCAGACCCGTGACTGGATCAACACACCGGCCAACATCCTGTACCCGGAGAGCTTCGCGGATGCCGCGGTGGCCACCAGCAAGAAGTACAAGCTCGAGGTCGAGGTTCTCGACGAGAAGGCCCTCGCGAAGGCCGGGTTCGGCGGAATCCTCGCCGTGGGAATGGGCTCGGAGCGGCCACCGCGGCTGGTACGGATCTCGTACGCCCCGCGTGGCGCCCGCAACCACCTCGCGCTCATCGGCAAGGGCATCACGTTCGACACGGGCGGTATCAACATCAAGCCCGGCGACTCGATGTACACGATGAAGTGCGACATGAGCGGCGCTGCGACGGTCATCTCCGCCATCCAGGTCATCGCCGAGCTCGGCCTCAAGATCTCGGTGACCGCGTACGCGGCGATGGCCGAGAACATGCCGTCAGGTTCCGCGCAGCGGCCGAGCGACGTCATCACGATGTACGGCGGGACGACCGTCGAGAACTACAACTCCGACGCCGAGGGCCGCCTGGTCATGGCTGACGCGCTCGCGCGGGCCACGGAGGACAAGCCGGATCTGCTCGTGGACGTGGCCACGCTCACCGGAGCGTGCGTCGTGGCGCTCGGCGAGCGTACGGCGGGTCTGATGGCCAGTGACGACCAGACGGCGGACCGGCTTCTCGACGCTGCCGAGGCGGCGGGCGAGGCGTTCTGGCAGCTCCCGATCACCGACGAGGTGGTCGAGCAGCTGACGAGCAAGGTGGCCGATCTCAAGTCCGGTGGCGCCCGCTGGGGTGGCGCGCTCACGGCAGCGGCCTTCCTCCGGCACTTCGCGGACGGCATCGACTGGGCGCACCTCGACATCGCCGGGCCGGCGTTCAACGAGAAGGAGCCGTACGACTACGTGCCGTCCGGCGGCACCGGTGTGGCGGTACGGACCCTCGTGGCTCTGGCGCAGTCGCTCCAGGCCTAGGTGGAGCGCCTTCTCGTACGGCTGTTGTAGTCGCGCATCCGCTGCGGGTACGCGACCACGCCCGCGTCGTAGCACGGCAGCTGGTGGCTCTGGGCGAACTTGCGTGCCCAGGCGGCCGAAGGCACGCTGCGACGCGTCCACTCCCCGTCGTACGCGACGAGAAGCAACGACGGACCCGTCAAGGTCGTCGGCTGCTCGACGTACGCCTCGACCCCGCGTCGGGTCGAGATGAAGCTCGCGAGGTGCTCGGCCACCGAGGGTTGACCAGCCCCAGCGGCCCCGTCACGGTTGCGGCGACGGCGCAGTCCATCCAGGATTCCCACGAACGCCATTATCGCGGCGGGGAGGCTAGGCTGGCCGACGTCGCCCATCGAGCACCTGCGTAAGGAGATTTCCCACCATGTCGACCAACGTCACTCTCCCGGCTCTCGGAGAATCGGTCTCGGAGGGAACGGTCTCCCGTTGGCTCAAGAAGGTGGGCGACCCCGTTGCCGCCGACGAGCCCCTCCTCGAGGTATCCACCGACAAGGTGGACACGGAGATCCCGTCACCGGTAGCAGGAGTTCTCCTTGAGATCACGGTCGATGTGGACGAGACAGCCCCTGTGGGCGCCGTTCTCGCCGTGATCGGTGAACCAGGAGAGGCCATCGCTGGCGTGCCGGCCGCTGACCAGCCGGCACCCGTGGCTGCTCCCGAGCCCGAGCCGGAGGCTCCTGCCGAGGCGGTCGAGACCGCACCCGCAGCCCCTGAGGCTGCACCCGCCGCCGCGCCAGCCGCGACCAGTGGACCCGCGACCGGCACTGAGGTGACGCTTCCCGCACTCGGTGAGAGCGTCTCCGAGGGCACCGTCTCGCGCTGGCTGAAGAAGGTCGGCGACCACATCGACACGGACGAGGCACTCGTCGAGGTCTCCACGGACAAGGTCGACACGGAGATTCCGTCGCCGGTCTCCGGCACGATCCTCGAGATCCGCGTCGAGGTCGACGAGACGGTCCCGGTCGGCTCCGTACTCGCCATCATCGGCGATGCTGCTGCTGCTCCGGCCGCGCCCGCTCCCACACCGGCACCTACACCCGCTCCCACACCTGCACCTGCACCTGCACCTGCACCCTCTCCTACCCCTGCGCCCTCTCCTGCACCTGCACCCCAGGCCGCACCTGCACCCGCTCCTGTGGCGGCACCGGCAGCTCCTTCGCCTGCCGCTCCCCCGGCCCCGGCTGCTCCGCAGGCCGCGAACACCGTGGCGCCGCGACGTGCCAGCGAGGCCGATACCGGTGACACGTACGTGACACCGCTGGTCCGCAAGCTCGCCGCGCAGCACGGTGTCGACCTCACCACCGTCACCGGCACCGGAGTCGGTGGCCGAATCCGGAAGCAAGACATCATTGACGCCGCTCAGGCTGTCCCCGCCGTGCCTGCACAGGCACCGGCGGCAGCCGCCCCGGCGACCCCGGTGGCCAGCCAGCGCGGCTCGACCGAGAAGATCTCTCGACTCCGCGCCACGATCGCCCGCCGCATGGTGGAGTCGCTGCAGGTGTCGGCACAGCTCACCGCGACGGTCGAGGTCGACCTCACCGCCGTGTCGAAGCTGCGCGCGAAGCACAAGGACGAGTTCAGGGCCCGCGAGGGCGCGTCGCTGTCGTACCTCCCCTTCATCACGAAGGCAGCCATCGAGGCGCTCAAGCAGTTCCCGAAGGTCAACGCGACGATCGACACCGAGGCCGGCACGATCACGTATCCCAACGCCGAGCACGTCGGGATCGCCGTCGACACGCCCAAGGGCCTCCTGGTCCCGGTCATCAAGGACGCAGGCGACCTGAGCGTCGCAGGTCTGGCGAAGAAGATCGTCGACCTGGCGGCCCGCACCCGTACCAGCCAGGTCACCCCCGACGAGCTCACCGGTGGCACGTTCACGATCACGAACTACGGCTCGGCGGGCACGCTCTTCGACACGCCCATCATCAACCAGCCTCAGGTCGCGATCCTCGGCACCGGTGCGCTCGTGAAGCGGCCGGTGGTGATCGACGACGAGCACCTCGGGGAGATCGTCGCCGTCCGCGACATGATGTATCTGTCGCTGTCGTACGACCACAGGCTGGTCGACGGCGCCGAGGCGGCGCGGTTCCTCAGCTCCGTCAAGGCTCGCCTCGAGGCCGGTGACTTCTCCGCTGAGCTCGGGGCGTGACGGCTCACCGAAGGTGCCGGTGATGAGCAGCGACCTCGAGTTCGTGCGCCTCGGGTTCGATGAGACGCCTCCGCGCCTCATCGACTACCAGTGGGCATGGGACGAGCAGCGACGGATCCACGCCGAGGTCGCTGACGGCCGTCGGCCCGGCACCGTGATGTTGCTGGAGCACGCCGACGTGTACACCGCCGGGCGTCGCACAGAACCTGCCGAGCGCCCTCAGGACGGGACGCCGGTGGTGGATGTCGACCGTGGTGGCAAGATCACCTGGCACGGGCCCGGCCAGCTCGTCGGCTACCCCATCGTGACGCTACCGGACGGCGTGTACGTGGTCGACTACGTACGGCGCCTGGAGGAGGCACTGATCCGTACGGTCTCCGACTACGGGCTGCCGGCAATGCGCGTGCAGGGCCGTTCCGGAGTCTGGCTGCCGGCCTCCGGTGGCAAGCCCGAACGCAAGGTCGTCGCCATCGGCATCCGCGTGAGCCGCAAGACGACCCAGCACGGCTTCGCGCTGAACGTCTCGCCGGACCTCGCCGCGTTCGACCGGATCATCCCCTGCGGCATCGAGGATGCCGGCGTCACCTCGCTCGGCGCCGAGCTGGACCAGCCCCCCTCCATGACCGAGGTGGCGGACGTGGCGGACAAACATCTGAGGGATGTACTCGCATTTCGAGGCCCGTCCTCGAAGATGTGACATTACTCATGAAGCACAGATGGGATCTACACCGATTTTCCTCGGCATAACCCCTGATCAGAGGCACAATCCCTGGTCGTCGCCGCCGCCGTTCATGACGGAACTCTCACGTTCATTGCCCTCTCGTTGAGCCCCGGGTCATAGTTCAGGTGGCCCTTCCGAGGGGAAGGAGCCGGGGGACATCACAAGGCGTTCCGGCCTTGTGACTGTAGAGAAGGGACTCCCTTTATGAACGCCATTTCCGCTTACCTCACCACGCTTGTCCTCGTCGCGCAGCAGCGCCTCGGCAAGGCCGCCAAGGGCGCCACCGCCGTTGAGTATGGCCTGCTGGTCGCCCTCATCGCGGCCGTCCTCATCACCATCGTGACGACGCTCGGCGGCAGCATCTCCTCCATGTTCGACTCGGTGAACACCGCAATCAGCGGCGGCTAAATGAGTGCAGTTCACATCGCTTCGATGCCGGCTGGCCGCCCCGCAGCGGCCAGCCGGCGTCGGGCTTTCTACACCCCCTGAACTTCCCGCCGTAGCCGGGGCTCGACGCCCCGATCGGCAACCGGTTCGCAGTACGTCATTCACCCGTGAGAAAGACACCAATCATGAACCGTCGAATGGTGGCCGCTTTCGTTGCGGCCGCACTTGCCCTTGGGGCATTTGTCAGCATCTTCCTGTACGTCCGCAACGCGGACGTGCGTGCACTGGACGGCGTGGCGGCGAAGAGCGTCTACGTCGTCGTCAACCCCGTCGCCAAGGGGACCCTCGCCAGCAGCCTCGGCACGAATGTCGAGCTCACCCAGGTCCCGGCCAAGGCTGTACCGGACCAGGCGGTGTACGACCTCGCCGAGATCCAGAACAAGGCCGCATCCGTCGATCTCGTCGCCGGTGAGGTCCTTCTGACGAGTCGTTTCGTCGATCCCACAGTCGCTGCGCAGGACGCGGTCCCCGTGCCGAAAGGCATGGAGCAGATGAGCATTCTCGTGAAGCCTGAGCAGATCCGCGGCGGCATCGTGACGGCCGGCGACACCATCGGTGTCGTGCTGACCGTCCAAGTGAGCAGCTCCACGCCGATCGACATCCCAGGGGTGGGCAGCGTCACTGTGAACGGCGAGTACGTGACCAAGCAGATCCTGTCGAAAGTTCTCGTCACTCGTGTCCAGGGCGCCACCGTCCCAACGACTGACTCGACCAACACCGATCCGCTCCCCGCCACCTCGGTGATGGTTACCGTAGCTCTCAACACGGCCGACATCGAGCGGCTCAGCTGGGCGCAGGCGGCCGGCTCGATGGTCCTGACCGTGCAGAACAAGGACACTGACGACTCCGGCTCCCAGTACACGGATGGCAAGGTCGTCCTGCGATGAGCCGTGTCGTTCTCGTCAGCCAGTCTGCTGGCCTGACGGAGCGGATCGGCTACGCAACCGGAGGCTCGTTCCTTCTGCTGAGCCCGAATCCTCTCCCCGCCACTGCCGCAGATCTCTTCGCCGGACTTCGTGGCGCACCCACGCCCGACATCATCGTGCTGGATGCCGACGCCGACCCGAATGGCGCGCTGGAGCTCGCTCGCAACCTTGACCATTCGTACCCGTGCGTCGTCATTCTCGCCGCCACGAACGTCGAACCCTTGGCACTTCCGGCGCTCCGTGCCGGCGTCAAGGACCTGGTCTCCGTCGACGGCGACGTCGCCGACATCCGCAAGGCCTTGGAGCGTGCCGCTCAGTTCTTGGCCTTGCGGGCGGCGCCGGTCGCCGTCTCGACGACTGTTCCTGTGGTCGCCAAACCCGACGGGCGGATCGTCGCGGTCGCGTCACCCAAGGGTGGCGTCGGCAAGACGACCGTCGCGACCAACCTCGCTGTCGGCCTGTCGAAGCGATACCCCCAGCAGATCGTGCTCGTCGACCTGGACATCCACTTCGGGGACTGCGCCAGCGCGCTGAACCTGGAGCCGGAGTTCTCGCTCCCAGACACGATCCAGGGCGCGATGACCCAGGACATGCTCACGCTGAAATCCCTGCTCACCCGGCACGAGACGGGCCTCTACGTGGTGCCCGGTTCCGACTCGCCGGTCGCGGCCGACACCGTGACGCCCAAGGACATCTCGAACCTGCTCACCATGCTGGCGAAGGAGTTCCAGTACGTCGTCGTCGATACCGCTCCGGGCTTGTCGGAGCACACGCTCGCAGTGCTCGACAAGGCCAACGAGATGGTCCTCGTCACCACACTGGACGTGCCAGGCGTACGAGGTCTCCGCAAGGAGCTCGAGACGCTCGACGATCTCGACATGCTGCTCGAAGCGCGTCACGTCGTCGTCAACTTCTTCGAGTCGAGCCGTGGGCTCACCATCAAGGATGTTCAGTCCACGATCGGTGAAGAGGTGGACATCGTGCTCAACCAGTCCCATCTGCTTCCCCAGTCGACGAACCAGGGAATGCCACTGCTCCAGGTGAACGGGCGCGACCCGATCACCAAGCAGCTGAACCTGTTGGTCGACCGCATCACAGGCCGTACCTCGGAGACCCTGAGCGGCTTCACCGGTCGCCGGGGCGTGAGAGTGGAGAAGTCAGTATGAAGCTGTCAGAACGTCTCGGCGCTCGCCGTGCCGAAGGTGGAGAGCCGCTGGATCCCTTCTCGCCAGCCACCTACGAAGCCCCCGAGGCCGCACCCACGTCCCTCGCGACGCGGGCGGCAGAGGTGGGGGCATTTCCACCGCTCCCCTCGGCCCCGGCACCCAACGCGGCCGGCACCAGTCTCGCCCAACGGGGCCGTCCCTCCGTTGCGGCGCCGCCCCCAGTTCTCGACCCAGTCGGGAAGCTGAAGGAGCAGGCCACCGTCCAGCTGTTCGAACGGATCGGTTCCCGCCTCAACGAGGGTGCGCTCGACGAGGAGATGATCAGTGGTCTCGTCCGCCTGGAGCTCAACGCGATCATCGAGGAGTCGTCGACCCCGCTGACCTCCGAGGAACGCCGCCGCATCATCCGAGAGGTCGAGGACGACGTCCTCGGCCTGGGCCCCCTGGAGGCGCTCCTCAATGACGACACCATCACTGAGATCATGGTCAACGGGTCCCACACGATCTACGTCGAGCAGAAGGGCAAGCTGACGCGAAGCCCGGTGACGTTCGACGACGAAGCGCACCTCCGCAGGGTCATCGACCGCATCGTCAGCAAGGTCGGGCGCCGGATCGACGAGTCGTCACCGCTCGTCGACGCCCGACTCATGGACGGTTCCCGCGTCAACGCCATCATCCCGCCGCTGGCGGTCAACGGTTCCACACTCACCATCCGCAAGTTCGCCCGTGACGCGCTGGGTGTCAACGACCTCATCGGCTTCGGCACGCTGACGCCGGACATGGCGGACCTGCTGAGAGCCTGTGTGCAGGCCCGACTGAACATCCTGGTCTCGGGAGGTACGGGCACTGGCAAGACGACCCTGCTGAACGTGCTGTCGAGCTTCATCCCGAGCAACGAGCGGATCATCACGATCGAGGACGCGGTCGAGCTCCAGCTCCAGCAGGAGCACTTGGTCCGCCTGGAGTCGCGCCCGGCCAACGTCGAAGGACGGGGCGAGGTGACGATTCGCGATCTTGTGAAGAACTCCTTGCGTATGCGCCCCGACCGGATCGTGGTCGGCGAGTGTCGTGGCGCCGAGGCGCTCGACATGCTGCAGGCCATGAACACGGGCCACGACGGCTCACTGTCGACGGTCCACGCGAACGCCCCACGCGATGCCATCGCTCGACTGGAGACGCTGGTCCTCATGGCCGGCATGGACCTCCCGCTGCGTGCCATCCGCGAGCAGATCACGTCCGCTGTGGACCTGATCGTGCAGATTCAGCGCCTGCGCGACGGCACACGCCGGGTCGTGGCCGTCACCGAGGTCCACGGCATGGAGGGCCAGACGGTCACGTTGCAGGACATCTTCCTGTTCGACTACTCGGCAGGCCTCGACGCCAATGGCAAGTTCCTCGGTCGTCCCGTCGCCACCGGCGTCCGGCCGCGGTTCGCCGAGCGCTTCGAAGAGCTGGGAATCGTCTTGTCGCCGCGCGTCTTCGGCGGGAACCAGGAGTGGCTGCGATGAGCTACTTCGCCACAGCTTCCATGTTGACGCTCGGCTCGATGCTCCTGCTCGTGGCGATCACGATCGTCGCGTTCCTCATCATCCGCCCGGGTTTCCGGCGGGTGTCGCGGGATCGGAGACGCCAGCTCAAGGGGCGCAAGCGCCCGCAGAAGGCTACGACGCTCGCCACGGCGACCGACTTCGCAACCGACCAGATCGGCAAGATGCTGGCGAAACGGGGCAGCGGCCTGGCGGGCCAGCTGGAGCTGGCCGGCCTGAGGTCGAAGGCGTCCGATGTCGTCCTCCTGACTGTCGCCACGTCTCTCGCCGCCGGTGCGCTCGTCATGTTGCTCGCCAACCCGGCCGTCGGTCTGGTGGTGGCCGTCATCATCCCGGTGCTCGGCTGGTTCGTCCTCGGGTTCCTGGTGGGTCGCCGGAAGCGCGCCTTCGCCGATCAACTCGACCAGACCCTGCAGATGATGGCAGCGAGTCTACGGGCCGGCTACTCGCTGCTGCAGTCGGTCCAGGCGATGAGCTCAGAGGCGGACAGGCCGACCAAGGACGAGTTCAGCCGGGTCCTCAACGAGACCCGGATCGGACGACCGTTGAACGACTCCCTCATCGAGGTCTCCAACCGGATGGGCAGTGAGGACTTCAACTGGGTCGCGCAGGCGATCGCGATCAACCGGGAGGTCGGCGGAAACCTCGCCGATGTCCTCGACGGTGTCGCCCGGACGATTCGCGACCGCAACCAGCTGCACCGTCAGGTGGCGTCTCTCGCTTCGGAGGGCAAGCTGTCGGCCATCATCCTCATGGCGTTGCCGTTCGCCGTCACAGCCTTCCTGACGATCGCAAACCCTGGGTATCTGAACAGGCTGTTCACCACCACGATCGGGTGGGGCATCGTCACCGTCGCCATCGTCATGCTGATCATCGGCGGCATCTGGCTCCGCGCAACCGTCAAGATCAAGTTCTAGGAGGCGGACCATGCTGATCACGCTCTTCGCGGTGGCGATCCTCGCCGGCGCCACCGGCTTCCTCACGTTCGCCATCGTCGCGGGTCCGAGTCCCGCGAAGATCCGCGCCATGGAGAATCTGCGGCGCGGCGTCCCCGGCGCTCACCCCGCCGCCGGCACTCATCCCGCCACGTCCTCGGGCAAGGGCAGGAACGTCTCGACCCTGACGAAGACCCTGGTTCCGAAGGGTTCGCGCACCCGGCTGGAGCAGATGCTGGCCCAGGCAGGGCGGCCGACCGACTGGCCGGTCGAGCGCGTCATCGCCGTGAAGCTCGCTCTGACTCTGGCGTCTCCGCTCTTAGCGGCGACGATCATCATCAAGGCGCCGTCCCCCTTCCTCGGTGTCCTGGGCGTGCTCTTCTCCGGGATCCTGTACTTCCTCCCCGAGCTCCGTCTGTACAGCCTCGGCATCGAGCGCAAGCAGAAGATCACGCTGGAGCTCGCGGACACCCTCGATCAGATGAGTATCGCGGTCGAGGCAGGTCTCGGATTCGACGCCGCCATGGTTCGGGTCGCGAAGAACGGACGGGGAGTCCTGGCAGAGGAGCTCATCCGTACGCTGCAGGACGTCCAGGTGGGCCAGACCCGGCGCGTCGCGTACGAGGACCTCATCGAACGCACCGGGGTGCACGATCTCAAGCAGTTCATCCGGGCGATCATTCAGGCCGAGGCGTACGGTCTCGCGCTGTCCAGCGTTCTCAACACGCAGGCGGCAGAGATGAGGTTGAAGCGGCGTCAGCGCGCTGAGGCCAAAGCAATGCAAATTCCTGTCAAGGTGATCTTCCCGCTCATGCTCTGCATCCTTCCGGTGCTGTTCATGGTCGTCATGGGACCTGGCGTCATCGGCATCATGGCGAGTTTCAGCAAGTAGCCGATGGGGTCGTCATGAGTGCCGCCGCCGCTATCACGGGTGCCTTGATCGGCATTGCGGCGGCGGTGCTCACCCCTTTCACCCGGGCCCGCCTCACTGATCCCATCCGGCCAGGCGTCGTCAGGGTCCCTGTCCTTGCCCTGCTCGGGGTCCTGTTCGGCGCCATCGCCGGCTGGCGCCTGGATGCCTGGCCCGAGGCTCTCGCCTTTGCGGTCGCAGCCCTGATGAGCACACTCCTCGTTGCCACCGACCTCGCCTCGCACGAGATCCCCCACAGGATCATGTGGCCTGGCATGGTCTCGCTGATCTTCAGCCTCGCCGTCGCCGCCGCCATCGAAGGATCCTGGGGCCGCTTCGGCTCCGCTCTGCTCACCGGGCTCGTCATCGCTGCCGTCTACTTCGGCATCGCCTGGTTCGGCAAGGGCCAGTTCGGGATCGGTGACGTGAGCCTCTCCCTGTTCTTCGGTACCTTCCTGGGCTGGTTGGGTCTCCCCTACGCCCTCGTCGGTGCGTTCGGGGCCTTCCTCGTCCATGTCCCTGTGACCGTCGCCGTACTTCTCGCGCGACGGGCTGGACGCAAGGCCGAGCTCCCCTTCGGCCCTTCCCTCATCGCCGCGTCGTGGCTCGCCGCGTTCCTCGGGCCGGTCGTGCTCGGGGCACTTCTGGGCCGCTGACCACTGAGTGGCAAACGCGTCGAGCGCGGGTAACCTGTGCGGGTGACAGTTCGCCCTGACGGCCGCCGGCTCCTCCGCCTCGAGGTCAAGAACGCCGAAACACCCATCGAGCGCAAGCCTTCCTGGATCCGTACGCGTGCGGTCATGGGTCCCAACTACAAAGACCTCCAGTCGATCATGCGCCGCGAGGGCCTCCACACGGTGTGCCAGGAGGCGGGCTGCCCCAACATCTTCGAGTGCTGGGAGGACCGGGAGGCCACCTTCCTCATCGGCGGCGATGCCTGCACGCGGCGCTGCGACTTCTGCCAGATCGAGTCCGCCAAGCCCACCTCGTACGACACGGAGGAGCCTCAGCGCGTCGCCGAGAGCGTCAAGGCGATGGGTCTGCGGTACGCGACCGTGACCGGTGTCTGCCGCGACGACCTGCCCGACGAGGGAGCCTGGCTGTACGCCGAGACCATCCGCGCGATCCACCGGGAGAACCCGGGCGTCGGCGTCGAGATGCTCGCTCCGGACTTCTCAGGCAAGCCGGAGCTCGTCGACGAGGTGCTGGAAACCCGGCCGCAGGTCTTCGCCCACAACGTCGAGACCGTGCCGAGGGTGTTCCGGAGCATCCGCCCCGGATTCTCGTACGAGCGCTCGCTGGGCGTTCTGACGCGGTCCCGCGATGCCGGACTGGTCACCAAGTCGAACATCATCCTGGGCATGGGCGAGACCCGTGAGGAGGTGTCGCAGACGCTGCGGGACCTCCGCGACGCGGGCACCCACCTCGTGACGATCACCCAGTACCTGCGGCCGAACGCGCACCTGCATCCTGTCGACCGCTGGGTGGAGCCTGCCGAGTTCGACGAGCTCGCTGCGGAGGCGACCGAGATCGGGTTCGAGGGCGTGTTGTCGGGGCCACTGGTGCGATCCTCGTACCGCGCTGGGAGACTGTACCGGCAGGCCAGCGAAGCGCTGGCTGCCACACGTTCAACGAACGACCAGACACAGGATGTGAGCACCGATGGCGAGTGAGCGGGCCAAGCAGCTGGCCGCGGAGCAGAAGGCGGCGAAGAACGCCGAGAAGCTGCGCCGCAAGAACTCGACCGACCCGAAGGACTGGGGACAGGTTCGCCAGATCATCGAGGTCTACAAGGTCACCACGCAGAACGACCCGCGGGCCAACCTGCTCATGGGTGGAGCCATGGTGCTCGTCATCGTGGTGTTCACGATCGTCGGCATCTTCCTGAAGCCGTGGTGGCTGTTCCTGATCTTCGGCGTCCTCTTCGGCGTGCTGGCGGCCATGTCCGTCCTGACGTGGCGCGCGAAGACCGCCACGTACAAGCGGTACGAGGGGCAGAAGGGCTCCGCCGAGGTCGCCATGTCGATGCTCAACAAGGAGTGGGTCAAGTCGCCGGTCATCACCGCGAACCGGCAGCTCGACATCGTCCACCGCGTCGTGGGACCGGGCGGCATCGTGCTCATCGGCGAGGGTGACCCTGGCCGGGTGCGGGCGATGCTTGCGACCGAGGCCAAGAAGCACGAGCAGGTCAAGTACGGGGTGAAGGTGACGACGATCGTCATGGGCGACCGCGAGAACCAGGTGCCGCTCGAGAAGATCGCGGACCACATCAAGAAGCTGCCGAAGGTCATCAAGACGGCTGAGATCACCGACATCTCGAACCGGCTCCGGGCGCTGGACTCGATGCGGCCGAAGCTCCCGCTGCCCAAGGGCCCGATGCCGACCTCGGCAAAGGGTGCGCGATCGGCTGTACGCGGCCGCTGAGGCCTCAGCCGACCTGCTCCAGCCAGGCGTTCTCCAGCTCTGCGAGCTCCGCCTCGAGACCGCGGAGCTGGTCATGGAGGCGGCCCAGGCCGAGGTAGTCGGTCGGGTCGTGGTCAGCCATCGTCGCGTGCAACGCCTCGATCCGCTTCTCCAGTCGCTCCAGCTTGCGTTCCGTCGCCTGCACGGCCTTCGCCGCGGCACGCTGGTCGGCCGCGGAGCTCGCTGTCGCGGGCCGCGGTGCCGCCGCGGGGACAGCCTGGGACTCTTCGTGGCGCAGCCGCAGGTACTCGTCGACGCCCCCCGGTAGGTGCCGCAGCCCGTGGTCGAGGATCGCGTACTGCATATCGGTCGTCCGCTCGACGAGGTACCGGTCGTGGGACACGACGAGCAGCGTCCCCGGCCACGAGTCGAGGAGGTCCTCCATCGCCGTGAGCATGTCGGTGTCCACGTCGTTGGTGGGCTCGTCGAGAATCAGTACGTTCGGCTCGTCCAGCAGCACCAGGAGCAGCTGGAGACGTCTCCTCTGGCCTCCCGACAGCTCCGCAACGCGCGCCGACAGATGGTCCCGGGAGAAGCCGAGCCGCTCGAGGAGCTGGGCCGGAGTCAGGTCTCGCCCATCGACCGTGAACGTCGTCCGGGTCCGGGCCAGCAGCTCCCGTACCCGGTCGTCGGCGATCGCCTCGAGATCCGCGAACCGCTGGTCGAGCATGCCGATCTTCACGCTCTTGCCCCGCTTCACGCGGCCCCGAGTCGGCAGCACAGCGCCGCTGACGAGGCCGAGCAGCGTCGACTTGCCGGCGCCGTTGGCGCCGAGAACCGCGAACCGGTCGCCGGGCCCGATGCGCCAGGTGACGTCGGTGAGGACGGCGTTCTCCCCGTACGAGACCGACACGTTCTCGATGTCGACCACGTCCTTGCCCAAGCGGGCGGTGGCCAGCTTCGCCAGCTCGACCCGGTCCCGAGGCGGCGGTACGTCGTCGATGAGAACGTTCGCGGCCTCGATCCGGAACTTGGGCTTGCTCGTGCGAGCCGGCGCGCCCCGCCGCAGCCAGGCCAGCTCCTTGCGCATGAGGTTCAGGCGCTTGGCCTCGATGGTGGCCGCCTGGCGGTCTCGTTCGACCCGCTGCAGCACGTACGCGGCGTAGCCGCCGTCGAAGGGCTCCACGACCCGGTCGTGGACCTCCCAGGTCGCCGTACAGACCTCGTCGAGGAACCAGCGGTCGTGGGTGACGACCAACAGGCCGCCCTGCGTACGGGTCCAGCGCTGGCGGAGATGGTCCGCGAGCCACTGCACTCCCTCCACGTCGAGGTGGTTGGTCGGCTCGTCGAGGATGACGAGGTCCCAGTCCTCGACCAGCAGCGCGGCAAGGGCGACGCGGCGCCGCTGGCCACCGGAAAGGGTCCCGATGAGGGTGTCCCACCCGACATCAGCGACAAGCCCGGCGATGATCTCCCGGATCCTCGGCTCGCCGGCCCAGACATGGTCGGGGCGGTCGCCGACGATGGCGTGCCCCACGGTGGTCTCGTCGTCGAGCGTGTCGCCCTGCTCGAGCGCTCCCATCCGCAGCCCGTTGCGCCGCGTGACCTTACCATCGTTGGGGATCACGTGCCCGTCGAGGATCCCCAGCAGGCTGGACTTGCCGTCGCCGTTGCGGCCGACGATGCCGATCCGGTCGCCCTCGGAGACCCCGATCGTCACCGAGTCGAAGACGACTCGGGTCGGGTACTCCAGGCGTACGGACTCGGCCCCCAGCAGATGTGCCACCCCGACAGCCTAGGGACTCCGCAGCTCGATGCCGATCTGCTCGGCGTCCAGCTGGGTGAGCGCCTTGTCGAGCATGGCCGACGGATAGGTCCCCGTCTCACGGATCGTGAGCAGCGCGTCGCGCTCGGCCATGATCAGGTCGAGACGCATCGACCGGTACGACCTCAGCTGCTCCCGCTGCGCCTCGCTGCCGAACTCCTCATCCTCTCGCTGCGGATGGCCGGTCAGCCGATCCCGCACGAGGTCGGCGACTTCCCCCGGGTAGGTGTCCAGCCGTGCGCGCGCGGCATCCCTCAGCTCGCTCTGCAGGGTGATCCACTGCACCTCGTCGCCCTCGTCCCCACCGGACAGCCCCAGGCGCCCTGCCAGCCACGACAGGGTCGAGCCCTGTACGAGCAGCGTGCCCACGGCCACGAACGTCGCGACGAGCACGACCAGTGACCGTTGCGGGGTGTCGGCCGGGAGCGTCTGGACAGCGGCGACCGTGACCGCTCCGCGCATTCCCGCCCAGACGAGCATCACGCCGTCGCGCCACTCGAACTTCTCCGCCGCCAGATAGTCGATGTCGGCGATCCGCGTGCTCACCGCTTTCCGCCAGCGGGCGAGCTGAGCCTCGGACCTGTCGCGCGACGTGTGACGTGGCGGGAGCAGCCGCGAGGGGTGCGGAGGAAGGTCCAGTCGTGGCACCTCGCCCTGCTCGAGCTTGCCCTGGATGTCGGTCAGCTTCTCCCGGACACCCCCCGAGCGGCCCGCACGGCGAGCCAGGCTCCAGACCGACCAGGCCACGAAGACCGTGCGGATGCCGAGCACGAGCGTCGCTGCCACCGCCCCGATCCCCAGTGCGGTCCAGATGCTGCCTCCACCATGCGTGAGGTCCTTGGTGAGTGACGGCAGCTCGATGCCGATGAGGAGGAAGACGCTGCTCTCGAGCAACAGCTCGATCGTGCTCCACACGGTGCGCTCGGTGAGGCGGTCCCTCGCGCCGATCTTGTGGGGAGCGCCGTACCCCGTGACGACACCGGCCGTGACCGCGGCCACCAGCCCCGAGGCACCGAGGTGCTCGGCGGGGATGTACGCGACGAACGGGACAACCAGCGACAGTGCGACGCCGGCATTGGTGTCTGTGATCTTCGACCGGAGAAGGAGGTTCAGCTTGCCGGCGGCGAATCCGATGCCGACTGCCGCCACGACGGCCCAGACGAATGCGCCGGCGACGTGCCACAAGGAGACGCCCACCCCGACGGCCGCGACCGCGGACCGGAGCAGCACGAGGGCCGACGCGTCGTTGAGCAGGCTCTCGCCGTCGAGGACGGTGACGAGACGCGAGGAGACTCCGGCCTTGCGGACGATGCTGGTGGCCACGGCATCCGTGGGGCTGATCACGGCGCCCAGCGCGATACCGATGCCCAGCGGCAGATCGGGGATCAAGAAGGTTGCCACGACGCCGACGACGACGGAGGAGACGACCACGAGGACGACCGAGAACAGCGAGATGATCCGGAAGTCCCTGCGAACCTCCATCACGGGGGTGCTCACGGCAGCCGAGTAGAGCAACGGCGGGAGGATCCCGGACAGGATCCACTCGGGCGGTACGGTCACCGGCCCGAGGAAGGGCGTCATGCTGGCGGCGAACCCCAGCACCACGAGGAGCAGCGGAGCCGCCACACCCACCCGGGGCGCCAGAGCGGTCGCCGCGACGACGACCACGACAGCCATGATCGCCACGAGTCCCAGGCTCATCGCCCCACCTCCTGATGGACGAGCATCCCATCACGATCTGCCCTCAGCGTCAGATCCGCTGCCGCTGAGCGTTTTGATGCCCGAGTTTGTGGTTTTGGCTTGACGAATGCCCGAATGTGTTGTTTTGTAGTGCTAGCAAGGCCGTTGCCGGCTCTCGTGACACCGCAGTCTGAGAAAGGGTTCCTATGTCAGCCGTACTACCTGACGCTCGCGTCAACAAGAATCTTCAGGGCCCCGGCGCTCGGGCCAGGGTGCAGAAGTTCGGCGGGTATCTCGCCGGCATGATCATGCCCAACATCGGCGCGTTCATCGCCTGGGGCCTCATCACCGCCCTCTTCATCCCGACCGGCTGGTGGCCGAACGCCACGTTGGCGGCGTTGGTCGGCCCGATCATCACCTATCTGCTCCCGGTCCTCATCGGCTACACCGGTGGCCGGATGGTCCACGGTCAGCGCGGCGCGGTCATCGGAGCCATCGCGACCATGGGCGTGATCGTCGGCACCGATGTCCCGATGTTCCTCGGCGCCATGATCATGGGCCCGCTGGCCGCCTACCTGCTCAAGCTCCTCGACAAGTCGATCGAGGGCAAGGTCAAGACTGGCTTCGAGATGCTCATCGACAACTTCTCGCTCGGCATCCTCGGAATGGTCATGGCCCTCCTCGGCAGGATGGCGATCGGACCGGTGGTGTCGCGCCTCGTCGAGTGGCTCGGCTCCGGCGTGGAGGCTCTGGTCAACGCCCACCTGCTCCCTCTGGCTTCGATCTTCGTCGAGCCCGCGAAGGTGCTCTTCCTCAACAACGCCATCAACCACGGCGTGCTCTCCCCGCTCGGTGCGGTAGAGGCCCAGGCGACCGGCAAGTCGATCCTGTTCATGGTCGAGTCCAACCCTGGCCCTGGCCTCGGTCTGCTGCTGGCGTTCATGTTCTTCGGCCCCATCGCACTTCGGCCTTCGACGCCCGGCGCGATCATCATCCACTTCTTCGGCGGCATCCACGAGATCTACTTCCCGTACGTGCTCATGAAGCCCAAGATGATCCTCGCCGTCATCGCCGGTGGCATGTCCGGTCTGTTCGTCGGCTCCATCCTCGGCGCCGGTCTCGTCGCCCCCGCCTCGCCCGGCTCGATCATCGCGTACTTCGCCGTGACCCCCCGGACCGGCTACCTCCCGATGCTCGCCGATGTCCTCGTGGCCACGGCCGTCTCGTTCGTCGTCGCCGCCGCCCTGTTCGGCTTCGGGCATGGTGCCAAGGCTGATGCGGAAGCGGAGGCCGCTGCGGCCGTCGACGAGACGCCCACCGTCCCGTGGACCCCGCCGGGAACCGGAACCTCATCGGTTGCGACGGCCACTGCCACGGCTACCGCCACTCGTACGATCAACGGCCGCGACGTGAAGCGGCTGGTCATCGCGTGCGATGCGGGCATGGGCTCGTCGGTGATGGTCGCCTCCGCGATGAAGAAGAAGCTGGCGGCGTCCGGCGTTGAGGTCACCCACACCCCGGTCAACGGCATCCCGGCCGATGCGCAGCTCATCCTGTGCCACTCCGGGCTCCTCGACAGGGCTCGAAAGATCGCACCGTCTTCTGCTGTCATCGTCCCGTTCGAGCAGTTCATGGGCGACCCGGCGTTCACCAGGGTCGAGAACGCCATCAAGAACGGAGAGAACCTTGAGTCCTGAGCCGATCCTGTCGGCCGCGTCGGTCAGGCTCGGCCTGGCCGGCATGGCCAAGGAGGACGCGATCCGCTACTGCGGCCAGCTCCTCGTCGACGCTGGCGCTGCGCGCCCCGAGTACATCGACGGCATGCTGGCACGCGAGACGCAGATCTCGACCTTCCTCGGTGAGGGCGTCGCGATCCCCCACGGCACCAACGAGTCCCGGGGACACATCCTCCGGGCCGCGCTGGGGTTCGTACAGTTCCCCGGTGGCATCGACTGGGACGGCAAGACGGCGTACGTGCTCATCCCGATCGCCTCCGCGACCGACGAGCACGTGAGCATCCTTGCCAGCCTGGCCGAGGTGCTCATGGACTCGGACTCGGCCGAGCGGCTGAGGACCACCTCGTCAGTCGACGAGGTCCTGACCCTGCTGGCGCCCTCGGAGGACTGATGAAGGTACTGCGCTTCTACGCACCCGGAGACGTACGGCTCGAGGAGGCTCCGATCCCGCAGATCAACGCCGACGAGGTGCTGCTGCGGGTCAAGAACTGCTCGACCTGCGGCACGGACGTGAAGATCTTCCACAACGGCCACCAGAACATCACGCGGCCCACCGTGATGGGGCATGAGGTGGCAGGGGAGGTGGCCGAGGTCGGCGCGAACGTCACCGGATGGTCGGTAGGCGACCGGGCGCAGGTGATCGCCGCCGTCCCGTGCGGCGACTGCTACGAGTGCCGCAAGGGCTGGATGGCCGTCTGCCAGAACCAGACGTCGGTCGGCTTCCAGTACGACGGTGGTTTCGCCGAGTACATGGTGGTCCCGCGTCAGGTCCTGGCGGTCGACGGGCTGAACCGGATCCCTGAGAGCGTGGGCTTCGACGAGGCTTCTGCGGCCGAGCCCTTCGCTTGCGCCATCAACGCCCAGGAACAGCTCGGCATCGAGGTCGGCGACACGCTCGTCGTCTTCGGTGCGGGCCCGATCGGCTGCATCCACATCCGGATCGCCCGGGGCGTGCACCAGGTCGGGACGGTCATCCTCGTGGACGTCAACGCCGAGAGGCTCGCGATGTCCGCCGCTGCGGTACAGCCGGAGCACGTCATCGACGCGTCCACGTGCGACGTCGTCGAGGAGGTCATGAAGCTCACCGGTGGCAGAGGCGCGGACGTGGTCATCACGGCGACCGCGGCGAACGTCACGCAGGAGCAGGCGATCGCGATGGCCGCTCGCAACGGACGGATCTCGTTCTTCGGTGGCCTGCCGAAGACGAACCCGACGATCACGTGCGACTCGAACCTCGTCCACTATCGCCAGCTGCACATCCACGGTGCGAACGGCTCCGCTCCCGAGCACAACAAGCGGGCCCTGTCCTACATCGCCTCCGGGCTCGTGCCGGTCAAGGACCTGATCACCGTCCATCTGCCCTTGGAGCGGGCCCTGGAGGCGTTCGACATCGTCGCCAAGGGCCAGGCCATCAAGGTCACCGTCGAACCCTGAACACCAAGGAGAACCATGAGCACCCGTGACGTCACCATCGCGTCGGCCGTCGGTCTTCACGCTCGCCCCGCAGCCCTCTTCGTCCAGGCGGTCGAAGCCAGCGGCGTTCCGGTCACGCTCACCAAAGGTGATCGTACGGTCGACGCCGACAGCATCCTGGCGGTGATGACGCTGGGCGCGGCCCACGGTGACACCGTGACGCTGACGGCGGACGACGAGTCAGTGCTCGACTCACTGTCCGCACTGCTGGAGCGCGACCTCGACGCGGAGTGACCCCGCCTCACCAGGTCTCGTCGTCGTGCCGGCCGTCCGTCCAGGCGGCGTGCCGGTCAGCGGAAGCGTTGACCACGGCTTTGGCTTCGGAGGGCACCACTGCGCCGAAGTTGTTGTAGAGGCGGTCGAAATGGAGACCCCCGAGCTGGCCGGCGATCCGGCGCACCACTGCGCCTGACAAGGGCAGCCTGTTCGGGTAGCTGCGCAGGAAGCTCACGGTGCGCCGGTCGGGGTTGGGAAAGACTGCGTCGCCGGCGAGAAGCACTCCCGCGCCGCCGTTCCCCGTGCGCCACTCGGCCACGGTCTGACCGCGGAAGTGGCCGCCAACGCGGTGCAACGTGATGTCGGGGCCCAGTTCGTACGACTCGTCGAAGAACGTCACGCGGTCCTGTCTCCGGCACCACTCCGCGTCGTGGGAGTTGATCACCACGGGCGATTCCAGCGCCTCGGCCCACGCCGTCTGGCAGCCGTACATGTGCGGATGGCTCGCGGCGACCGCCAGCACGACTCCCAGGTCGCGGATGTGGTCGACAGCAGCGGCATCCAGGTAGCCCAGCGGGTCGAAGACCACGACGCCGTCACCGGTGTCGATGACGAGAGTCTGCTGACCGATGCCCACGTGCGGGTCCGCGGTGATCCCGTACAGACCGGGTTCCACCTCGAACCATCGCGTCGTTGTGCCCTTGCCCTCGAGTTCGGCGAGCGTCGTCCAAGCCTGCCCCGATGCCGGAACCCATTGGCGCTCGTCAGAGCAGATCGCACAGCTCTGGGGTGGGGCGGTGGACTCGGCGGTCTCGACGGCACACGTGGCACAGATCCAGATCATCCGCCGATGAGTACCCGCAGCAGTCAGTCGTCCAGGGTGCCTGCGCGGTCCGGATCGGTATCGATCACCACGGCGATGGCGGCGACGTCGGCGGGGGTCGGCATCTGGCTTCCCGGCCGGCTCACGGCTGCCGCGCCGAAGGCCACGGCTGTACGGAGAGCCGCCTCGGCGTCGAGTCCTGACGCCACCGCGTGCAGATAGCCGGCCAGGAACGCGTCCCCAGCACCCACCGTCGACAGCGGGTTCTCTACCCGCGCCTCGGCACGTACCACCCGCTCGGAGTCCACGAGCAGCGCCCCGTCGCGGCCGAGGCTGACCAACACGCACCCGATGCCCGTGGCCACCAGGCTTCTGGCGGCATCGACGACCGCGCCCACCGTGGGCAGGTCGCGGCCGACGGCCTCCGCGAGCTCGACTCGGTTCGGCTTGATGAGGTCGGGCCTCGCGGCCAGAGCCTGCGCCATCGGCTCTCCGGACGAGTCCACGGCGACCTTGACGCCGCCCTCGTGGCAGCGTTGGACGACGTCGGCGTAGAAGTCGTCGTCGATGCCGGGAGGCAGCGATCCGCAGCAGACCACCCAGCCTGCGCCGATGCTCGCGCCAGCGGTGGCCGTCCTCAGAGCCTCCACCTCAGCAGGACTGAAACAGGGTCCCTGCTCGTTGACCTTGGTCGTGGCCCCGTCTGGCTCCACGATCGCCACGTTGGCCCGGATCGCGCCTGCGATCGGTACGGGCACCACGTCGATGTCCTGCGCGCGGAGCAGGTCGAGCATCACGCCCCCGTACACGCCGCCGATCGGCAGCACCGCTCGCGTGGCGGTCCCGTTCTGAGCCAGGGCCCGGCTCACATTGAGGCCCTTGCCGCCCGGATCCTCCCGAGACTCGGTCGCCCGCATGACCTTCCCGCGCCGGAGCACCGGGACCGCGATCGTGCGATCGAGGCTGGGGTTCGGCGTCAGGGTGACGATCATGCGCGGATCACCTCAGGGCCCGCAGCCGCGAGCTCGTCCGCGAGGTCCTGCGCCAGACCGGAGTCGGTGACCACGACGTCGACGACGTCGAGGCTGGCGAACCGGCACAGCTGGCTGAGACCGAACTTGCTGTGGTCGACGAGGCAGACCACGCGAGCCGCGGCCGCGACCATGGCCGCCTTGACCTCGGCCTCGGCCTGGTCCGGCGTGGTGAGCCCGTTGTCGGGGGTGATGCCGTTCGCGCCCATGAACGCCACGTCCACGCGAAGGTTCGCGAGCGCGCTGCGTGTCCAGGCGCCCACCGCGGCGCCCGTGACGTCTCGGATCCGGCCGCCCAGCAGCAGGAGCTCGATGCGCGGCAGCTCGGCGAGGAACGAGGCCGCCTGGACGGAGTTCGTGACGACCGTCAGCGCGAGGTCGGAGGGCAGTGCCCGGACGAGCTCCATGGTGGTCGTCCCCGCGTCGACCAGGATCGCTCCCCCGTCGGGCAGCAGCTCGCGCGCGGCGCGCCCGATGCGCGACTTCTCGGCCGTACGCTGCTCGCGCCGGGCCGTGACCGACGGCTCGTAGCCGAGCCGCTCCATGTGGACGGCGCCGCCGTGCACCCTGCGGAGCAGTCCGCGACGCTCGAGTACCGCGAGGTCGCGGCGGATGGTCTCAGAGGTCACGTCCAGCTCCTCGGCGAGGGCGGACACCTCAACCCGGGACCGGTTGCGCGCCTGATCGAGGATGCGCAAGTGACGCTCGTGAGGGAGGAGACGCTCCTCATCGGCAGCTGTGACGACCATGCCCCTAAAGATACGCATGAATCAACATGAACGCAGCAAAAACCACACCGCGTTTCGAGGTCTGGACTAGAACGCGTCGATCTCGGGGATCTCGTGGGTCCGAGCCAGCGTCGAGTACCAGAGCGCCGAGTCGCGCGGGGTGCGCCGCTGGGTCTCGAAGTCGACGTGCGTGATGCCGAACCTCATGCTGTTGCCGAAGGCCCACTCGAAGTTGTCCATCAACGACCACACGAAGTAGCCGACGACGTTCGCGCCGCCCTCGATCGCCCGGTGCACCGCGGTGACGTGGCGCTGCAGGTAGTCGATGCGACGGGCGTCGTGGCATCGGCCGTCGACGACCGGGTCGTCGTACGCGCAGCCGTTCTCGGTGATGACGATCGGCAGACCCGGGAACTCGCGCCCGAGGTCGAGCAGGATCTCTTCCAGGCCGGACGGGTCGATGAGCCACCCCATCTCCGTACGGTCACCGTCAAGGAACACATCCTCGACATCCTCGTTGCCGGGCGACACGGACGGCATCGGGGTCGGCGTCGGCGGGAGCGGAGTGCCCTGTCGTACGGTCCTCGGCGTGTACCAGTTCAGGCCGAGCACGTCGATCGGCTGATGGATCTGATCCAGGTCGCCGTCGAGGACGAAAGCCCAGTCCGTGAGCTTCGCCGTGACCTCGAAGGCAAGCTCCGGGTAGGCGCCGTGCAGCTGCGGGCCCGTGAACACACCGTTCGACAGCGCGCGCGCCTTGGCTGCGGCGTGCACATCGGCCGGATCGGCGCTGGCCGCCCGCACGGTCTCGAGGTTGTTGGTGATCGACATCTTCGCCTCGGGCGACACCACCGAGCGCAGGGCCTGGACCGCGAGGCCGTGGCTGAGGTTGAGGTGGTGGACGGCGCGCAGGGCGGCGACAGGATCCGTCCGGCCAGGGGCGTGCACGCCAGCCCCGTACCCCAGGTACGCCGTGCACCAGGGCTCGTTGAGCGTCGTCCAGGTGTCGACGCGGTCGCCGAGCACCTCGCCGACGACACTCGCGTACGCGGCGAACGCCTCAGCGGTGGCCCGCTCGGGCCAGCCGCCCGCGTCCTCGAGCGCCTGCGGCAGGTCCCAGTGGTACAGCGTGACGATCGGCTTGATGCCCCGCTCGAGGAGCCCGTCGACGAAGCGTGAGTAGTAGTCGAGTCCGGCCTGGTTCACGGCCCCCGTACCGGTCGGGATGATCCGTGGCCATGCGATCGAGAAGCGGTACGCGTCGATCCCGAACGAGGCCATGAGGTCGAGGTCGGGCTCCATGAGGTGGTACGAGTCGCAGGCGACGTCGCCCGTCTCCCCGCCGAGGGTACGGCCGGGTGTGTGGCTGAACGTGTCCCAGATGGATGGCCCGCGCCCGTCCTCCGCGACTGCGCCTTCGACCTGGTAGGCCGCCGTGGCGGCGCCGAAGATGAACTTGTCCCCGAACCGCCGACCCGGCTCGCGATAATCCGTCACGAAAGACTCCTTACTCACCCGTCAGCACAGGCTATCGATCCACGCTCAGGCCGTACGGCCATCCGCGCGGTTCACGACGACCGTCCCCAGTACGAGGTCGTCAAGCCCGCGTCGCTCGGCGCCGACGACGACCGCGGGCACCACGAGAGCCACCATGACCGCTCGGACGATCGCCCGCCACGGGCCGATCGGCCCGCCCCCGACCCGTACCACCGCGACCCTCGCGAGCAGCTGCCCGAAGGACGCCGATGCGAGCCAGGTCAATGTGGCCTTCTGCACCACGTACACAGCCAGCACGACGAAGCCGCGCCAGCCGCCACCATGCAGCGCGCCCTCCCCCACGATGAGCGTGGCGATGACCATGCTGGAGGCCCAGTCGACGATGAGCGCGGCGATCCTGGGCCGCCACGAGGCGAGCGAACCGCGACCGGAAGCGGGCAGTCCGAGCGAGGATCCTGGGTAGTCCGTCGCCGCCTCGTCCGCCATGGCTCCGAGCATATCCGGACCCGGTCGGACGGCTGCTGAGATGACCTGCCGGGCGCCTTACCTGGCGTTACATTGCCGAAACAATCCCGACATGGGTCGGCAACGGCTCATGGCTAGGTTCAATCACGGCGCAACGTGCGCCCTGAGTCACTGGAGGTTCCATGTTCCAAGGCGCCGACGACACGTTGGCCTATGTCAAGGACAACGACATCGAGACCATCGACATCCGGTTCTGCGACCTACCGGGCGTCATGCAGCACTTCACGATCCCGGCTGCGGCTCTGACGCCCGCCGTGTTCGAGGATGGCCTGGCGTTCGACGGTTCGTCGATCCGTGGGTTCCAGAAGATCCACGAGTCCGACATGGCATTGATGCCCGACCCGACGTCGGCGTACCTGGACCCGTTCCGGAAGTCCAAGACCCTCGTCATCAACTTCTTCGTCCACGACCCGATCACGAAGGAGGCCTACAGCCGCGACCCGCGCAACATCGCCCGCAAGGCTGAGGCGTACCTGGCCTCCTCCGGCATCGGCGACTCGGCGTTCTTCGCTCCTGAGGCCGAGTTCTACATCTTCGACTCGGTCCGCTACGAGACCAAGCAGAACGCGAGCTACTACTACATCGACTCCGAGGCCGGAGCCTGGAACACCGGCGCCGCGACCGACCCCGATGGTCGTCCGAACCGTGGCTACAAGGTGAAGTACAAGGGTGGCTACTTCCCGGTAGCCCCCGTCGACCACTTCACCGACCTCCGTGACGACATGGTGCGCAACCTGACGAATGTCGGCCTCGAGATCGAGCGCGCGCACCACGAGGTGGGCACCGCGGGCCAGGCGGAGATCAACTACAAGTTCAACACAATGCTCGCCGCAGCTGACGACGTGCAGAAGTTCAAGTATGTCGTGAAGAACACGGCGTGGGCCGCGGGCAAGACCGTGACCTTCATGCCGAAGCCGATCTTCGGCGACAACGGCTCGGGCATGCATGTCCACCAGTCGCTGTGGAAGGAAGGCGCCCCGCTGTTCGCCGACGAGGCCGGTTACGCGGGCCTGTCGGACATGGCGCGCTACTACATCGGTGGCCTGCTCCACCATGCGCCCAGCCTGCTGGCGTTCACGAACCCGACGACGAACTCGTACCACCGTCTCGTCCCCGGCTTCGAGGCTCCTGTCAACCTCGTGTACTCGGGCCGTAACCGCTCCGCGTGCATCCGTATCCCGGTCACCGGCTCGAACCCGAAGGCGAAGCGCCTCGAGTTCCGCTGCCCGGATCCCAGCGCGAACCCGTACCTCGCCTTCGCTGCCTGCCTCCTGGCCGGCCTCGACGGCATCGTCAACAAGATCGAGCCGATGGCCCCGGTCGACAAGGACCTGTACGAGCTGCCTCCCGAGGAGCACGACCTGATCCCGACCGTCCCGGCGTCGCTCGACGCAGTGCTCGACGAGCTCGAGAAGGACCACGACTACCTGCTCGCAGGCGGCGTGTTCACCTCTGACCTCATCGAGACCTGGATCGAGATGAAGCGTGCGGACATTGACGCGATCCGCATGCGTCCGCACCCGCACGAGTTCGAGATGTACTTCGACCAGTAAGTAAAAGTGCTAGTCAGGGGGCAGTAACCACCCCCTCAGTCCGCAGAGAGTCCGCACGGGCAGCGAGAGCAGCAGCGACCGCAGCCCGTGCGGACTCGTCTTTGTCCGGGAACATGTGGCCGTAGGAGTTGAGCGTCGTGACGGCCGACGCGTGCCGGAACCGCGTCTGAACCACCTTGACGTCCAGCCCTGCCGCGATCAGCAGCGACGCGAAGTAGTGCCTCAGGTCATGGAATCGGAACCCGGCAGGCAGACCCTTCACGGTTCCCCGAGTCGCCCTCACCGCCCGCTCGATGGCCCCGCGGGAAGACGGGCGCCCGATGGCATCCGTGACCAGGGTCGAGCCGCCCCACCGCTTAGCAGCGGCCGAGAGCTGGAGGACGATGTCCCCGCCGAGGGCCGCAGGTCGAAAACCTGTCGCCCAGATTGGGGCAAACCAGCCCCACATGTGGGGCAGAGAGCACGCCGCGCGCGGGCGACCAGCCGGGCCCGCTCAGCCGGCAAGGCCGTGCCTCCCGCTCGGGCCGTCAAGCAGTCGCATCGCTCACGAGACGAACAGCGATGCCGCCGCGTCGGATCGCCTCGGTGCGGACGTCGGCATCGGGCACGCGCAGGAGCTGCTGGAGGACGTCCACGGCCTGGCGTCCTCGTTGAGCCACGTCGGCGGGATCCTTCGGACTCGGCGAGGAGCCGCGCCTCGTCCAAGACGGTCCGATCCTAGACCACCGCGTGGACGTCCAGGGTTCGCCGCTCGTCGTACACCGTCACCGCGATCGCGGGACCACCCACTATGTGCACTCGCGGCCACTCCACGCGCTCGACGTACCCGGACTCATCCCATGAGGGTCTCCCACGGTGGCTGGAAGCCGGGTTTCCTAGATAGGTTGACGGGGTTGCAGGGCGGGGGTTCGGGCCGCGCGGCACCGCTCCGCCGATGAAACTCCCGATTCGAGGAGAGCTTCATGCGTGGTGTGATCATGCACGGCCCCGGGGACGTCCGGGTCGAGGAGCGCGAGCGTCCGCGGATTGTCGAGCCAACCGACGCGATCCTCCGCGTCACCGCGTCCAGCATCTGCGGGTCGGACCTGTGGCCTTATCGGGGCATCGGGGAGAAGTACGACCCGACTCCGAAGGGTCATGAGTACGTCGGGATCGTCGAGGAGGTCGGCGATGCCGTGAGCACTATCAAGCCTGGCCAGTTTGTGGTCGGCTCCCCCTTCGCCTCCGACAACACCTGCGAGATCTGTCAGGCCGGCTACCAAACCCACTGCGTTCAGCGTCAGCGCGCCGCCGCGACCGGTGCCCAGTCTGAGTTCGTGCGGATTGCGCTGGCTGATGGCACGTTGGTGGCAACGCCGGACCAGCCTGACGCCGAGTTGATTCCCTCATTGCTGGCCGCTTCAGACGTGTTGGGAGGGGGATGGTTCGCAGCGGTGGCCGCCCAGGCTGGACCCGGGAAGACGGTCGCGGTCGTCGGGGACGGGGCCGTGGGCCTGCTGGCGGTGCTCGCAGCCAAGCAACTCGGCGCCGAGCGGATCATCGCGATGAGCCGCCACGCTCCCCGGCAGAAGCTGGCCAGGGAGTTCGGCGCCACCGACATCGTCGAAGAGCGGGGCGACGCGGGAGTGGCAAGAGTGAAGGAGTTGACCGGAGGTTTCGGCGCACACAGCGTCGTGGAGGCCGTCGGCACCAAGGAGTCGTTGACGCAGGCCATCCGCTCGACCCGTCCCGGCGGCCACCTCGGATACGTCGGGGTCTTCCACGACGAGGAAGTTCCCGTCATGGACTTGTTCTCCTCGGGCATCACCCTGCACGGCGGCCCCGCACCGGTCCGCCGATTCCTGCCCGAGCTCATCGACCTGATCTGGAACCGGCGGATCGACCCCGGCAAGGTGTTCGACCTCGAACTCCCGCTGGACCAGGCAGCAGCCGGCTACGAAGCGATGGACACCCGGCAGGCCATCAAGGTCCTCCTCCGCTCCTGACACAGCCAGCACAGCACAGTCCCTAACCTTGGGCCTCCGGTCGATCCCTACGGGTCGATACTGCCTCGAGGCACCCGGGGATTCCAGGTGTGGGACCTCGAAACGGCAGTGCTCCCCGCAGGCCTACACACCACACCTTGACTACGCCCGAAACCCAACGACTGCAGGCCTACGACCAGCTGGCGCGGGTGTCGACGAGTCGGGCCCGACATGCGTGGTGATCTTTGCCATGACCGGCTGCAGGGGGTAGAACGGGGACCCCGGAGGGTCGACGAGAGCAAGACGTCATGGGTACAGCCGAGAGCGGTGAGCGGGTCGCGTTCCTGGGGCTCGGTCGGATGGGCCGGATCCTCGCGGGTCACCTCCTCGAGGCGGGTCATGACGTCGCCGTCTGGAACCGTTCCGCGGGCCCGGAGGGCGACCTCGTCTCCCGTGGCGCGTCCGCCGCCGCCTCAGCGCAGGATGCGGTCGCCGGCGCCAGCATCGTGTTCACTGCCCTGTTCGGGCCGCCCGCCGTGCGCGAGGTCGTGCTCGGGGGGCTGGAGCTGGCCCCGGGTACGGTGTGGGTCGACATCACCACCGTGGCTCCGGCCGACGCGGACGAGTTCACGACGTGGGCCGACGAGCGCCGGATCGCGTACGTGCACTCGCCCGTCATCGGGTCCCTCGGTCCGGCAGCCAAGCACGCCCTCGGCGTCCTGGTCGGTGGACCCAGTGCGGATCGCGTCGTGCCGTACGTGTCGTTGTGGGCTGACCCTCAGCGTCTCCACGTGCTGCCGACGGCGGCAGCAGCGGCCACCGGCAAGCTCGTGGCCAACCTCGCCCTGGCGGTCTCGTACCAGGGTCTCGTCGAGGCCGTACGGCTCGGCAAGGCCGGCGGCCTTGACGTGGAGCAGGTCCTCACGACGCTCACCGGCACCGGGCTGGGCGCCATCGCCGCCATGAAGGGCGACAACCTCCGTACGGCCGACTTCAGCGACACCCAGTTCTCCGCCGACCTCTTGCTCAAGGACACCATGCTGATGCTGCGCACCACCACCCGGCCGCTCCCGGCCCTGACCGCCGCTGCACAGGCTCTTCTTGTCGCCCAGCAGACCGGCCATGGGGACGACGACTTCTCCGTCGTCGCCCGATTCGACCTCGACTAGGGGATCTCATGCAGCGGGAATGGTACCCCGCCTGACAGATCTCGCAGGTGTTGTCCGAGATGCAGCGGGATCCTCGGATCCGCCGTACACGTTCGCTGCCCAAGGTGATTGAGTCACACGGCTGATGCTCCTCGCGCTCAGCGTCTCCCTGCGCGTCGACCCACTGTCCAGCAAGGCTCACCGGCGTCGGAGCTCTGGCTGGTTCAGTCGATGGAAGATGACCACCGCAGCAGGCCGGACACTCCGATGACGACGGGCAGAGAGTGGGGATGGACGCAACGCACGTTCGAGATGCTCACGCGGACCCGGATGAGACCCCTACCCATCCCCGAGGCCAGCGACTCCCCGGCCGGAACCCGGCGGCGGAGATTGTCCACAGTGATGGTCATGTTTGCTTCCCTCCTGGGGCGTTTCAGCTGGCTGCCAGTCGGCAGAGAGTCCGCAAGATGATCGAGGAGTGCCAACGGTTGCCAACGTCGGATTGGTGCGTATGGCCCTGCCAGAGCCACATTGCTCAACATGGTCATCGGTTCCCAACGGAACGGCACGAGGTCGAGATGTACTTCGACCAGTAAGACCTCAGCACACGCGAAGGGGACCGGAGCGATCCGGTCCCCTTCGTCGTGTCCGGCTAGCGGCCGAGCACCTTCTCGTACACCGCGAGGTAGCCGTCGACCATCCGATCGACGCTGAACCTGTCGATCGCATGAGCCCGTACAGCTCGCCGGTCGAGCAGCACGGCGCGGCTGACGGCGGACACAGCCTGTTCGACGTCGTCGGCGAGGTAGCCGGTCAGGCCCTCGTCGACGACCTCCTGCATCGAGCCTCGGCGGTAGGCGACGACCGGGGTGCCGCACATCATGGCCTCGGCCACCGACAGGCCGAAAGGCTCGTCGAACCCGATCGGGTGCAGAAGGGCTGCAGCCTCACCGAGTACGCGAGCACGCTCGGCCGGACCGACCGATCCGAGGTACGTCACCGTGATGCCGTCGATGGCGGGCAGCACTCGTTCCTCGAAGTAGCCGCGGTCCTGCATAGGGCCGCAGATCACCAGCCGGCGCCCGCACGCCCGGGCGATCGCGATCGCCGTGTCCGTGCCCTTGTCGGGGTGGATCCGGCCGAACGAGACCAGTGACTCACCGCCGGGCCCCGCCGGCAGCTCCGCGACGTCGATGCCATGGAGGACGGTGGCGACGTAGTCGAGCCCCGCGGCACGGTCCGAGTCGGAGATCGACACGAACCGCGAACGGGAGCCCTGGTATGCAGGCAGGATGCCCGCCCCGGAGAACCCGTGGATCGTGCTCACCATGGGCGCCTGGCAGAAGCGGTCGAACGCCAGCGGCAGCCAGTCGAGCTGGTTGTGTACGAGGTCGAACTCCCCCGACCGCGACAAGGCATGAGCGACATGGAGCGCCTCCCAGACACGCCCATCCATGTCCGGATCGGCGCCGTAGCCGTGGGGGGCCACCCCATCGAGGTCGGCGGACGTGAGGGAGTCCAGGGTGGCGAAAAGTGTCACGTCGACCCCGTGCGCCACCAGTCCCTCCGTGAGCAGGCTGGTCACCCGCTCCCAGGGGCCGTAGTCCTCCGGCGGCGTGCGCCACGCAACCGGTCCCAGCATCGCTATTCGCATACGTCGCGTCTATCACATCGACGGACGCTCGGCGAGGTTCAGAGCAGAGCGCGGATATCTTTCTCGATGTCGGCCGGCGGTATGTTCGGCGCGTACCGGCCGACGACCTCGCCGTCACGGTTGACGAGGAACTTCGTGAAGTTCCACTTGATGGCGTCGCCGAGGACTCCGCCCTTCTCACTGCGCAACCACGTGAACAGGGGGTGGGCCTTGCCGCCGTTGACGTCGATCTTGGAGAACATCGGGAACGTCACCCCGTAGTTCAGCTGGCAGAACTCGGCCGTCTCCTTGTCGCTGTCGAACTCCTGGTGGGCGAACTGGTCCGACGGGAACCCGAGCACGACGAGACCCTGGTCAGCCAGATCCGCGTACAGCTTCTCGAGTCCCTCGAACTGAGGCGTGAAGCCGCACTTCGACGCGGTGTTGACGACGAGCACCACCTTCCCGAGGTAGTCCCCCAGGGCCCGCTCCTGGCCTGTGATCGTCGTCGCCGAAAAGTCCTGCAATGTCGTCATGTGTTCTCCTCCGATGTCCCTGTGGACAAGGAGGATCGCGCACCGGCTATTCCCGGAGACCCCTCAGACGGACAGCGGCTTCACCAGCGGCACGACGTCGGCGATGGAGTCCATCACGAGTGTCGGCCGGTACGGGAAGGTGTTGACCTGTTCGCGTTTCGTCGAGCCGGTGAGGACGAGGATGGTCCGAAGGCCGGCTTCGAGGCCCGAGATGACGTCGGTGTCCATGCGGTCCCCCACCATCACGGTCGTGTGGGCGTGGGCATCGATCGCCCGCAGCGCCGACCGCATCATGAACGGGTTGGGCTTGCCCACGAAGTACGGCGTGCGGTGGGTCGCCGCCTGGATGAGCGCGGCCACCGCGCCGGTGGCGGGCAGGGTGCCCCAGGCACTCGGGCCGCTGGGATCCGGGTTGGTGGCGATGAAGCGCGAGCCCGATTCGATGAGCCTGATCGCGCGGGTGATCGCCTCGAAACCGTAGGTCCTCGTCTCGCCGAGCACGACGTAGTCCGGGGCCCGCTCGGACAACGTCAGCCCGGCCTCGTGCATCGCCGTGGTGAGCCCGGCCTCGCCGATGACGAAACACGTCGCGCCCGGCTCCTGCTCCGCAATGAACTTCGCGGTGGCCTGGCCCGAGGTCCAGATCGACTCCTCCGGGACGTCGACGCCCGACGCGAGAAGTCGCGCGCGCAGGTCACGCGGGGTGTACATGGAGTTGTTGGTGAGCACCATGAACGGCAGCTTCGCCGCCTTCAGCGTCTCGATGAACTCGGAGCCGCCGGGCAGCGGGTCCTCCTCGTGGACGAGGACGCCGTCCATGTCGGTGAGCCAAGCTTCGACAGGCGGGTCATCAAGAGGCATGGCACCAGTCAACCAGACGACTCCTCCGCTCCGAAGCCATACCAGAGCCCCAGCACGGTCGCGGCCAGGAGCAACGGCGTCCCGAGGGCGGCGTCACCTGTCGCTTCCAGGTCTGACAGGGTCACCGCCCCGACCTGGACGCGCGTGGTCGAGACGAACGCGACGACGGCGAACGCGAACAAGGTGTTGGCGAGGTACGCGAAGATGCGGGTGGGCTCAGGGAACCGCGTGCTGCCCGTACGGGTGAAGCCGGCGCCGGTGATCGCCTGCCACATCAACCCGAACAACGCGATACCCAGTCCGGCGTAGCCGAAGATGGCGCTGACAGGGTCGTCGAGCGCATCCCTGTAGGTGTACAGCCCGCCCACGAGCAGCACGGTCAGCAGACCCACCAGCCGCCGTCGAGTGAGCCGTCGCGCGAGGAACAGGACGACAAGGACCACGATCGCGAGCCACGACGTGATCGCCGCGATCGAGTCAGGGGTGCGGGCCCGGAGCATCCCCGGCGGAAGGATGGTTGAGAGGGCGCCCGTGACGCTGAAGACGCACACGGCCGCCAGCAGGCTCGCCTCCCCGATGCGGCCGCGACGTGCCAGGACGATCGCACCGACTCCCAGCGCCACGCCGGGTACCGCGCGCCACCACGTACTGCTCACCGCGCCGATCCCTCCGTACAGCCACGCGACGGCCGATTCACCCGGAAGGTGGAACGTGATCGACACGTAGTAGAGCGTGGTGATCGGCACTGCCAGCACGACCGCCCCGACCAGAGCGACCGCCACGGGGAACGACCATGCGGTCCAGAGCTCCGGTAGGTCTCCGGGACGTGCGACCTCAGGACGTGGCGACAGGCGCCACACCAGCATCAGCGCGAGCGCGGTCAGGCCCAGGGTCATCACCGAGGCGAGCAGTGCCTCAGGTCCCTGCTCCACGGAGTCCCCGAGCACGGTCTGGATCGATGTGACCAGCCGCCACGCCACGACGGCCACGACGCCGAGCGTCGTCAGCACACGTGGCAGGGGGCGGGCGGCAACCGCCTCGGCGGCCGTGACCGTGATCAGGGCGGGCGCCACGCCCGCCGCGATCAGGGCTGGGATCGCGACGGAGCTGAACGACTCCAGCTCCTGCTCGATGCCGACGAGCCGCAGGTCGTAGGCGATCTGAGTACCGACCGCCGGCGCCAGGAGCTCGACCAGCCAGCTGACGGAGAGCAGCGTGGTGATGAGCGGGAACTCCCACCACTGGTACGGGGCGCGCCGCCTCGCGAAGACGATGACGACCACCCCCAGGTAGCTGAGCACGGCCACGGCGAGCACGAGGACGCGTCCGCTCGAGTACAGGCCGAGGGTCACCATCCCTGAGATCGTCACGGCGAGCGCCGGCACCTTGATGTACCAGGCGAGCCTGATCAACGCGCAGTGCGCGAGACCGAGTGTCCAGATCACGGCCGTGGCGAACACCGGGAGCAGGATCTCCGGGATGGAGCGGTTGGTCGCTTGGGAGGCGATGAACGGGAACTGGGCGCGCAGCACGCCGGCGAACATCGAGATGGCGCCGAGGATCACCACGAGAGCGCCCGTCGTCCAGCCGACCACCGCCATCCCGGCCGGCCAGCGGGACGGGACCGGGCGCCCGTCCGACACAGGCTCCACGAAGGTCACCTCGAGAACCCGTCGGAGGGCCCTGAGCACGTGAGCAACGACCCGGCGATCGACGAGCTCCTCCGTCTCCACGGTCATGCCAGCACCTCGCGGAACAGCTCGGTGGACGTGACCGCGACGAGCGAGTTCGTACTCGCCGCGATGTAGACCGTCGACTGCGGCAGTCGGCCCAGGCCGTGGGGGACACGGGCGATCTCGCTGCCGCTGCGGGCCAGCACGACGAGGCTGTCCGCCTCTGCGAGTACGGCCCGGTCACCGACGACGAGCACGTCGAGCGTCTGCTGGGTCACGCTCCACACAACGGCCCCGGTCGCAGGGTCGAACGCCTTCGCCCCGCTGACGGTGTCCGCCAGGACGACACCGTCCAGGTTCGAGAACGATCGGATGACGTCGGGCTCCCACGAACGCCACAGCTTGTTCCCGGTGGCGAGGTCGTACCCCCTCAGCGTCGACGCACCCCGCTCGTTCACGACGACCACGCCGCCCACGATCGCGTACACGCGCGCGGGGAACTCCGTCGACCGCCAGACCTCGTGCCCGTCGTGCCCCAACGCCACGGTCGTGCCGTTCTCGTCGATGACGACCATCGTGTCTCCGGACGCCACCGGCTGCAGGGCCAGCTCGCTGGGCATCTTGGTGACCCACACCTGACGACCGGTCGCCGGATCCAGCACCATGACGGTGCCGTCGACGGAGGTCAGAACGATCTGGTCGCCGAACGCGATCGCGGGCTGGTTGACCGAGTCGGGAGCGGCGACGACCCACAAGACGACCCCGGTCGGACCGTAGGCGACGATGCGCCGCTCGCTCGTCGTGGCCACCGTGACCTGCCCGAGCGTCACGCAGGAGAGGATGACACCGCCAGGATGCGAGCGCCACACGGTGCGGTCGAGGTTGCCGGTGGTGGCAGCGGGGTTGATCGCCACGACGTCGTTGTCGCCCCTGAGCGCGACGACCAGGGTGCCGTCGAGCAGAACGCCGGGACGCGACACGTGCGACAGGATCAGCAGGGAGACGCCTCGCGGCGACAGAGTCGTGGTCGTCGCCGCAGCCCCGCCCAGTCGCGTCCAGTCGAACGGGGCCGCCGATACCGGGTACGTCACGGCGGGCGAGCTGCCGATCGTGTAGCGGATGCTTTCGTCGTCGAATCGGACCATCCCACGACCAGGGCACCAGGACCGGTACGTGGTGATGTCGCCCGTGCCGTACCTCTCCCTGAGTGTCACGTCGAGGCAGCCCGCAGCGGCCAGGTCCGCTTCAGGCGGGGCGGTCGCCGTGCCCTCCGACGTGTACGGGCTGGAGCTGCCCGGCTTCCCGTCCTTGAAGGAGATCACGGTGCCAGCGGAACCCCACGCACTGCCGGCGTGCACGTCCGCCGGCAGCTCGAGCAGCCCGCCCGTGTAGATGAGTGCGCCCCAGCTCTCCGTGATGACTTCCCGCCGCACCTCGCCGTTCGCCAAGGAGAACAGCTCGTCCCCCTGGACCGCCGTGTCCGCGGTCCGTCCCATCGCCCAGGAGAACCGCGCCAGGTCGACGGTCGACCGGTCGAGTGGTGTGGTGACCGCCCACCAGCCGAGCGCGTCCGGCCCCGAGCCGGCGAGGTCGAACACACCGTGGGCACGGGCCCACGTTCCGGACCCGATCGTCACTCGGGTCACGTCGTCGGTGTACCACGCGGTGAACCCGTTGCCACCCAGCATCGCAAGGGCCGACGACTCCTGGGTAGCGGCACTCTTCACGCCGTGCGAGCCGCCAAGGAGCAGTCCGACGACCAGCACCAGGCACCACCCGAGTGTGGCGGCCGTACGGCCCGTGGGCACTGCCGGGGGCTTCGGCGGCGGCGGAGCCTGAGGTGTCTGCCACTGGGGTACCCACTCGGTCGCCGACGGTTGCCGCGGAGGAACCCACCCACCTGGAGCAGGCTGAGGCGCCCCGCCGGACCAGCCCGGCCGACGCGGATCCGGTGTCACTCCCACGCGCATAACGTAGGGCTGACACGGGTCGGGACAACACCTGTCCGCGAAGGCTTTCTTCCGGACCAGAGGGCTAGGGTTCTACGACGGGGCCGGATTCGGCTGTCGGAAGGGTCATGCAGAGTGTCTGTCGTCATCTTCACGGGTCTGTCGCGCTATCGGGACCCGTGGCATCCGGTTGCTGAGACGTCTGCAGAGATCGCCAGCGTCGTCCGCGCGTTGGGCCTTGAACCAGAGATGCGGACAGACGAGTCGCCCGCCGCCCTGGCCGATCTGAGCGGGGTCGACCTGCTGATCGTCAACTCCGGGGGTGGCGATCCGCACGCTCGACCGACGTACGACCCCGCGTGGCAGGCCAGCTTCGATGCGGTCGGCGCGTACGTCGCCGCGGGATCGCCCATCCTCGCCGTCCACAGCTCAGCGACCGGGTTCCCCGACTGGCCGGCGTGGGCCGACATCATCGGCACCGGCTGGATCTCGGGCACCTCCGGCCATCCGGAGATCAGCCTCGCCGTCTTCGAGGCCGACCCCTCTGCCGTCGGGCACCCTGTCTTCGACCACCTGGCCCCCATCAGCGGCGTCACGGAGCGTCCCGTCGTCACCTGTTATGACGAGCGCTACTGGCGAATGCCCGTACACGACGGGAACACTCCCCTGCTGGGTCACGAGACACGAGGTGACTGGTACGTGATGGGCTGGACGCGTGGCGGATCCGTCGTCTACGACGGCCTGGGCCATGACCGCCGTTCGTACGCATCCGTCCAGCGCCGCCAGTACCTGGCCGGCGAGATCCGCTGGCTGCTGCGTGACCGGATGGCGCTGACTGAGAACGAAGGAGAACTGTGACCACCGCGGCCGTCATCGGGATCGGCGACATCTCAGGCAACCACCTGCATGCGATCGTCGATCATCCCGCCATCGACCTCGTCGCCGTGTGCGACATCGTCCCCGAACGGGCCGATGCCGCCGCGAAGCAGTGGGGCGTACCGGGCTTCACGGACGTCGACACCATGCTGCGCGAGGTCCACCCCGACGTCGTCCACATCACGCTCCCCCACCACCTCCACGCAAGCGTCGCGATCGCTGCGCTGAAGGCCGGCTGCCACGTGCTCACCGAGAAGCCGGTCGCCGAGTCGTACGGAGCCGGGGCTGAGCTCGCGCGCGCCGCCCGCGAGTCGGGGCGCACCGTGGGAGTCTGCTTCCAGAACCGCTACAACGACTCCAGCCAGGCGATGCGCCGGCTGGTCGACGATCGCACGTACGGGTCGGTCCTCTCGGCCCGAGCCTCCGTGTGGTGGCACCGCGACGCCTCGTACTACGAAGCCTCCCCCTGGCGGGCCACCTGGCGCGAGGCCGGCGGCGGCGTGCTCATCAACCAGACGATCCACACGATCGACCTGTTGTGCTGGCTGCTCGGGGCCCCGGAGACCGTCTCGGGCATCGCGGCGAACCTCACCCACGGTGGCATCGCCGAGGTCGAGGACACCGCGACCGTCACGATGCAGCACCCGGGAGGTGTGGGCAGCGTCTACTTCGCGACGAACTGCCACGCCGAGAACGCGCCGGTGGAGATCGAGCTGGTCTTCGAGTCGGCGACTGTACGGCTCCAGGACGGGCAGCTGCTGGCGGCCTCTCCCGAGGGAGACGTCGAAGTGATCGCCAACGACCTCGAGGCCGAGGGCGAGCGCTCGTACTGGGGAGCCAGCCACGCTCGTCTGATCGCCGACTTCTACGCCCATCTCAGCGCAGAGAAGCCCTTCTGGATCGACGCGGATGCCGCCCTGGTGAGCCTCGGCGTGCTGCGCGACACGTACGTCTCCTCAGGGCTTGTGCCCGCCGAGGATCGCTGAACTACGTGGCGCCGAAACGTCACACGGCGAGCAACGGCCTCATCACGGCCGTCATCGCCGCCCTGGCGATGATCGGTCCGTTCACCATCGACGCGGTCTTCCCCGCCTTCGACCTGATCGGAGGGGACCTTCGCGCGTCGACCGCAGCCATGCAGCAGGTGACGAGCGTCTACATGCTGTCCTTCGCGGTCATGAGCCTGTTCCATGGCCCGATCTCCGACGCGATCGGCCGCAAGAAGGTCATGGTCGCCGGGATGATCGCGTACGCGCTCGCGTCGCTCGTCTGCATGCTCGCGCCCAACCTGACGGTGCTGCTGATCGGACGCGCGCTCCAGGGGTTCTCTGCGGGTGCGGGTCAGATCGTCAGCCGGACGATCATCCGCGACCTGTTCACGGGACCCGCGGCCCAGAAGATGATGGCGCAGGTGATGATGATCTTCGCGATCGCCCCAGCCGTCGCCCCGATCGTGGGCGGCTGGGTCGTCGGCGTGGCGAGCTGGCGAGCCATCTTCGGCGGGCTCGTCGCGGTCGGCGTGATCCTCGCCCTCATGGTCGTGTTCGGCCTGCCGGAGACGCACCCGGTCGAGAAGCGTCGCGACCTCGATCTGCGCGATGTGCTGCACGGGTTGCGGCTGGTGCTCTCCGACCCCCCGTACCTTCGGCTCGCCTTCGCGGGCATGTTCGGCTTCTCGGCCCAGTTCATCTACATCGTCGGGGCACCGATCATCATGCTGCAGCTCCTCGGTAAGGGAGTGCAGGACTTCTGGATGCTCTTCGTCCCGTTCGTCGCAGGCATGCTGCTCGGCTCCTTCCTGAACGCTCGCCTCGCCCACAGGGTGCCTCCCCAGCGGCTGGTGAGCGTCGCCATGACGGCGCTCGTGATCTCCAGCCTCGCCGGAATCGTCGTCGCAGTCGTTGCCGGCAACCATCTCCCTTGGGTGATGATCTTTCCCCCCGTCATCGGGTTCTCGATGGCTGTGTCGTTCCCGATCCTGCAGCTGGCGATGCTCGACCGGTTCCCGACGCGCCGCGGGGCCGCGGCGAGCGGTCAGTCGTTCACCCAGCTGCTGTTCAACTCCCTGCTCAGTGGCGTCATCGTGACGATCGTCGCCACGTCGATGGCGTCGATCGCTGTCACCTCGGCCGTGTTCGCGATCCTGGGGGCATCATTCTGGGTGTGGCACATCAAGAGTCCAGCAGAGCCTCGTCCGGATCAGGCATGAACCTTGGCGCTCTCGACACGCCGGCGCTGGTCGTCGACGTGGCGCGGATGGAGCGCAACCTGTCTCGGGTGGCCGGCGACCTCGCGCGAGCGGGCGTGGCCGTGCGGCCGCACTGGAAGACGAGCAAGTGTGTGCAGGTGGCGCGGCGTCAGCTGGCGCTCGGGGCCGTGGGCTTCACGTGCTCCACGCCGGGAGAGGTTCGTGCGCTCGGCGAAGCCGGGATCCGTGGGCTGCTCTGGGCGCATCTGCCCGTGGGGGCTTCCAAGGTTGCCTTCGCGGTCGAGGCTGTGCGTCGGTTCGGCGTCACGCTCATGGTCGACTCGGTGGCCGTCGCCGGACCGGTTGCCGCTGCGCTGTCCGAGGCAGGGCTGGTCGGCGACGCGTTCCTCGAGGTCGATACCGGGCTGGGACGTACGGGGGTGGATCCCGATTCGGCTGTGGCTGTGGCCGGGCAGTTCGCCGGGATGGCCGGGTTGCGGTTGCGCGGTGTGCTGACGCACGAGGGACATCTGTACGGGTTCGGAGCCGATCGCGCCGGCCTCGACGCGGCCGCGGTGGCATCGGCCCAGAGTCTGGTGGCTGTGGCCGAGGCGCTCCGGGCCATGGGTCACGCGGTCGACGTGGTGTCGGTCGGCTCCACCCCGGGACTGGCTGCCGGTCCGTACGTGTCAGGCGTCACCGAGGCGCGGCCCGGCACGTACGTGTTCGAGGACGGCAACCAGGTTCGCCTTGGCAGCTGCGTGCTCGACGACTGCGCGCTGACGGTGCTGGCCCGGGTGGTCTCCACGCAGCGCTCGGGCACCGCGATCATCGATGCTGGCTCGAAGGCGTTGAGCTCGGACGCGGTGAGCGCCGAGACGGGGTATGGGATGGTGCTGGACCCTGCCGGTTCGCCACTCGAGGGTGTCACGTTCCCGAGGGCCAATGAGGAGCACGGCTTCCTGGCGGGCCCCTGCACGGGCTTGCTGGCTGTCGGCGACCTCGTACGGGTCCTCCCCCACCACGCCTGCGCCACCGTGAACATGTGGAGTGAACTGATCGCGGCGCACGCCGACGGGTTGTACGAGCGGTGGCCGGTCGTCGCGCGTCACTGACGGTAGGCTCGGCTTCTCGCTCTCTCAGGGAGATCATCGTGCCGTACGTCGTCGACTTCGAGAACGTGTCCACCATTGGGTTGGAGTCTTCCCCTGTTGCCGAGGCGCTCGCCGGCCTGAGAGCCAACGAGGCTCGCTACTACAAGAACAAGTACGGCCATGTCTTCAGCGTCGACACTGCAGACGAGGCGACGGAGGCGGTCGACCATGTCACCAGGATCCTCTCCGACGAGCGCGGCATCGTGATCTCCTCCCGCCCGCTCGAGGCGACCTCCTTCGAGGTCGAGGGCATGCGGATGACGTACGTGTTCTACGAGTCGGGCCTGTCCATCAACGTCATGTACACCCTTGCTGATGCGAGGAAGCGTGCCGTTGGCTTCAAGCTGTCCGAGGGCATGGAGGTTCCCGAGGAGCTCGCGTCCCGCTTCAAGTTCGCGCGCCAGAGGTCGAAGCTCGCCGGGGTGATCCGCGGTTCCTTCTTCGTGATCAAGGGTGAGTACTGACCGGGCAGCCCGCAGCGTTGTGGGGTTAGGCGGCGGTGGCGGGGAGTTGTCGGAGGGTTCCGTAGGGTCCGGTGGCGTAGTGGTAGCCGGCGGGTGAGACCCATTCGAGCCAGCCGCCGTCGTACTGGGTGAGCTGCCAGGCTTTGACGGTCTTTGCCCGGTGGGCTTTGCGACTGATCGGCGCCAGATTCTCGATGTGGGTTTGGCCGGGGGGCGCCAGCGGGATGTGGTCGTACGGGATCGTGTGGTCGAGGTCGCAGCCCCGGCTGGGTTGAGTGCCGTAGGGGAACATGTCGACCGGGGAGCGTGAGGTCACGGCATCTCGGATGCGGTCGGGGATCTCATAGGCATCGACCGGGCCGATCGCGTTCAGGTCGAGCACCGGCCGTACCGTCACACGCTGATTGCCGAGCAGCTCGACCCAGGTGTCGCGCGACAGGGCCCCGTGGCGGTGTCGCGCGACAGGGCCCCGTGGCCCTCGACCCGGCCGATCGACAGGTCGCTGGTCAGGGCCTGGTCGCTCAAGTGGACCACCGGGGTCGCCAGCTGCTGGGACGGTGAGTCCTGGCCGGTCAACAGCTGGAACGCCCGGGCCGGGTCCGCCAGGATCCCGAGCGCACTGGCCCGACGCTGATCCAGCGACTCCAGGACCCCATCAGCCGCCAGGACAGCGGCGGGCCGGGTCAAGGTCGCATCGAGCGCGATCGCGTCGGTGACATCCAACCGGCCGGTCAGGTTGCGACACGGACCGCCGTCGAGAGTGGAGTCCCAGAGTGTGACGTGACGGTGGGTGCGGGCCTTCTCCTCGCGGAGCCGGGCCTGTTCCGGGTCGGCCAGGGCGATGTAGCCACGCAACAACCGCAGCGCCCGGCCCCGGGACAGGCTCGCCAACCGCGGCGTGACCTGTCGGTCCACCCACAGCGCCGCCGCCTGGCACAAGCCCGCACTGTTGACTTCGCCGATGAGCTCACTGGCCCGGTACCAGCGGACCGCACCCGCCCGGACCGCCTCCCACAACACCGGATGCCGATACACACAGTTCAGCACCTGCCCGATCAAACCAGCGCCCGCACCCGGACTGATCCCCAAGAGGGCAGAGACCTCCAGGCTCAGGTACTCCGCGACCCCGGGCGTGCCATCGGCTCCGTGGAAGACGAGCTTCTCCGCCGCCTCACCGAACGCATCCTCGTCGACCGCCCGGAACGCCAGGCACAGATCGTGGATCGTCTCCAGCTTCGAGACCTCAGCCGCGATCATCGCCTGCTCGGAATGATCCAGCTTGGCGAACAGTTCCCGGGCGTTTCCGGGCACGACCACAGGCACCGGGTCAAGGACCACGAAGCGCTTGGGTGATACGTACATGTGTAGGATTCTATTCCATGATTCGCACTACGAAAAGATTTTTCTGCCAACTCCTTCTTGCTTCTTGAGCTGTCCCTCAATCCCTCAGAAGTGAGCCAGGGACGAGGAGATGGTGAAACTCACCGTCGGTACTTTCGGTCGGCAGAAATGGTGCAGTAAATGCAGTGTTCAACCACTTCCCGGCGGCTGCGGCGAGGGCTAGTGTCGCCGCCATGCGAAGGACCCTCGCCATTCTCGGAATATGTGCCGCTCTCAGTGCCTGTTCGAGTGGCGGTGGTTCGACGGCCGCCCCCACCGCGGGGCCAGCGGCATCCTCGGTTGGACCGGCAACGTCTGCGGCCAGCGACAGCGCAGCGGCACCGGACACAACTGCGGCAACCGGCGCAGTCGCTCCATGCGCCGTCGTCACCCCCAGCGATGTGGCCGCCGCCTTCGGTGGCACGGTCGCTCCCGGAGTGGTCAATCCTGACAACGGCGGGTGCGACTATGTGATCACGGGGCAGACCAAGACCGGCGACAGCGGAGTTCTAGCTCAGGCATCCATCGAGTTCACGGACGGTTACGAAACCTACGATCACACAAAGGTAGTCTTCCCTGACATCGAGAAGATCGACGGTCTCGGCAAAGAGGCGTGGTATGAGGCCATGGGGTCCCAGTTGCACATCAACCTCGGCAGCCAAGAACTGGTCATCTCCGGCGTTTTCCCTGGCGACAAGGTAGCCGTAAAGGCAGAGGTCATCGCCTTCGCCCATACGGTGATCGGGAAGCTGTAGAGGGCGTACAGCCGTCAGGCGTCTGACGATGGGCCGCGTGACGTGACGGAGCTCATCTCAGCAGCCCTGCTACGGCGAGGATCACAGGAACGCACAGCACCGTGGACCAGAAGACGGCATCGCGAGCGAGCGGTTCGGCAGACCTGTACCTCGTGGCCACGACGTGCACGACGGTGGCTGTCGGGAGAGCCGCGAGAACGGTCACGGCGAACGCGGCGTGCGCGTCGAGGTGGAAGACCCAGGTTCCCAGCGCGTACGCGGACAGCGGCTGGAGGACGAGCTTGATCGCCTCAATGGTCCACAGCTCGCCGGCAGGCGCCCCCTCGCCGGACGACCGGCCGATGCGCAAGGAGGCTCCGAACGCGAGGAGCATCAGCGGGACCGCCATCCGGCCGACGCTGTCGAGCGGCGCCGCGACGACGTTGGGGAGCGTGATGTTCGTGACCTGCAGCATCACCCCGACGAAGACGGCGACAGTGATCGGGTTCCGGAACGGCATGAGGAGATAGCGCCCCAAGGGCACCCGGCCCTCATGTTTCTGGGCATCGAGGATCATCAGCGCCGCCGGCTGCAGCAGGCCCACTTGGACGAGCAGGATCGGCGCCACCCACGTGGCATCTCCCAAGACGTACTGCGCAATCGGGAGCCCGATGTTGGCGACGTTGGTGTAGCTGCTCGACAACGCACCGATGACCTGGTGGGCGAGAGGTCGACGGAACACCAGAGTGGCGACCACCACGTACACCACGATCGCCAGCAACCCACCCCGCCGCGATGACCAGCCAGATCGTCGCGAGACCCTCGAGCGCCTGCAGCAACGCCGGCTACTTGCCGCCGGCGAGGACGTACAGCATGCGCTCCCGCAGCGGTGCCGTCTCGACCCCGAAGACCTCGGCGATGGCATACGCGAACGGGTACGGCGTCGCCGGTCCCTGGCTGGTGACCAGGTGGGAGTCGACGACCACCACGTCCTCGACGAACGTTGCCCCAGGCATCTTCTCCGCGTACCCGGTGTAGCCCGTGACGCGCTTGCCCTCGATCACCTTCGCCTCGGCGGGCACCGTCGTCCCGGAGCACATCGCACCGATCCAGCGACCCTTCTGCTCGAACTGCTGCACCAGCGCGATCACCTCGGGGTTGGTGCGCAGGTTGTCCCCTCCTGGGCGGCCGCCCGGGAGCACGACCATGTCGTAGTCCGCGATGTCTGCCGGAAACACCTTGTCCGCGAAGACCCGCATCCCGTGCATCCCTGTCACAGGGTTGCCCCCGATCCCGAAGGAGTCGCACGTGACACCCGCGCGCCGCAGGATGTCGACGATGGTGGTCGTCTCGCCTTCTTCGAAGCCCTCAGCCATCAACACAGCGACCCTGGCCATCAGTTGCTCCCCTCGGTCTCGCGGAAGGCATTGAGATAGACCATCCGACTCTTCACTGCTGCACTGTCCCCACCGAGCGCATCCACCAGGGCGAACCCGAAGGCGTAGGCGGATGCCGGCCCGCGGCTCGTGATGACGTTGCCGTCACGGACGACGAGCCGCTCGCTGAACGCTCCTGTCGTCTCGATCTTGGCCTCGTAGCCCGGGTAGGACGTCCACTCGTGGCCATCGAGGACGCCCGCCTTGCCGAGCACCATGGCGGCGGCGCAGATCGAGGTGACCCAGCAGCCCTGGTCGTACATCTCCCTGACCGCGGTCACCACCCGATCGTCATCTCGGAGGTTCGCCGCTCCGGGCAGCCCGCCTGGAAGAACGACCATGTCGTAGTCGAGCAGGGAGTCCGGGAGGACTGTGTCAGCAACGACCTCGATGCCGTGCCCGCCGGCCACACGCTCCCCCGTCACGCCGACCAAGGGGGCGTCGATCCCGGCCCGCCTCAGGATGTCGGCGACGGTCAGTGCCTCACCTTCTTCGAACCCCTCTGCCAGCAACACTGCAACTCTGGTCATCGTGGTGACTCCTCTCACACTCTGCGGACTGCACATCGGTCTGTGATCTAGAAGGCTGTCGCCGACGCTGGCCCGGTCACGGGCCGCGGCGAGGGCGTCGCCACGGCCCTCAGCCGGACGAGGGCCCGATAGCTCGTGGTCCTGACCCAGGCTTCACTCGCCCCCAGCAGGACCGCGGTGTCGGCGACGGACAGATCGTTCAAGTACCGCGCGACCAGCACGGCTCGCTCTTTGGACGGCAGAACCGACAGCACCCGGGCGACCTCGATCTTCAGCTGGACGGCTTCTCCGGGCTCGGTGACCCAGTCGGAGTCACTGAAGTGGGCCCGCGGCGTCTCCGAGGTCGACCGGCGTTCCGCCCGGTCGACGAAGAGGTTGTGGACGGTCCGATGGGCGTACGCGACGGGGTTCCGCTCGGGATCGACCTCCGCCCACCGCTCGTACATCCGCAGCAGTGCCTCTTGGACGAGGTCCTGGGCGATGTACGAGTCGCCGCACAGCGCGTACGCGTGCCGCAGGAGCCGTGGCGTGACGAGCCGTACGAACTGCTCGTAGTCCACCGCGTTCACCGACACTCGCCCTCCTCCTCGCTACCTGTACTACAGGTTGGGACAGGCTTCGCGTTACACCGAATCCGAGATTTCTCGGCCGGAGCAGGGAAGTACCCTGTCGGCATGGCTTCCCAAGCGCTCAGGGCACCCGGCCACGGAGCGATCGTGCTCATGGCGTTCACCGGCTGGAACGACGCCTGTGACGCGGCCAGCGACGTCATCGGCCACATCGATGACACGTACGGGTCGGAGCCGCTGGCAGAAGTGGGACCGAGCGGGTACTACGACCTCCAGACCCACCGTCCCCTCGTCACGGTAGACGCCAACGGTCGCCGAGTCGTGTCGTGGCCCACGACGGAGATCCTGAGGACGAGCCACCCGCAGGCCGAGCTGATCCTCGTCCGTGGCCCAGAGCCGACCTTCCGCTGGCAGGAGTTCTGCGCTGAGGTGCTCTCGACGCTCGAGCCGGCCGGACCGGTGCTCGCTGTCTCGCTGGGCGCGGTGTCTGCCGACATCGCTCACACGCGCAACCTTCCGGTCCACGCGTTCACCCAGGATGCCGACCTGGCGGCGAGGCTGGGCGCGAGCACGACGGCCCACGAGGGGTTCACCGGGATCACCGGCGTCATGGCCGACGCGTGCGACGCGGCAGGAATCCCCGTGCTGCGCATGTGGGGATCAGTACCCAGCTACGTGTCCGTGCCACCCAGCCCCAAAGCGACCTTGGCGCTCATCCAGGGGCTCGAGCGCCTCCTCGGCCTCGTGATCGAGGTCGGGGACCTGCCACAGCGAACCGACGTGTGGTGCCGCAACCTCGACGAGCTCGCCGCCGCTCAAGGCCTCGACGCACACATCGCATCCCTCGAGAATCAGGACGACGAGCCGGTCGACGACGGCCTCGCCGAGGAGATCCTCGGGTTCCTGCGACGCCGCACCAACTGATCTCGATGCCCCGACGGAACGGACCGCTACAGCGGTAGCCGCTTGAAGATGGGGCGAGGGATGTGGCGAAGGACGAGCATGACGAGCTCGAACGCCGGCGGGGTCCAGACGATCTCCTTGCCCGCCTTGGCGGCCTTGACCACCAGCTGAGCAACGAGCTCCTTGTCGACCGTGAGCGGCGCCTCCTTGAGGTGGGCGCTCATGCGCGTACGGACCATGCCGGGACGTACGACGAGGACCTTGACCCCGTACGGCTCGAGAGCCTGTCCGAGGTTGAGATAGAAGCCGTCGAGACCGGCCTTGGTGGATCCGTACACGAAGTTCGAGCGACGTACGCGCTGCCCGGCGGCGGACGACATCACGACGATCTGGCCGTGGCCCTGGGCCTTCATCTTCTGGCCGAGGAGGACGCCGATGCTCGCCGCGCCGGTGAAGTTCACGCCGATGTAGTCGACGATGCGTCGCTGGTCCTGCCAGAGCTTCTCGGCGTCGCCGAGCAGGCCCCACGCGACGATGGCCACGTCGACGTCGCCCCCCGCCCACGCCTCGTCGACGACCGCCGGATGGGTCGGGAAGTCGAGCGCGTCGAAGTCGATCCCCTCGACGCTCGTCGCGCCGGCGGCACGAAGCTCGGCCGCGGCCTGGTCGCGCTCCACCCGTCCGGGCAGCCCGGCGAGGATGACCCGCGCGGGGGCGGCGGACAGGTACTCGTGGACGATCGCGAGACCGATCTCGCTGGTCCCCCCGAGCAGCAGGATGGTCTGGGGGTTACCCGTGGCGTTGATCACAGCAGCTCCAGTCGTCGAGCGAGGTCAGAGGCGAACACGCCGTCAGGGTCCACCCGACGGCGCACGGCGATCCATTCGTCGAGACGCGGGTACATCGTGTGGAAGGTGGCCGCGGAGGTCCGCGAGTCCTTCGCCACGTACAACCGCCCGCCGAACTCCAACACCTGCTTGTCGATGCGCGCGAGGAACGGCGCGAGGCCCTCCCGGATCGGGAAGTCGACGCAGACGTTCCACCCCGCCATCGGGTACGACAGCGGCGCCCGGTTGCCCTCACCGAACAGCTTGAACACGTTGAGGAACGAGTAGTGACCCGACCTCTGGATGTCACGGACGATCGACACGAACGCGTCGCGGGCCTTCGTCGGGACGACGAACTGGTACTGGAGGAACCCGTCCGACCCGTACGCCCTGTTCCACTCGCCGATGAGATCCAGCGGATGGTAGAAGCCGGTGAGGCTCTGCACCTTGTTCGTGTAGTTGCCGCTCTTCGCGTACCAGAGACTCCCCAGCACCGAGAACGTCAGCTTGTTCGCCAGGCGGTTCGGGAAGACGTCGGGCAACGTGACAAGGGGTTCCGAGTCGAACCGCAGCGGATCGTGCTGCAGCTTGGGCGGCAGCTGGTCCAGCCGGGCGATGGCGCCCCGCGAGATCGCGGCGCGGCCGAGTGTCGGCGGTGCCGAGATGGCGTCGAACCAGGCCGAGCTGTACGGGTAGCGCGCCTCTGAACCGTCAGCGTGCGCCACCAGCGTCTCCTCGAGGGAGTGTGTGACGAGGCCGTCGGCGACGAAGTACGCAGTCTCCACGCGGTCGAGTCCGAGCGTGGCCCGCAGGATGACTCCGGTCAGGCCGGCACCACCCACCGTGGCCCAGAAGATCGAGCCGTCCGGATCGTCGGGCGTCCCCTCGGGAGCAAGCTCCAGGACCCGCCCGTCCGCGATGAGCAGCTGCATCGCGCGGACGTGGTTGCCGAAGCTGCCGGAGCTGTGGTGGTTCTTGCCGTGGACGTCACACGCGATCGCTCCGCCGACCGTCACCTGACGCGTGCCGGGAAGCACCGGGATCCACAGACCATGAGGGAGTACGACACGGAGCAGGGCATCCAGCGAGACTCCTGCATCGACGTCCACCGAGGCGTTCGCGGCGTTGACGCCATAGACACGGTCGAGGCTCGTCATGTCGATGACCAGTCCGCCGGCGTTCTGGGCGATGTCGCCGTAGCTGCGACCAAGCCCCCGCGCGACGACACCCCTGGCCAGCGGTCCCGACGTCGCCGCGGCCACGGTCGTGACCGCGTCGATGACGACCTCGGGCGCAGACGGCCGGAGGACATGGGCGAGGGTGGGGGCGGTCCGTCCCCAACCGGAGAGGTTCTCAACAGTCGTGGCGCTCATCACCACCACTCTACGGCTGCCGGGTCCCTCCGGGGGCGGCCGACCCCTAGGCTCTCCTTTCGTGTCATCGAGTCCCCGGTCCTGGCGAGGCAGCCTGCTGCTGCTCATCGCGGCAATGATCTGGGGCTCCGCGTTCGTCGCCCAACGGTTCGGGGCCGAGCACATGGCGTTCGCGTCCTTCACCGCCGTACGGCACGCCTTGGGGGCGCTCGTCCTGCTGGTCGTCGTCGGGGTCTTCGATCGGAGCGCCCACCGCACCCGTGCAGAGCGTGCTGCCCGCTGGCGCCAGGTGCTTCTTCCCGGCCTGGGCGTCGGCGTGGCGCTCACCGGCGGCTCGCTGTTGCAGCAGGCCGGCCTGGAGACCACGACGGCTGGGAACGCCGGCTTCATCACCGGCCTGTACATGGTCTTCATCCCCGTAGCGGGCTGGCTGTTCTTCCGGCAGCGGGCCGGTCGCTGGACCTGGGTGGGCGTGGTCCTGGCACTCTGCGGCCTGTACCTGCTGAGTGTGCGGGACGGCTTCCACGTGAACGTCGGTGACCTGCTCGTCCTCGGCTGCGCCGTCTTCTGGACCGGCCACATCCTGGCGCTGGAGCGGCTCGGGGCGCTCGACCCCTTCCGCCTGTGCGTCGTGCAGTTCGCCACGTGCGCGGTGATCAGCCTCGTCTTCGCCGTCGCCTTCGAGCCGACGCCCTTGAGCGGGATCGCCCAGACGCTCGGCCCCCTCGCGTACGCAGCCTTCCTCTCGACGGGTGTCGGGTTCACGCTTCAGGTGGTGGGCCAGCGCGACGCTCCGGCGAGCCACGCGGCACTGATCATGGCGCTCGAGGCGGTGTTCGCGGCGATCGGTGGGGCTCTGGTCCTCGGCGAGCGTATGGACCTCCGGGCGCTCATCGGGGCTGGGCTCATGCTCGCCGCCGTGATCGTCGCCCAACTCGGCGTGCTGCTGACGTCCCGACCGTCGGTCGAGCCGCTTCCGCACGTCCCGGAGCCCTGACGAGGCGCTAGCGTCAGCGCCATGGAAGTCCTGATGCTCGGTACGGGGTCCTCCGACGGCTGGCCGAACCCCTGGTGCGCGAAACCGTGCTGCATGTCGCTGGTCGAAGCCGGGATCGTCCGTTCACAGACCTCGGCACTCATCGACCGGGTTCTTCTCATCGATCCCGGCGCGGAGGCACCCCGTCAGGCGACGCGGCAGAACATCTCTCTCGCGGGTGTGCGCTACGTCCTCGTGAGCCACGCCCATCCTGATCACCTGGATCCGGCGTTCCTCATGTACAGGTCGTGGGTCACGTCCGAACCATTGACCGTGGTGGGCCCGAAGCCGGTCACCGACGCCTGCAAGCCGTGGCTCAAGGGCGGGAACGTCACCTTCGTCACCATCACGGCCGGGCGTGACATTGTGCTCGGTCCGTATCGCGTCCGCGCTCTCCCGGCGGCGCACGACGCGCACGGGGAAGCATGCCTGTACGCGATCGCGGGCCCTGACGCCACCGTTCTGTGGGGCACCGACACCGGCCCGTGGGCACCGGGTGTGCGACAGATGCTCGCGGGGACGACCTTCGACCTCGTCCTGCTCGAGGAGACGTTCGGTGACTCGCCCGAGCCGACCAGCGGTCACCTGAACCTGCAGACGTTCGCGACGTCAGTGGCCCAGCTCCGTGAGTGGGGATGCGCGACGGGCACCACGGACATCGTCGCGATCCATCTGAGCCACCACAATCCCCCGCCGGAGCAGCTGTATCTGCGGCTGCGTGACGTCGGAGCCCGTGCGGTGCCGGACGGAACGCCGATCGTGGCGGGTGGGGTCCGGAGCTCGCTCACCCTGTGAGGCAGATGTTCCCAGCCGTTTTAGCCACCTCGCCGCGTCCCGGTACTAGGGTCCTCTCGACGCCACCAACCTGACCCGGCGTCGAGAGGAGACCCCCATGGCCACCGACTGGGCGGCAGACGTCAAGAAGTACGATCCCAAGGCCGATGACGAGGCCGTTGCGGGCATCGTGCGGCACTGCGGCATCGCGCTCCACAAGGTCGACTCCTCGCTCGTCTCGTACAGCGATCCCGAGGAGCTCAAGCGCGTCCGTGAGGGCTTCATCAAGAAGAAGCTCGCCATCACCGACTCCAACGCCGACATCGATGCGGCCCTCGCCAGCGTGGGCGAGACGCTGACGGGCGTCAACCGCAAGAACCGCGTGACCGTGTACTACCTGCTCGCCAAGCACTACAACAAGCTCAGCCTCTTCAAGAAGGCCTGACCCCTCACGCTCTGAAAGCGGCCGGGTTCACTCGGCCGGCCGTTGACGTTGCCGGGTCAGTCGTCCTCCTCGAGGCCGTAGAAGAGCCGGTTGACGACGTTGCGGGCGCGACGTGCAGTCCGTCCCCAGTCGTCGAGCAGGTGCGACGCACCGCCCCGGCCGTACCCGAGCGTCTGCGCGACCTGCGCGTTCTCCCTCGCATCGGTGGGGATCGTGTCCGAGGCCTTGCCACGAACGAGCATGGCGGTGTTGCGGATCCGGCCCGCGAACTCCCAGGCCGCCTCGAGCGCCGCCGCGTCGCCCTCTTCCAGCAGGTCGGCGGCGACCGCCGCGCGGAGAGCTTCCATCGTGCGTGGGGTCCGCATCGTCGGCACCTCGTGTGCGTGCTGGAGCTGCAGCAGCTGGACGGTCCACTCGACATCCGACAGACCACCCGGCCCGAGCTTGACGTGGCGCTTGGGGTCGACGCCGCGCGGCATCCGCTCGGTCTCCACCCTCGCCTTGAGCCGTCGGATCTCGTGCACCTGCTGCGTCGACAACCCCTCGCTCGGGTAGCGGACGGGATCGATGATCTCGATGAATCGGCGCCCCAGGTCCTCGTCGCCCGTCCCCGCGTCGGCACGCAGCATCGCCTGCGCCTCCCACGTCGCCGACCACCGTTCGTAGTATCTGCGATAGGCGGACAACGTCCGTACGAGCGGGCCCTGGATGCCCTCCGGCCGCAGGTCGACGTCGAACCTCAGCGCAGCGTCCTCGCCACCCAGCTTCAGCAGCGTCCGCAGCCGGGACACGATGGCGATCGCTCGCTTCGTACGCTCCGGGTCGTCGGTGTCGTCGATGACGAACATGCCGTCCGCGTCCGACGAGTACGACATCTCGCTGGCCCCCCAGCTGCCGCACGCGATCACGGCGATCTCCGGTGCGTCGTCCACCTCGCGCCGTGCGATCTCCAGGACCGCCCCGACGGTCCCGTCGACGATGTCGGTGAGCCCTCGGCCCACCACCTCGCGAGAGGCGTGACCCAGCAGGTCCGCCATGGCCAGCCGCAGCAGCTCGCGTCGACGGATCGCCTGGACGGCCTCGACGGCCGACTCGGCCTCGCGGTACCGGCCGGCCGCGGCGTTCATCGCCTCACGGATCTCCTCGAGACTCCTCGGCACGATGAGCTCGTCGCTGCTCAACAGCTCCACCTGCTGCGGGACACGGCGCAGCAGCGTCACGGCCAGGCGCGACGTGGAAAGGATGAGCGCCATCCGCTCGGCCATCGCGCTCTCGTCGCGCAACGCCCGCAGGTACCACGGCGTCTCGCCCAACGCCTCCGACACCTGGCGGAACGCGAGCAGGCCCGCATCGGGGTTGGGCCCCGCTGCGAACCACCCGAGCATGGCCGGAAGGAGCTGGCGCTGGATCTCGGCGGGGCGGGACATGCCGGCCGAGAGCGCTCTGATGTGTCGCAGCGCGGCCTCCGCGTCGGCGTACCCGAGCGCGGAGAGCCTGGTCTTCGCCGCGTCCGTCGTGAGCCGGACAGCCTCCGACGGGATCCTCGCGACCGCCTCGAGCAGCGGCGAGTAGAACACGCGCAGGTGGAGCCTGGTGACCGTACGGGCACTGGCCCGCCAGTCCTCGAAGACCTCGTGCGGCTCGGTACGCCCCACGGCCCGGGCAAGGCGTCGCAGACCGGCATCGTCGTCGGGGATGAGGTGCGTGCGACGCATCTTGTGCAGCTGGGCACGGTGCTCGAGCAGACGCTGGAACCGGTACGCCTCGGCCAGCTTGGCGCCGTCCTCGCGGCCCACGTAGCCGTGGTCGACCAAGGCCTGCAACGCGGGCAGCGTGGGACGGATCCGAAGCCGCTCGTCAGCCCGGCCGTGGACGAGCTGGAGCAGCTGCACGGTGAACTCGGTGTCGCGGAGCCCGCCAGCGCCGAGCTTGATCTCGCGGTCCGCCTCCTTGGCCGGGATCAACGAGATCACCCGCGCCCGCATCGCCTGGGTCTCGGGGACAAACCCGGCGTTCTCCCCCACCGCCCAGACGAGCGGCCCGATGAGGTCGCAGAACTCCTGCCCCAGCGCGAGGTCACCGGCCATCGGCCGCGCCTTGAGCATCGCCTGGAACTCCCAGTTCTTCGCCCACTTGCCGTAGTAGGCACTCATGCTCGCCAGCGTCCGTACGAGCGGGCCCGCCTTGCCCTCGGGTCTCAATGCCGCGTCAACTGCCCACAGCGACCCCGCGCTGGTGTTGTCGGCGCACGCACGCGTCGCGGCGGCCGCCAACTTGGTGCCGATCTCGACGGCCTCCCCGGGCGTACAGAGCGCCTCGCCGAGCGAGTCCAACGCCGGCTCGACCACGTACAGGACGTCCACGTCGGAGATGTAGTTGAGCTCCTGCGCACCGGTCTTGCCCAGCGCGATGACCGCGAACCGTATGCGCTCGTGGCCCGAGACCTGGGTACGCGCGATGGCGACAGCGGCCTGCAGCGCGGCATCGGCCAGGTCTGCCAGCTCTCCGGCGATGTCGTCCAGCAGCGCCAGCGGGTCGCCGGCTGTGAGGTCGCGCGCGGCGATCCGGATCAGCTCGCGCCGGTACGAGTACCGCAGCTCGTCAGCCGGACGGACTGCCTGGGGCCCCACGGCGTCGAGCAGTGCAGCGGCGATGTCGGACGCCGGTCGCCGCGTCGGCTCGGCAGCGAGCGCGTCCAGGTCCTGGGGCCGCCGAACGATCTCACGCGCGAGCTCGGAGGACCCACCCATCACGGCCAGCACCCGCCGCGCGAACCGATGGTCGGCCACCAACGTGCCCACGAGTGACGCGTCATTGCCCACCATCTCGACGAGCGTCGACAGGGCGAGGTCCGGCTCGAGCGTCCGAGACGCCTCGTCGACGAGGAAGTCCACCTGGTCCTCGTCGTGCTCGCTCAGGGCCTCGATCTGGCGGGCAGCGCGGGCAGGCTCGACGAACCCTTTCCGGGCAAGGTCTCCCTCACTGGTCACCAGCCTCACGAAGGCAGGATAGATGCTGGCGCTTGCCACGACTTGTCCTGGAGTAACGCGCTCGAAACACAGACGCGGCAATATGGGCGTCATGGACAAGCAGACCGAGTTCGTCTTGCGTTCGATGGAAGAGCGAGACGTACGTTTCGTCCGGCTGTGGTTCACCGACGTCCTCGGATATCTCAAGTCCGTCGCCATCTCCCCTGCCGAGGTCGAAGGCGCCTTCGCAGAGGGGGTCGGGTTCGACGGCTCGGCCATCGAGGGGTTTGCTCGCCGCTACGAGGCGGACATGGTGGCCCACCCGGATCCCTCGACGTTCCAGATCCTTCCCTGGCGCGACCACGCGCAGCCGACGGCTCGCATGTTCTGCGACATCAGCCTCCCTGACGGCTCCCCGTCCTACGCGGACCCCCGCTACGTCCTCAAGCGCGCGCTGCGCAAGGCCGGCGACAAGGGCTTCACGTTCTACACGCACCCGGAGGTCGAGTTCTACCTGTTCGAGCCGCCGACCGACTTCACGAAGCCGCCCACACCACTCGACACCGGCGGCTACTTCGACCACACGACGCTCGGCGAGGGCAGCGACTTCCGGCGCAAGACGATCACGATGCTCGAGCAGATGGGCATCTCCGTCGAGTTCAGCCACCACGAGGGCGGCCCCGGCCAGCACGAGATCGACCTGCGCTACGCCGATGCGCTGACGATGGCCGACAACATCATGACGTTCCGCGTCGTCGTCAAGGAGGTCGCGGCCTCCCAGGGGATCCACGCCTCGTTCATGCCGAAGCCGCTGGCCGATGCGCCAGGGTCGGCCATGCACACGCACGTGTCGTTGTTCGAGGGCGACCGCAACGCGTTCTTCGACGCCTCGGCCGAGTACCACCTGTCCGACGTGGCGCGTCAGTTCGTCGCGGGAGTGCTCTACCACGCGGCCGAGATCACCGCGGTGACCAACCAGTGGGTCAACTCGTACGCACGGTTCGCGTACGGAGCCGAGGCTCCCTCGTACATCTGCTGGGGCCGCAACAACCGCTCCGCCATGGTGCGCGTCCCGGCGCTCAAGCCCACCAAGGGCGCTTCGGCACGCGTCGAGGTACGCACGCTCGACTCGGCCTGCAACCCCTACCTCGCGTACGCGCTGATCCTCTCCGCCGGTCTCGACGGCATCGAGCAGGGCATGGAGCTGCCGGCTGGCGCCGAGGACGACGTGTGGGAGCTCACCGAGTCGGAACGCCGCGCGATGGGCATCAAGCCGTTGCCGAAGAACCTCGATGAGGCTGTACGGACGATGGAGCGCTCAGAGCTCGTCGCCGAGACGCTCGGCGAGCATGTCTTCGACTACTTCCTGCGCAACAAGCGCGCGGAGTTCGAGTCGTTCCGCCGCCAGGTCACGCCGTGGGAGCTGCAGCACCTGCTGCCCCAGCTCTGATCGGTTCAGCCGAACGGGAACACGTCGGACAGGTCCGCATGCACACCGCTGATCCGTACTCCCCCTGCGACGGCCTGCGCCCAGCTGAGGTCGCCGGTCGCGAGCCGTAGGAACGTCAGCGCGTCGGTCTCGATGACGCTCGGCGGCGTGCCCCGGGTGTGCGTCGGTCCCTGACCGTGGCCGACCTGCACGGCGACGTACGGAGGGATGCGGACCTCGACCGTACGACCCGGTCGTGATGTCGCCAGCCGGTGCGCGAGCATCCGTGTGGCGAGGGCCACGAGGTCAGGGGCAAGAGTCAGAGACACCTGCGCTCCTGCGACGATCAACCTGGCCAGACCCAGCTCGGACGGCTCGGTGCGCATCTCGATCCCCGCGCCGACCAATGTCGCGTGCGCGCGCGCGAGTGCCTCCTCGAGCTCGCGGCGGCGACGTTCGGCAACGGTCATGCGGGCACGCTAGCCCACGCCAGAGGGATCAGTCCTTGAACGGCATCCACCCATCCTCGGGCTCCCCGTTCTCGTCGAGGTCGACGAAGCGCGGGTCGTGGTCGTACTGCTTGTTCCGCTCGGCGACCTTGGCGAGCGCCTGTGAGGCGTCCGCCTGCGTCGCGTAGGGACCGAGCCTCTCCTCGCTGCGACACCCGTCGTAGGGCTCCACCGCATGGTGCCTGAGGCACCAGTACCACTCGCCCTCCGCCATGGTTTCCTCCTCGCGGTGGGTAGGATGCGCCGTTGTGACCCGCGTCGAACCCTACCCCGTGTCCCCCGTCCGAACCGTCCCGTCGTCGATCCAGCGGCCGGAGTACGTGGGCAGGCCCGCGCCCAAGCGCTACACCGGTTCGCACGTACAGAGCGCCGAGACGATCGCGAAGATGCGGGTCGCCGGCACGATCGCGGCGCAGGCCTTGTACGAGGCGGCGAAGCACATCGCCCCCGGCGTCACGACCGAGGAGCTCGACCGGGTGGCACACGAGTTCATGTGCGACCACGGGGCGTACCCGTCGACGCTCGGGTACCGAGGTTTCCCGAAGTCGATCTGTACGTCGGTCAACGAGGTCATCTGCCACGGCATCCCCGACGCCAGGCCACTCCAGGACGGGGACCTCGTGAAGATCGACGTGACGGCCTTCAAGGACGGCGTCCATGGCGACAACTGCGCCACCTTCGGGTGTGGCCAGCTCGACGAGGCGTCCCGGCTGCTGATGGAGCGGACGAGGACAGCGATGGAGCGGGCCATCAAGGCCGTCGCCCCGGGGCGCGAGATCAACGTCATCGGGCGCGTGATCGAGTCGTACGCGACGCGGTTCGGCTACGGGGTGGTCCGCGACTACACCGGCCACGGTGTCCATACGGCGTTCCACTCGGGCCTGACGATCCTCCACTACGACGAGCCGCGGCTGAACACCCTGATGGTGCCGGGGATGACGTTCACCATCGAGCCGATGCTCACCCTCGGCGACGACAGCAGCCATGTCTGGGACGACGACTGGACGGTTGTCACGAACGACTCGTCCCGTGTCGCCCAGTTCGAGCAGACCCTCGTCGTCACCGAGACAGGCGCCGAGGTACTGACGGTCCCCTGACCAGCTCGCCGGGTCGTAGACTTGCCCGCGGACGAGTCGGCCGGGTGACCGCGGCCCCGCAAGGGGTCGAGGAAAGTCCGGACTCCACAGAGCAGGGCGGTGGGCAACACCCACCCGGAGCGATCCGCGGGACAGTGCCACAGAAAACAGACCGCCCAGCCGCGAGGCTGGGTCAGGGTGAAACGGTGGTGTAAGAGACCACCAGCACTCCAGGTGACTGGAGTGGCTCGGTAAACCCCGCCCGGAGCAAGACCAAGAGGGCCTTCGGGCCTGTGACGGCGCATCAGGGCTGCTCGCCCGAGTCGTCAGGTAGGTCGCACGCGCTTGCGCGAAGGCCGTTGGCAACAACGGTCGCAGATGGATGGCCACCCGCCCCTTCGGGGGCGACAGAATCCGGCTTATAGGCCGGCTCGTCCCCTAACATGGCTCTGACTAGGGAATATAATGCCCATCGTGAGTTGGAATCAGCTTGGGAGTCCGCAGAATCTGCGATCCTTTCGTTCGGACTCGGCTCGCAAAACCGGGATCGCTGGCATCCCGCGTTCGATCATCGAGCGTTACGGCTCACCCTGTCAGAGCGGAGTGAGGAGCGCTGAAGTGAAGTTCCTAGCTCGGCCCAATAGGCACCCGTTGCCGTTCGGCGTCTGGGAAGGCCTTGCTGGCGCTCATCGCTTCACGCGATCGCGTGCAAGAATTCAACGGTGTTTGATGATCAGCCCACGGTGTTTGCTGTCAGTCGCGACAGTGCCCATCGGTTCAGCAAGCCACAGACCGTGGAGATTCTTCTGTTGGCCGGGTTGGGGGTTCAGGGTGATGCTCACGCGGGGACCACGGTGCAGCACGGCTCACACGCCGCGGCAGATCCGACCCAGCCCAACCTTCGGCAGGTGCACCTCATCCATGCCGAGCTGTTCGCTGAGCTTGCTGAGCAGGGTTTCGACGTCCAGCCGGGCCAGCTCGGCGAGAACATCACCACCAGGAATCTGGACCTGCTCGCACTCCCCAAGGGAACGGTTCTGAGCATTGGGCCCGAGGCGGTTGTGGAGGTCACCGGACTGCGCAACCCCTGCGCTCAGATCAACGCTTTCCAGCCGGGTCTGCTCAAGGCCGTTCTTGGACGCGATAGCTCCGGCGATGTGGTGCGCAAGACCGGGATCATGGGCATCGTGGTTACCGGCGGCCGGGTCATGCCGGGAGATGGCATTGTGGTGCACCTTCCCGCCGAGCCGCACCACGCACTCGAATGCGTGTGATCGGGCTCGAGCCAAATGACGAGGGCTCACACGGAGGTCGCCAGGACGTTGTTACCCCGAACGGCCTCGAGGACGGGTTGGACCTGGGTGGGGAACGCGTCTGCTGGCTCGACGAGGTCTGCGCCGCCTGCGGAGCCATCGATGGCCACCGCGCCGGATGCGAGCTCGCCGAACCCGAGGACGACATGTCGACCCCCATGCGCGGAACTCGACGTACGCATTCGGGTCCAGGCGACGACGACGGGTAACCGGCCGGGTGCATTTCCCGGTAGAGCCTGATGGTCATAGCCTCTGGACCGATGACACATCCGCAACACAAGGCCGCCCGCGGCAGGTGGGCCATGCGCGACTACCCGCTGGTGGCCTGGCTGCTCACGGCCCTGGGGGTCGCGGTCGCCCACCGCTGGATCGCTGACTCCGACTGGGTGCTGCTCCACATCGTCCTGCTTGGCGGCCTCACCTCGTCGATAGCTGTCTGGAGCTGGCACTTCGCCCAGACGCTGCTGCACGCCTCCGACGCTCCCGGCGGACGCCGCCACCAGACCTGGCGGCTCGCTCTCCTCAACGGTGGCGCGATCCTCGTGCTGATCGGCGTACCGACGCACGCCTGGCCGGTGACGCTGGTCGGCGGCACGATCGTCGCCGCGGCGGCGGGCTGGCACGGCTGGGCGCTGTGGCGGATGCTACGCCGCGCGTTGCCCGGACGGTTCCGGGTCAGCGTCCACTACTACCTGGGTTCGGCCGCGTCACTGGTCCTCGGCGCCGCTCTGGGCACCTGGCTCGCCTCTCTCGATGATGGCCCACTGCACTCCCGCGTCCTGGTCGCCCACGCGCTCACCAACGTGCTCGGCTGGGTGGGCCTGACACTGACGGGCACCTTGCTGACGTTGTGGCCGACGATGCTTCGCACCCGCATGGACGACCGCGCCGAGCGCTGGACCAGGCTCGCACTCCCCATCTTCGGAGCGGCGCTGGTCGTGGCCGTGGCCGGGGCGCTGCTCGGCTGGTCCTCGCTCGCGGCCGGCGGAGTGGGCTGCTACCTCCTCGGGCTCGCACTGTGGGGCCGCGGCCTGTGGGCGCCGGTACGCCACCGGCCCCCGTCCGAGTTCGCCACAGCCTCCGTCACCGCAGGGCTGGTCTGGCTCACGATCGCGATCGCCTGGGTGGGCTGGAACCTGGCCACCACCTCCGACTGGTCACACATCGACGAGACCTTCGTCTGGCCCGCGGCGACGCTGGCGATCGGTCTGCTGCAAGTCCTGCTGGGCGCCTCCTCCTACCTGCTCCCATCCGTGCTCGGCGGCGGCCCCTC
>JBBQBP010000020.1:0-59765 GCA_038317635.1 Propionibacteriales bacterium
GCCATTGACCCGTGTTGCCGGCCCGGGCGTGGGGACACGCCCACCCCGTGGGGGGCCTCGATCTTTGTTGTGCGGTGCCCAACCTCGGGGGCTTTTTGGGGGGTGTCCGCCCCCCCCCCCCCCCCCCGGAGCCGCAGACAGAGCCCGGTCCTCCCGCCCGGCGTGGCTGGTCGTGGTCGAAGAGGGTTGCCGCGTGGCCCGTGCGGCGGACCGGTGTCCGGGCAGGGTCCATTGCCGCGGGCGGGAGGAACTCGGGGAGCCCGCGGTTGTCGATCCGGACGTCCCACCCGTCGGGGACCACCGGCCGCCCGTCTGCCCCGGTGGTGGGAGGTCGGGGCTCGCACACCGCGTGATGCACTCTGCACAGGGCCACGATGTTGTCTCGGTTCGTAGGGCCGCCCTCTTGCCACGGCCGCACGTGGTGCAGGTCGCAGTGGCGCACCGGCGTCGTACAGCCCGGGAACGCGCAGCCACCGTCGCGAAGACCGATCGCTCGGCGAAGGCTCGGCGGGGCGAGCCGCACGGTCTGTCCCATGTCCAGCACCTGTGAGTCGCTACCGAGTACGGCTGGGACGAGCTCCGCGTTGCATGCCAGCACGCGCAGCTCGCTCGCGGACACGGGTGTGCCGTCGGTGAGCAGGCCACTGGCGGCGGCTCGGTCGAGAAGGTCCTGGTAGGGGATCAGCACCTGGAGCTGCGCCGCACCCGCAGGGATCGACGGGGTCTTCGCCTCACCGCGCTCCGCTGCCTCCGCGGCGCCGAGGATCTCGACCAGGGCGTCAGCCCCGCGTTGTTGCGGAGTCTCCTGCAGCGCCAACCGGTCCCGCGCGTCCTTCGCCGACCGATAGCGCCGGTCGGAGACCGCCTGCACCATGCTCTGCAGTCGGCGGCCGGCAACCACCGGCAGGCTGCCGCCGAACTCGATCGACCCATCGCTCTCTGGCCCGAACCACAGCTTCCGTCGGCTCCTCGCCCGTACATCGCGCTCTGCAAGCTTCGCGGCCCGTTCCTCCGCAGAGTCGGACTTCTCGGGCGCGACCTGTCGAAGGATGCTCTCGGTCATCACCCGCAGCTTCTCCGCCGGCGCGTGCTGCGCCTCGGTCAGGATCAGCTGTTCGGCATCCGCTCGCTGTCCTCGGTCCAAGCTCGTCGGCAACGCGTCCAGCGCCTCACCGATCGCCTTCGCCTGGCCGACGCTGATCCGACCACGCGTCGCCGCATCACGAACCGCGGGTCGCCGCTCCAGAGCGCGGGCTGCCCAGACGGCCCCCGACGCTTCCCGGGGGGTCTCCTGACCCGACCGAGCCATCCAGTCCTCAAGCCGCGTGTGGCGGGCGCGCATGGCGGACCCGGCCTCGTCTGCCTCAGCCACCAGCACCGCCGCCAGTGCGGTCACCCGGCGCCCGAGGTCACGGATCTCGTCGATCCACGCCAGCCGGTCCTCGTCCGACGCTGTCGTCCGGTCGGTCCGCCGGAAGGTCTCCAGGAGGGAACGGATCTGCTCGAAGCCGACGCACGCACCCGAAGGCGCCACCGGCGTGGTGGTCGTCGCGAGTGATGCTCTGCCGTCCATGAACCCATAGTAAACGCACACACTGACAAAAAAGTGGACCAAATCTGAACCAGCACACACGTGCTACGACCAGGTCAGTCGCGGAGTCCGCGTCCCTCGGGTCAGGATCTCCGGAGCGACTCGATCCGAGCAGCGGCCCGCCGCATCGTCAGCGTCTCGCAGCCCTTGGCCTCGGCGGCGCGCCGTTGGGCCGGCTCTTTGCGTAGCAACGCCCAGCCTCGCCGCAGCAGGATGTGCGGGGCTTTGCGATGCTCGCGCAGGTCCCGGACGAGGCGCAGCACGAACACCAGCGGGCCGCCACGGGAGAGCCAGACGCCAGTGGTCTCGAGTCCGAGCTCCCGGCACCGGCGGACGAGCTCCGGCGCGAAGATGCCTTCCGCGACGATGCAGACGCGCTGACCGGCAGGAGTCTCGGGCAGTACGAGGTCGTGGTAGCCGATCCTTCGGCTGAGGCTGATGTCGTACACGGGAACGCTCACCGCACCGCGCTCGAGGAGCGTGGTGATGGCCGTGGTCGCGGCATCGGCGTTCCAGCTGTGCGGATCGTCCCAGTCGACGATCCCGCCCCAGCGCGGCATGTCCTCGTCGTCCGCGTCGCGGTAGAAGTCGTCCAGTCGCACGCTCACGCATCCACTGAGCCGCGCCAGCCTCGACTTCCCACTGCCCGATGGCCCAGCAAGCAGCATGAGGGCGGGTCGCGCGGGCATGGCGAGCATCGTACGGCGAACGACCCTCGGTGGTCAGGCCCGGGTCAGGTCCGGAGTCGTCACTGCACGGATCGCGTCCATCAGTCGGAGCGTCGCGGCCGTCAGGTGCTGGTCGTGGGTGGCGTCGCCGGAGGTCTCGACGAGGTCGACGAACCGCTCGACCTCGCCGATGAGGACGTGAGGCACCACAGGCAGCGCGCGCGGCGTCGAGGTGCCGTCCAGCAGCTCCACCGCGAGCGACGACGGAGTGGCGATCTGGTCGATGAGCAGCGTCCCCAGCTCGCCCTGGATCTCGCTGGGCAGGTTCGACGTGGTGATCTTGGAGTACATGACCTCGGCGACGAAGCCAGGGTAGGTGCACAGCGCGCTTCCCGCGCCGTCGGCGCCCGAGGCGACCGTGACCGAGGCCGCCTGGACCGCGTCGGGCTCCCCGAACAGGCTCACCAGGGCATGGATGCAGTAGACGCCCAGGTCCATCAGCGCGCCGCCCGCCATCTCGGGGTCGAAGATGTTGACCTGCTCCCCGGCCAGCACGAGGTCGTACCGCGACGACCGCTTCTGGTACCCGAGCTGCACGCGCCGGATCGTGCCCAGGGACGGCAGCAGCTCGCGGATCACGTCGAGCCCCGGGTCGTACTCCGTACGGAGTGCTTCGAGAAGGACGACACGGTGGGTGCGCGCCTCGAAGCAGAGGGCGTCCCAGGCAGCGGCGCTGGTCACCGCGGGCTTCTCGACGAGCACGTGCATGCCGGCGCGGACCGCGGCGAGCGCCTGCTCCTCGTGGGTCGTGTTCGGGGACGCGACGTAGACCGCGTCGATGTCGGAGGAGAGCAGCTCGGCGAGGTCGGAGTACGCGCCGGCGACGCCCACGCTATCCGCGAAGGCCCGAGCACGCGCGGGGTCCCGCGAGTACACGGCCGTCACCGAGACACCCGCGGCCAGTCCCACGGCCTCGATGAAGCTGCGGGTGATCGCGCTCGTCCCGATCGTGGCGAGTCGGATCATGCAAGGCCCAGCGCGGCCGACATCTCGGCGCGCAGACGAGCTATCCGGTCGGCAGCGGCCGCGCGCGCCGCCCGTACGTCCTGGCTGGCCTCGGGGGTCGCCCGCACCTCGAGGTACGCCTTGAGCTTCGGCTCGGTGCCGGAGGGCCGCACGACGACGCGCAGGGTCGCGCCCTCGAGGCGGACGCCATCGGTCGGGGGCAGGTCGCCGCCCGTCAGAAGGTCCGTCACCCTCACCGGCTCGCCGAGCAGCGTGGTGGGGGAGCTGGCGCGGAGGCGGGCCATCGCGTCGGCGATGAGTGAGAGGTCCTCCACCCGTACGGCCAGCTGCGCGGTGGTGTGCAGACCGTACGTGCGGGCGATCTCGTCGAGGCGGTCGGCGAGCGTGAGCCCCTCGGCCCGCAGGGACGCAGTCAGGGCCAGCAGCCGAAGACCGGCGGTGATCCCGTCCTTGTCGGGTACGGCGCTCGGGTCGCAGCAGTAGCCGATGGCCTCCTCGTAGCCGAAGGCGAGTCCGGGTACGCGGCCGATCCACTTGAAGCCGGTCAGCGTCGCCTGGTAGGGCTGGTCGTACGCCTCCGCGAGCCTCCTGAGCAGCGAGCTCGACACGATCGAGCTCGCGTACACGCCGGTCACGCCGCGCCGCAGCGCGTCTTCGGCCAGCAGCGTCCCGAGCTCGTCGCCAGTGAGCATGCGCCACGTACCGTCGACCACCGCGGCCGCGGCGCAACGGTCGGCGTCGGGATCGTTGGCGACGACGACGTCCACCCTCTCCTGGCGTGCCAGCGCGACGGCCAGGTCGATCGCGCCCGGCTCCTCCGGGTTCGGGAACGGCACGGTGGGGAATGCGGGGTCGGGATCGTGCTGGGCATCGACGACGACCGGAGCAGGGAGGCCGGCGGCCTTGGCGACCGCCTCAACGACACGCGCCCCCACACCGTGCATCGCCGTGTACACCCAGCACACCTGCCGCGCCGCCGACTCCGGCAGCAGCGTCGCCGCGTGGGCCACATACGCGTCGACGAGCTCGTCGCCGAGCAGCTCGTATACGTCCGAGCGGGGCAGCTCCGAGATCGGCCGGGCAGCCACGTCGGCGATGTGCGCGGCGATCTCGGTGTCGGTCGGCGGGACGATCTGGGAGCCGTCCCCGAGATAGACCTTGTAGCCGTTGTCGTTCGCCGGGTTGTGGGAGGCGGTGACGACGATGCCGGCGACGCATCCGTACTGGCGGATCCCGAAGGCCACCACAGGCGTCGGTGTGGGCCGGGAGCTGAGCAGAGGCGTGAAGCCCTGAGCCGCCAGCACCTCGGCGGTGTCGCGCGCGAAGTCGGCCGACTTGTACCTGGCGTCGTAGCCGACGATGACCTTGCCGCCCCGGTGCCCGGCGGAGATGAGCCAGCGGCCGAACCCTGCCGCGGCCTGCGTGACCACGACGCGGTTCATGCGTGCCGGGCCGGGGCCGAGAGGTCCACGGAGTCCCGCCGTACCGAACTCCAGTGGTCCGGCGAACGCTGCGGCGAGCTCGGCCTGTGCGGCGGTGTCGCCCGACTGCGAGCCGGCGACCAGCCCGTCCAGGCGTGCGACCGTGTCGGGGTCGGGATCCTGGGCGCGCCAGGTCAGGGCGGCGTCGATCAGCGTGTTCATGTCACGTCCTCGTCAGTGGGGTTCGGTGTTGATCTCGTCGGTGGTAGGCGCCTCGTCGGCCACGTCCCCGTCGTCCCACGAGCCGACGAGGTGGTCGGAGCCCTCGGGCGTCTCCTCCTCGAGCTCTTCGAAGAGGAGGGTACGGGGATCGGTGACCTCGCGGCGCAGCGAGTCGACTGCCAGATAGACGAACGCCAGACCGACCCCGACCCAGATGAGCAGCTGGCCGGTTCCCGAGTACGCACGCAGCGAGGTCCTGTACGAGACGACCACGAGCACCAGCCCGAGCAGCAGGGCGAATGCGGCCGGTCCGAACACTCCGGCGAAGACCTTGGGGGAGCGGAGCCATAGCCGTCGGGTCCACGTCATCTCGACGATCCCCACGAGGACAGCTGCCGCCATCGGCAGCTGTGACAGGTCGAGCAGCGTGGTCTGGGTGGGCGTTTCCATGGGCCAGCCGGCGACGACCATCCAGAATCCGAGCACCACCAAGAGCAGGCTCACCACGACGGCCACGATCAGACTTGGTCGAGTGCGCACCAGCGCAGGATACGCACTCATCCGTGACAGGATGTGCCGCGTGGCACGAGTCGTGATTGTCGGAGGCGGACCGGGCGGCTACGAAGCGGCGCTCGTCGCCTCCCAGCTGGGCGGCGAAGTCACGCTCATCGAACGCGACGGGCTCGGCGGCGCGGCCGTACTCACGGACTGTGTCCCGTCGAAGACGCTCATCGCGACGGCCGAGGTCATGACCTCGATGCAGTCCGCCAGCGAGCTCGGACTGAGCATCGGCGGCGACACGGTCCAGCACGCGATCAAGGTCAACCTCGGGCAGGTGAACCGGCGCGTGCTCGAGCTCGCGTCGGCGCAGTCCGTGGACATCAAGCAGAACCTCGCCGCCAGCGGAGTGCACGTCATCTCCGGCACGGGGCGTCTCGAGGGCCCGAACGCGGTCGTCGCGACCATCGAGGGCGGCCAGCAGCGCTTCGACGCCGAGGTGATCCTGCTGGCCACGGGCACGCGGCCACGAGAGCTCCCCGCCGCGCAGCCCGACGGCGAACGGATCCTCACGTGGAAGCAGGTGTACGGACTCGAGCAGGTCCCCGAGCACCTCGTCGTGGTGGGATCAGGAGTCACCGGCGCCGAGTTCGCCAGCGCGTACAACGCGCTCGGAGCGAAGGTCACCCTCGTGTCGAGCCGGGACATGGTCCTGCCCGGCCAGGACGAGGAGGCGGCCCGGGTCCTCCAGGACGTCTTCACGCGGCGCGGCGTCGATGTGCGGTCGCGCTCCCGGGCCTCGGCGGTACGGCGCCAGGGCGATGGCGTCGTCGTGACCCTTGCCAGCGGCGACACCATCGAGGCGTCTCACTGCCTGATGGCCGTCGGCGCCGTGCCGAACACCGACAACCTCGGCCTGGAGACCGCGAACATCGCCACGAACCGTGGCTACATCACCGTCGACAGAGTGTCACGGACGAACGCCCGGGGCGTGTACGCGGCCGGCGACGTCACCGGCGTCTTCGCGCTCGCTTCGGTGGCAGCGATGCAGGGCCGGATCGCCATGTGGCACTCGTTGGGCGACGCCGTCACCCCGCTCGACCTCAACCGTGTCTCGTCCAACGTCTTCACCTCACCTGAGATCGCCACGGTCGGCGTCACGCAGGAGCAGGTCGAGGCGGGGCTGTCCACGGCGGTCGGCGTCATCGTGCAGCTACGGGGCAACGCCCGGGCGAAGATGCAGAACGTCACGGAGGGTTTCGTGAAGCTGTTCTGCCTTCCCATCACGGGGATCATCGTCGGTGGTGTGGTCGTCGCACCTCACGCCAGCGAGCTCATCCACGCGATCGCCGTCGCCGTCGCCGAGCGCATCACCGTCGAGAACTTCTCCCACGACTTCACGGTCTACCCGTCCATCTCCGGCTCGATCGCCGAGGCGGCCCGGCGCCTCCACGGCCACGCCGAGGAGCACTCGATCACGATCTGACCTCTCGGGGAGCAGTACAGGTGCTCTCGCCGAGGGGTACAGGTGCTCTCCGCGAGGGCACTTCTGCACTCCCGGTTGCGGGGCCTTAGCCCTCCACCTCGTACAGCTCGGCGGTCGCGGCGTCGACGGGGCTGACATCGGGGCGGAGCGCTCTGAGTACCGGCTGCCGGAGCGTGCCGCCCTCGGTGATCGTGAGGTAGCGGACCTGGGCGCACAGCATGGGCTCGACCCACCTCGTACGTCGCACCTCTGGCCCTGTCGGCGGCGGTTCGAACGGACAGGTCGGACGCTCGATCTCGCGGAGCACCTTCAGCAGGTCGTCCCGCTGCCCATGCCCGAGCCCAGACCCGACTCGCCCCAGCGGGTACAGCACCGGCCGCGCCTCGAACGTCGCCTCGTCCGCGGCGTGCCCCACCCACACCGATCCCAACCGCCCCGGTGACTCGGTCTCGGGCACCCAGCCGCCGATGATGGCCACGAACTCGGTGCGATGGGGCACCTTGACCCACGCCTCGCTGCGCGTCCCCGGCATGTACAGGGACTCGCTGCGCTTGCTCACCACGCCTTCGAGCTCGGCCGCCTTCGTAGCCTGCGACAGCGCGTACCCGTCGTCGTGCTGCTCGGACACCTGCCACACCCGGCGGCCGAGGTGGCGCAGGGTGACGTCGGGGACGCGCAGCTCGTCGAGCAGACGACGCCGCTCGGACAAGGGGCGACGCATGACGTCCACGCCCCCGACGCGCAGCAGGTCGAAGATCATGTACGTCACGGGCCTGCTCACCGCGAGCCTCGACGTCCGCCCGGGGTCACGGACGTGCATCCGTGACGCGATCGCCTGAAGCGTCGGGCGGCCGGTCGCGTCGAGCGCGATCACCTCACCGTCGACGAGAACCCCGTCCGGCAGGTCACCCACAGTCGCCACGATCTCCGGGTACGCGGCCGTGACGTCGATCTCGTTCCGGTTCGTCAGCCGTACAGCGCCGTCACGCGTCTCGGCGAGCAGTCGGACACCGTCCCACTTGACCTCGTGCACCCATCCGTCACCGGCTGGCGGCACCCCTGGCGGATTCGCCGGGACCGCCAGCATGGGACGCATCAGACGTCGACGATCTCGCAGAGCACTCCGCCGGACGACACGGTCTCACCGGCCGTCGCCACGAGGTTCGTCACCCTGCCCGAGCGGTGAGCGTTGATCGGCTGTTCCATCTTCATGGCTTCGATGACGACGATGAGGTCACCGTCGGTGACCACGTCGCCCTCGGCGACGGCAACCTTGACGATCGTGCCCTGCATCGGTGAGGCGAGCGTGTTGCCGGACGCCTCGGCGACCTTGTGGGCCCCGCGCTGGCGACGGACCGGCTTCTTGACCGAGGACGGTTTGGCCCCGCCGCCGATCTCCGCGGGCATGCGAACCTCGAGCCGCCGCCCGTTGACCTCGACGACGACGGTGGTGAGCGCCGGCGGCTCGTCCGACTCGCCCAGCACACCCTCGTACGCGGGCAGGCTGCCGGAGAACTCGGTCTCGATCCAGCGGGTGTGGACGCCGAACCTCCCGTTCGCGGCGGTGTACGCGGGGTCGTTGAGCACGGCCTGATGGAACGGCACGACCGTGGGCATCCCATCGACCTTGATCTCGCGCAGCGCCCGCCGCGAGCGTGCCAGCGCGTTCTCGCGGTCCGTACCGGTCACGATCACCTTGGCGATCAGCGAGTCGAAAGCCCCTGGGACCGTCATGCCGGCGTGGTAGCCCTCGTCGACGCGTACGCCAGGGCCGGTCGGCGGCTGCCAGGCAACCAGGGTGCCAGGGGCAGGCATGAAGTTGCGTCCGGGGTCCTCGGCGTTGATGCGGAACTCGATCGAGTGGCCCTTGATGACCGGGTCGTCGAAGCCCAGCGCCTCGCCGTCGGCGATGCGGAACATCTGAAGTACGAGGTCGAGGCCTGTGACCTCCTCGGACACCGGGTGCTCCACCTGGAGACGGGTGTTCACCTCGAGGAAGCTGATCGTGCCGTCGAGGCCCACGAGGAACTCGCACGTCCCGGCGCCGACGTAGCCGGCTTCGCGGAGGATGGCCTTGCTCGACTGGTACAGCTGCGTCAGCTGCTCCGGCGTCAGGAACGGCGCGGGCGCTTCCTCGACGAGCTTCTGGTGGCGGCGTTGCAGCGAGCAGTCGCGCGTCGACACGACGACGACGTTCCCGTGCTGATCGGCGAGGCACTGGGTCTCGACGTGCCGCGGCTTGTCGAGGTACCGCTCGACGAAGCACTCGCCGCGTCCGAACGCCGTCACGGCCTCGCGGGTCGCCGACTCGAACAGCTCAGGGATCTCCTCCATGGTGCGGGCGACCTTGAGCCCGCGGCCGCCACCGCCGAAAGCGGCCTTGATGGCGACCGGCAGTCCGTACTCCTTGGCGAAGGTGGTCACCTCGGAGGCATCTGCGACGGGGTCCGCGGTGCCCGGTACGAGGGGAGCGCCCACCTTCTGCGCGATGTGACGGGCCTTGACCTTGTCGCCGAGGGCGTCGATGGCGGCTGGTGGCGGACCGATCCAGGTCAGTCCGGCGTCGAGGACGGCCTGCGCGAAGGAGGCGTTCTCGGCGAGGAACCCGTAGCCGGGATGAACGGCGTCGGCGCCTGAGCGTGCGGCGACGTCGAGGAGCTTGGCGACGTCGAGGTAGGTCTCGGCCGGAGTTGCCCCGAGCAACGCGAACGACTCGTCCGCGAGCTTGACGAACAACGAGTCGGCGTCGGAGTCGGCGTAGACGGCCACACTGGCCAGTCCCGCATCTGCCGCGGCCCTGATTACACGGACGGCGATCTCTCCCCGGTTGGCGATGAGGACCTTGCGGATGGCCACGGGCCTACCTCCTGTGTGCAGCGGTGCTCACGCAGTCTAGGGGGATCGGCACGCGTGGACGCGACTTCCGGCGTCGAGCGCTGGCGACGGAGGAAGATGGCGCACGTGAACACGATGCATACCCGGGCCTGGAGCAATGGGGAAGTCGTAGCGGACGGTTTCCCCCTGTCCGAGCTCGACGGCTGGCTGGCGAAGAAGGACGCTCTCGTCTGGGCCGACCTGTGCGCGGCCGACCCGGACGTGCTCAACCAGCTGGCCCAGGAGCTGGGGTTGTCACCCCTCGCGGTGGAGGACTCCATCACGGAGGGAGAGCGCGTGAAGCTGGCGCGCCATCCCGGTCACCTGTTCATCACCTGTTACGGCACCTCGATCCATACAGAAGGCACTCTCGACCATCGATCACGTCTGGTCACGAGCCAAGTCTCCGTCTTCGTCATGCCGCAGGGACTGGTCACCGTACGGAAGGACGACAGCTTCGACATCGAGGCCGTGATGGAGCGTTGGGCTGACGACGGCGACCTCTTGAGCCAAGGAGTGTTCGCGCTGCTCCACGGATTGCTCGACGAGGTCGTGGACTCCCACTTCGAGGCCGTACAGGACCTCGACGACGCGATCGAGGACGTGGAGGCGATGCTCTTCGAGAACGGCTCCCTTCAAGGCAGGCAGGAGGGTATCTACCGACTCCGCCGAGAGGTCGTGGAGCTGCGTCGTGTCGTGCTCCCGATGCGAGAGGTGGTGCTGTCCCTCAACCGGCGCCGCGAGAGCCACCCGGAGGAGGAGGGGAGCCACTCGACCACCCCGTCGATGGTCGGGACCGTGCTGGACGGCTGGTACGACGACCTGTACGACCACTGCCTGCGCGCCGCTGAGTGGACCGAGTCCTTGCGGGACATGATCAGCAGCCTCTTCGAGACGAACCTGTCGCTCCAGGACGCCCGTCTCAACACGATCATGAAGAAGCTCGCCGGCTGGGCTGCGATCATCGCCGTACCGACAGCAGTCACCGGCTGGTTCGGCCAGAACCTGCCGATCACGGGCTTCGGGCAGCCGTACGGAGTTGCCATGAGCCTCGCGATGATCATCGGGGGCAGCGTCGCGCTGTACCTGGTGTTCCGTAAGTTCGACTGGATCTAGCTCGCTCCCGGCTCGACCGCCAGCCAGGCGTCGACCTCCGCCAGCCATCCGGTCTTGTCAGTGGGGCTGGCGAGGGAGGCGGTGATGCTCGACCGCGCCAGCGCAGCAAGCTCGCGGTCGGTGAAGCCATGTGCGTCGCGGGCCACGGCGTACTGGTCGGTCAGCCGCGAGAAGAACAGCAAAGGGTCGTCGGCACCGAGGGCGACGGTGGCCCCGGCGTCGACCAGCATGCGCAGGGGGACATCGCGGGCCGTCTCGTACACGCCGAGGTGCACGTTCGAGGTAGGACAGACCTCGAACGCGATACCGCGGTCGATGAGCTCGTTGAGGAGCGCAGGGTCCTCAGTGGCGCGTACGCCGTGGCCGAGCCTGGTGGGGTGGAGGGCGTCCACGATCCGGCGGACGTGGTCGGGGCCGGAGAGCTCGCCACCGTGCGGCACACCAGGCAGCCCGGCACGGCGCGCGATCGAGAACGCATGGGACCACTCCTCGGTGACTCCGGCCCGCTCGTCGTTCGACAGCCCGAAGGCGACGACCTGCCCTGGACCGTCGCCCGCGTGACGAGCGGCGAGTCGGGCGAGCGTCTCGGCCTCCATCGGGTGGCGCAACCTCGATGCTGCGACGATGACGCCCACGCTCAGCCCGTACGTCGAACTGGCCTGCCGCGCCTCGTCCAGGACGATCTCCAGCCCCTCGACGAGCCCGCCGACATGCTGGGCGTACGAGCTGGGGTCGATCTGGATCTCAAGCCGCCGCGACCCTTCGCGAACGTCGTTCGCGGTCGCCGCCGCCACGACTCTCCGCATCGCCTGCTCGCTCACCACGACGAGGCGCGCGGTGTCGTAGGAGCGCTGGAACCGGTGCCACCCGCGCGTCGTCGCCGGTACAGACAAGGCTTCCGCATCGAGCAGGTGCTCCGGCAGCGGGACATCGGCCAGGACGGCGAGGTCTCGCAGCGTGGGGACGTCCATCGAGCCGGTGAAGTGGAGGTGCAGGTGGGCCTTGGGGAGCAGCGCGAGGTCGCGACGGGACCGGTCGGGCTGCATGCGGTCCCACCTTAGCGGCGGGTGCTGACGGTCAGGCCGGGCTCACGACCACAGCGAGCACGACCGAGACGACCCACAGCAGACCGAGTCCGAGCAGCAGCGGGTCGTGGAGGACGACGTTCTCGGGCTCGCCCGCTTCACCGCGGTCGATGTCGCGCGCATAGCTGAGGATTGCGAGGGTGAACGGGGCGATGGAGATCGCAGGCCACGGCGCCGACCAGAGTCCCTGGCCGCGCTGGTCGAACGCCCACAGGCCGTAGAACGTGATCACGAGGGTCGCGGACGCTGCCCAGACGAAGCGCAGGTACTCCGGCGAGTAGGACGCCAGCGACGGCCTCGTCCCGGCTTCCGACCCGAGCTGTACGAGTTCTGAGTACCGCTTGCCGGCGACCATGAACAGCGACCCGAACGAGGCCACCAGGAGGAACCACTGGCTGAACGGGATGCCGCTCGCGACGCCACCGGCGAGTGCTCTCAGAAGGAACCCCAGCGCTACTACCGCCAGGTCGACGATCGGGAGGTGCTTGAACCAGAACGAGTACGTGAACTGCAGCACCGCGTACACGACGAGGACGATGCCCAGCATCGGCGACGCCCAGAATCCGATCGCCAGGCCGCCCGCGAGACACACCGCGGCGAGTGCGAGAGCGACCGGTACGGAGACCTCGCCGGCCGCGATCGGCCGGAAGCGCTTCGTCGGGTGCTGCCTGTCCTCGGCCAGGTCACGACTGTCGTTGACCAGGTACACGAACGCGCTCACGAGGATGAACGCGAGCAGCGAGAGCAGCGTCCCGCGGAGGACGTGCCACTCCAGCAACCGGCCGGAGGCCAGGGGCGCGGCGAAGACCAGGATGTTCTTCACCCACTGCTTCGGCCGGAGAGCCCGGATGATCGCGGGCACACGCGAACGCCGCGGTGCGGTCTCCGACGACCCGTCGAGAGCGCTGGGGCTGACCGCCTCTACCTCATCCATCGGCATGAGGTTATCGCGAGAAGCAACCGTTGGTCGTACAGCGAGCCCGAGCCTCGCGCGCCGCGCGCTGCGCGGGCCGCAGCCCTCCTCGGAGGGTTGCTAGACTCCCTCTGCTTCGTGAACCAGGAGGTAGTAGATGGCGTTGGACCGTGCCCGCACGTCGTCCTTGCGCGATTCGCTGGTGAAGAACCCCACGCTCAACCTTCTGGCCAACCTGACGCTCCGCGAGATCAAGGGCCAGTACAAGAAGTCCGTTCTGGGTCGGCTGTGGTCGCTCCTGAACCCGCTGGCGAACATCGCCGTGTACTCGCTGGTGTTCGGGATCTTGGTACGTGCAGCCCCGCCGGTCGGCACCAACTCCGGTCTCGAGAGCTTCGCGCTGTGGGTCGCGTGCGGGATCATCCCGTGGGGCTTCCTGGCAACCGGGACCTCTGTGGGCCGTGGTGCTCTCACGGACAACGCCGGCTTGCTGACGAAGGTCTACTTCCCCCGGTTCGTCCTCCCGACATCCACCATCCTGGCTCTGGCCAGCACGTTCCTGACCGAACTGGCAGCCCTGACGCTGTTCATGGGGGTGGCCAGCGGAAGCCCAAGGGTCCTGCTGCGCCTGCCCGTCCTCATTCCGCTCGTGATCCTGAACACCGCGTTCGTTCTCGGCGTCTCGCTGGTCCTGTCGATCGGGATGGTCTACTTCGGCGACATCCAGCACATCTGGGGCATCTTCGTGCAGCTCTGGCTGTACGCGTCCGGGATCGTCCTCCCGCTCTCCTACGTCCATGTCGCTCAGGACAAGTACCACTTCCCGTTCGTCCTGATCTTCGAGCTCAACCCGGGCTATCAGTTCGTCGAGGCGTACCGCAACGTCCTGTACGACTTCGCGGTGCCGCCGTTGAGCCGGTGGCTCATCATGCTGGCCTGGGCGGTTGTCGCCATGGGTATCGGGTCACTGGTCTTCCGCAAGTTCTCGGCACAGATCGTGGAGGAGTTGTGACGTCCGCAGCCGTCGTCGTCTCGGACGTCTCGAAGTCGTTCCGCATCTACCGTGACCGCCAGCGGTCGCTCAAGGCCACCGTTATCAAGGGCAACCGTGCTAGGTACGACGAGTTCTGGGCCCTCAAGAACGTCGACCTCGAGATCCCGCAGGGCAAGACGTTCGGTCTGCTGGGCGACAACGGCTCCGGCAAGTCGACGCTCTTGAAGTGCATGGCCCAGATCCTGCGGCCGAACAAGGGCTCGATCAGCCATGTCGGCAGGATGGCCGCGATGCTCGAGGTCGGCTCCGGCTTCCATCCCGAGCTGTCCGGGCGTGACAACGTCTACCTCAACGGCGCCATCCTCGGCATGAGCAAGGCTGAGATCGACGCGAAGTTCGACTCGATCGTCGACTTCTCGGGGGTCAGTGACTTCATCGACCAGCCTGTCAAGAACTTCTCGTCCGGCATGTACGTGCGGCTGGGGTTTGCGGTCTCGATCCACGTCGACCCGGACGTCCTCCTCGTCGACGAGGTGCTCGCTGTCGGCGACATGGCATTCCAGGAGAAGTGCGCGGAGAAGTTCACGGACCTGCGTCGCGAGGGCCGAACGGTCGTCGTCGTGTCCCATGCGATCGAGCAGATGCGTGGCTTCTGCGACGACGCCGCGTGGCTTCGCAAGGGCGAGCTCATGGGTGTCGGTCCTGCCAAGGACGTCATCGACGAGTATGCCGACCAGGCGCATAACAACCCGTCACCGAGCGCTGACGCGGCTGCGGAGGAGGCCCACCTCAAGGGCCACTTCGGCAGCGGCGAGGCGACGATCGACCGGTTCGAGCTACTCACCGACGGACACAAGGTAGACCTGGTACACACTGGTGACCAGGTCACCATCCGGGTGCACTTCACCTGCCATAAGGCCGTGGAGAACCCTGTCTTCGGCTTCGAGATCGAGCACGACGGCGGATTCCTCCTGTGGGGTCATATTTCCGACGAGGGGACCTTTCAGACGCTGCTTCCCGGTCCCGGCTCGGTCGATGTGGTGATCCCGCGTCTGCCGCTTCGTCCGGGGGTGTTCCGCATCAACGGCGGGATCGCCACCGTTGGCAGGGCAAGGAGCGTCGACGAGTTTCGGCGGGCGTTGACATTCACCGTTGGCCGGGGCGACCCGTACGAGTCAGCCGGTGTCGCCGTGATGCACAGCCACTTCGAGAACCTTGTCCAGGGGTAGTGAGGCATCGAACCGGGCCGTCGTTGGCCTGACGTGCCTCGCCCTGATGCTGGGTGGGTGCGGCATGTCGCCGTCGAGCCAGGTGTCGTCGTCCAGCAGCCCGTCCGCGGTGAAGGCGGCGCCCTCCGGCACGGTCACGATGGCGGCGCTGGGCTGGAAGAACGGCCCTGCCGACCGCATCGTGCTGCCGATCGGGGCGAGCATCGTCAGCGGGGTCGACCAGGCGAACGTCATCACCGCGATCGGCAGTCCGTCGATGGCCGACGCGGTCCTGAAAACGCTGACCGACACGCTCCCCTCGTACGGCTGGACGATCACCGCATCCGGCGGCGGGTCGTTGGTGTTCAGCGACGCGACGTACGACGGCGCCTTCACCTCCGACGCGTCGCTCTGGGCCCTCACGATCCGCGTGAGGGCCTGACCCGGCCGAACGTCAGGCCAGCGTCTCCAGCAGGGCTGTGAGGCCGTCCGGGTCCGCGACCATCGCGTCATGGCCGCAGGTCAACGTGGCCACCTCCCAGCCGGGACGACCGGTCACCTGGGCCAGGGTCTCGTCGAGGTTCCCCGCGGGGAAAGCCGTCCGTACGAAGAGCTTCCTCGGTACGGCCTCGAGCCCGCCTGTGATGGTGATCCGGTCGGTGTAAGTCTTGATCGGGTGCGGCGTGCACAGCTCGTCGACCCAGTCGGCGTCGGTTCCCGAGCATCCGAGAGCTGACGCGGGGAAGCCCGGGAGCGCGATGATGCCCGTCTTGGGTGCCGCGGCGATCGCGTCCCGCAGCCCTTGGGTGGTGTCGTCGATCATGGCGCTGCCGTCGCTGGGCAGGAAGCCGTCGACGAACGCCACGGCCTTCAGAGCGCCGGCGATCTGCTCGGTGGCGCCGCTGACGACGTAGCCCGCGTACGAATGACCGACCAGCACGGCGCCGGAGAGCTCCTCCCAGCGGATGACGTTGACGATGTCGGTGATGTGCGTGTCGAGTCCGACGTCGGCAGTCAGCAGGTGTGATCTCTCACCCAGCCCGGTGAGCGTCGGCGAGAACACCCGGTGCCCGGCGGCGGTGAGTCGGTCCGCCACGTACCGCCAGCACCAACCCCCGTGCCACGCGCCATGGACGAGAACGAAATCGGTCATGCCCGGACTCCTTTGTCTTGGTCAGCCGATCTCACGCTATCCCGGTGCGACCGGGTTCACTGCTCGTGTGTGCGACTGGTCCACGGCACTGTCTCGGGGACGACACGTCGCGCTGCATGCGTCGACCCTGGCGAGGGATCCAGGACGAAGCGGCCATCTCGGTAGGGCGAGCCGGCGTCGGACATCGGAATCGACCACCAGGCGGCGTCGAGGTCGTGGACGGCGTCAGGACTGATCGTGGCGGCGAGTGCCGCCGCGGCCGAGACCCCCAGCTCGGACTCCATCATCGAGCCGACCATCAGGCCTAGCCCCGCTACGGTCGCCTCCCGGGCGATGGCCAGCCCGGCGTGGATACCGCCGCACTTCGCGAGCTTGATGTTGACGATGTCCCCGCTACTCGACTCGATCGCTCGGCGCAGGTCGTGGACCGTGAACACCGACTCGTCCAGCACGATCGGCGTACTCCACCGACGACGCAGCTCGGCATGTCCGGCGAAGTCCCAGGCGGGCAAGGGCTGTTCGACGAAGTCGAGCGTGACACCGGCCGTGAGCAGCGCCTCGATGCTCATCGAGGCGGTCTCGAGGTCCCACGCCTGGTTGGCGTCGATCCGGACCGGGATGCCGGGGGACTGCTGTGAGATCCGGATCACCCGGTCGACATCGGCCGGGTCCAGACCGACCTTGATCTTCACCTGGCCGAACTGGGACGCGTCGACTCCGGCGCCGAAGTCGCCCTGCGCAGCGACTGTGACGTCGGTCGCGACGGACATCGCCGTACCGCCGAGGAGCTGCACGAGGGGGAGCTGAGCCTGTTGCGCGAGTAGATCGAGAACCGCCGTCTCGCACGCCGTGCGTGCCCCGCCGTTGCCGACGACGGCGTCTCCGAGCGCCTCAGCCGCGTACGACGCGGGCCCGGTCTCGGGGTCCCACCCGAGCAGCACGTCGGCCAAAGGTCCGAGCACGCACGCCTCGATGCTCGCCAGCGACTCCCCGGTGACCCGCCACACCTGAGGGCCCTCGCCGTACCCTGTGCGCCCGTCCGCGTCGGTCAGCCTCACAGCGACGCTCACGACCTCGCTCGTCCGGCGCAGCGCCGTGACGAACGGCGTGTGCAGCGTCCTGACGAGCCGGGCTGTCGCGACCTCCACGATCCGTGTCACGTGCCCCACTGCTCCGACGCGGGTCCTGAACTCATGCCGTGGAGTCTTTCAGACCCTCCTCTCGCAGGCCCCGCTGCATCCGGCGTGTGGTGACGGTGCAAGCGCTTATGAGGCGCACGACAACTTCCGTTGCGCGTAGACACATGGCCGCGCGGGTTCACAGACTGTAGGGATGACGTGGCTTCGTGATCGTGTTCAGCTACTCCTCTTCGTCTCCTCCACCGTGTTGTTGCTCGGCGGTGGTGGTGCGTGGCTGCTGGGTGCCGTGCCGCTGTCGAAGCCGCTGTGGGTCGCAGGGACGGTGCTCGGCCTGGTGTTCTCGATCGCATGGACTGTTGCCGCCATCCGGCGCCGTCAGCCGAGCGTCGACGTCATCGCGCTGCTCGCGCTGGCCGGTGCGCTATGGGTGGACGAGCCGTTCGCTGGGGCGATGGTCACGGTGATGCTTGCCTCGGGTCAGCTGCTCGAGGCGAGGGCTGCGGCACGGGCGCGGCGCGAGCTGAGCCTGTTGGTCGAGCGGGCGCCGCGCACGGCCCGGCGTCGGCTGGAGGGCGGTGTCGTCGAGGTCGGGGTGGACGAGGTCTCCAGAGGTGACCGGATCCTGGTGGGCACGGGTGAGGTCGTTCCCGTGGACGGGCGTCTGGTGTCGGGGGCGACCCTCGACGAAGCCGCACTGACGGGCGAGCCCCTGCCGGTCGAGCGACCAGCGGGAGATGAGGTGCGCAGCGGGGTGGTCAACGCTGGTCCGCCGATCGAGCTCGTCGCGACCTCGGCAGCGGCGGAGTCCACCTATGCCGGTGTCGTGCGGCTGGTGGAGCAGGCACAGGCGTCGTCGGCGCCGTTCGTGCGCGTGGCCGACCGGATCGCGATCGTCTTCGTCCCGCTCACCCTGCTGCTGGCCGCCGTGGCGTGGGCGCTCAGCGGTGACCCGGTTCGCGCGGTCGCGGTTCTGGTCGTCGCGACGCCCTGCCCGCTGCTGCTGGCGGCACCGATCGCGATCATGGCGGGACTGTCCCGAGCGGCGCACATCGGTGTCGTCGTCAAGGGCGGCAGCGCGCTCGAGCGGCTTGCTGCCGGGCGCGTCATGCTCTTCGACAAGACGGGCACCCTGACCCAGGGTCAGCCGACCCTCGCCGATGTCGTCACCGCCAGCAACCGAGTGGACGCCGACGATGTCCTGCGTCTGGCGGCCTCGCTCGACCAGGTATCCCCGCACGTACTGGCCAGCTCGATCGTCACCGCGGCCACCCGCCGTGGCCTGTCTCTCGAGATGCCCGAGGACGTGCAGGAAGAGCACGGGTACGGGCTCAGCGGTCGGGTCGGAACCCACGAGGTGAAGGTGGGCAAGTCCGAGTGGATCGTCGGCGAGACTCAACCCGCATGGGTACGCCAGGTGCTTCGGCGCGCGGACCTGGATGGCTCGCTCACCGTGTTCGTCGGGATCGACGGCGAACCTGCGGGGGCGTTCCTTCTCCAGGACCCGATCAGGTCCGACGCGCCGCGGATGGTCCGCGCGTTGCGCGAGGCCGGGATCAGCCGGGTCGTCCTGGTCACCGGGGACAGGGCCGATATCGCCGACACCGTGGGGCGGATCGTCGGGGTCGATACCGTGCTGGCCGACTGCGACCCGGCCGACAAGCTCACCGCGATCGAGTCGGAGGCCGCGAACGGCGCGACGATCATGGTCGGTGACGGCGTGAACGATGCCCCCGCCCTTGCCGCGGCGGGGGTCGGCGTGGCACTGGCGGCGCGCGGCGCCACCGCGTCGTCGGAGGCCGCTGACGTCGTCCTGACCGTCGACCGGGTCGATGCGCTCGCCGACGCGATTCTCATCGCCCGTCGCTCCAAGACCATCGCTCTGCAGGCGGTCCTCGTCGGTATGGGCCTGTCGCTGGTGGCGATGGTCGCGGCAGCGGTCGGGTTGCTCCCGCCGGCGGTCGGCGCGGTGGTCCAGGAGGCCATCGACATCTTGGCGATCGGGATCGCACTGCTCGCCGTTCTGCCCGGCAAGGCTCACACGATCGCGATGCCGACAGCGGACATCGCCATCGCGCACGGCCTGAAGGCCGAGCACGACGCGGTGCTCGCCATCGTCGAGCAGATCCGCGCTGTGGCCGACGCCCTGTCCACGGAGAACTGCGATCTCGCCCCGTCGCACACCCTGCTCGACCGGCTCGAAGGAGAGCTCCTCCCGCACGAGCGTGACGACGAGACGCGGCTCTTGCCGCTGGTGAACCGGGCCCTGGGCAGTTCCGACACAACCGCCGCGATGAGCCGCACCCACGCCGAGATCGAGCACCAGGTCAGTCGGATGCGTCGGCTGCTCACTGACCTGGACAACGACACCGTCCAGCCCGAGGACGTCGTCGAGCTCCGGCGACTGCTCTACGGGCTGTACGCGGTCCTGCGCCTGCACAACGCCCAGGAAGAAGAAGGCGCCTTCAGCCTCGTGCCTACCCAGAGGGCCTGATCAGCAGGCAGGAGGGCCGCCGGGGTGCGGGTCGACACTGACCCACACCGCATTGGCCGCACCGAAGGCGATCTCGACGCGATCGGCGTGCTCACGTGGCGCGCTCGACCGAGAGATCGACACGGAGCCAACTGCCGGGTTCCTCATGTCCAGGTGGAAGCGGGTCCCGACGGTGATCTGCCGATCTTCCAGGTACTGCAGAATCTCGGGCTCGTGATCCGAGATGCGAATGACGCGTCCGTCTGAGCCGGGATCGATCTCGCTCAGACGTGCTGCCGAGTTGCGCTCCGTGCTCCGCGAGATGCTCCCATCGGCGCGAGGGATCGGGTCTCCGTGAGGGTCGCAAGCGGGGTGCCCGAGCACTTGGTCCATACGGTCGACGACGAAGTCGGAGACGGCATGTTCGAGCGAGTGCGCTTCCGCATGGACCTCGTCCCAGCCGAGACCCAGGCGCTCCACCAGGTAGGTCTCCAGGACGCGATGCCGCCGCACGACCATGACGGCAATCTCCTGACCGGCGGGGGTGAGGCCGATGCTCCCGTAGGGCTCGTAGTCGATCAAGCCGTCGCGTGCCAGCTTCTTCAGATTCGCTGACACCGACGAGGGCGTCACCGCCAAGGTCTCAGCGATCTCGTTCGTGGACACAGAGCCGCCCGGCCACTCCTGTGCCTTCCAGATGATCCGGAGGTAGTCCTCCACCATCTTGGAAACGCGTCGACCTTCCATGCCCTGATCCTACGGACCGGGCTGTCGCGACCTCTACGCTGCGTGCCACCTGCTCCACTGATCCCACGTGACGGCGCTCAACCGGGCGACCAGCTCCATGCCCTCCGGGTCCGGCAGATCCGAGGTCGTGCACACTGCGAGTACGTACTGCGGCGCGGCAACCGGTCGTACGAGCGCGACGTCGTGCTTCACCCCGGGGACCCAACCACCTTTGCTCGCGCTCCAGGTGCCGTCGGGGAGACCCGCGGGGATCATGTCGCGATGCGTCTGACGGGCCAGGATCCGGAGCGCCGTCGCGCTGTCGCTGTCCGTGCCGGTCGCGATCGTCGCCATGAGCGCGGCGAGGGCGGATGCGGTGACCGAGTTCGTGATCCCGGCGTCCTCGGCCGCGGTGTCGCCGATGAGTCGTTCGACGCGGAACTGGCGATCGAGCGCCAGTTCGGCCAGGTAGCGCCGTACGGACTCGAACCCGATCCTCTCGACGATGAGGTCGGTCGCGATGTTGCTCGAGACGGTGATCATGCGCTCTGCGAGCTCGAACAGGTCGACCTTCGTACCCAGCCTGCCCCAGGTCTCGTCGTCCTGGTCGTCGGACTGGCGAAGCTCGAACGTGGCGCCCATCGCGCCCGGGAACGTGGCGTGGACGTCGACGGAGCCTTGGGCTGCGGGAACGCCGGCCGCCCGGTCGCGCAGAAGCGCCATGAGCACCGGCAGCTTGATCGTGCTCGCGGGGTAGTGGGTGGCGTCGGCGTCCCGCGACGCAACCCGGCCCGTCACCGAGTGGAGATCGACCGAGAAGCGTCCGGACACTCCGCCCAGAACCTGGTCCCACACCCGCTGGAACCGCTCGGCGCCCGAACCCCGTGAGTGAGCACCCCTGCCGTGACTGAGCACCGGGCGGGGGTGGTGTTCAGTCACGGTAGGGGTGCTCAGTCGGCATTGATGAACTCCGCGAGGCCGGCCACTGCGCGGTCGACATCGGCGATGGTCGAGTACGGGGCGAGCCCCAGGCGCAAACCGCCCTCGTCGTCGACGTCGAGCCGCCGGTACGTCTCGTAGGCGTAGAACTGTCCCGCCGGCGCGAGCACGTCGCGGGTGGCGAGGTACTCGTACGCGTCGCGGGTCCGTCGGCCCGGCAGGCTCACGAGGAGCGTGGGTGTGCGGTGGGCGGCGCGGGAGTGGACCACCACACCGGGCAGGGCGGCCAGTCCGGTCTCGAGACGCTGCCGCAGAGCGAGCTCGTGCTCGTCGATGGCGGCGAAGGAGCTCCGGAGCTGCTCCCGTCGGGTCGTGGCGGTGCCCGGTGCGATCGCCGCGAGGAAGTCGACGGCGGCGGTGGCGCCGGCGAGGGTCTCGTACGGGAGCGTTCCCAGCTCGTACCGCTCAGGCACGTTCGTGCTCGACGGGAGGAGCTTGTCGGGCCAGAACCGCTCGAGCAGGGCCGGGTCCGCGCCGAGAACGCCGCAGTGGGGACCGAGGAGCTTGTACGGGCTGCAGACGATCAGGTCCGCGCCGAGCGCTGCCGGCTCGACGAACTCGTGGGCGGCGTAGTGGACGGCGTCGACATAGACCAAGGCACCCACGGCATGCGCCAGGTCGGCGATGTGCCGGTGCGGCGGGATCGTGCCGATGAGGTTCGACGCTCCGGTGATCGCGACGAGTCGCGTGGCCGAGGTGATCGCGGTCGCCACGCTGTCGAGGTCCGCCTCGCCGGTCTCGGGATCGAGGTCGATCCAACGGATCGCCACACCCACGGCCTCGGCCGCCTGTACCCAGGGGCGTACGTTCCCGTCGTGGTCGAGCCGCGACACGACGACCTCGTCGCCGGGAGCCCAGGTCTTCGCGATGGCGCGTGACATGTCGTACGTGAGCTGCGTCGCACTGCGTCCGTACACGATCCCGTTCGCGGGAAAACCCAGCAGATCGGCGAACGCCGCCCGGAACGCCGTCACCGCGGAGTCCGCGCGGCGCTCGGAGCCGGTGACGGTCCCGCGGTTCGACAAGGGACCCATGAGCGTCGCGGCCACTGCTTCCGCGACCACCTTCGGGGTCTGCGTCCCGCCCGGCCCGTCGAAGTGGGCGAACCCGGATGCGAGGGAAGGGAAGTGGTCGCGCAGATCGGCGACGTCGTACGGCATGGGTTCTCCTGTCGGCTTCGCTGTGCAGTCTAGGGACGACCGCTGTCCCGGGGTGGGCCTCCACCGAACTCCAGCGCACGAACCTGCAGGCTCAGGCCGGCACGTTCCACAGGTCGTGCCAGGTGACGCCGAGGTCGGCAAGCATCATCCGAAGGAGCGGGAGGCTGATGCCGACCACGTTGTGGTGGTCTCCCTCGAGGCTGGTGATGAACGGACCGCCGTACCCGTCGATGGTGAAGCCGCCGGCGACTCCCTCGGGCTCGCCCGTGGCCGCGTACGCCTGGATCTCGGCCTGGGACAGGTCCGCGAAGTGGACGAGGGTCTCCGCGTTCCGGTTCGTACTGTGGACCTCGCCGCCGCTGCTGACGATCACGTGGTGCCCGGTGACGAGCAGTCCGGTGGACCCGGACAGCCGGGACCACAGCTCGGCGGCGTTCTCGGGTGAGCCGGGCTTTCCGTAGGGCACGCCGTCGACCTCGAGCATCGAGTCGCAGCCGACGATCACGACGTCGTCGGCGGGCAGTACCTCGGCCGCGACGGCCTCGGCCTTGCGTCGTGCCAGCTCACCGACCAGATCGTGGATGTCGTCGGTCTCCACGAGTGACTCGTCGACATCGGACACGAAGACTGTGGGATGGACCCCGGCGTGCCTCAGCGTCTCGAGGCGCGCCGGCGATGCCGAGGCGAGGATCAGGCGCATCCGATCAGTGCTTGCCGAAGAGGCCGCCGAGGATCTCGTCGACGATGCTGCTGCTGCTCTGCGGCTGCTCCTCGGGGCTCGGAGCGGGCGTGTCTGCGACGGGCACCTGGCCCGTCGGGGCGCCCCCGAGAACGGAGTCGAGGCCTCCGCCGGAGAGGATGCCGCCGAGGATGCCGCCCAGCATGCCGGCGGGCTGCTGCGATCCGGTGACCTTCTTGGCGAGGTAGGCGAGCACGATCGGGGCAAGGATCGGCAGCAGCTGGTTCACGAGGTTGCCACTGGCACCGGTCTGCTGGCCGATCGCATGGGAGAGCTGGGTCGACTGGTCGCCGAAGATGTGCTGGACGATTTTGGCTCCGTCCTGCGTGTCGACGCTGTGGAGGTCGACCGAGCCTGAGCCGAACAGGTTCGAGGAGCTGTGCTGGACGAGCGCGCCGGCGATGGCCTGCTCATGGCCCTGGTCGGCGTTGTGCTGGAGGCCGCCGATGAGGGAGGGGATGACCGCAGCCGCAGCCTGCGCCGCAGTCTGAGGATCGACGCCGAGCTGCGCGGCGAGCTGGTCGATGGGGATCTGGCCGAGGATCTCCTCGACGGGCGAAGCGCTCACGGTGGGTCCTTCCTGGTCGTGCCGGGCTTGCGGGTGGTCATGGCTCACCAGCGGTACGTGGACCGCCACGCGTCGCGTCCGAGTCTCACAGGCTCTCGGACGACACGCCAGTAGGAGGCCCACGACATCGGGGGCATGCCGCCCTTCTCCCGGGCGCGGCGGACGTCGGACATCTTCGCCGACAGCACAGCCAGCACCGCGGCCAGCTCGTCGTCGCTGGGGTTGCCGCCGACGACCGAGAACGACGCGTCCGTACTCATAGAGGGATGTTCCCGTGCTTCTTCGGAGGCATCGACTCGCGTTTGGTACGAAGGAGTCGGAGGGCCCGGATCACCGACGCACGCGTCTCGTGCGGGTGGATGACCTGGTCGATGTAGCCGCGTTCCGCCGCGATGAAGGGGTTCGCGAGCGTGTCGTTGTAGTCCTGGACGAGCTCCTTGCGCTTGGCCACGGGGTCCTCGGCAGCAGCCAGCTCCTTGCGGTACAGGATGTTGACAGCGCCCTCGGCGCCCATCACCGCGATCTGCGCGGTCGGCCAGGCGAGGTTGATGTCGGCGCCGAGGTGCTTCGACCCCATGACGTCGTACGCACCGCCGTAGGCCTTGCGCGTGATGATCGTCAGCAGCGGCACTGTCGCCTCGGAGTACGCGTAGAGCAGCTTCGCGCCGCGGCGGATGATGCCCTTCCACTCCTGGTCGGTGCCCGGCAGGAAGCCCGGGACGTCGACGAACGTCATCACGGGGATGTTGAAGCAGTCGCACGTACGGACGAAGCGGGCGGCCTTCTCGGCGGCGTCGATGTCGAGCGTGCCGGCGAAGACCATCGGCTGGTTGGCGATGATGCCGATCGAGCGGCCCTCGACCCTGCCGAAGCCGCAGATGAGGTTCTGGGCGAACAACGGCTGGGTCTCGAGGAAGTCGTCGTTGTCGAGCACCGTCCGGATGACCTCGTGCATGTCGTACGGCTGGTTCGCGGAGTCCGGGATCAGCGTGTCGAGCAGGCGGTCGTGGTCGGTGATCGTGAGGTCGACCTCGTCCTCGATGTAGATCGGCGGGTCCTCGAGGTTGTTCTGCGGCAGGAAGGAGATCAGCTCCCGGACGTACTCGATGGCATCGTTCTCGTCGCTGGCGAGGTAGTGGGCGTTGCCGGACTTCGTGTTGTGCGTACGGCCCCCGCCGAGCTCCTCGAGCGTGACGTCCTCGCCGGTGACGGTCTTGATGACCTCAGGGCCCGTGATGAACATCTGCGAGGTCTGGTCGACCATGACGACGAAGTCGGTGAGCGCCGGGCTGTATACGTGACCGCCGGCCGCTGGGCCCATGATCAGCGAGATCTGGGGGATGACGCCCGATGCGAGCGTGTTGCGGCGGAAGATCTCCGCGTACAGGCCGAGCGAGACGACGCCCTCCTGGATCCGCGCGCCGCCGCCTTCGTTGATGCCGATGATCGGCACGCCGGTCTTCAGGGCGAAGTCGAGGATCTTGCAGATCTTCTCCCCGTACACCTCGCCGAGCGCGCCGCCGAAGATCATGACGTCCTGAGAGAACACGCACACGGGTCGGCCGTGGATCGCGCCGGTGCCGGTGATGACGCCGTCGCCGTAGGGCCGCCGCTGTTCGAGACCGAAGTTCGTCGAGCGGTGACGCGCGAACTGGTCGAACTCGGAGAAGGTTCCCTCGTCGAGCAGGGCGAGGACGCGCTCGCGCGCGGTCATCTTGCCCTTGGCGTGCTGCTTGTCGACGGCCGCGGCGGGCGCAGAGTGGATGGCCTCTTCGATCCGTCGGGCCAGGTCGGCGGCTTTGCCGGCTGTCGTGTGGATGTCGATGTCCATGAGCGCACACCCTAGCGAGGGAATGGGGTGTACGAGACCCGTCGCAGGGGTGGGCGCGACATCGCTGCCGGTGAAGTGTCCAGATCACGACCCGTACGGCTAGCGTCAGCGCTCATGGGAGCTCTGGACGGTCTCGACCTGTCGGTCGTCGGCCCGTGGACCGTCGAGGTCGTCGACACCACGGGATCCACGAACGCCGACCTCGCCGAGCGCGCACGGGCCGGAGCGCCGGTCTGGACGGCCCTGGTCGCGGGGGAGCAGACCGCGGGGCGGGGGAGGTTGGCCCGGACCTGGTCGAGCCCGCAAGGAACCTCGATCAGCCTGTCGGTCCTGGTGCGTCCGTCGCGACCCGTCAGCGAGTGGGGGTTGCTGCCGCTCATCACGGGTCTGGGCGTCGCCCGCGCGGTCGAGGCGCTCGGCGCACAGGCCGTCCTCAAGTGGCCCAACGACGTCCTGCTCCCGGGCGATGACGAGCGCAAGGTGTGCGGGATCCTCGCGGAGGTGGTCTCCATGGCGACGCCCGGCGTGGTGGTCGGCATGGGCGTCAACGTCAGCCAGCTCCGGGGCGAGTTCCCCGTCGACACGGCGACATCGCTGCGCCTCGTCGGCGTCACCGTGACCAGACCCCAGGTCGTGACGGCCGTGCTCAAGCAGCTGGCCGGACTGTACGAGACGTGGGACTCGTACGGCTGGCCCGCGCTCAAGGACTCATACGCGTCGGCCTGCGTCACCCTCGGCCGTACGGTCCGCGTCGAGCTCCCGGACGGTACAGCAGTGCTCGGCACGGCCAGCTCGATCACCGACGACGGCCGACTGCTGGTCATGACGATGTCCGGCCCACGCGCTTTCGCGGCGGGCGACGTCCACCACCTGCGATCGATCTAGCATTCGGGGCGTGTAAGTCCTGGCTGTCCCTCTCGTCCTCCACGAGCGACTGCCGGCCCGGCGTATGGGACGCTTGGGGCATGGCGTTCTCGGAGAAGCAGCTCGGCACGGGCGAGCATGTGGTGCTCCACCTGCGTACGCACTGGAAGGCCCTGATCTGGCCCGCGGTGGGGTTCCTGGTGCTGTGCTTCGCGACGGGGCTGGCGATCGCGCTGGCGCTCCCTGTGATCCCAGCGGGCGGCAAGACGATCGTGGGCTGGGTCATCGTCGCCGTCGCCGCGGTCCTGTTCACCTGGCTCTGCCTCGTGCCCTTCCTGCGCTGGTGGACGACGACGTTCACGGTCACCACCAAGCGCCTCATCACCCGCCGCGGCATCCTCAACAAGAGCGGTCACGACCTGCCGCTGGTCCGGATCAACAACGTCGAGTTCGACCGGTCGCTGCTCGACCGGATGCTCGGTTGCGGCACCCTCACGCTGACGACCGCCGCGGAGGACCCGCTGACGCTGCATGACATCCCCGATGTCGAGAACAACCACCTGCGGCTCGTCGAGCTGATGACCGCAGCCGACTCGGCGGCCCGAGAAGATACGTGACTCAGCCCGTCAGCGAGCGACTCGCCCTGCGCGTACAGCTCGTACGGTTCGTGGCTGTCGGCGTGCTCTCGGCGTGCGTCGACTTCGGGATCCTGTGGCTGCTCATGCACTTCGGTCTGGGCCACACGCCGGCCAAGGCCATCTCGTTCGTCGCCGGCACAACCACCGCGTACCTCTTCAACCGTCGCTGGACGTTCGGCGCCGCGGGGTCGGCGAAGACGTTCGTCGGGGTTCTCGTGCTGTACGGGTCGACGTTCGTCGTACAGGTCGGCCTGTTCTCCCTCCTCTATCCCTGGCTCAACAACCGCTGGGGCGTCACGGCCGCCCAGGTCGTCGGGTTCGTCATCGCCCAGGGCGTCGCGACGACCGTCAACTTCATCGTCCAGCGCACGGTGATCTTCCGGCACTGACGGGGCGCCCCGATAGGCTCTGCCCCCGTGGGAACCCCAGTCGTCGGCATCATCGGCGGAGGCCAGCTCGCCCGCATGATGCATGCCGCCGGCATCGGCCTCGGCATCCGGGTCGCGCTGCTCGCCGAGGGGCCCGACGTGTCCGCGGCCCAGGTCGTCCATGACGTGACGGTCGGCGACTACACCGATCCCGCGACGGTGATCGCCTTTGCCGAGCGCTGCGACGTCGTGACGTTCGACCACGAGCACGTACCGCCCGCTCTGCTGATGGAGCTCCACGCCCGAGGAGTGGTCGTACGCCCCGGGCCGGAGGCCCTCGTCCATGCCCAGGACAAAGTGGTGATGCGGACACGGCTCGCGTCGCACGGCATCCCGGTGCCGACCTTCGAGGTGGTCGAAACCCCCGGCGCGCTGGTCGCGTTCGCCGACCGTACGCGCTCCGCCAAAGGCGCGTCGACAGGCTGGCCGGTGATCGCGAAGACGTCGCGCGGCGGGTACGACGGCAAGGGCGTCTGGAAGATCGACGATGCCTCCGGCGCCGAGGAGCCGTTCGCGAACCTCGCCCCGGGCGTGCAGGTGCTGGCCGAGGAGTACATCGCCTTCACCCGCGAGCTGTCTGCCCTCGTGGCGAGGTCGCCGTCCGGTCAGGCCGTCGCGTACCCGGTGAGCGAGTCCGTACAGACCGACGGGATCTGCGTGGAGACGACGACTCCCGCGCCCGGCCTCACCGAGGTCCAGGCCACCGCGTGCCAGCGGATGGCGCTCGAGATCGCCCGCGACCTCGAGGTGACCGGCATCCTTGCCGTCGAGCTCATGCAGCGCGCCGACGGGAGCGTCGTCGTCAACGAGCTCGCGATGCGGCCGCACAACACCGGCCACTGGTCGATCGACGGGGCGGTCACGAGCCAGTTCGAGAACCACCTGCGCGCCGTGCTCGACCTGCCGCTCGGCGACCCGGCGGCCCGGGCGCCCTGGACCGTGATGCACAACGTCCTGGGCGGGACCCGTACGGATCTCGTCGACGGGCTGCGGCACGTGTTCGCACGTGATCCCGGACTGAAAGCCCAGCTGTACGGCAAGGACGTCGTCCCTGGCCGTAAGGTCGGGCATGTCACCGCCGTCGGCGCCGACCTCGACGAGGTCCGTCGTCGCGCGCGCCACGGCGCATCGGAGCTGAGGAGCTGGTCATGAGCGCACGGGTCGGGATCGTCATGGGGTCGGACTCCGACTGGCCGACGATGCAGGCGGCCGCCGACGCGTGCACCGAGTTCGGCATCGAGTACGAGGCCGACGTCGTCAGCGCTCACCGGATGCCGGAGGAGATGGTCGCGTACGGCCGGAGCGCACACGAGCGCGGGCTCGAGGTGATCATTGCCGGCGCCGGTGGCGCGGCTCACCTTCCGGGCATGCTGGCCGCCCTCACACCGCTGCCGGTGATCGGCGTCCCCGTCCCGCTGACGTACCTCGACGGCATGGACTCGCTCCTGTCGATCGTTCAGATGCCGGCGGGCGTCCCGGTGGCGACGGTCGCGATCGGGAACGCGCGGAACGCCGGGCTGCTCGCTGTTCGGATCCTGGCCACAGGTGATCCCGGGCTCACCGCCAAGATGGTCGCCTTCCAGGCTGCACTCCGCGCCACCGCGCAGGCGAAGGGCGCCCTCGTCCGCGGAAAGTAGCCCGGGTTGGTCACTCCTCCGCGTGGCGGACCGGGTCCCCTCGTTGCCACTGCGCATACTGGTAGACGCTCAGCGATCCCTCTCGCAAGGAGAGCCACGTGGCATCGACCGAGGCGACGAACCGCATCGCGGACGTCAGGAGTCGCAGTCAGGCGACGGTGTTCCGTCGCGGCGCGACGATGCTCGTCATGTCTCTGATCGTCCCCGGATCCGCCCAGCTGGCCGCCGGGAACAGGCGCATCGGCTGGGCGGGCGTACGGATCTGGATCGCGTTGGTCGTCGCCGCGTTCGTCGCGCTGGTCTCGGTCTTCCTGGCCCGCAACCTGCTGCTCGGCGTGGTCACCACCGGGTGGGTCCTCTGGGTCGGTTCGTGGCTCGTGCTGGCGTTGGGCCTGTTCTGGGCCTTCCTCATCGTCAACGCGTGGTGGGCGGCGCGGCCGCGGGAAATGGGCGCCGTGCGCGCCGGGATCCTGGGTGGCGTCGCGATAGTCCTTGCGGGGGCCGTCGCGTACGGTTCGGTCTTCACCTCGTCGGCACTGCGATCGTCGAGCGACCTGGTCTCGACCGTGCTCGGAGGTGGCGGCGACACCAAGCAGAAGGCCGGCCGCTTCAACATCCTGCTGCTGGGTAGCGACGCCGGCAACGACCGCACAGGCACACGCACTGACAGCATCTCTATCGCGAGCGTCGATGCGCAGACCGGTCGGACCGTGCTGTTCGGGCTCCCACGCAACCTCGAGGATGTCCCGTTCATCGACTCGTCGCCCCTCAAAGCGCTCTACCCGAACGGCTACAGCTGCGTCACCCACGAGTGCATGCTCAACGCCGTGTACAAGCTGGGCTGGGACCAAAAGGCCCTCTACCCAGGCGTCAAGGATCCGGGTGTGCAGGCCATGAAGGAGGCCGCCGAGGCGATCACTGGGTTGGAGATCAACTACTTCGCGATGGTCGACATGTTCGGGTTCAAGGACCTCATCGATGCGCTCGGCGGCATCCATATGGACATCAACATCCCGGTTCCCGTCGGCGGGGACACCTCGAGCGCCACGAGCTGGATCCAGCCGGGTCCGAACCGCACGCTCAACGGCGCGCAGGCACTGTGGTTCGCGCGGGAGCGCAAGGAGTCGACCGACTACGCCCGGATGCAGCGGCAGAAGTGCGTGATGTCGGCGATGCTCCACCAGATGGACCCGCTCACCGTCGCGACGAAGTTCGGTCAGATCGCCGCGGCGACCGGCCAGGTCCTCGTCACCGATGTCCCAGCGAGCGAGGTGGCGACGCTCGCCGACCTCGCCACGAAGGCCCGGACCCTCGACATCGCGAACGTGTCGTTCGCGCCGCCGCTCGTTGCTCCGGGCAGCCCCAACTACGACCTCATCCGGCAGACCGCTGCCGAGGCGGTCGCGACATCGGAGGCCTTGGACATGGCGGCAGCGAGCGCCCCCGCCCGGAAGACCTCGAGCCCCAGCGCAGCGGCGTCGACGACAGCACCCAGCAGCAACCCCACCGCCGCGAAGCGGCCCACGGTCGAGGAGTCGGTGACGACTCAGACCGACGACCTGTCGAGCATCTGCGCTGCGCGCTGAGCCGGCGCCGCTCATGAGGCGGGAGTACTCAGGCCAGCATGTCCCGCACGAGGGGAGCGACCTTCGACCCGTACAGCTCGATGCTGTTGCTGACCAGCTCGTGCGAGAGCGGTCCGGTGCTGACCTTCATGGAGAACCTGGACGCGCCCAGTGCCTTCACGCCCGCGGCGACCTTGCGGGCGACCGTCTCGGGTGACCCGACGGCCATCGAACCGTGCTGGATCTCGTACAGGAACGACTCCCTTGTCGGACGGCGCCAGCCACGGTCGCGGCCGATGCGGCTCATGGTGGACACGTACGGCCCGAAGTACTGCTCGATCGCCTCCTCGTCGGTGGCGGCGACGTGGCCGAAGCTGTGGCAGCCCACGCGGCCAGGCGGCTGCTCCAGCTGTTCGAGCGCGCGGTGGTACAGCTCGACGAACGGCGCGAACCGTTCTACTGGCCCGCCGATGATCGCGAGCATGAGGTCGAGACCGTGCCGCGCGGCCCGGATCACCGACTCGGGGCTGCCGCCCACCGCGACCCAGGTGGGCAGAGGGGCATTCTCGACGGGCGGGTAGACCTCCACCCCGCGCAGTGTCTGGGTGAGGGTGCCTTCCCACGAGACCTTGCCCTGCTTGCGGAGCTCGACGAACATCGCGAGCTTCTCCTCGAAGAGCTCCTGGTAGTTCGCGAGGTCGAAGCCGAACAGGGGGAACGACTCCGTGAACGACCCACGGCCCACGATGACCTCGGCCCTGCCGTGGGACAGCGCGTCGAGCGTGGCGAAGCGCTCGAAGACGCGTACGGGATCGTCCGAGCTCAGCACGGTCACCGCGCTCGCCAGACGGAGACGCTCCGTGCGCGTCGCGACCCCCGCGAGCACCATCTCGGGCGAGGAGACCGCGAAATCGTCGCGGTGGTGCTCGCCGATGCCGAAGGTGTCGACGCCTGACTGCTCCGCCAGCACTGCCTCGTCCACCACGTTCCGGATGACCTGGGCATGGCTCACCGGCGTACCATCCGGATCGAGCGTGACGTCGCCGAAGGTGTCGATGCCGAGCTCTAGATCCATGGCATCTCCGAGTCTGATGAGCGGTCAGCCATTTTCCAACCGATGGGCGGCATAGTACGTGGTGGCGCGAGAGCCTCTGGAAGGGGAGACACGTGAGCGAACAGCTGGGCATCCTCGGCGCAGGCAAGCTCGGTACGGCGGTGGCTCGGCTGGCCGTCGATGCGGGTCGTGAGGTTCTCATCGCCGACAAGCAGACAGGTCCGCTGATCGAGCTCGTCGTGTCCACGGTCGCCGCCGGGGCGCGGCTCGTCGACGTCGACGAGATGCTCGACTCGGTCGGCATCGTGCTGCTGGCCATCCCGTACTCGAGGGTCGGGGACCTCGACCCCGAGAAGCTCGCTCACGCGATCATCATCGACGCCACCAACCCGTGGCTCGAGTCGGATGGGGCGAACCCACCCGGCTCACCGTTGAGGGGCCATCCCGGGATCCGTCTGGTGCGGTCCCTGAACCACGTCGCCTACGAGGAGCTCACGGCGTACGCCGAACCGGCAGGTGATCCCTTCCGTACGGCGATCGCAGTGGCGTCCGACGACATCGAGGCACGCCAGGAGGTGGCGGCTCTGGTGGACGCTCTCGGTTTCGACCCGGTGGAGCTGGACCAGCGCTGCGCCTGGCTGCTCGACGCCAATGGGCCGTTCTTCGGTCGCCGGCTCTCCAAGACCGAGATGACGACTCTCGTATCCGCCTCACAGCGGGCCGACCGACTTGCCTGGTGACGCGGTCAGCTCTCGGTGAGCGGACGGTCGCGCGTCGTGCCCGCCATGGCCGCGACGAGGATGGCTTCGATGGCGAACCTCGTCGCCTCGGGTAGGTCGACTGCCTCCTTGTCCAGGAGCCACTGGAGCTGGATACCGTCCATGACTCCGATGATCGATGTCGCCGCGTAGATGCAGACGTCGTCGGGGAGATCAGGGCCGCAGGCGATCCGCAGCGCATCCTCGATGTAGCCCCTCAACGCCGAGAACCGCTCGATCACGAAGCTGCGGGCCGGGTGGTTCTCCGTGACGGACTCGCCGGTGAGCGCCGCGTACGTCTGGACGATGCCTTCTCGCCGGGTGTTCGCGACGGCGGTGCGCGTCAGATGCCAGAAGAGCTCCATCCCCTGCGGCAGCTGCCGCGTCCCCAGGACCTCGAGGTCCTCTCTGTCGCGGTACTCCAGTACCGCGATCAAGAGCTGCTCCTTGGAGCCGAAGTGGTGAAGCACGCCCGCATGTGTCATCCCTACCTGCGCCGCGATCTCGATCAAGGACCCTTTCTGATAGCCCTTGGTGCCGAAGGTCTTCGCCGCCGCTCGGAGGATCTCCTGACGTCGCTCAGGCGTGGACTTGCGTTCTCCCCGAACCCGGAGAGTCGACGCAGAGTCGTTCTGCATGGTGCTCACCTCGCTGTGATCGGGTGCCGATGCGGCCGCACCCTTTGATCGATTCAAACTGTCGTTTGACGCGTTTTGCTGCATCACGGCACCACGGTGAATCTGCCACTCAGCAGGCTGGCATTTCGCGAATCTGGCCCGACCAGCAGCTCGAAGTCCCCGGGCTCGACGACGCGCGTCCCCTCGGAGTCGACGATCGTGCACGCCGTCACCTGGAGGTCGAACGGCACGTCGGCCGCCTCCCCTGGTTCCACGGTCACCTTCTGGAACCCCTTGAGCTCCTTGTCGGCCCACGTGAGGGAGGTCACGAGGTCGCGTACGTACCACTGCACGGTCTCCGTCGCGCGGCGGTGGCCGGTGTTCGCCACCCTCACGGTGGCACGGATCGCACCATCCATCCCGACGGTGGCGGCATCCAGGCGGAGGTCCGAGTACTCGACGGTGCTGTACGTGAGGCCCTGTCCGAACGCGAACGCAGGTTCCTGGGTGAGGTCTGCGTAGCGGTTGCCGTGCTGACCGCGGATCTGGTTGTAGTAGGTCGGCTGCTGGCCGGAATGCACAGGGAAGGAGATCGGCAGCCGTCCGCTCGGCTCGATGTCGCCGAAGATGAGTTCGGCGATGGCCTGGCCGCCGACGTCACCGGGGTTGAACGCCTCGATGAGGGCCGAGGTCCTCGTGAGCTCGGGTGGCAGGACGAGCGGCTTGCTGTTGATGAGCACGACCACCACGGGCTTGCGCACCTCGACGATCCTGCGCCAGAGCTCTCGCTGTCCGCCCTGCAGCTCCAGCGTTGCCGTGGAGCGACCCTCGCCGGCCAGCAGCACGTTGTCGCCCAGCACCAGGACCACCACGTCCGCAGCTGATGCTGCGGCCACCGCCTCGGCCAGCCGGTCCTCGTCGGGCGCCACAGGTGTGATCCTCGGGTACTGAGGCTGGCCGTCCTCGCCGACCCCCCAGGAACCGGTCATCGTGGCGATGCCGCATCCTTCTGCGTGAGTGACCTGCCAGCCGCGCTCCTCCGCGAGCTGCCGTACGCCCTCACGGACGGTGACGACACCCTCGGGTACGTAGTCGGGGCCGAGCCAGGCGCACTGGCCCGATCCTCCGGCCCAGTCGCCGAGCTGTGTCGCAGGGGAGTCGGCGTTCGGGCCGATCACCGCGATCGTGCCGGACGCTCCGGTGATCGGCAGCGTGCCGTCGTTGGTGAGGAGTACGAGAGAGTCGCGGGCGATCTCCAGGTTGGTCTGCCGATGCTCGGCGCAACCGATGACCGCGCGCTGGCGCTCGAGATCGGGGCCGCCCGGGTCCTCGAACAGGCCCAGCTCGAACTTGCAGGCCAGGATGCGTGCGACGGCGGCGTCGAGGGTCGACTCGCTCAGCAGTCCCTTCCGAACAGCCTCCTGAGCGCCGTCGTAGAACTGCGGTGTCGTCATCGCCATGTCGTTGCCGGCATTCATCGCCCGCGCCGCCGCCTCCGTGTAGTCGGCACAGACCTTCTGCTCCCACACCATCCGGCCGACGTTGTCCCAGTCGGTGACCAAGATCCCCTTGTAGCCCCACTCGCTCCTCAGCACGTCTTCCAGCAGCCAACGGTTCACGGTGATGGGCTGGCCGTCGATCGCGTGGTAGCCGAGCATGAACGTCCCCGAGCCCTCGCGCGCGACGCGCTCGAAAGGAGGGGTGAACCAGCTGCGCAGCTTGCGTCGGGAGATGTCCGCCTCGGACGCGTCCCGGCCGCCCTGCGTCTCGGAGTAGCCCGCGAAGTGCTTGGCGGTGGCCAGCATCGACGTCTCGTCTCGCAGGTCGGAGCCCTGGTAGCCGGCGACCATCGCCGACGCGAGCTCCCCGATGAGGTACGGGTCCTCACCGAACGTCTCGTCGACTCGTCCCCAGCGCAGGTCCCGCGCGATGCACAGCACGGGCGAGAACGTCCACTTGAAACCGGTGCTTGTCGCTTCCACAGCAGTGATTCTCGCCATGCGCCGGGCGTTCTCCGGCTGCCAGCTGCAGGCGACGGCGAGCTGCGTCCCGAAGATGGTGGCGCCCGGCCAGAAGGAGTGTCCGTGGATGCAGTCGTCCGCCAGAAGGAGCGGGATGCCGAGCCGTGTGGCCGCCGCGAGCTCGATCGCATGGACCATCCGGTCCGGTGCGATGTGGAGCAACGAACCGACGTTCTGCCTTGTCACAAGGTCATCGAGGTCACCCTGCGCATCGAGCTGCATGCACTGGCCAACCTTCTCGGCGAGTGTCATCCTGGACAGCAGATCCGCGACGCGCTCAGCGCTCGCGAGCCTACTGTCTTGATACGAATGCATCACGTCCCCTTTGACGAGATCGAACGATAACGAAACGGTTACCCCGAGACCCTCCGGGGAGTCGTGGTGTTACTGTCTGGTCAGTAACTGTACGACCACACCTGCCTCAACGGAGAGGTTTCATGGGAATCGAAAGTCTCGGCGACGAGACCGTCCGCGTGCCCGGCGGCTGGTTGGATCTCGCTGGAAGTGCGTGGGTTCTGCGTGTCGACCCGACGACGTCCGCGTGGGAATCGGTGCCGGAGGGGATCAGGGACTCGCTCGTTCTGGGTATCCCGGCGACCGTTCCCGGATGTGTGCACACCGACCTGATGGCTGCCGGCCTGCTCGCGGATCCGTACCTGGGCACGGCCGAGGCTGACCAGCCGTGGGTCGGGCAGCAGACGTGGAGCTACCACCACACCATCTATCTCGGGCCGGACTCCGCTGAGCTGGAGAGCGACAACTGCGACCTGGTCTGCGACGGGCTCGACACCATCGCCGAGATCCGCATCAACGGGCGCACGGCAGGCACGTCGGTCAACATGCACCGGCGAAACGTCTTTCCGATCCGTCCCCACATCGGTATCGGGGCGAACCTCCTCGAGATCGTGTTCAGCCCCGCCCTGGAGTACACGACGAAGATGGCCGAGCTGGTCGGCGAGCGGATCCACGTCGAGAAGCACCCCTTCAACCTCATCCGCAAGATGGCCTGCAACTTCGGTTGGGACTGGGGCCCCTCCCTCATCACCGCCGGCATCTGGAAGTCCATCGGGCTACGCAGCTGGGACCACGCCCGGATCACCGATGTCGGCGTCTTCGCCACAGCCTCGGAGAACGAGGCGGGCGACTGGCAGGGGAACCTGCGCGTCGATGTACAGACCCAGGGGGTGACCCGCTTCGCCGCGGTCACCGTACGTGTCAGGGGCAACGGCGCATCGGGCGAGGCCGTCGTCCCCGCCGCGGACTGGACCCAGGTCGAGCTCACGCTGACCGATATCGAGCCCTGGTGGCCGCACAGCCTGGGCGAGCAGCCGTTGTACGACGTCGAGGTCACCTTCCACAACGACACGCGCGTGCTCGACACGGTCCACAAGCGCACCGGTTTCCGCACGGTGGAGCTGGACACCACGCCGGACGCCGATGGCAAGGGTGCGACCTTCGGGTTCACGATCAACGGTGTCCAGATGTTCGCGCGCGGAATGGACTGGATTCCTGACGACTGCTTCCCCAGCCGCATCACACCGGAGCGGTACCGCGAGCGCGTGCAGCAGGCCAAGGAAGCCAACGTCGACCTGCTCCGCATCTGGGGCGGCGGGCTGTACGAGCAGGAGGCGTTCTACGAGGCCTGCGACGAGCTGGGCGTGATGGTCTGGCAGGACTTCGCTCTCGCGTGCGCGGCCTACCCCGAGGAGGAGCCGTTCGCCCTCGAGTTCGAGGCGGAGGCCCGGGACAACGTCATCCGCCTCTCCACGTACCCGTCGCTCGTCCTGTGGAACGGCAACAACGAGAACATCTGGGGTCACGAGGACTGGAACTGGGAGGCGCAGCTCCAGGGCCGCACGTGGGGTGCGGACTATTACTACCGCCTGTTCCCGGAGATCGTGGCAGAGCTCGACCCGACGCGCCCGTACTGGCCAGGCAGCCCGTCGTCGGGACCCGCCGAGCTGTACTCGAACGACCCGAACTACGGCTGCATCCACATCTGGGACGTCTGGAACGCGCGCGACTACACCTGCTACGACGACTACTCGCCGCGCTTCGTCTCGGAGTTCGGCTACCAGGGGCCGGCGACGTACGCGACGTGGGCTCGGACCCTCGCTCCGCAGGACCGGAGCGCGACGAGCGACGCCATGCTGGCGCACCAGAAAGCAGCCGGCGGCAACACCAAGCTCAACAACGGCATCCAGGGACATCTGCCTGCCCCGGGTGAGGGACCGGCCGACTTCGACGAGTGGCTGTTCGCCATGCAGGTGCAGCAGGCCCGTGCGGTGCGGTACGGCATAGAGCGATGGCGTTCGCTGCGCGGACGTTGTCTCGGCTCGATCATCTGGCAGATCAACGACTGCTGGCCCGTCACCAGCTGGGCCGCACTCGACCTGGGCACGAACGCGGCGGGTGAGCCCGTCGCTCGTCGCAAGCCGCTGTGGTACGCGGTGCGTTCCGCCTACGCCGACCACCTCATCACCGTCCAGCACGGCGATGACGGTTGGCGGGTCGTGCTGGTGAACGACGGAACCGACACGTGGGCAGCCTCAGGGACGATCGCGTTGCGCGCGTTCGACGGCGAGGTGCTCTGGTCGCAGGAGCTGAACGAGACGCTGGCACCGCGTTCCCGCAAGGACCTCCAGCTGTCCGGGCTGCCGGACACCGATCGGCTCGACGTGGCGATCGTGGTCACCTCAGAGGGCGCCGAACGCGCCGTCAGGTTCCTGGCCGAGGACGTGGATCTGCCCCTGCTCGAGCCGCTGTACGAGACGAAAGTCGCCCGTACGGACTCCGGCGTCACCGTCACGGTCACTGCCCGGAGCTTCCTGCGCTCACTCTGCCTCTTCCCGGACCGGGTATCGGAGGATGCCTGGGCCGACAGCCTGCTCGTCGATCTCTTCCCCGGTGACGAACACACCTTTATGATCGCGGGGGACATCCCCGAGGACGCATACCCTGACCTCACTTCACGGCCGGTGCTGCGTTCGGTGACGAAGCCGTTGACCCTGAGCGAGGCCACATGACGTTGGCCTGACACAATGCGGTGTCGGCATCGTGCCGGCGTGGATGCCGCTCCGTACGTAACGCAGGTTTCGCATCACAGCTTGATTTCGAGTCATTGAAGGGGCCCAGATAACTGGGCCAAACCAACGGAGGTAACAATGTCGGATTCAGTCTTCTTCACCCCGTCTCGCCGGTCGCTGTTCAAGATCGGTGGCGTGGTGGCTGGTGGCATGGCTCTCGCAGCCTGCTCCAGCAGCACCAACACGCCCGCTGCGACCGGCTCGGCCGGTGGCACCCTGCCGGGCATCGGCAACAACGGCAAGGTCGGCAAGGGCCGTACCGGCGCCAACGCCGACACCCTGTTCATCGCGGGCTTCCAGTGGGGTCCCCCCACCACGTACAACCCGTTCTCTCCGACCGCGGCCTGGCCGGCCTCCGGCAACGTCATGCAGATCCTGTACGAGTCGCTGCTGCGCTGGAACATCCTGACCGGTGAGATCATGCCCGGCCTCGCTGCCTCCTACAAGGTCGACGGCACGAGCACGATCACCCTGACCATGCAGGACGGCGTCACGTTCAACGACGGCTCCCCGTGCACCGCGAAGGATGCCGCGTTCACGTTCAACCTGGGCAAGGCCAACAAGAGTCTGGCGATCTCGTCCTTCTTCAGTTCCGCCGACTCCATCGACGCCACCGACGACAAGACGATCGTCATCAAGGTCAACCAGACCACGAAGAACGTCAGCCAGGTGCTGCGGATGCTCACCGAGAACTACATCGTCCCGCAGAAGGTCTTCTCGGCGATCGCCGCCGACAAGCTCAGCACCGAGATCATGACCAACCCCATCGGCACCGGCCCGTTCAAGGTCGACACTGCCGACCAGACCCAGGTCGTGCTCAAGCAGACCGGCACCTACTGGGGCAAGACCTACTACGGTGGCCTCCCGGTCATGTCGACGATCATCCACCCGATCTTCAAGGGCAACGAGGACGCGAACCTCCAGTACGTCAATGGTGGGCTCGACGTCTGCCAGACGTTCCAGCCCCAGATCTGGAAGAGCTGGGAGGCGGGCCACCCCACCGGCACCTACCTCAAGGACCTGCCCTACTACATCCCGGGCAGCCTGCCGATGCTGTTCATGAACACCACCAAGCCCGGGCTCGACAACCCCGTTGTCCGCAAGGCCATCGCCACGGCCATCGACTACGCGGCAATCTCCACCACGGCGATGTCCGGCTACTCGGGCCCCGTTCAGGCCAGCCTGATCCTGCCGACCGGTGCCGAGTCGAAGTTCTTCAACCAGGCCGACGCGACCGCCAACGGCTGGAAGTACGACAAGGCCGCCGCTGAGAAGCTCCTCACCGACGCTGGCGCCACCAAGGGCAGCGATGGTGTCTACACCCTCAACGGCGCCCGCCTCGGCCCGTGGAAGCTCATCACCCCGACCGGCTGGACCGACTGGAACGCATCCTGCGAGATCATCGCAACCAACCTCAAGGCCATCGGCATGGACGTCGCGACCAACTTCCCGCAGCAGGCCGAGACCACCCAGGCCGTCCAGGGCGGCACCTTCGACATGTGCGTCTGGTACGTCTCCGGCGTGAACCCGGCCACTCCGTGGGCGCGGTTCAAGGACATCCTGAGCCAGTCCGAGATGCAGCCCATCGGCACGACGGGCTTCGCCAACTACGAGCGGTGGAAGAACGCCGACGTCGAGGCACTCCTCACGGCCGCGGCGCAGGCAGCCGACGACACGGCCAAGAAGGCTGCGTACGACAAGCTCGATGCGCTCTACCGCAAGGAGATCCCGGCCTTGCCGATCATGTACCGGCCTGACGAGTTCTACGAGTACGCTGCGGTGAACTTCTACAACTGGGCGGATGAGAAGAACACCTACGCCCCGCCGATGTTCCGTGGCGCCGGCAACACCTGGATGTACAAGCTCAAGAAGATCGCCGGCTGAGTCGGCTGACTCACTAAGGGGACATGGATCGCCATGGGTCTACGACGCTATCTGGCGCGCAAGACTGTGTGGTACCTGGGTGCGCTCGTGGCAGCAGTGTTGTTGAACTTCCTGCTGCCACGGCTCATCCCTGGTAACCCGGTCGACGTGATCGTCTCCCAGCTGGGCCAAGGTGGGCTCAGCTCGGAGGCGCAACAGCGCATCTATGAGGACTTCACAAGGCAGTTCGGGCTCGACAAGCCGATGTGGCAGCAGTTCATCACCTACGTGGTGGCTGTCTTCCACGGCGACTTGGGCAAGTCGTTCGCCAACTACCCGACGCCTGTGAACAGCCTGATAAGCCAGGCACTGCCGTGGACCCTGGCGCTCCAGGTCCCCGCGATCCTGCTCGGTTGGATCCTCGGCAACGTCCTGGGCGCCGTCGCTGCCTACAAGGGCGGCGGCTGGGACAAGTCGGTGTTCACCACGAGCCTGCTGTTCAGCTCGGCACCGTACTACTGCCTGGCGATCATCCTGCTCTACCTGGGAGCGATCGTCATGGGCGTCTTCCCCGTCGGCGGTGCGTACTCGCTGGGGACCAGCCCCTCCTTCACGTGGGGGTTCATAACGGACGCGTCCTCGTACTACTGGTTACCGTTCCTCAGTCTGTTACTGATCAACATCGGCGGCCAGGCGGTTGGCATGCGGTCGATGGCGATCTACGAGCTGGGCTCGGACTACGTGAACTACTCGCGGAGTCTGGGGATCGGTGATCGCAAGATGACCACCTATATCTTCCGTAACGCCATGCTGCCGCAGATCACGGGCCTGGCCTTGAGCATCGGTGCCATGATCGGTGGCGCCCTCGTCACCGAACTGGTGTTCAGCTACCCCGGAATGGGGTATCTGCTCTTCAACGCGATCTCGTCGAGCGACTACTCCGTGATCCAGGGCGTGACGCTCATCATCACGCTCGCGGTCCTTGTAGCCAACTACCTCGTCGAGGTCCTCTACGGGTTCATCGACCCGCGCATCCGCGCGGCGAAGTCCGGGGAGAAGTGATCATATGAGCCAAATCACAGAATCGGCCGACTTCGATGAGGAAGCCGAGTTGGCCCCCGAACCGACCGACCAGAAGCGTCCATCGTGGCGCAGCCTGAACTTCGGCCCCAGGATGTGGGTCGCGGTGACCATCATCATTGTCATCGTGCTGATGGCCCTCGTTGGACCCTTGTTCTACCCGTACAGCAGTAAGGAGCAGGTGGGGTCTCTCTACGACAATCCCAGCGCAGCCCACCTCCTCGGTACTGACAACTTCGGTCGCGACATCATCTCTGTGCTCATGCAGAGCACACGCAACTCCCTCTTCACCGGCCTGTTGGCAGGTACACTCGCGGTCGTTCTCGGCGTCCTCATCGGCGTCTTGGCCGGGTACATGGGCGGGTGGCTCGAGGAGATGCTCATGGGCTTCACCAACATCGTGGTGGCGATCCCGTCGATCATCGTGCTGATTCTCATGTCGATGTCGCTGCAGCACACCAACATCGGCTTCCTCAAGGGAACCGGTGGCTTGGCCTTCGTCATCGGCATCACGTCGTGGCCATGGACAGCTCGAGCGGTACGAGCTCAAGCGAGTTCGGTCGCCACGCGTGAGCACATCGACATCGCAAAGCTTTCCGGGGCTCGGCTGCCGAGCATCCTGGTTCGCGACGTGCTCCCGTACCTGGCGAGCTACGTCGTCATGGCATGGGTGCTTCAGCTCGCCAGCGCGATCATCACGGAGGCGACGCTGTCGATGCTGGGCCTGGGCCCGTCCGGCACTAATACGCTAGGCATGGAGCTGCACTGGGCGCTCGCGTTCCAGTCGGTCTCCTCGGGTGCCTGGTGGGCCTTCCTGCCACCGACGATCGTGCTCACCCTCATCAGTTTCAGCCTGCTGTACCTCCAGTCCTCGCTCGACGAGGTGTTCAACCCAAGGCTCAGGCGTGGCAAGAAGAAGAACCTCGCCATGGCTGCCACGCGGCGAGCCGAAATGGCCCGGAAGCTGGCGGAGCAGAACGAGAAGGTGGAGGTTCTCTCGTGAGTGGCATCCTCATGCGTGCCAACAACATCACCGCTGTGTACGCGGCCGACTCGGGGCAGGACGTTCCGGCGGTCGACAACGTCACCTTGGAAGTTCCGGAAGGTCAGATCCTCGGCCTCGCCGGTGAGTCTGGTTGTGGCAAGACGACGCTGGGCAACGCGTTGGCGATGATCGCCAACCCACCGTTGTACGTCGTGACGGGGTCCATGACGATCGACGACGAGACGATCGACCTCGCCACGCTGGCGAAGGACTCCAACCGTACCCATCGTCCGTACCGCGGCACCACCGTGTCCCTGCTGCCGCAGGGCGCCATGAACGCCATCAGCCCGACGCTGCGCATCAGGGACCTGGTCCACGACGTCATGGCGGCTCACGACAAGGACGTGTCCAAGGCTGAGGCCATGGACCGGGCATCCGATCGACTGAAGATGCTGTCGATGCCGACGCGCGTACTGGACCAGTACGCTCACCAGCTGTCTGGTGGCATGAAGCAGCGCATGGTCACGGTGATCTCGACCCTGCTCGATCCGAAGCTGCTCATCGCGGATGAGCCGACCTCGGCACTCGACGTGTCGAGCCAGAAGCAGCTCATCGAGATGTTGCTGGCGATGATCGAGATGAAGATCATGCGCGGCGTAATCTTCATCACCCACGACCTGCCCGTGCTCTCGATGGTCACCGATCGGTTGGCCATCATGTACGCGGGCAAGATCGTAGAGAACGGACGTACGGAGGACCTGGTCCATAGCGCTCGTCATCCGTACACCTCGGCTCTCCTCGCCGCGGTGCTCGATCCCACCGAGGAGACCAGAACGAAGCACGTCCTGGGCATCCCGGGATCGCCGCCGAACTTGGGAAACCCGCCCAGCGGCTGCCGGTTCCACCCGCGCTGCGCATTCGCCATGCCGGAGTGCAGCACCAAGGAGCCCGCCTTCCTGCTCGAAGGCAATCACCAGGTGGCCTGCTGGTGGGCTGAGAAGAATCCCGGCGTGACCGTCCCATTGGAGGTGAGCACGGTATGACCGCTACGACAACGCAGAACACGGAAGCAGTGCCGGGCGATGACGTGCCCGTCCTGTCGGCCGTCAACGTCGTCAAACAGTTCAAGATCGCGGGCGGCCATCTCACAGCCGTCGACGATGTGAGCGTGGACTTCCACGCCGGCAAGGTGCTCGCCGTCGTGGGGGAGTCCGGGTCGGGCAAGTCGACGCTGGCGCGGATGCTGCTGCGGTTGATGCCGGTGACGAGCGGCACGATCATGTATCAGGGGAAGGATGTCACCCACATCAGTGGCGCGGAGCTTCGCGCGTACTGGAAGGACGTGCAGGCGGTGTTCCAGGACCCGTTCGCGTCGTTCAACCAGTTCTACACCGTCGGCGCCATGTTGCGGCGCCGGATGCCTGCGAAGCAGGGCGACGAGACTTTGGACGAGCTCATTGAGCGCTGCCTCAGCTACGTGGGTCTCAAGCCCGCTGACGCTGTCAACAAACACCCGCACCAGTTGTCCGGTGGACAGCGTCAGCGCGTGATGATCGCGCGGGCGCTGATGATGAACCCGAAGGTGCTGTTGGCCGACGAGGCCACGTCCATGCTCGACGCGTCCTTGCGCGTCAGCGCGCTCAACGTGCTTCAGGATCTCCGCGATCGGCTCGGGCTGACCGTGCTGTTCATCACCCACGACATCGGTCAGGCGTGCTACCTCTCCGACGAGGTCGTCGTGATGGAGAACGGGCTGGTCGTCGAGCGGGGCATCACCGACGACGTCATCTTCAACCCTCAGAACGAGTACACGAAGCGCCTGCTGGCCGATGTCCCCGACCTCAAGGGCAGCCTGAAGAAGCGCAACGACTGAGTTGACCACGAAGTACGCAGAACACCGTGCGGCGCTCGTACCGCGCGGTGTTCTGCGTTTCGCCGGAACGCCGAGGCGGGTCGCCCGCCACACACGACACCGCATGGGAAGGATTTTCGATGACTGACACCAGGGCAGCTATCGCACTGACCGGAGGGGCCGACTTCTGGCACAGCAAGGCGGTGCCGGAGGCAGGTCTGCCCGAGGTGATGCTCACCGACGGACCACACGGCGTGCGGAAGCAGGCGGGGTCCTCCGACCACGTCGGCATCAACGACTCCGTGCCGGCCACGTGCTTCCCGCCCGCGGTGGGTCTCGCCTCGACCTGGAACCCCGCGCTGCTGACCGCGGTCGGCAACGCGCTCGGTGAGGAGTGCCGGGCCCTGAAGGTCGGAGTGCTGCTCGGCCCTGGCCTGAACATCAAGCGGTCGCCCTTGTGCGGACGCAACTTCGAGTACTTCTCCGAGGACCCGTTCGTAGCGGGCGAGCTCGCTTCCGCTCTTGTCAAAGGCATCCAGGCGCAGGGCATCGGCACGTCGGTCAAGCACTTCGCGGCGGACAACCAGGAGACCGACCGCATGCGCCGGGACTCGCAGGTCGACGCCCGGACGCTCCGTGAGATCTACCTGCGCGGGTTCCAGAAGGTCGTCACGTCGGCGAAGCCGTGGACCGTCATGTGCTCGTACAACAAGGTCAACGGCACGCAGGCCAGCGAGAACCACTTCCTGCTCACCGAGGTGCTGCGCGACGAGTGGGGCTTCGACGGGTTCGTCATGTCCGACTGGGGCGCCGTCCAGGACCGGGTCCGCTCGCTCAAGGCGGGCCTGGACCTCGAGATGCCTGCGCACCCAGGCCACGAGGCCGGAGTGCTGGCTGCGCTCGAGTCGGGCGACATCTCTGCTGCGACGATCGATACCGCGTACGCGCGCATCGAGCGCATCCTGAAGCTCGCCCAGGCCAGCCTCGAGGGGGCCCCGGACACCTTCGACGAGGACGCTCACCACGCTTTGGCCCGCACGGCGGCCGAGCAGTCCATCGTGCTGCTGTCCAACGACGGCATCCTCCCGCTCGCGCCGGAGACCAAGGTCGCGGTCGTGGGCGAGTTCGCCCGTACACCTCGCTACCAGGGTGCGGGTTCCTCTCGGGTCAACCCGACGAGACTCGACAACGCCCTCGACTCCATCACGGCGATCGTCGGGCATGAGGTGCCGTTCGCGCCGGGCTTCACCACCGACCCGAAGAATCCGGTGGGGGAGGGCGCGCTCGACGAAGCGGTTGCCGTGGCGAAGGACGCCCACGTTGTGCTGGCGTTCCTCGGGCTGGGCGAGTCGCACGAGTCGGAGGGGTACGACCGCACCACGTGCGACCTGCCCGCCGAGCAGCTTGCGGTGCTGGAGGGCATCCTCGCCGTGAACTCGAACGTCGTCGTGGTGCTGAGCAACGGGTCGTCCGTGCTGGTCACCTCGTTCATGGACCGTGTCCGCGCGATCGTCGAGGGCTGGCTGCTCGGCCAGGCCGGGGGCCCGGCGACGGCCGATGTGCTGTACGGCCACGTGAACCCGTCGGGCAAGATCACCGAGACGATCCCGTACCGGCTGGAGGACGTACCGAGCTACGTGCACTTCCCCGGTGACACGACCGGGGTGCGCTACGGCGAGGGCCTGTTCGTGGGCTACCGCGGGTACGACGCGACCCGCACCGACGTCGCCTACCCGTTCGGCCACGGTCTGTCGTACACGACGTTCGGCTACTCGGACCTCGCCGTCAGCACGACCGGCGAGGGGATCTCCGTCGCTGTCACGGTGACCAACACGGGGAGCAGAGCGGGCCGTGAGGTCGTCCAGGCGTACGTGTCGGTCTCGAGCTCGAAGGTGGTGCGGGTTCCCCGCGAGCTCAAGGGCTTCGCCGACATCACGCTGCAGCCCGGCGCATCCGGCCGAGTCGAGATCGCCATCCCCACCGAGGAGCTCGCCTACTGGAGCGTGCCCGGCGAGGGATGGGTCGTCGAGACCGGCCGGTACACAGTCGCTGTCGGCTCGTCGAGCCGTGATCTGTCCCTCGAGGCCACGGTCGACGTCGAGGGCAACGAGCCCGTGAGCGCCGTCACGTTGGAGTCGACGATCCGCGAGGCCATGGCCGTACCGGGCTTCCCGGAGCTCATGGCGCAGCTGACCGCGGGTCTGCCCTTCGGGGACCTCGACGAGGACATGGAGAGGATGCTGCTCGACACTCCGCTGTCGGCGCTCATCGGTTTCGCCGGCATCCCGGCGGAACAGGTCCAAGGCGCGCTCGACGGGCTGAACGCGCAGGCCTAGCTTCCCCCGCGCACAACCTTTCGAGCTCGCGCACAGGCTTTGTGGCCACGTTTCTGGACCACAAAGGCTGTGCGCGTCCTGCGTGAGATCAGCTAGCTGACGCGTTCCTGGGCTGCGATCCTCGCCAGCGCGGCCTCGTCGTCGCCGAGGACGATCACCGCGGAGCCACCGCCGAGCAGTGGCCCGAGGTAGCCGGCCGTCACCGTCGCGAGCGGTGTCGTCGGACGTACCAGGACACGATCTGACACCGGGTCCGTGGCCGACAGGTCGGCCTGGCTCAAGACCTCTGTGCCGTCGCGCCAGGCGGGCGCGGACTCCGGCACCGGCTCTTCGGCATGGGCGTCAGGCTGGCTGCGTACGTCACGAGAGAAGTCGATGACGCCCGCCGGCAGAGGCTCCGCGAAGCCGAAGCCGAGCGGGTGCAGCGAGCAGGCAAGCAGGGTGCCGTCGGCGAGGATGTGCGCGTCCTCGGGGCCCACGACGGTCACGACCGCGCCGTCCGAGGGCCCTGGCACGACAACCGCCCCCGCCTGCCACGCTCCAGCGACCAGCGCGATCGTCACCCAGTGCCCCGGGTGGGTCACGGCCAGCGGAAGAGCCACCTCGTCGCCGGACTGGACGTCCAGCTCGGCGAGCAGGTGGTACGTCTTGTCGACCCAGTTGGCGAACGTACGTCCCGACAGCTCTGTACGGGCGCCGGTGCTGAGGTCGTAGTACGTGATGAGGGGTCGGGCGCCTTCTCGGCGGGAGCGCCGGCCGAGCGCGGCGACGAGCGCTGTCATGGGCGTCAGCGTAGACGGCTTCCGTGTCCGGCAGTACGGGCTGCGGCTTCGCACGTAGGCTTCCGAGCATGCGTTATGTCGTCATCATGGCCGGCGGCGCAGGCACCCGCCTGTGGCCGTTGTCCCGCAACGGGATGCCCAAGCAGCTGCTGACCCTCCTCGACGGCAAGTCGTTGCTGAGGCTCGCGTACGAGCGCGTGGCTGGTGCCGTACCGGACGAGCGCATCCTCGTGTGTGCCGGTGCCGCGTACCTCGATGTCGTCGCACTGGAGCTGCCTGAGCTGCCTGCGGCCAACCTCCTCGGTGAGCCGGTCGGGCGCGACTCTCTCAACGCCGTCGCCTGGCCCGCTGCGGTGCTGGCGGCGCGCGACCCGGACGCCGTCGTGGCGATGCTGACCGCCGACGGCGTGATCAGGCCCATCCCGGCCTTCCAGGCGGCGCTCGACGAGGCATTCCGGGCCGCCGAGACCGATCCGTTGGCACTCGTGACGTTCGGCGTCGTCCCCACCGAGCCACAGACAGGCTTCGGCTACCTCAAGCGTGGCGACCAGGTCGACGGGCTGCCCGAGACCTACGTGGTCGAGCAGTTCAAGGAGAAGCCGGACCAGGCCACCGCGATCACGTATGTGGACAGCGGCGACTACTGGTGGAACTCGGGCATGTTCGTGTGGCGTGCACAGACGCTGCTCGACCAGCTCGAGGTGCTCCAGCCCGTCACGTACGCCGGCGTCGTCGAGCTCGCGGCCCATCCCGAGAGGCTCGATCGGATCTATCCCACGCTGCCCAAGAACAGCGTCGACTTCGCGGTCATGGAGCCCGTGTCCAATGGTCTGGCAGGGGCCCACGTCGTCGCCGTGAGGCTGCCGATCGAGTGGTACGACGTCGGCGGGTTCACAGCCCTCGCGCAGCACTTGACGCAGCAGGACGGGAATGCCGTCGAGGGCAGGGTGGTGGCCCTCGAGAGCGCCGGCAACGTCATCGTCAACCGAGGTGGCGAGAACGCGCTCGTGGCCGTGGTCGGGCTCACCGACACCGTCGTCGTCACCGCTGACGGCGTGACGCTGGTGTGCCCCAAGGACCGTGCCGAGGACGTGAAGAAGCTCGTCGCCACGGTGCGGCAGACGGTCGGCGACGCGTACGCATGATCGACCGCATCAAGGCTTTCCGCGAGCCGGCGACGATCGTCGCGATCATCGCGGTGCTGGTGGGCATCGCCGCCACTTCTGGTCGTATCGCGACGGAGCTCCGGACGTATCCGCTGGCGCAGGTGCTGCGCGGTGTCAGCGGGCTGTACGGACTGGTCGAGGCGCTCGTGCTGACGATGCTGGCCCTCACCTGCGTGCTCGTGACCCCGAAGACCCGCCACGCGGCCGAGCTCACACTGGCCGCGGCGTTCCTGCTGTGGCTGGGAACCGTGGTCGGTCTTGCCTTCCTCGCCGTGTCCCTGCTCGCTGCGGGTGAGGGGTCCCTGGACCGGATCCTCGAGTCGATCGGCGGTCTCACGGACATCGCACTGCGGGGACTCATGGGATACGTGCTGCTGCTGGCGCGCCGGGTGGCCCTGTCGCCCGTCCCCGCGACCGAGGCGACGCCCACGACGCCCGCTCCGGACGGAGCACAGGCATCGAGGGTCGAGCCGTCGAGTCGTCCCGTCTGGCAGCCGGACGAGGCGACCGGCGTCGTCTGGCGGAGTGCGTCCGAGGCGGCGAGTGGCGCTGCGGCGGGAACGTACGCATCCACCGGCGGCAGCTGGGGCGTACCCCAGCAGGCGGCCGAACTGCCCCCCGGACGGCAGGCTGCGAGCGGCCAGCCGACCAGCCCGCGGATCGTCAGTTCCGGCACCACGCCACCCTCGCCGCGGTCAGGGCCACCCGTCTGGGACCCGGCGGCGGACGTCACACGACGGGATCGGGAGCCACCACAGGGCGACGAGGAGCCCCTCAGTGAGGTGAACCGCGTCCCACCTTTCTGAGGATCTTTGTCGATTCGTCCATTCCGGTTGACTAATGCGAGTCACAGGCATGTAATTCTCTGTAGGTGGTGGCAGGAACTGGCGGGGAGGCAGCATGCAGCAGGTGTGGGAGGTCGGCGACGAAGCCGACGAAGGCACACTGGGCTGGCAGGAGAGGTCCCTGTGCGCTCAGACGGATCCCGAGGCTTTCTTCCCTGAGAAGGGGGGCTCGACCCGTGAGGCCAAGAAGGTTTGCCGCTCGTGCGATGTCAGGGCGGAGTGCCTTGAGTACGCGCTGGCCCATGACGAGCGGTTCGGGATCTGGGGCGGTCTGAGCGAGCGTGAGCGCCGTCGTCTCAAGAAGCACGCGGTCTGACGCGTCTCGTGGCTCGCGGCCCCTTCGGGTGGGTTGTGTAGGCTGACCGGTCGCGGGTGGGAAACCGTCCGCCGATCGAGGGAGCGCATGACCGACACCATCGCGGAGCTCTGGAGCTGGGTCGACGCCGAGCCCGAACACGTTGCCGATGTGCCCGCAGGGGCGACCGTCACGGCCGTCTTGGTGGCCCGCAACGCGGACAACTGGTTGAGAGACGCCCTCCGCTCCATAGCCGCCCTCACGATACGTCCGGGGCGAGTCATCGCCGTCGACAACGGCTCCGACGACTCCACAGCGCAGATCCTCGAGGATGCCCTCGGGACGACCATCGATGCCGTCGTCGAGGGCGATGCCAGGTGGGGGTTCGGCCAAGCGGTCGACGCGGCCCTCGAAGGACGCGAACCGACGGAGTGGCTCTGGCTCCTGCACGACGACGTACGGGTCGCTCCCGACGCTTTGGTGCGCTTGCTGACGCAGACGGCCCGGTCACCCGAGGCAGACGTCTTCGTGCCGATGCTCCTACGGCCGAGCCGGCGTCACGACGCACCACGGATCTCCGAGCTCGGGGCCTCGATCTCTCATGCCGGGCGCCGCGAGCTGGGTCTCGAACCAGGGGAGATCGGACAGGGCCAGCACGATCCAGTGCCCGTGCTCGGTGGCTCGACCTGCGGGATGCTCCTGCGCTGGTCGCTGTACGAGCGCCTCGGAGGGTTCGACCCCGCGATCCCCATGCACCGTGACGGGGTGGACCTCGGCTGGCGCGCGACGCTCGCGGGATCGGCCGTGATGACGTGTCCCGATGCTCGCATCGTCCACCGGCAGGCGTCCCTGCGGGGGCTGCGAGCCGGGACGCTCGCCGAGCAGCGGCATCGGACCGAGAGGGGGTACGACCAGTACCTCGGCATGCGTACCGTCCTCGCGCACCATCGCGGCATCGGAGCCATCGGTGTCGCGCTCCGTCTCACCATCGGCGCGCTGCTGCGAGCGCTGGGTCTCTTGCTCGGCAAGCGGCCGGAGGCGAGCCTCGAGGAACTGCGTGCGCTCCGGGACCTCATCACGTCGGGGAAGGGCACGAGCGCGCTGCGTCGGCGTATCAGGTCGCTTCGTCCGACGAAGCGGACCCTTCGCAGAGCCGCTGACCTCCGGCCCCACACCCTGTCGGGGATGGCCCGGAGCGCGGATGCCTTGTGGGCGAAATCGCAGGACCGGTTTCGCCTGCTCACCGCCTCCAGCGACATGACGCTGGACGACCTCACCGGCGACGACTTCTCGGGAGGCCCGATCCGGGCCAAGGCTGTCTGGCCGTGGGTCATCGGCTCCATCGGTCTTCTCGCACTGGTCGTAGCCGGCAGGCGCCTCATCGGCACTGGAGTCGTCACCTCGACAGGTCTGCTGCCTGCGCCGGACACCGTGGCTGCTGCCATGAACGCATACGTCCAGCGTCCCGCCGGAGCCGCGGTCCCATCCGCTCCCTGGGAGGGACTCGCCGCGATCGGCTCGATCATCGGCATCTTTCCCACCTGGGCGGCGGTGGCCGTCCTGTGGCTGGCCGTACCGGCCGCCAGCCTCGCCATGGTGTCGTTCCTGCAACCGTTCGTGCGGAGCGCCGTGCTCCGCTGGATCGCGGCACTCGCGTACGCGCTCCTGCCGGCCCTCGTCGGCGGCTACTCGCGGGGCGAAGTGTGGCTTGCGGTGTGGGCGGTCCTGCTCCCGCTGTACGGGGCCTCACTCGACCGCTGGCCCGGCTCCGGCACGGTGGTGGACAGGCTCCGTGAACCCGCGTGGGCCGCGCTGTTGCTGACGATCGCATCGGCGATCGTCCCGATCTCGTACCTTCTCGGTGCCGTGGCCCTGGTCGTCGTCGGCATCCGCCGTCGTGAGGGTCTGATCCGCGCGATCGTGACGGCGTTGCTCCCGATTCTCATCCTCGCGTCGTGGTTGCCGTCCCTGGTCGCCTATCCCTGGCGGCTGCTGACCGGGCCGGACCCCATTCTCGCCAGGGCGGACACCGTACCGACGTGGTGGCTGTTCCTCGGCCGGTCGGCTGGCGCCGGGCTGCCGCCCCTGTGGCTGTCAGCAGTCGTCGTGGGCCTCGTATGGCTCGGAGCCGCGCTGGCCATGGCACAGACGGCGGGCACCTGGCGGTTCGCCACGGCCGGTACGGCGCTGGTTGTCCTCGCCGCGCTCTTGAGCCGCACAGTCGTCCCGGTGGCCACCGGACACGTACGGCCGGAGGTGACGATGTGGCTGGTCGTGGGACTCGGCTGCCTCGTCGTCGCGATGGTGTCCGGCCTCGACCAGGCGCGTCGCCGACTCGCCGCGCAGAGCTTCGGCAGTGGGCAGGCCGTCAGCGCCACCGTGGCCGGCATCGGGATCGTCCTGACGCTCGCGGCGCTCGGGTGGTACGTGGTGGGCGGCCTCGGCGCCCCGCTCCAGCGTGGCCCGTCGAGCGCGCTGCCCCCATACATCGCCGACACGGAGAGCAGCACGCTGCAGGCTCGTACGCTCATCGTGGATCTCGCCGACTCCCAGGTCACCTGGCTGCTCCATCAGGCTGACCACATGGTCTGGGGAGACGGGGAGACCGGCCTGCCGCCGGCCGAACCCGTGGTGCGCGTCGCCGCGGAGACAGTCGTCGCCCAGATCGCCGCCGCACGCCAGGACGACGAGGTGGCGTCGGAGCTCAGCGCGTTGGGGGTCGTGTACGTGCAGGTCCGCGGCATCACACCCGATGTCAGCGCAGCCTTGGCCGCGTCCCCCGGCATCGCGCGCGGTGGCGAGGCGGGTGGGGTGACGGTCTTCACCGTCAGCAGCCGCCCGTCCCGTGTGCTGCTGGTCGGAGCCGACGGCACACAGTCCGTCACGGGCTCGATCGACACCGCGACCACCGGCACACTGCTGCTCTCCGAGGCGTCCGACCCCCGCTGGCAGGTCACCGTCGGCGGCGTCGCCCTGGACCGTACGACCTCGCCCGACTGGCGACCCGCCTTCGCTCTGACGGGCCAGACGGGACAGGTCACGGTACGGCTGGCACCGGAGCGCTGGTCGGGATGGATCGCCCTGGCCCAGCTGGTCGTGCTTCTTCTGCTGGCCCTCTTCGCCGCGCCGGCCGTGAGCCGCGAGTCCGACGACTTCGGGCTCGGACGTCGCTCGGCCGAGGCCGAGGACAGCGTCGGCCGCCGCTCCATGGAGGGTGCCTCATGACCCCTCGTCTGTGGCGGGCCGTCGTGGGCCTCGTGGTCGTGGCCCTGATCGCTGTGGGCCTGAGCTTCGTTCCATCCCGGAGCGTGCCTCGAGTGTCGCTGAAGGTGACCGGCACCCAGTCCCTGGTATGCCCCTCCCGGGACCCCGCTGTCCTCTCGACGACCGTGAGAGCGACGGACACGGGCGACGTCATGGGACGGGCCGTCGACACGACCACCTCTGCCACGGTCCCCGCCGCGGGCATCACCGGTACGGCTGAGCCCCAGGTCGTATCGGGAACCCAGGCCATCGGTGGCCTCTCGTCGGCGACGGCCAGCACGGGCGACCTCCAGGGCCTGTGGCTGGCGGCGTGCACCGCGCCCTCGATCGAGCAGGCGTTCGTGGGTCTTGTGGCTGATGCGACGCACTCCGTGTCACTGCTCATCACGAACCCCGATCCCACGCAGGCAACGGTCGATGTGGCGTTCTTCGGCCCGAAGGGTCGCATCATCACCCAGGGCTCGCGCGGCCTCACGGTGCTGGGCAACAGCAGCCGCCAGCTCGCGCTCACTCCGCTTGTCGGCGGGGAAGGACCGGTGACCGCAGTGGTGACCGCGTCCCAGGGTCGTACGTCGACGTACGCACGGGTGACGGGCGCGGGCGGGAACAACTGGGTCTCCGCCTCCGCGGCTCCTGCGACGACAGCCACGATCGCCGGGACACCGGGCGGCACCGGAGCGCGCACCCTCGTGGTGACCAACACGTCGGACCGCCGCACGACGGTCAGCGTCGACGTGCTCTCCGCCAGCTCGACGTTCGCGGCGGCCGGCGCCGACTCCGTCCCTGTCGAAGCCGAGTCCACCGTGACGATCCCGCTCGACGCAGCCCTCCAGGGCGAGGTGGCGGGCCTGAGGATCACCGCTACCCAGCCGGTGGTGGCAGCGCTGTGGTCGACGAGTGCCGACGGGGAGCTCGCGGTCTCGCCGGCACGACCGGCGTTCCAGGGACGGTCCGTCGTGCCGCTCATCGCGGGCGGCGTGCTCGTCGCGTCCAACCCGGGCACGACGGACGCCTCGCTCACCGTGACCCTGCGCGACGGAAGCTCCATGGTCGATACACAGACGATGACCGTCCTCGCGGGCACGACGCTTCAGGTACCGCTCACGACCGGTACGTCGGTGGACCTGATCACCGACTCGGCCGACCTGCGCCTCTCGACTCTTGTCACCTCGCTCGATGGGGTGACCGGCATCGGCGTCGCGGCCTGGGGGCCCGGAGGACCGGGCCAGACGGAGGTCTCGCCCATCCTCGACCCGAACCTCGCCTGAGCGAGCTGATGGGTCAGTCCTCGTCGTCCTCGTCGTCTGGGTCCAGCCTCTCGACAGGGATCCCGGTCAGCGCGGACACCTGCTCGACGAGGGTTCCATGGATCAGGGCCTTGAGCTGACGTCGCGTGGTCGCGCGATGCTCGATGGGTCGCCTGTACACGACGATCCGCGCCGGCGTCGACGAGGTCGCTTCCTGTGCCGCCGCCAGTGGCACCCTCGTCGACCACTGACCGGCCATGTCGGGCACGTCCTCGAGCCCGACCTCCACGCCCACCAGGGCTTCGGGGGCCGCAGCGGTGATGCGGGCGAGAGACTCGGACAGGCTCTGCACGAAGAACTCGGCGCGAGCCACGGGGCGGTCCCGCCTCAAGGCACGTCCTGCGACGCTGTTGGCCGGAGCCAGCGGTCCGCGCATCCCACGCTGGTGACGGTCGCGACGGTCGGGCATGCGGCTCACTGTAGTTCTCCAGACGATCCACGACCCGGCGACGGCACAAGAGGGCGACATGCCCCGGCAATCCGCGACCCGCGCCGTACGGAGGGCTAGCGTGCGAACGTGAGAAGGCGCTGCTCCAGGATGGGGTGCTCGGACGTTGCGGTCGCGACCCTGACGTACGTATATGCCGAGTCCACCGCCGTGCTCGGTCCGCTCGGACTCCGGGCAGAACCTGGGTGCTACGACCTGTGCCGATCCCACTCGCAGAGCCTCTCCGCGCCGAGGGGCTGGGAGGTCATCCGGCTTCCACTCGACGAGAACCAGCCCGCGTACTCGAGCGACGACCTCATGGCGCTCGCCGACGCCGTACGACAGGCGGCAGGGGTCAGCGTGGAAGCTCCGAAGCGTCCGCCCAGCGTCGTCGAAGTGGCGCGGCGCGGGCACCTCACGCTGCTCACGGATGCAGACCCTGCTCCGGGCTTCCGCCGCTAGATCCGGGCAACTGGGCACTAGGCTGACGAGAGTGCTGACGACTCCGATCTTCAAGGCGAATGACATCCGAGGGATCGTCGGAGGCGTGGGTGCCGAGTGGGATGTCGCCGGGGCGCGAGCCCTGGGCCGGGCCTACGTAGAGATCGCCGGACTGGCCGGTCAGACGTTCGTCATGAGCCGTGACATGCGTCTCAGCGGACCCGAGCTCTCGAGGGCGTTCGCCGCCGGCGCCACCGAGGGAGGCGCCTCGGTCATCGACGTGGGATTGGCCTCGACCGACGGTCTGTGGTTCGCCTCCGGCCAGCTCGGCCTGCCGGGCGTCCAGTTCACCGCCTCGCACAACCCCGCTCGCTACAACGGCGCCAAGTTCTGCCAAGTCGGCGCGAAGCCGGTGACCAGCGACTTCCTCACTGAGCTCAAGACGCTCGCGATGACGTACGACGCGCAGGGCTCGCCCGCCCCCGTGGCCGAACTGGGCACCATGAGCACCCAGGACGTCCTGCCCGACTACGGCTCGTACCTGCGCTCCCTGGTCGACCTGGACGGCATCCGTCGGCTCAAGGTCGTCGTGGACGCAGGCAACGGCATGGCCGGGTACACGGTGCCCAGCGTCCTGGGCCCGTTGAACGTGGAGGTCATCGGCCTGTTCCTCGAGCTCGACGGCTCGTTCCCCAACCACCAGCCGAACCCGCTGGAGCCGAAGAACCTCGTCGACGCGCAGAAGGCGGTCATCGAGCACGGGGCTGATCTGGCCCTGGTCTTCGACGGCGACGCCGACCGCTGCTTCGTCATCGACGAACGGGGCCTGGTGGTCTCGCCCTCTACGGTGACTGCGCTCATCGCAGCCGCGGAGCTGGCGCGGGAACCGGGCTCGACGATCGTCATCAACACCATCACCTCGCGGTCGGTGGCGGAGGTCGTCGCCGAGAACGGTGGCACGTTGGTGACCAGCCAGGTCGGCCACACGTACGTCAAGGCGCTCATGGCCACGTACGGCGCGATCTTCGGCGGCGAGCACTCAGCCCATTACTACTTCCGCGACTTCTGGGGTGCGGACACAGGGATGTTGGCCGGCCTGCACGTGCTGGGGCTGCTCGGCCACGCGGATGTGCCGCTGTCACAGCTGACACGTCAGTACGAGCGGTACGTGGCGTCCGGTGAGATCAACTCTCGCGTCGACGACCAGCAGGCGACGATGGAGAAGGTGGCTGCGGCGTACGCGGATCGTGGCGACATCTCCTGGGAGGATGGCCTGCTCGTCCGCGGGAAGATCTGGTGGGTGAGCCTACGCTCGAGCAATACGGAGCCCTTGCTGCGGCTGAACGTGGAAGCTGTTGACGAGGCGACGATGGTGGCCTGGCGCGACGAGACACTGACGCTGGTACGGGGAGAGGACAAAGCATGACGCAACTCAACGAGGCACTTCTGGGAATCCTCGCCTGCCCCAACTGCCGCTCGTCCCTGGTGGTCGACTACGAGGCCTCAGAGCTCGTGTGCGCGAAGCCGGAGTGCGGCCTGGCCTATCCCGTGAGGGACTCGATCCCGATCCTGCTCGTGGACGAAGCCCGTGCGCCCGGGCATCGGCGAGCGGAGTTGCCCCCGGACACAGTCGATGAGGACGCGACCCATGTCGTCGTCCGCGACGAGGACGAGTGAGCCGTGTTCGACGACTCGCGTCTCGAGGATCCTGAGGCCCTCGCCGGCATCGACGCCCCGCTGCGGCACCTCGCCCAAGCCGGCGCGCGACTGCGGATCGAAGCCGGACAGGCTGATCTGTCGACGCTGAGCGATCTGGGCGACCGCTACCGGCCGCGCGCGGTGATCGCCTCCGGTCCTGAGGCGCGGCTGATCCGAGCGGTGATCGAGCCGTCCTGCCCCGTACCGTTCGTTGCCTGGCCGATGCACGCGCTGCCCGCGTGGGTCGGGCCGCTCGACCTCGTGATCGTGCTCACGGACAAGACCTACGACCCGGATGTGAGCGGAACGATCGCAGAGGCTGCACGACGGGGCGCGCGGGTCATCGTCGCCTGTCCGGAGGGTTCACCGGTCGCCGAGCAGGCCGCCGGGGCGTCCACGACGATCATCCCGACACGTACGGGGGACCCGCTGGCAGCGGCCATCGTCGTGCTCGACGGCCTGAGCCGGGTCGGGCTCGGCCCCGATGTTCACCGCGAGCGCGTCGCCGAAGCCATGGACGCGGTGGCCGAGGCGTGCTCGCCTCACCAGACGCTCACGACGAACCCTGCGAAGGATCTCGCGCTGTCGATAGGGGAGGACCTGCCGCTGGTCTGGGGCGGGTCGGTGCTCGCGGCGCGTGCCTCCCGCCGTGTCGCCGAGGCACTGCGCGAGGCGAGTGGCCTGCCTGCGCTGGCAGCCGACGCCGGAGATCTCGTACCGGTCCTCGAGGCTGCCCGCAGCCGGGACCCGTTCGCCGATCCGTTCGACGATCCGACGGACAAGCTCTGCACGTCGTTGATCGTGCTCGACGACGACTCCAGCGACTCTGTGGTCCTCCGGACGCGCGGCCAGCTGCTCGCGCTCGCCGAGAAGCACGACGTTCGCGTACGGACCGTGCGGCACGACGCCGGCAACGACGTGGAGCGCTACTCGGTGCTTCTGCTGAACGGCCTGTACGGAGCCGCGTACCTGTCGCTCGGATTGGCGCCGACCACGTAGAGGTTCTTGAGGCGGCGCGGCCCAGGTTTTGGCAGGATATGGGCCATGACTCACGTGCTTGTCCTGAACGGACCCAACCTCGGCCAGCTCGGCAAGAGGGAGCCTGCGATCTACGGGCATGTGACGTACGCCCAGCTGGCAGAACACCTCGTCGGTACCGGCGCGCGTCTCGGTCTCGAGGTCGAGGTCCGCCAGACCGATGCCGAGCACGAGATGATCGGCTGGCTCCATGAGGCGGCCGAGCAGAAGCTCGCCGTCGTTCTCAACCCCGCGGGCTGGACTCACTACTCCATCGCGGTCGCCGACGCTGTGGTGCAGGTGGAGAAGATCATCGAGGTGCACATCTCGAACGTGCACGCGCGTGAGGACTTCCGTCGGCACTCCGTCGTGTCTCCCTACGTCACCGGTGTCATCGTCGGGCTGGGCCTCGGGGGGTACGACCTCGCGTTGACACACTTCGCGGCACAGGACTGATGTGGCGATGCCGCCGCCCACGGCGGCTGGTCTCGCAGATCTCGAAGCTCTCGCGTCGGCCGTGGGGGCCGTGCGTCTCGTGAAGCGGCGCCCGCTGTTCGGCTGTCCCGCGATCTGGCACGACAACGGCAAGCCGTTCCTGTCCTTGTGGGGCGACGACATGGTGTTCCGTCTCGGAGGCGAAGAGCTCGCGGCGGCCTTGGCGTTGCCGGGGGCAGCGATGTTCGAGCCGATGGCGGGGCGGAAGATGACCGGCTGGGTACGTGTGCCCCGTGGGTCATCCGACAACTGGCACGACCTCGCCCAGCAGGCAGCCGCGACGCCCTTGGCGTAGCGACGGGCCAGTGTCGTCCTGGACGCGGTGAGCGTGCCGCGAACCCGGCCCTAGGTGGACGTCACGCCGCTTCTGTGACGTCACACCGGTTGCAGCGGTTGTGACGTCGAATACGCGGTGTGACGTCGGCTTGTGCAGCGGTTCTCCACGTGGACCCGGGGCGGAACGAGTCGGCCGTCAGCATGGCGCGCCAAGTATGATCCCCACCATGACCGATCTTCTTGAGACACCCGACGACACTCTGGCGGCGACCGCCCTTCCGTACAAGGTCGCTGACATCACGCTGGCCGCCGCAGGGCGCCGCGAGATCGGACTCGCCGAGCACGAGATGCCGGGCCTCATGGCGATGCGCGAGCGCTACGGCGCATCGCAGCCTCTGAAGGGCGCACGGATCGCCGGCTCCCTCCACATGACCATCCAGACGGCCGTCCTCATCGAGACGCTCGTCGAGCTCGGCGCGCGGGTGCGCTGGGCGTCCTGCAACATCTTCTCGACGCAGGACCAGGCGGCCGCGGCGATCGTCGTCGGAAAGACGGGCACTCCTGAGGCGCCGGTCGGTGTGCCGGTCTTCGCCTGGAAGGGCGAGTCGCTGGAGGAGTACTGGTGGTGCACCCGCCAGATCCTCGACTGGGGCACCGAGCAGCCGAACATGATCCTTGACGATGGCGGAGACGCCACCCTGTTCGTGCACAAGGGCCTCGAGTACACCCGGGCCGGCGCCGTACCCGACCCCCAGCCGTCGGACTCCCACGAGTGGACGGTCATCCTCGGCGAGCTGAAGGCCGTCCTGGCCGACAAGTCGCTCGACTTCGAGGCGCTCGCGACAAGCATCCGCGGGGTCACAGAGGAGACCACCACAGGGGTGCACCGCCTGTACGAGATGGCGCGCGCGGGCACCCTCCTGTTCCCGGCGATCAACGTCAACGACTCGGTGACCAAGAGCAAGTTCGACAACAGCTCCGGCTGCCGCCACTCGCTGCCCGACGGCCTCGCGCGAGCGACCGACGTGATGCTCGGCGGCAAGGTTGCGGTTGTGTTCGGGTACGGCGAAGTCGGGAAGGG
>JBBQBP010000021.1:0-59711 GCA_038317635.1 Propionibacteriales bacterium
CGGCAACAGATGCCCCGCCAACGACTCCACATCCAACACATCCCGCTGGGGACTCGACTCGCCCTGCACAACCCAAGAATCCCAGCCAACAGCCCATCAGACCGGCCACCACGCAGGCCGAATATTCAGCAGTCTCCTAGAGCTCCAGCTCCTCAGCCACGGCGCGCAGCATCTGGGCCACCTTCTGGGAGGCCTTGCTGTCCGGGTGATGACCGCGGCGGTACGAGTTCGCCAGGTGGTCGAGCATCTTGATGAGGTCTTCGGAGATGATCGCCATCTGCTCGGGAGACTTGCGCTGTGCCTTGGACAGCGACGGCGGCGCCTCGAGGACACGGAGCGAAAGGGCCTGCTCGCCCTTGCGACCCTCGACCACGCCGAACTCGACCTTCTGACCGGCCTTCAGCGTGGTGACACCGGGTGGAAGCACGGAGGCGCGCACGTACACGTCGCCTCCCTCATCCTTGGTGAGGAAGCCGAATCCCTTCTCGGCGTCATAGAAACGCACCTTGCCGACGGGCACACCGCCTCCTAAGTCACTAGTCGTGGTTCTCACGAATCCTTGCGCACACAGCCTACCGAGGCGCACAGACGCGCAACAGCGAGTTGCGACGGTGCACCCTCCCACATTTCGGCCCGAGCAGTGGTCGCCGAATGGCCAGTCAGAGCCCCGGCACGTGAAGAAGTCGGTGGGTAGCATGGCGCTGTGGCGACATGGGAAGACGGACCGGAGTACGCGCCAGTCGAATGGCCGACCGGCTTCGTCGCCCCCGAGATCGCGCCGCTCAGCACCGCAGCGCCCACCACAGACCCTTCGGCAGGCGCCCCAGCCGGGCCGCCAGCGCGGTTCGACCAGCCGAGCGATCCCGTACCTCCCCTGGCTGCCCTCGTACCCACCACCGCACCGACCCGCGACCCGGGCGAGCCGTTCCAGGTCGTGTCGGCCATCGTGACCGCCGGCTCGGCATGGGGGTCCGCCCACTCGACGCAGGCCATCGCCACCCCGATGGCGGCCCCGACCTGGACACCGGACCAGGCGGTGGCCAGCAACTATCCGCCGCCCCAGCCGATGCAGGGGTTCCCGGCGCCCGGAACCCCTGAGTGGTTCGGCCCCCCCACGGCGTACGAGACGAACCGGGCCCACGTACCGCTCACCGTCGGCACCGTCGCGGAGGGTCTGTCCTGGGGACTGATCATCACGCTGCTCCTCGGCGGCCTCATCTCGTACCTGTCGCCGGTGCTGCTCGTCATTGCGTTCTTCCTGGCGGGGCAGGTGAGGTACCGGAGCCGGCTCGTGAAGATCGGCATCATCATCGCCATGGCCATCGTGGCCATCGCCGGGGCGGGCGCCATGGTCGGCACCTCGGACTCGACGCTCGCGTGGGAGTCGATGGGCACGACGTCGGTGTGGAGCTGCTGGTTGTTGATCGTGTTCGGACTGGGCGTATCGGCATTCGCCATCTGGAGCGGAGATCGACCTGAAGCGTGACCCCGACACCGGGGCCGACCAATCTGCGGCATGAATCGCCTGAGAAAGCCAATGCCGTTACCCTTGGAAGGTGCCTCGTCATTGGCAGGTGCTTCTGATGGCCGCGCTCGGGATTGGCGCGACCGTCATAGCTGTGCCCAGGGCTCTCAGCGGCATCGTGGCCGTACCCCACATTGCAGAGGCCGGTATCTCTCGTACCGCCGCGTCGGTCCCCTCCTCGAAGCCGTCCACGGCGAAGGTGCCCGTCTGGTCAGCGCCCGCCGCGCCGACGGCGGTCAGCGCCACGACGGCACCGGCGGACACTCGACCGCCGTCGGGCGTGACCGGCCTCGTCTGCTCGGCCAACAACGAGACGACCATCTCGCTCACCTGGGACGCCGGTCAGGACAACGTGGCGGTGAAGCTGTATGTGATCAAGGGCGACGGCTTCAGCACGATAAAGACGGCCGACACCAAAACGACCGTCTCGTGGCCCCATCGGACGGCCGATGTCTCGGTACAGGTCGCGGCGGTCGACACCTCCGGCAACCAGGGAGAGTGGCGAAGCCTGGTGGTGACGCCCCCGACGCCAAATGCGCCCGCGACAGCGTCAGCCACCGCGTCCGCGACCCCCTCTCCCCCTTCAACGCCACCCGCCACGACCACGACCCCGGTGGTGACGTCATCCGCTCCTTCGCAGCCCGCGACCTCCGCATCGGCATCGACGTCCGCCGCCACTGCCGCTTCCACTGCCCCCTCCACGATCCAGTCCGCAGGGGCCCCGAGTCCTAGCACCACCGGAGCCAGCGCCGACCCGTCGAGCGCTCAGTCGATCTGAGCTGACCCTCGGTGGCCCAGCGCCACCGGCACGACGCTCTCCTCCACCGTTCCGAGATCGACCGGCCACGCGTCGGGCTCCCGCGTGATCGCGACGAGTCGAGCCAGGTCGGCGGGCCAGACCAGCTCCGCGGACGCCTCGTCCACGCCGAGCCAGGCATGGCCCTGTACGGACAGCCGCTCGAACTCGGTGTGACCCGAGACGTCCACCTCGAACTGTTGCCTCACCTTCACGACGAAGATCTCCTCGGACTGCTCCGTGACCTGGTCGCTGTACCCGTGGAGCGCCACTCGTACAGCCACAGGCCCGTACAGGTCGTCATCGTCGACGACGTACCCGGACTCCTCAGCCAGCTCCCGCCGCGCCGCGTCACGCGGCGACTCGTCTCCGTCGATGCCTCCGCCTGGAAGCACCCACCAGTTCGACCCGGGCGTCCCCGGGTCGCGATCGTTGAACATCAGCACGCGGGCGCCACCCGCCGCGTCGTCCGCCAGCACCACCACCCGTACAGCCCGCCGCGTCCGGAACGAACGTTGCTCGGGCGGCACCACCTGTCCTCGGGTACGGAACGACTCGGTCACGTCCGTCAGCGTACGGCGCGTTGCGGACTGGCCCTGGCGCGGGACCGTTTTGTACGGTGAGGCCGTGACCCTTCCCGTCCTCGGCTCCTTGATCTCGCTGCCTGTGCTGGACCATCTCGACCTCGTGGCGTCCTCGACGGCCGAGGCACTCAGGAGCTGGTCGTACGCTGAGCAGGTAGCGGTCTGCGAGATCGACCCGGACCTCGCCGACACAGCCGCCCTGACTGCGGCGTTCGATCTTCCGCTGACCTCGAGCGGAAACTGCGTGCTCGTCGCCGGGACCCGTGCCGGCGACGAGCGCATCGCAGCCTGCGTCGTCCCGGCCAACACCCGTGCGGATGTCAACACCCTCGTACGGCGCGAGCTCGACGTCCGCAAGGCGTCGTTCCTGCCTATGGACCGCGCCGTCGTGGAGTCCGGCATGGAGTACGGGGGCATCACCCCGGTCGGGCTGCCCACGTCATGGCGGCTGCTCGTCGACGCGGCACTCGCGGGAGAGGACGTGGTCTGTGTCGGCTCAGGCCTGCGCCGATCCAAGCTGCTCATCCCTGGATCCGTACTCGCCCACCTGCCCGGCGCCGAAGTCGTCGAGGGCCTCGGCCGCTGATTCGCAAGGCCTGCCCCATGCGCACAACCTTTCGGGCGCCCGCACAACCGTTGTGACCAGCTTTCGCGACCACAAAGGTTGTGCGCGCTCAGGAGGCCGCTGATTCGACACCGCTGGGGTGTCGGACTATCGTCTCGCGTCTGCCCTCTTCAAGACTCGCCGTCGCGAGCCCCTCGGCAACGCCTGCACCACGCCTGACCTGGAGCGGTCCATGTCCCCGAACGATCCCGTCCTCTCCTCCGAACGCCGACACCTCACCGAGTCCCGCGCCGCGCTCAGACGCATGCGCGAGGCCACCACCCGCGTCGAGAACGCCGTAGGCGGCGACGCGGTCTCCACGCAGTACCTCAAACAGACCCTCTACCGACGCATGCGCTCCCTCGAGGACGACCCGTCCGTACCGCTCTTCTTCGGCCGGCTCGACTACGCCATGTCGCTGGGCGCCGAGCTCGACGAGCGCCTGTACATCGGACGCCGCCACGTCACCGGCGAGCTCGGCGGCGAGCCGCTCGTCATGGACTGGCGGGCGCCGATGTCGCTACCGTTCTACCGCGCGCGGCCCGGCGACCCGATGGGCGTCGCCATGCGGCGTCGGTTCGGGTTCCGTCACGGCGAGATCACCGCGTACGAGGACGAGGACCTCGTCTCAGCGTCGGACTCCGGCTCGCGGCTGCTGGCCGAGGAGATCGAACGGCCACGAACGGGCCCGATGCGCGACATCGTCGCCACGATCCAGCCGGACCAGGACGTCCTGGTGCGTACGGACCTGGCGACCAGCCTGTGCATCCAGGGCGCGCCGGGTACGGGCAAGACGGCCGTCGGCCTGCACCGCGCCGCGTACCTGTTGTACGCGCACCGCGACCAGCTCTCCCGCTCCGGCGTCCTGGTCGTCGGCCCGAACGAGTCGTTCCTCGGCTACATCGGCGACGTGCTCCCGGCCCTCGGCGAGATCGACGCTCGCCAGACCACCGCCGAAGGGCTGCTGACGGAGTCTACGGGCGCGAAGGTACGTGGTCAGGACAGACCGGACGTGGCCGTGCTCAAGGGCGATGCTCGGCTCGCCGAGGTCCTGCGCCGCGCGGTCTGGCGTTCGCTCGCGGAGCCGAGCGGCCCACTCGTCGTCCCGTACGGCTCGCGCGTCATACGCGTGCCGGCCCACCGCGTCGCCGCGGCCATCGAGTCGCTGCGTGAACGCGGGGTGCGATACGAGGCGGGCCGCAAGCTCCTCCCCCAGCGGCTGGCTCACGAGGTGCTGCTGCGGCTCGAGGCGACGGGCGAGACGACCGACGACCGTGTCCAGAACACGGTCGCGCGGTCGGCACCTGTGAAGGCCCTTGTCGCGCAGGTGTGGCCGGCGCTCACACCGGCCGGCGTCCTGCATCGGCTGCTGTCCGCCCCGGATGCGCTCGCGGCGGTCGCCGACGGGATCCTCGCCCCCGAGGAGCAAGCAGCGCTGATCTGGCCCACCCCCTCCCGTACTGCCGGCTCGGCGAAGTGGGCTCATCCCGACCTGCCCCTGCTCGACGAGCTGGCGGACCTGCTCGACCGCACCCCGTCGGTCGGCCACGTCATCGTCGATGAGGCCCAGGACCTGGCACCTATGGCGCTGCGAGCCGTCGGTCGGCGCGCCACCACCGGGTCGATCACTGTCCTTGGGGACCTCGCCCAGGCCACGACCCCGTGGGGGGCGCGGGACTGGGTCGTGGCGCTCGACCACCTCGGCAAGCCCGAGGCAGCGATCACGGAGCTCACGGAGGGCTTCCGCGTGCCGGGCGCCGTGATCGAGTACGCGGCAAGGTTGCTCCCGACGATCGCGCCGGGCCTTCGCCCGCCGACATCTGTACGTCACAGCCGCGGCGACCTCGACCTGCGACTGGTGTCCGACCCCGTGAAGGGCCTTGCCGCAGCAGCTATCGAGGCTGCTGCACGAGAGGGCACCGTCGGCGTCATCGTGGCCGACCCGCAGCTCCCGGCGGTACGCAAGGCGCTCAGCGGGATCCCGTACACCGAGCTCGGCCAGTCGAGCACCACCGAGGCGTTCGAGTCGCACCTCGACCTTGTACCCAGCTCTCTGGCGAAGGGCCTCGAGTTCGACCACGTGCTGCTCGTCGACCCGGGGGCCATCGTGGCCGCGGAGACAGACGAGCTCACCGGCTGGCGCCGCCTGTATGTCGCGCTGACCCGCGCCGTCACCTCACTCGTCGTGCTGCACGACGGCAACCTCCCAGAGCCTCTGCGCTGACGACCGCTCAGGGGCCGGCACTCAGCAGGTCTCGATGATCCTTTGCAGGACCCTGGCACCGAAACGGATGGCGTCGAGGGGTACGCGTTCGTCGACGCCGTGGAACAGCGGCGCGAAGTCGAGGTCGGCGGGGAGCTGGAGCGGCGCGAACCCGTACCCGTGGATCCCCAACTCGCCGAGGGACTTGTTGTCGGTGCCGGCGCTGAGGCAGTACGGGACGACCTGTGCGCCAGGGTCCTCGGCGTCGATAGCCGCGGCGATCGCGTCGATCAGTGGTCCGGTCTGCGGGACGTCGAGCGGCGGCACCATGCGATCGATGACCAGCTCGACGTGGTCGCCGGCCAGCTCACGGAGCGTGGACAGAACCCTGTCGTCTGAGCCCGGTAGGAAGCGGCAGTCGATGGACGCCTCCGCGACACCCGGGATGACGTTCGTCTTCTTGCCCGCGAGCAGCGTCGTGAGGTTCGCGGTGTTCTGCAGCGTGCCGGCGACGAACTGACGCGCACCGCCGAGCTGGGGCAGGAACGCGGCGGGATCGTCGGCGCTCCACGGAACGCCTGTCACGTCGCTGACGTGGTCGAACAGGGTGATGACCGGAGGAATGAGGTCGATCCCCCAGTCGTACGCGTCGATCCGTACGATCGCCTCGGCCAGTCGCACGATCGCGTTCTCGTCGTTGGGCACCGACCCATGGCCCGCACGTCCGGTGGCACGCAGCCGCATCCACGCGTAGCCCTTCTCCGCGGTCTGGAGAAGGTAGGAGCGCGTGGCCGGGCCACCATCGGCTGGTTGCAGCGTGATCGAGTACCCGCCGACCTCGCTGATCGCCTCGGAGCAGCCCGCGAACAGCTCGGGCCGGTTCCGTACGATCCACTCCGCTCCCCAGACGCCGCCCGCCTCCTCGTCGGCGAGGAACGCGAACACGATGTCGCGCGGCGGGGTGAGGTGGTTCGTGACGAGGTGGCGAAGGTTGGCCAGCATCATGCCGACCATGTCCTTCATGTCGACGGCCCCCCGTCCGTACAGCACCCCGTCGACGACATCGCCGGCGAAGGGGTCGTGGCTCCAGTCGGCGGCGTCGGCCGGCACGACATCGAGATGGCCGTGCAGGATCAGGCCGGGGCGGGCGCGGTCGGTGCCGGGGATGCGTACGACGAGGCTCGAGCGCCGGGGCGCCGGCTCCACATAGTCGGGCTCCAGGCCCACCTCGCGGAGCAGCCCGAGCACGTACTGAGCCGCTTCGTACTCGCAGGGTCCCGAGCCGTCCCCGGCATTCGTCGAGTCGATCCGTACGAGCTCGGTCGTGATCCGTACGGCCTCATCAGCAAGCTCGAGCGACATGACGGCAACTGTATGCGGTCGTGATGGGCGCCTGTGCGGTGCAACTGTCGCCTGCGCGGTCGCGGGCTGGGCGGCCTCAGGAGTGGGTGCTCGTGATCGCGAGGATGAACACGAGCGTGACCAGGACGACGACGAAGACGAGGGCGCCGAGCAGGATCGCGAGCGTCGACCACCAGCCGGGTTGCCCTCCACGGATCTTGGCGACGATGCCCGTGACGATCGCCGCCGGAGCCATGAGCGTTGCGCCCCAGAAGGCCAACCCGGCACCCAGCGCGAACTTCGACGACTCGGCGGCCGCGCCGAGCTGAGAACCCGTGAGAAGGGCGACGAGGATGCCGATGAATGCCCCGATGCCAAGGCCGAACGATGCAGCAGCCAGCTTCGACGGCTGGAACAGGGTGGCAGTCACAGTGCCCAGTCTGTCATCACGTGCCCGGCGGGTGACGCACCTCGGAGTCGATGAGCATGCGCCACGACCTGACGAGGGCCGGATCCACGTACGACTTGTAGCTGCGCCCTGGCCGCGCCGGCGACCCGATGTGGAACGCACGGATCCCTGCCTGGGCCAACCACGGCACCTGCTCGGGCGCCAGACCGCCCCCGGCCAGGATCAACCTGCCGACCTCGCGATCGGCGCGGGCGCGTGAGATGAGCTCGTCGAGCCCGTACTTCAACCCGCGTGCCGACCCGCTGGTGAGCACCTGGTCGAGCCCCGGCAGCGTCCGGACATCCCGCCATGCCTTCGGCGCGTCGAGAGCGGAGTCGATCGCGCGGTGGAACGTCCATGGCCAGCCGCCGTCGCCGGCCAGCTCGGTGCAGACCTCGAGATCGACCTGGCTGAGCCCGTTGAGGAAGCCCATGACGATCCCGTCGGCGCCCGCATCGAGGTAGGACGAAGCGAGTCCCTTGAGCCGCGTCGTCTCACCGCCGTCGGTACCGAATCCCTCGCGGAGCCGCAGCATCACGCGGAGCTGTACCGAGGTGGCGCGCCGTACGGTCTCAACCAGCGCCGGTTCGGGCGACAGACCGCCCTCGTTCATCGTGCCGACCAGCTCAACACGGTCGGCACCACCCTCGGCGGCGTTCTCGGCGTCCGCCGCCTGGAGTACCACGACCTCGAGCAATCCCGCCATGTCTCTATGGTGCCGACGTGGCGCTGATGTGGCCGGAGGCGCGCGGTCGGAACCGGCGCCGGCACGCTGAGCCGGGAGCGCTCAGCTCAGCCGGTAGCCCGAGCCTCGTACGGTCTCGACGACGTCCGCGCCGAGCTTGTTGCGCAGGTACCGCACGTACACGTCCACGACGTTGGAGGTCGGGTCGAAGTCGTAGCCCCACACCGCGCTCAGCAGCGCCTCGCGCGACTGCACCTCGCCCGGGTGCTTCATGAACGTCTCGATGAGCGTGAACTCGCGAGCGGTCAGGTCGACCTCGTGGCCGGCGAGAGATGCCTTGTGGGTACGCAGATCGAGCTTGAGCTTGCCGTGCTGGAGCACGAGCGAGGCCTCGGACGGCGACTCGCGCCGCAGCCGCCGGCGTACGCGCGCGACGAGCTCCTCGAACCGGAACGGCTTGGCGATGTAGTCGTCAGCGCCGTACTCGAGTCCCTTCACGGTGTCGGTGACCGACGACCGCGCGGTGAGCATGATGATCGGGATGCGGCTGCCTTGAGCGCGGACCCTTCTCAGCACCTCGAATCCGTTCACGTCGGGCAGGCCGACGTCGAGGATCATGAGGTCGTATTCACCGGACAGCGCCTTGTGAGCGCCAGCTACGCCACTGGCCTCCGTGGTCGCGGGAAATCCTGCAGCGCGCAGGCCTTTCGCGAGGAACGCGGCGATGCGGTCCTCGTCCTCAACGATCAGAATCTGGTTCATGCGGTGGGCTCCGTCGCTGGCTGGCGTGGGATGACGAGGCTCACGGTGCTCCCGAGATCAGGAACCGAATCGATATCGACCCGACCACCATGTGCCAACGCGATCGAGTTCACAATAGCGAGTCCGAGGCCCGCGCTGTCCGTTCGCTTCGCACCTGCGCGCCGCGAGCGCCCGAAACGCTGGAGCACGAGCTCCTTCTCGTCCTCGGTGAAGCCCATGCCGTGGTCGCGAATCCAGAGCCGTACGTTGTCGCCCTCGAGCTTGCTGCCGATGCCGATGTCCGTACCTTCGGGCGAGTACTTGACGGCATTCGCGGCCAACTGGAGCCAGGCCTGGGTGATCCGCTGGGGATCCATCATGACGCTGACGTCGGCGAGTGAGTCCATGATCCAGTGACGGTCTCCCAGGACCCGTACCTTCTCGAACGTCTCGTCCGTCAGGCGTCCCGCGTCGACGTCCTGCAGCACCACGAAGTCGGAACGCTCCGACTGGGCGAGCAGGATGAGGTCGTTGACCAGCGCGGACATGCGCGCGAGCTCCTCGAGGGCCAGGGCACGGACGACCTCGGCATCCTTCGGGTCCGTCGTGTCCATCAGCTCGAGGTGGCCGCGGACGATCGTCATGGGTGTCCGGAGCTCATGGCCGACGTCGTCGAGAAGACTCTTCTGGGCCTCGACCGTCGACTCCAAGCGGTCGAGCATGCCGTTCACGGTCGTCGTCAACGCCGCGAGGTCGTCGTTGCCGCGGACGGGGATCCGACGCTTCAGGTCGTGCTCCGTGATCTCCTCTGCCGTGCGCTGCAGCCAGCTGATGGGCTGCAGCAACCGGGCCATGACCAGCCACGTGATCATCGCGGTGATCGCGATCGCGCCCGCCCCGACCAGCGCGTACGTGACGAAGGTGTCGTTCAGCGCCCTGCGCTCGATGTTGAGGTCGATCACGCGTACCAGCGCGCCGGTCTCACCGGTGTAGAGCCACGTGACGGGAAAGACGAGGTACGCGTAGTCGGTCGAGCCGGACGAGTAGCGCTCCGTCGTCACGTACGAGAGCTTCGCCTCCTCGAGCGCGAGGGCGACGAAGGCGGCGTCGTCCTCGGGCCGTACGCTCACGGACGAGTTGGCCTTCCACACCACCTTGCCGTCGGCGATGCCGAGAATGCCTCCCGACTCGGAGAGCGTCTTGCTCTGGAGCGCGCCCCGCAGTAGGTCGGACACGCTCGTGAACGGCTTTCCGGTCCCGGGGTCGATGTTCGAGTTCGCGAGCTCCCGGAAGTCGGCCGCGTCCCGTCCGAGCTGCGCGTAGGCCTGGCTCTGGATCCGGCCCCACTGCAGCACGTAGGCGACCGAACCGGACAGGCCGATGCCGAAGAACGTGAGCAGCAGGATCGTGACGACGAGGCGTTCGCGGATGCTGGCGATTCCCGACGACCGCTTCTTCGTATCTGCCGACGCCTGCCACGCCTCGGCCGCTGGCCGGGACGTGTGAGGGCGCGTCAGCGTGGGGGGCACGTCAGCGCACGGCTACCAGGTCGCAGACGAAGATGAGGGTCTCGTTCGGGCCGATGGCGCCTCCGGCGCCCCGGGACCCGTACGCGAGCTGAGGAGGGATGATGAGCTGGCGACGTCCGCCGACCTTCATCCCCTGGATGCCGGTGTCCCAGCCGGAGATGACCATCCCGCGGCCCAGTCCGAAGTCGAGCGGCTGGCCACGGTCGTAGCTGGAGTCGAACTCCTCGCCCGTGGAGTGCGCCACGCCGACGTAGTGGACGGACACGATCTGACCGGCCTCGGCCACAGGGCCGGTGCCCTCGACGAGATCGGTGATGACGAGGTCTGCCGGCGGCGGACCGTCCGGGAAGTCTACGAAGGGCTTGTCCATGACCCGGATGCTAGTGGCGCGCGCCACCGACGACCCTCATCGATGGCGCGAGTCTCACGTGAGGTTGACGTGAGATGCGGGTTTTGGGGGCCCCGGGGCGGCCTCGATGGTCCCCGGACCTCCAGGCCCGGGGAACGGACTGAGCACTGCTGCCCCTTGCTGGACCGGGATCAGACCTCGTCCGGCTCGCCTGTGGCCTTCCGCCGCCTGCCGAGGCCCCACCACACCCCCCCGCAGCTGCGCCCGCACCCGCCAGCGTGCCCAGCCCGTAGCGGAGGTACTCCCCGTTGAGCCGTCCTCGTTCGGGGGTCAGGTCGATGACCCGCACGACGTCGACAGTGGTGGTTCCGTCGCTCATGGTGACGGTCATGACGTCATAGGCGTAGGCCGAGGACGGCGAGCTGTACAGGTGCGTCTCGAAGTAGTTCTCCCCAGCCACCTTGACGACCTTGGCGACGAACGCCCCGTCCGCTGCCGCCGCGGCTGCGGTGGGGGTCCAGGTGGTCGCCAGCCCGTCCCTGGCCCGAACGCTCCGTCGGGCGTGTCCACGCTCTTGACCGCGAGGTCGAGGAGCTCCTGAGGGTCAGTGGTCGGGATGGTCCGATCGCCCCAGATGGACTGGCCGACCTGCATGGGGTCGGCGGACAGGAGCGCGTCCGCCTGGTCCTGACGGCCATGCCACGTGACGGTGTACGAGATGATCCCACCCAGACCGAAGACCCCGATGATGACTCCCGCGGTGATCGCGGCGACCTTGCCACGGACGTCCCTCAGCCGCCGCGGACGACGCTCGTCCGCGTAGATCCGGACGTCCCAAGAGCTGGGGGGGTGCGTTTGACCGGCCATTCTGGCGGCTCGCCGGTCACCACGGGCGTGTCGACGTCGACCCGGAGCAGGGGGTCGCTCATGCCGTCACCCTACGCGCGAGACGGTGCATGGGCCTCGGTTCCCGTGCGAAGAAGGGCGATCAAGGGTTTGCACTCGCCTAGGTCGAGTGCTAAACATGGGTTAGCACTCTCACACGTAGAGTGCTACGTCAGTCAGTGAGGTCCTAGACCGTCCGTCGCGGGCACTGACAGGCGCTACCACAGTCCAGTTTGGGGACAGACCCCGACACAGCCGGAGGAAACCCGGAACACATGGCAAAGCTCATTGAATTCAACATCGAGGCTCGCCGCGGTCTTGAGCGGGGTATGAACATCCTCGCCGACGCCGTCAAGGTGACCCTCGGCCCCAAGGGCCGCAACGTCGTGCTCGAGAAGAAGTGGGGCGCACCCACGATCACCAACGACGGCGTCTCCATCGCCAAGGAGATCGAGCTCGAGGATCCCTTCGAGAAGATCGGCGCCGAGCTCGTCAAGGAGGTCGCCAAGAAGACCGACGACGTCGCCGGCGACGGTACGACAACGGCCACCGTGCTCGCCCAGGCGATGGTGCGTGAAGGCTTGCGCAACGTCACCGCCGGCGCCAACCCGATGTCGCTCAAGAAGGGCATCGAGAAGGCAGTCGCGGCGATCGTCTCCGAGCTGGCGACGATGTCCACCGACATCGAGACCCGGGAGCAGATCGCGGCCACGGCGTCGATCTCCGCCGGTGACACCACGGTCGGCGAGATCATCGCCGAGGCGATGGACAAGGTCGGCAAGGAAGGCGTCATCACCGTCGAGGAGTCGAACACCTTCGGGCTCGAGCTCGAGCTCACCGAGGGCATGCGCTTCGACAAGGGCTACATCTCGCCGTACTTCGTCACCGACGCCGAGCGGATGGAGGCCGTCCTCGACGACCCGTACATCCTCATCGTCAACTCCAAGGTCTCCTCGCTGCGCGATCTGCTGCCGGTGCTGGAGAAGGTCGTCCAGAGCGGCAAGCCGCTCCTGGTGATAGCGGAGGACGTCGACGGCGAGGCTCTCGCGGGCCTTCTCGTCAACAAGATCAAGGGCACGTTCAAGTCGGTCGCCGTCAAGGCCCCCGGCTTCGGCGATCGCCGCAAGGCGATGCTCGCGGACATCGCGATCCTCACCGGTGGCCAGGTCATCTCGGAGGAGGTCGGCCTCAAGCTCGACGCCGTCACCCTCGAGCTGCTCGGGCGCGCCCGGTCGGTGAGCGTGTCCAAGGACGAGTGCACGATCATCGACGGCAACGGCGAGGCCGACCAGATCGCTGGTCGCGTCACCGAGATCCGTCGGGAGATCGAGAACTCCGACTCCGACTACGACCGTGAGAAGCTCCAGGAGCGTCTCGCCAAGCTGGCCGGCGGCGTCGCCGTCATCAAGGTCGGCGCGGCCACCGAGGTCGAGCTCAAGGAGCGCAAGCACCGCATCGAGGACGCCGTACGCAACGCGAAGGCGGCCGTCGAAGAGGGCATCGTTCCCGGCGGTGGCGTCGCGCTGCTGCAGGCTGCGAAGAACGCCCAGCTGCCGGATCTCACGGGTGATGAGGCGATCGGCGCTGCCATCGTGTACAGCTCGTGCGCTGCTCCGCTGAAGCAGATCGCGTTCAACGCTGGTCTCGAGGGTGGTGTCGTTGCCGAGAAGGTCGCGGGCCTGCCCGCGGGCGAGGGCCTCAACGCGGCGAGCGGTGAGTACGTCGACATGCTCAAGGCTGGGATCATCGATCCCGCCAAGGTGACCCGTTCTGCTCTGCAGAACGCGGCGTCGATCGCGGCACTGTTCCTCACCACCGAGGCCGTCATCGCCGACAAGCCGGAGAAGGCCCCGGCTATGCCGGCCGGTGGCGACGGCGGTATGGGCGGCATGGACTTCTGAGTCCAGCTTCTCCTTCTTCATCACGAAGGGCGGTCCCGTTGGGGCCGCCCTTCGTGCGGTCCGCACAACCTTTCGGGCGTGCGCACAACCCGTGTGACCAGGATTCCGAACCACAAAGGTTGTGCGGATCGTCAGCGGAGAGAGGCGAGGGCCCGGTAGAGGCCCGGGACCATCCACAGCGCGCCGGCTACCAGCGCGGCGACCGCGAGGACGAGCCACAGCAGGCCCCACACGTGCCGGTGGACGTGGGTGAGCGCGCCCAGCTGGGCGGCGTCGGAGCCCGGCGAGTGGCGGCGGAGGAGCTCGAGTACGGGACGGGGCGCGGCCCAGAGGAACAGCCAGGCGAGTCCCGTGGCGATCCAGCCGAGGGCGATGGGCGGGGCGTACCAGCTGGCCAGTCCGACTGCCGCACCTGCGGCGACGACGACCAGTGCGCCGTACAGGTTGCGGATCCATACGAGCAGGATCGCTGTGAGCAGCGCCAGGAGGTACAGCGCTGCGGCGGCGTGGCCGCTTCCCGCGAGCCAAGCGAGGCCAAGGCCGACGACTGCGGGCGCTGGGTACCCGGCGAACAGCGTCGCGATCATGCCAGGCCCGGTCCGACGGCCTTTGCTGACGGTGAGCCCCGATGTGTCCGCGTGGACTCGGACACCGCTCAACCGGCGTCCCACGAGAACCGCGATCAGCGCGTGGCCGCCCTCATGACAGATCGTCACGAGCGTCCGCACGGCCGGCCAGGCGAAGCTGACCGCCAGCAGCGCCACAACAGCGAGCAGTGCGGAGCCTTGAGCGCCGAGCGCCGGTTGGGTGGCCACGGCCTTGCGCCACAGCTCGGCGAGAAGTTTCACACGTCCTTCTTAGCCGACACCGCTGTGACTCAGGCCAGGTACGGGTCGTCGGCGATCACGGCGCGGACCTCGGCGAACGACGGTGCGTACGCGCCGGCGTGGCTCACCGTGACCGAGCTCGTCACCACTGCCCGGTGCAGGGCTGTCGCAAGCTCCGGCAACGTCGCGGCGGCGAGACGTTGCCGCTGGACGGGGCCACCGAGCAGACCAGCGTCGGTCAGGCCCGACACGAGGCCGGCCATGAACGAGTCACCGGCCCCGACGGTATCGGCGAGCGTGACCGTGTTCTGCGGCACGACGAGGTGGTCGCGCGAGGACCGCAGCACCGCGTACGCGCCCAGCGGCCCTCTCGTACACACCGCGAGCGCCGGTCCGAGGTCGATCCAGCGGCGAAGGGCCGTCTCGACCGGGACGCCCGGGTAGAGCCACTCCAGGTCCTCGTCGGACGCCTTGACGACATCGGACAGCCCGACCAGCTCTTCGACCCGGCCGAGCACGGCCTCGGGCGAACCCATGAGCGTCGGACGGACGTTCGGGTCGTACGAGATCGTCGCGGTCGGCTTCACCCGCCTCACCAGGTCGACGACCTTGGCGCCGCCGGGCTCGAGCGTTGCACCGATGCTCCCGGTGTGGAGGTGGCTGACCCCGGCGAGATCATGCACGTCTGGCAGATCCCAGACGAGGTCGAACGTGTACGTGGCGCGGCCCTCGGCATCGAGGGTGGCCTGAGCGACGCTCGTGGTCGCCGCGGAGTCCGTACCGGGCTCGACCTCCGCGCCGGTCGACGCGATGGCGGCGGCGATCAGCGTGCCACGTGCGTCGCGGCCCCACCAGGAGCAGATGCTCGACCGGTGCCCGAGCCGTGCGATGCCGTTGGCGACGTTCAGCAGGCTGCCTCCGACGTGCTCGACCGGCTCCCCGCCGGGCCGCGTCACCACGTCGATGAGCGCCTCACCGACGCACAGGATCCTGCGATCGGACATGTGACCTCCCGAGTTGGTCCAGCCGGCCGATCATATTGGGCGATCGCCGGCAGCGTTGAGGCCGGGGGCTACAGGGTCTCCCCCGGTACGTACGTGGCGGCCTCCGGGTACAGGGCGGCAATCTCGGCGACCCTTGCCGAGATCGTACGGACCTGGTCCTGCGCCGCACCCGTCAGCGCCAGCGGCTCGGAGACGAGCCCGTCGAGCTCCTCGCGCGTCAGGCCGAGCCGGGCATCGGTCGCGAGACGAGCCAGAAGGTCGTTGTCACCCCGACCGGTCTCGCGCATCGCCAAGGCGACGGAGACCGCGTGCTCCTTGATCGCCTCGTGAGCCTGCTCGCGGCCGACGCCCTTCCGGACAGCGGCCATGAGCACCTTGGTGGTGGTGAGGAACGGGAGGTACTTCGCGAGCTCGGCCTCGATCACGGCGGGGAACGCGCCGAAGTCGCTCAGTACGACCAGGAACGTCTCGTACAGCCCGTCGATCGCGTAGCAGGCATCCGGCAGCGCCACCCGGCGGACGACCGAGCACGACACGTCGCCCTCGTTCCACTGGTCGCCCATGAGCTCGCCCGTCATCGATACATAACCGCGCACGATCACCGCCAGCCCGTTGACTCGCTCGCAGCTGCGGGTGTTCATCTTGTGGGGCATCGCCGACGAGCCCACCTGGCCCGGCCGGAAGCCCTCCGTGACGAGCTCGGCGCCGGCCATGAGCCGGATGCTCGTCGCGAGACTCGACGGCGCGGCCGCGGCCTGCGCCAGCGCGCTGACCGTGTCGAAGTCGAGCGAGCGCGGGTACACCTGGCCCGTCGAGGTGAACGCGCGCTCGAAGCCGAGGTGGCGAGCGACGCGGGTCTCCAGGTCGGCCAGCTTGGCCGTGTCCCCGCCGAGCAGGTCGAGCATATCTTGGCTCGTACCGACCGGGCCCTTGATGCCGCGCATCGGGTAGCGGGCGATGAGTCCGTCGACCCGCTCGTACGCGACGAGCAGCTCGTCGGCTGCCGACGCGAACCGCTTCCCCAGCGTCGTCACCTGGGCGGCGACGTTGTGCGAGCGTCCCGCGATCGGCTGCGCGCTGTACGTCTCCGCGAGCCGAGCCAGGTAGACCAACGCGGTCACCATCCGAGACCTGACAAGGCGCAACGATCCCAGCAACTGGGCCTGTTCGACGTTCTCGGTGAGGTCACGGCTGGTCATGCCTTTGTGGACGTGCTCGAACCCGGCAGCTGAGTTGAACTCCTCGATCCGGGCCTTCACGTCATGGCGCGTGACCTTCTCGCGGGCGTTGATGGAGGCGAGGTCGACGACGTCCAGCACGCTCTCGTACGCGGCGATCACGGCATCCGGGTCGTCACCGCCGAAGTCGACGCCGAGGTCGCGTTGCGCGGCGAGCACCGCGATCCAGAGCCGACGCTCAGCGATGATCTTCTCCTCCGGGCTCCAGATGGCGCGCATCTGGGCGGACGCGTACCGGTCGGCGAGGACGTTGGGGATCGACACGAGGGCTCCTACAGCGTGGTGACGGGCGGGATGAGGTCGGCGGCGGCCCTGGCGGCGATGTCCGTACGCCAGAAACCCGTCGGGAAGTCGAGCTGGGCCAGGGCGGCGTACGCGTCCTCGCGGGCCTCGGCCAGAGTCGGTGCCGTGGCGACGGCGCCGAGCACGCGACCGCCCGCGGCAACGAGCATGTCCCCGTCGAGTGCCGTACCGGCGTGGACGATGTGGACGTTGTCGGACGACCCGTACAGGCGGGGCCCCTCGATGGAGCCGCCGGCCCGCGGGGTGCCTGGGTAGTTCTCGGCGGCGGCCACCACGATGACGGCGGACTCGTTGCGCCACGACAACGGGCCGATATCGACCAGGGCGCCAGTCGCGGCCGCATACAGCACCTGCCCCAGCGGGGACTCCAGCAGCGGCAGGATCGCCTGGGTCTCTGGGTCGCCGAAGCGGGCGTTGAACTCGACCACCCGCATGCCCCGTGACGTGAGCGCGAGGCCCACGTAGAGCAGCCCGGCGAACGGCGTACCGCGCCGCGTCATCTCAGCCAGCGTCGGCTCGACCACGCGTTCCATGACGGCGTCGACGAGGCTGACCGGCGCCCACGGCAGCGGTGTGTACGCGCCCATGCCGCCGGTGTTGGGGCCGGAGTCTCCGTCGCCGACGCGCTTGAAGTCCTGCGCCGGCTGCAACGGGAGCCCGACCGTACCGTCGGTGATGACGAACAGGCTGACCTCGGGACCGTCGAGGAACTCCTCGACGACCACGTCCCCGCAGGCGGCCGCGTGGGCGAGCGCCTCGTCACGGTCTCCGGTCACGACGACGCCCTTGCCAGCGGCGAGACCATCCTGCTTGACCACATAGGGGGCGCCGAACGCGTCGAGCGCTGCGGCCACCTCGTCAGGGGTCCGGCAGAAGCGGGAGGCTGCTGTCGGTACGCCCGCGGCCTCCATGACGTCCTTGGCGAACTGCTTGGACCCTTCGAGCTGCGCGGCATCCACCGACGGTCCGAAGCAGGCGATCCCCGCAGCCCGGACAGCGTCGGCGACGCCCGCGACGAGCGGCGCCTCAGGGCCGATGACGACGAGATCCGCGCCGATGCGGGTCGCGAGCGCGGCGACTGCCTCGCCGTTGGTGGCGTCGACGGCGTGCGATGGCCAGGAGTGCCACATACCGGGGTTGCCGGGAGCGACATGGACTGCTGCGACTCCGGGATCAGCCGCGATGGCGAGCGCCAAGGCGTGCTCACGGCCTCCCGAGCCGACGACGAGAACGGTGAGGTCGGTCACGGCCTCACTCTATTTCAGGGCGGACCCCGGCGTTCAGACGCGTCCGGGGCGCGTGATCCGGGTCAGCGCGAAGATCCCCAGCGCCCAGGCGAACGCAACGGCCCACCAGACGGTGCCGCCGAACGCGACGCCGGCGACGGTGACACCCGCAAGCACGATTCCCACGTTGATGAGCCCGAAGCTGCGGTGGAAGTCGCCTGCCACGGCCACGGCTGCGGTACCGACGACGACCACGTTCTCCCGCGTCGGATCACCTGCCGAGTAGGGCTCTGACATCTGCACGGTGCACGGCGAGGCCATCGCCGGCACGTACCCCTGAGCGGGCGCGGACGCGTACGGCGACGGGCTCGGCATGGACTGGTACGAGACGGTGGCGAAGTGCGACACGGGCGTCGGGAAGGAGGCCGGATCGGCCATGGGGCCCTCGACGGTGACAGGGGTCGTTGCGTGGACGGGGCCCGGATCCCGGGGCGCCTTCGACGCGACCGCCAGGTACCACTCCATGGTCTGGCTCGGTACGTGAGCGACGACGGGCAGACCGAGCTCAGGCTCCGGCTCGTGCGGCTGGTAGCTCGTCACGGCCACCTCCGGCATGATCGCGCGGCGCGGCGCAGCGCCCCCCGAGGAGGCAAGAGCTTCCGGCTCGGAGTCGTCGCCTCCGAGGGCTACGTGCCGTGCTGCGTAGGTCGTCATGCCGGTCAGGGTACGAGTCGAGCCGTCACCTCAGGAGAACGATGAGAGCCCCGTCATCCGGCCGGGTCGAACGCATCAACCCGCCAGCGCATGAGGACATTGCCCGATTCGGTCCAGGTCTGGGTCCCGAGCAGCTTGAGAGCCACCTTCGGACGAGCGTCGAACAGAGGGACGCCTGAGCCTGCGACCAGCGGAAATGTCACGAGGTGCAGCTCGTCCACGAGGCCGGCGGCCATGAGGTCGTTCCAGAGCACGCGGCCGAGTAGTACGAGGATGCCCATGCCGGCTTCCGCCTTCAGACGGGCCACCTCGGCCCGGGCGTCGGCGATCCGGACGATGCGTACGTTCGCGAACAGAGCGAGGTCGGGCTCGCTGATCCTGTCTGAGATGACCACCTTCGCCACGTCCCGGAACAAGGTGGCGAACTCGCTCCGAATCGCTGTGGCTTCCGGGTCGTCGAGCACCGATGTCCAGTAGCCGAGGTTATCCAGAGACGACCGTTTGCCAGACAGCAGCACGACATCCGAGCGTCGCAGCAGGCTCGTCGCGTAGTGGTCGAAGTCGTCGGCGCCGCGGTAGTCGGGGTGCTGGTGGGTGAAGAACGACGCGATGTCGTGGGCGTCGTCCTCGTACCGTCCGTCGACAGTGACGAAGTTGCACACCGTGAGGGAACGCTGGGCCATGGCCCGACCATACGTGTCGGGGGGCTTCCGAACCAGGACCGCGCGGTCACTCCGCGCTGACGACCAGGCTGACCTCCGCTGCCCCGGCGGCGCTGACGCTGGGGCCTCCCACGATGTCCAGAGTCCACGGCCCTGGAGCGTCGACGCTGGACGCCACGACGACGTCTCCGTCCCGCAGCACGAGGAAGGTGGCGGCCGTCCCTGTGCCTCCTGGGACGTGGACGGTGCAGGAGAACCCGTCGGGAAGGCCGAACGCGCGCAGCGTGACGCCCTCCGCCCACGCGTACTCGGGAGTGTCGTCTCTCGCACCCACCGGAAGCACCGTCCCCGGCCGCACGAACAGCCCGAGCGAGTCGAACCCGTACCCCCGGCTCGTCCAGCCCGGTCCGGCCACCTCGCCGTCGAGCAGGTGACGCCAGCCGGCGCTCGGAAGGTACGTGTCGGCGACCCCGTCGGCCCGGAAGACCGGCGAGACGCACAGCGCGTCGCCGAGCATGAACTGGGTGTCCACGTACCTGCCGGCGCGATCCTCGGGGAACTCCAGCACCATCGGCCGCATCATGGGCACGCCCTCGCTGCTGGCCTCCTCGGCCAGGCGCGCGAGGTACGGCATGAGCGTCAGCTTGAGACGGGTGAAGCGACGCGTGACGTCGACCGCCTCCTCGTCGAAGGCCCACGGCACCCGATAGGAACCCGAGCCGTGCAGACGGGAGTGGCTCGACAGGAGGCCGAACGGCAACCAGCGCTTGAAGACGCCGGCGTCCGGCGTGCCTTCGAACCCGCCGATGTCGTGGCTCCAGAAGCCGAACCCGGACATCGCGAGCGACAGTCCCCCGCGTAGCGACTCGGCCATCGACGCGTACGTCGAGTCGCAGTCCCCGCCCCAGTGCACGGGGAACTGCTGGCCTCCGGCCGTGGCCGACCGGGCGAACAGCACCGCCTCCCCCTCCCCCTTCTCGGCGACGAGGAGGTCGTGGACGGTCTTGTTGTAGAGGTGGGTGTAGTAGTTGTGCATCCGCTCCGGGTCGGACCCGTCGAACCACGCCACGCCTTCGGTGGGGATGCGCTCGCCGAAGTCCGTCTTGAACGCGTCGACGCCCTGGTCCAACAGCGTCTTCAGCTTGCTCTGGAACCAGGTGACAGCGTCCGGGTTCGTGAAGTCGACGATGCCCATGCCGGACTGCCACTTGTCCCACTGCCAGACGTCGCCGCTGGTCGTCTTCAGCAGATAACCCGCCGCAGCGGCCTCGGCGAACAGGGACGAGCGCTGGCCGATGTACGAGTTGATCCACACACAGATCCGCAGCCCCTTCGCCTTGAGGCGGGCCAGCATGCCCTCCGGGTCGGGGAAGGTCCGCGAGTCCCACGTGAAGTCGCACCACTGGTACTCGCGCATCCAGAAGCAGTCGAAGTGGAACACGGACAGGGGGAGGCCCCGCTCGGCCATGCCGTCAATGAAGCCCGTGACCGTCGACTCGTCGTAGTCGGTCAGGAACGACGTCGACAGCCACAGCCCGTACGACCACGCCGGCAGGCGCGCCGGTCGGCCGGTGAGGCCCGTGTAGCGACGCAGCACGTCCTTCGGCGTCGGGCCGGCGATCACGTGGTACCGCAGGCGTGACCCGGCCACCGAGAACTGCACCCGCGTGTTGACCTCGGAGCCGACCTCGTAGGAGACGAGCTCGGGGTGCTCCGTGAAGACCCCGTAACCACCGCTGGTGACATAGAACGGGATGTTCTTGTACGCCTGCTCGCTCGAGGTGCCACCGTCCCGGTTCCACATGTCGACGACCTGGCCGTTCTTCGTGAACGCCCCGAAGCGCTCCCCGAGGCCGTACACCTGCTCTCCCGGCTCCAGGGACAGCTGCTCGTGCATCCACTCGCCACCACCGACGCCGAGGACGGCCGCGAGTGACCGTGGCAGCGACGAGGTCAGCACCCGCCCGTCCTGGATGAACTCGGCACGCCAGGGGCCGCTCCGTGCGACGCGGACCTCGAGGTCGCCGGAGCGAAGCACGCCGTGGTCCTCGGTCAGTGACACCTCGGCCACGGCCCCCGACGCCAGGTGGAAGGACGGCGACCGCTCGATCCGGCCCGCATGATGGACGACCTCGACGCCGATCACGCCTGGAGCGGTGGCGGAGTACGCCACGGTGAGCAAGGAGCGGTTCAAGGTGTCACCGCGGCCGGTGACATGGCCCGTTGCCGCGAAGACGATCAGCTCACCCCGATCGTGGTCGATGCGGATGTCGTCGACCTCGACCGCGTACAGGAGCGTGTACTCAGGTCGATGCTGCCAGTAGCCGTCAGTGAACTTCATGAGTGAACCCATTCCGGTGCGCGGGGAACTGGACCATCACCCCCACCGTAGCGACGCGACAGCCTTCACGAGAGCGGTCGGAGCCCCTGCGATAGAGTACGGACGCAAGAGCCCGGGACTGATAAGTCCTGGGCATTCGTGTGGGGACGCGAGGATGCGGATTCCCCGCACCGTCCGCCGACAGAGAGGGCAACATGCCTGCGATCATCGTGATCGGCACCCAGTGGGGTGACGAGGGTAAGGGCAAGGCGACCGACCAGCTGGGCGACCGCGTCGACTACGTCGTCCGCTACTCCGGCGGCAACAACGCGGGCCACACCGTGGTCGTCGGCAGCGAGAAGTACGCGCTCCACCTGCTCCCGTCCGGCATCCTCAACCCGGCCTGCACACCGGTGATCGGCAACGGCGTCGTCGTCGACCTCGACGTGATGTTCGCAGAGATCGACGCGCTCAACGCCCGCGGCGTCAACGCCGAACGCGTGCTGATCAGCGCGAACGCCCACATCATCACGTCCTACCACCAGGTCATCGACAAGGTCACCGAACGCTTCCTCGGCAACCGGAAGATCGGTACGACCGGGCGCGGCGTCGGTCCCGCGTACGCCGACAAGGTCAACCGCATCGGCTTGCGCATCCAGGACGTGTTCGACCCCAAGATCCTGGCCCAGAAGGTCGAGGCGTCGCTGGAGCAGAAGAACCAGATCCTCGTGAAGATCTACAACCGGCCCACGATCGACGCCGCCGAGATCACCGACCGGCTGCTCGCGCACGCCGAGCGGCTGCGTCCCATGGTGACCGACGTGTCGCTGCTGCTGAACCGTGCGCTCGACGCCGGCAAGGTCGTCCTCCTCGAGGGTGCCCAGGCCCACCACCTGGACGTCGACTTCGGCACGTACCCATACGTGACGAGCTCCAACCCGATCGCCGCCGGAGCATGTACGGGATCGGGCGTCGGCCCGACCCGCATCGATCGCGTCGTGGGCATCGCCAAGGCGTACACGACGCGCGTCGGCGAGGGCCCGTTCCCGGGCGAGCTGCTCGACGACACCGGCGAGGCGCTGCGCCAGGCGGGCGCGGAGTTCGGCACGACCACCGGTCGCCCGCGCCGCTGCGGCTGGTTCGACGCGCTCGTGGTCGAACAGGCGGTACGGGTCAACGCCGTCACCGACATCGTGCTGACCAAGCTCGACGTCCTGACGGGCTGGGAGAGGATCCCGGTCGTCGTCGCGTACGACGTCAACGGCACGCGCCATGACGTCATGCCGATGAACCAGTCGGATCTGCACCACGCGACCCCCATCTACGAGTATCTCGACGGCTGGACCGAGGACATCACCGGCTGCCGGCGCTTCGAGGACCTGCCCCGGACGACGCAGACGTACGTGCGACGGCTCGAGGCCCTCATCGGCACCCGGATCTCAGGCATCGGGGTAGGCCCCGACCGCGAGCAGCAGATCCCGCTCCACGACCTGCTCTGAGGATCCGCGAGGCGCTCCGGCCTCCCGGTACCAGACGCGCGGGTCGCGCAGCGTGGGGGCGCCCACGTCGGGGTCGGCCTTCAAGGTCGCAAGCGCTCGACTTACAGTTGGCTCACATTCCTCTGACCAGCGATCCATCGATTCCCGAACTCGGGTGGAGATATGACCTATACCGATGAGCAGGCCGCTTCCACCCCGGAGCAGGCAGTGAAGACGGCAGAGCACCGCGTCGGCTTACGGCTCCACCGGCCTGTCCGGGTGCTGATCGTGGCGGTCTTCGTCGGCTTCCTTCTCCTCAAACGCACGTTCTGGCAGCCCGACACGCTGTTCCTGGTCCTGGTGGTGGGAGGGGGCGTGCTCGGGCTCACCCGCCAGATGCTGGTGAGGTTCGCGCCGCTCATGGGTGTGCTGATCATCTACGACTGGATGCGCGGCTGGGCCGACCAGATCAACACCACCGTGCACTTCCTCCCCCAGCTCAACGCGGACAAGTGGCTCTTCGGAGGCACTGTGCCGACCGTGTGGCTGCAGGAGCACCTGTGGCACGGGCACGTGAGCTGGTACGACTTCTTCTTCTTCGGGCTCTACCTGATGCACTTCCTCCTGCCGGTGGTCGTCTGCCTGCTGCTGTGGCGATGGCGGCCGCAGTACTTCTGGCCGTTCCAGTGGGCAATCGTCGGGACCAGCCTCGCCGCGGTCGTCACCTTCGCCGCCTTCCCAGCGGCGCCACCGTGGATGGCCGTGGACAAGAACCTGATCACCGGCCAGTTCATCCGGGTCTCCGGCGCGGTCGCCCAAGCCATGGGGGTGCGTGACTACTCGGCGGTCTATCAGGCCATCTCTCCGAACAACGTGGCCGCGATACCGTCGCTCCACTCGGCCTATCCGCTGATCGCCTGCGTGTTCCTGATCGTGGCGTTCGGCTGGAAACGCATGGCCTGGACGGCGATCTATCCCCTGGCGATGTGGTTCGGCGTCGTGTACCTGGGCGAGCACTACGTGGTCGACGTGATCCTCGGTGCGGCGTACGCCCTCGCCGGCTGCTGGCTGTCGCTGCGGCTGTACCAGCGCTGGGTCAAGCGGACACGGCGTCCTTCGGATATCACAGCCGTGCGCAGTCGCGTCGCTGCCGCTGTGTCACGATGGCGCCCCGTGTCCCCGCCCACCGACGGCTCAGAGGACGTCGCGGCCGAGGCCACCCTCGAGATGTCGCAGCTCTCGGAAGGGGCCCCCGACAACACCGCGTGACCGGCCATGTGTGGCGAGGTGCTGTTTCAGAAGCCCGCCGCCATCGCGGCGATGCGCTGCAGATGCCCCGCGACGTCGGCGGAGAAGCTGGCATGACTGGAGTTGCCGACAGGTGTCCTCCCGTACAGCACGGCGTAGGCGGTGCAGGCGGCCAGGTACGTGCCCGCCTTCGTGGGGTGACCGTCGGACTGGTTGAGAGGCAGGCCAGGCCGTGCCGCCGTCGATCCCGCGAACGCTCGGCCCGCTGGGATGACCTTCACCACCAGGCGGTCACCGAGCGAGCGGTACGCGGCGTCGAGAGCCGCTGAGGTGACACTGGGCGAGTCCGGGCGGCCCCAGGTGGCGAGCAGGATCGGGGTGGCCCCCGCCGCGCGGACCTTGGCCACCAGCGCCGATGCCCCAGCGCTGAACTGCGTCGGAGCCAGGATCGGGTACTGACTTTGTTCCTGCAGCACCACGAAGTCCCAGTCCTTCGACAGCGCGGAAGCCACCGCGGGGCTGGATGCGTGCTGCTGCAGGGTGCTGCCGCCGGGCGCGATCCGTGACGCTCCCGTGTGGGGCGCCAGCGACTCCAGCATCGAGTCGAGGCCGCCGTTGTAGTCGGTGAAGCTGTTGCCCACGAAGAGGACCTTCTTGCCGGCCACCGACCAGTCCCCCGCGCACCCGGCAGAGAGCCCGAGGGCAGCCACGCCCCCGGCGAGGAGCACGCGTCGGGTCAAAGCCACGCGCTGAGGGTAGTCGCCGTCGAGAGGCAGAGCCCGACCCGATGAAAAAGGTCTTAGCAGCGACCCCGGAGGGATCGATGTTCATCCTCACCCGGGCTCGGAAAAGTATGCTTCCGACTTACCGGCCCAGGAACCGCTCACAGCAGAGAGTGGCCGAGAACCCGGCTGGAAGGGAAAAGATGGCCGATAAGGCGCTGTTGACCACGCGGGGGCCCCTGCGCCGGCAGGACCTGGGAATGATCCTGCCGCACGAGCACGTGTTCGTAGACCTGCGCACGCCCGATCAGCCCGGTTATGCGAGCGGCGAGGCCGAGGACGTCGTCCGTCTGATGGCGCCTGAGATCGAGCGCATCAAGGCGCTCGGCGTCACGGCCCTGGTCGAATGTGCAACCGGGGGCGTCGGGCGGCGGGCCGATCTGGACCTCGCGGTGTCGCGGGCAACACAGTTCCCGATCGTCGTGGCCACCGGCAACTACCGCGAGCCATGGATTCCCGAGTGGGTGCGCACGGCCAGCGAAGCCGATCTCCAAGCCTGGATGCTGCGGGAGCTCACCGAACGTTTCGACGAGGCCGACTACAAGGCGGCGTGGATCAAGCTCAGTGCCGGGGATGACGGCATCACGCCGCTCGAGGCGAAGATCCTGCGGGCAGCCGCACGGGCGTCGTGCGCGACGGGCGCGGTCATCGGCAGCCACACGACCAAGGGCCGTGTGGTGATGGACCAGCTCGACATCATCGAGGCCGAAGGCGGTCAGGCCGACCGATTCATCTCGATCCACGCCCAGGAGGAGCGCGATGTCGGGCTCAACCTCGCGGTCGCCGAACGCGGCGCCTGGATCGAGTACGACCATGTGGGGCGGGCCGAAGACGCCGGAATCATCGCGCTGATCGAAAACATGCTGGCGGCGGGGCGCGGCAGCCAGCTGCTGATCAGTCACGATCTCGGCTGGTTCGATCCGGCGCAGCCGGGCGGCGGCGTGCCGCGACCCTATACGCATCTGAGCGAGGTGTTGCTGCCCAAGCTCAGGGAGAGGGGCATCGACGAGACGACGCTGACTGGGTTGACGCACGACAACCCGTTCGATGCCTTCGCGCGACCGCTCTAGCGTCTCCGAGCCGAACCACCGTGGCGAACTGCCTCAGCGCGTACAGGCGGGCAGCGGAGGAACTGAGGACAGATCCAGCTCCCGCAGACCGGCCGAGCCACCCTTCGCGTTGGCCATCTCGGAGGTCGCGAGCAGACCGCCGCTCACGATCGCGCCGCCCCATTCGATCGTCAGCGGCGCGTACTGACCAGTCTCGACATCGAGGATCCAGTAGCGCTGGCCCGCCAGAGCCACCGCATATCGTCCCCAGCTCGAGAGGGGCGGTGAGAGATCCTCCCAGGGCAGCACGTACTCGTGGACGGAGCCCCACTCGGAACGGTATGCCTTGAGCCAGCCGCCCTTCGCTCCCCTTCCCTGCCAGCGGATGGTCTGCCCGTCGGAGCTGATCCAGGTCGCGTCGCCGATGGACGCGAGCTGCGCGGGGATGTCGACGACCTGGTGCCTCTTCAGGTCGAAAGCGACTGCGGAGCTCGCGGCGCGCCACACCAACAGGTCTCCCCAGCGGACGATCGGGCCGAGCGCTCTGGGAATCGCCCACGATCTCGGATCACCCGTCGCTAGGTCGAACGCGAACAGGAAGGCGTTGCCCGCGGCGAGTTCCGCCGGCGCGATCTCTGAGTAGACGATCCCGTCGGACAGCACAGGCGTGTCCGTATCAGGTCCTGTTCCATCAGCGCCTCTGGTCGCCACAGAGATCGGGTCTCCCCCGCTCACGCGGTTCACGTACAGGGTGCGGACGACCAGGTCCGAGACCCCGCCGACGGCCAGCACCGCCCAGTCGCCCTAGATGGCGGCGCCGAAGGGCTGCTCGTCCTCGCCGAGCGTGAACAGCGTGCGCTGGGCTCCACCGAGGTTGAGCACGAAGACGCTCGAGGTGCTGGCCCGGCGAAGGTAGAGCGATCGTCCTGTCGTCGCGTCATGCGCCAACAGGTCGATCTCGGTGGCAGGCATGAGCGTCGTCGGCTTCAGCGCGGCCTGCCATGACGACGGAAGCTGCTGAAGCCCGCAACCGGCGGTGCTGGTGGGCGCCGGACTCGACACAGCCGACGGCGGGGGGTCGTAGACCGTCCGGATCGTGCACGCGCTGAGCAGAAGCAGGAGCGAGACAGCCGGTACGAAGATGCGACCAGCGCGGTCACGTACGCTGCGGCGCCTCGCTGGAGAGTCCATGGGGTTGTGCCTCCTTGCCCCCAGAGCCTACGAGGCCCGGCCCCCGCATGGGGACCGGGCCTCGGGAAAGCTACCGCAGTATCAGACGCCGAGCGTCTTGCCGGCAGAGCGAAGCTGAGTAGCGGCCTCGATGACGCGGTCGGCGAGACCCTTCTCGCCTGCCTTGCCCCACGCGCGAGGGTCGTACTGCTTCTTGTTGCCGACGTCGCCGTCGATCTTCAGGACCCCGGCGTAGTTCTTCAGGATCCAGTCGGCGACCGGACGCGTGAACGCGTACTGCGTGTCGGTGTCGATGTTCATCTTCACGACGCCGTAGTCGACCGCGTCCGAGATCTCCTGAGCGCTGGAGCCGGAGCCGCCGTGGAAGACCAGCGAGAACGGCTTGTCGATGCCGTACTTCGCACCGACGGCGTCCTGGATCTCCTTGAGCACTGCGGGACGCAGCTTGACCGCACCCGGCTTGTACACACCGTGCACGTTGCCGAAGGTGAGAGCCGTGATGTAGCGGCCGTTCTCGCCCAGGCCGAGGGCCTCGATGGTGGCGAGGCCGTCCTCGATCGTCGAGTACAGCTTCTCGTTGATCTCGTTGGCGACGCCGTCCTCTTCGCCACCGACGACGCCGACCTCGATCTCGAGGATCTGGTGGGCCTTGTTCGTCAGCGCGAGCAGCTCCTCGGCGATCGCCAGGTTCTCGGTGCGGGGGACGGCCGAGCCGTCCCACATGTGCGACTGGAACAGCGGGTTCTGGCCGTTCTTCACGCGCTCGATGGAGATGTCGATGAGCGGCCGAACGTAGCCCGGCAGCTTGTCCTTGGGGCAGTGGTCTGTATGGACGGCGATGTTCACGGGGTAGTTCTTGGCTACGACGTGCGCGTACTCGGCGAGTGCCACCGCACCGGCCACCATGTTCTTGATCGTCGGGCCGGACGCGTACTCCGCGCCACCCGTCGACACCTGGATGATCCCGTCGCTGCCCGCCTCGGCAAATCCGGCGAGTGCGGCGTTGAGGGTCTGCGAGCTCGTGACGTTGATGGCCGGGAAGGCGTACGAATTCGCCTTGGCCGAGTCGAGCATCGCGGCGTACACCTCAGGGGTTGCAATGGGCATGTCAGCTCCTGTGTTCGTTGGACCTGGTCAGTCTTTCATGACGCGTGGACCTGCGGGGGGGCCGGGGCGCGGCGTGAGAGTCAGTTGCCGAGTTTCGACGTGTCGATCCACTGGCTGCCGCGCGAATAGGCCCGGATGGCCGAGTCGAGAGTGCCGGGCAGTGTGTCGAGGAACGTGATCGGTACCGAGGTGGACGAACCTGCAGTGTCGCGCAACGTCAGCCTCGGATGACCCCCCAGAGTACGTACTGTCGCGATTCCGGCCACGTCCGGCCATGCCACCGTCTTGCCGGCGACCTCGATGCCCAGCGGGTCGACCTTGATCGCGTAACCCTGCGTCGCGTTGATCCTGTCGAGCCCGCGCTTCGCCCCCAGATACAGCACGATCGCGATGACCAGCCAGATGCCGGAGAATGCGAGGCCGATGACGAACATCCAGAGCGTCTGGGCCGTGTCCAGCTGGTCACGTAACCAGAACCAGAGGCCCACCAGCAGCACGACGCCGATGCCGAGCCAGATCAGGCGCGACCGTACGAGCCCTTGGTAGTGCGCCACCCGTTCTGCCGCGGGTAGCGGGTTGTAGCCGACGACCAGCTCCTGCGTCATGGGGTCATCGTATCCAGGGGTTGGTTGCCCTCAATGCGTACGTGCTTGGGCGGCGAGTTCCTGGCTGCGGTCGCGGCAGGCCTCGAGCGCGGCGATGAACGCGGCCTTCACGCCGTGATCGTCCAAGGTACGAAGCGCGGCCGCGGTGGTCCCGCCCGGGGAGGTGACGTTCTCGCGGAGCACCGCGGGGTGGGTGCCTGAGTCGCGAAGGAGCTTGGCCGATCCGTACAGGGTCTGAGTCGCGAGGGTGGTCGCGATGTCGCGGGGCAGCCCGAGCAGGACGCCGGCGTCGATCATCGCCTCCGCCACGTACATGACGTACGCAGGGCCCGAGCCCGACACGGCCGTGACGGCGTCGAGGTGCTTCTCGGGAACCGTGACGACCCGGCCAACTGCGCCGAGCAGCTCCGTCGTGCGGGCGAGGTGCTCGGCGGTCGCGGACGTGCCGCCGGCGATGGCCGACATGCCCTCACCGACGGACGCGGGCGTGTTCGGCATGACACGTACGACCGGGGTGCCGGACGGAAGGTGTGCCTCGAGGACGGCGAGCTCGACCCCGGCAGCGAGCGAGACGACCAGGGCACCCGGCGTCAGCGCAGCAGAGATGCCGTCGAGGGCTGCCGCGACGTCGTACGGCTTGACGATGACGACGACCGTGTCGGCTCCGGCGACGGCTTCGGTGTTGCTGCCGACGACCTTCACGCCGTACGTGTCGGTGATCTCGCGCTGCCGCTCAGGGCGTAGGTCGGTGCCCACGATCTCGTCGGGAGAGATCCCGCTCGCCAGCAGGCCCGCAAGGAGGTTCTCGCCCATCATGCCGACGCCGAGCAGTGCGATCGTCATCGCGTGCTCCTGCCGGCGAGGATCTCGGCGATCTGGATCGCGTTGAGCGCGGCGCCCTTGCGGAGGTTGTCGTTCGAGACGAACAGGACGAGTCCTTTTCCGTCCGGTACGGACTGGTCGACGCGGATCCTGCCCACGTACGACGGGTCCTTGCCGGCTGCGTACCGCGGGTTCGGTACGTCCGCGAGCTCGACGCCCGGCGCAGCGTTCAGCAGCTCGGTCGCGCGCTCGGGCGTGATCGGGGAGTCGAACTCGGCGTGGATCGCGAGCGAGTGGCCGGAGTAGACCGGAACGCGGACGCACGTGCCGGCGACAGCGAGGTCCGGGATGTGGAGGATCTTGCGTGACTCGTGGCGGAGCTTCTGCTCCTCGTCGGTCTCGCCGGTGCCGTCGTCGACGAGCTTCCCGGCGTAGGCGATGACGTTGTAGGCGATCGGGAGCACGTACGGAGTGGGATCGCCGAGTGGGACCGCGTCGCCGTCGATCGCCAGCCCCGACGCGTCACCGGCGGCAGCGATCTGGTCGGTGAGCGCGGCGACGCCCTTGACGCCCGAGCCCGAGACGGCCTGGTAGGTGGCGACGATCAGCCGGGTCAGCGTCGCCTCGTCGTGCAGCGGCTTGAGGATCGGCATCGCGGCCATCGTCGTACAGTTCGGGTTCGCGATGATCCCCTTGGGCGGGTTGACGGTGTCGCCGGGGTTCACCTCGGCGACCACCAGCGGTACGTCGGGGTCCTTGCGCCACGCGGACGAGTTGTCGACGACGATCGCACCGGCTGCGGCGACCTTCGGGGCGTAGCTGGCGGACATCGTCGCGCCGGCGGAGAAGATCGCGATGTCGATGCCGGTGAAGTCGGCGGTCTCGGTGTCCTCGACCACGTACTGGATGCCACCGCAGGTCACGGTCTTCCCGGCCGACCGTGCCGAGGAGAAGACCCGCAGCTCGTCGTACGGGAACTTCCGCTCCGCGAGCAAGGTGAGCATGACTCGACCGACCTGACCAGTGGCTCCGAAGACTCCAACGCGCATGGCGCACAGCCTAACGGCGTGGGCACGATGCCCTTGTGGATATCCGGGCGCGGACGGAAGACCCCCAGCGATGCGACACCCGTCGGTATGTTCTCGGTGGCATGGCTTCTCGCTGGCCCAGGTTCACCATGTTAAGTGCGCGACTCGCAGGTTCTCATGGCCAATTGGCCATGAGAAGCGACAACCCACCCACTTAACATGGTGAACCGCAGACTCGGCATGATGCGCCCGCCTACAGCCAGTGGAGGTACGGCTTCAGGAGCGCGTAGCCGACGAAGGACACGATGTCGAGGATCGTGTGGGCGACGACAAGCGGCATCACCCGTCCGAACCGTTTGTACAGCCAGCCGAAGACCAGGCCCATGAGGAAGTTGCCGAACGCGCCGCCGAAGCCCTGGTAGAGGTGGTACGAGCCGCGGATCAGCGCCGAGACGACGATCCCGACCCACGGCTTCTGGCCGAGGTCGTCGAAGCGCGTCAGCACGTACCCGAGCATCGTCACCTCCTCGGTGATGCCGTTCATGGCTGCAAGCGCGATCAGCACCGGTACGGTCCACCAGTTCGCGGCGAGGTTGGCGGGGGCGACGTTGGTGTTGAGACCGAGGGCGCGGGCACCGAGGTAGATGCCGAGCCCGGGTATGCCGATGCCGGCCGCGATCCCGAAACCCCACGCGAGGTCGAACTTGGGGCGCCGCAGGTCGAAGCCGATCAGCCGTCGGGCCTGCCCGTACGTGAGGTGCAGCAGGTACAGGACGAGCAGGACCTGTACGAGGGGGAAGGCGATGTAGGTGATCTGGTACGCCAGATCGAGCCAGGGCCGATTCGGTACCGCGGAGGAGTTGAGCGTGGTCGTCTGCTGGTTGAGCGGCTGGTTCGGCCGGGTGAGCTCTTCGATGATCGACAGCAGCGAGTACACCGCCGACTTGCCCAGCCCCAGGAACAGCACGATGAGCATTTCGAGGCCATACCTGGGCTTCGGATCCACGAGAGTGAGTCTGCCTCACACGTCAAGCAGGACCTGGGGCCTGGGCGCCCGGCCCTCTCCCGTCCTCTCCTCCTCCCCTCCTCTCCTCCTCCCGCCCCGATGTCACACCGCGACGTTGCGGGAAGCGGCCAGACCGATCTGACACCCGTTGCACCGGATCACACCTCGTGATGGGTTCGAACCATGCAGAACGTGTTCACGGGAATGGTGGCGGCGCGGAACGACGAGGACTCTGCCGAGATCTCAACGGCCGAAGCGCTCGCACCGATGCTCGATGTGCTCGAGGAGCGGGCCGCGGGCGGACCGGCGCTCGAGCTCGCCATCGGCACGGGCCGGGTCGGTCTCCCGCTCGCGGCACGTGGCGTGCCCGTCTCCGGGATCGAGCTCAGCGAGGACATGGTCGCCGAGCTGCGACGCAAGCCGGGAGGTGATGCTCTTCGCGTCGTCGTCGGCGACATGGCGACGACGAAGGTGCCCGGCACGTACAGCCTGGTCTACCTCGTGTTCAACACCCTGTCGAACCTCATCGAGCAGGACGAGCAGGTCGCCTGCTTCGCGAATGCCGCGGCGCATCTCGCGCCGGGTGGCACGTTCGTGGTCGAGCAGGGCGAGCCGGATCTACGCCGGTTTCCTCCGGGTGCGGTCGCCGTCCCGTTCGACATCGGCGACGAGCACCTCGGCTTCGACACGTACGACCTGGTCACCCAGCGACTGACGTCACACCACTATCGCGTGGGAGACCGCGAGCTCTTCGCGTCGCACCACCGCTGGGCCTGGTTCGGAGAGATGGACCTCATGGCGCGGCTCGCCGGCCTACGCCTTCGCGACCGCTGGACCGACTGGGACCGCACATCACCGGACAACGACCACACCGGCTTGGTGTCCATCTACGTCAAACCGGCCTGATCGGCCGCCTCAGAACTCGTACGTGACCGAGCGCGGCTGCTCGCGACGCTGCAGCTGGACGATCCACCGCTCGGAGCAGTCAGGTGCGGAGACCTCGGCCGCATCGCCGGTCGGGAGCGCCTTCTCCCAGGCGGCGACGGCCTCGGCGTTCTCGCTGCGTCCCATGACCCAGGTGGTGACGGCGTAGTCACCTGCCGGTACCTGCGGAAGCTCGGACTGACGACCGGTGCCACTCTCGACGTGAAGCGCGCCGTCGACGGTCACGGTGTTCTCCAAGTCGCGCTGCCAGGCGCCGCTGGGTACCGTCGGGATCTCCTCCTGCTCGTACACCTGAAGTTCCAGCCCGACCGTCTGCCCCCAATCGGCGCTGGAACGGAGCTGGATGGCAGGTTCGGCCTCGGACCACGGGGCAGGCTCCTTGAGCCCTTTGGCGATCGAGATCCACTGCTCGTCGACAGGCACCGTTGCCGTGTAGGTCTGCATGGCGACCTATCGTGCCATGTCGCCACAGCACAGGTGAGGACCCGGTGACAATCTGCTCACGATGCCGCGGTTCTGCGGCGCCCGTCACCGCGGGCAGGCAAGAATCACGGGCATGCGGAAGAGTCTTGTCGTGGTCAGCCTCGCGCTCGCGATGGGCGGCTGCGCCACGACGACCCCGCCCAGCACCGTCACTTCCTCGACCCCGACGACGGCTGCACGGGCAACGACGCCCCCGCCGAGCGCCGCGACCTCCTCGAGCTCCACAGCCTCAGCCGGCCCGAGCACGGCCTCGTCGTTCGAGATACTGCCCGCCGGCTACTCGTACGCCTTCCTCTACAAGCTGACCAAGGTCTCCGGACGCTGGTCCGTCGTGCTCGACCCCGTCACGATGTGCATGTTCCCCAGCACCGACCCCAACTGCTCCGACCTCACCGAGCCACCGCCGAACGTCTACGAGATCCGCAACCTGGACACCAAGACGTACACGGTCCCTCTGGCGACGGGCACGATCCTGACCGTGGTCGGCCCCAGCGGCCAGCAGACCGCCTCCGTCACCGTTCCCATGGCGGAGAAGACGTGGGCGACCTCGTCCAACGGTCCTCAGATCATCGTCACCTACTCGACCGACGCGGCCGGTGAGCTGTCCGCGATCAAGGAGTGGTGGCACCCCTGATCCGCCTCACGTGGTGGAGGCTCCAGCCAGCTGACCGAGGTGCGTACGGGTGAACGCGAGCGCGTCAGCGAGCGCATGCTCCCTCGCGCCGCGCGAGCCGATCGAGCGGGTGTTGACCTCGAGGACGACGTGCCCGTCGAAGTCGATCTCGACCAGATGAGCGAGCACTTCGTCCGCGCGCTGGTCGCCCTGGCCCGGGAGAAGGTGCTCGTCGAGCGCTGAGCCGCTGCCATCGGTGAGATGCAGGTGACGGAGACGACTCCCCCATGACTTCGCCAGGTCGAGCGACTGGACCTTCGAGGTGGACGCGTGGCTCAGGTCGAGGGTGAGGAAGTCGTAGTCGAGGTCCGACGGGTCCCAGCTCGGCCGGTAGGCCTTGAAGTTCCGCACCGGCGTACGCCACGGATACATGTTCTCCACGCAGAACCGCACGCCGGAGTCGTCGTTGAGGCGCCGGATCCCGGCCTCGAAGCCCGACGCGTACGTGCCTTGCCAGCGGAACGGCGGATGGACCACGACGGTGTCAGCGCCGAGCCGAACCGCCGCCTCTGCCGAACGGGCCAGCTTCTCCCACGGGTCGTCGCCCCAGGTGCGCTGGGTGACGAGAAGGCAGGGAGCATGTACAGCGAAGACCGGTACGCCGTGGAAGTCGCGCAGCTTCTCCACCGCATCGACGTCGGCGGCTACAGGGTCGATGCCCACCATGAGCTCGACTCCGTCGTAGCCGAGGGCCGCAGCAAGCTCGAAGCCACTCGCTGTGGTCTCCGGGTAGACCGAGGATGTCGACAGCAGTACCTTGGCCGAGCTCGAGGCGGTCGGTTGAGCGGACACCTTGCAAGCCTAGCCGCCGTCGCTGGCATTGCTACCCCGCCTGCCTCGCACGGCCTCGATCCAGCGGCCTCCCTGAGCGTCAGGGAGCTAAAGGAGGGGGGCGATTTCGCGGTGACCGGTAGGTCCGACCACAATGGGCCTATGCACGTCGATCATGTGGTCTACGCCGTCGGACCGTCTGGGCTTGTCGCCGAGGCGAAGAAGTTCGAGGAGGCACTCGGTGTCAAGTCCCGCGACGGCGGGATCCACCCGAGGTTCGGCACCATCATGCGGCTCATCCCGCTCGCCGACGACCGCTATCTGGAGATCGTCGAGGTGCTCGATCATCCTGCGGCTGACAAGGCGCCGTACGGCCAGGCTGTTCGCGCTCGCTCCGAGCTGGGTGGCGGCTGGCTCGGCTGGGTCGTCTCGGTGGACGACCTCACGCCGTTCGAGAAGCGGCTCGACCGTCCTGCGGTGGTCGGGCTCCGGCACTTCCCCGATGGCCGCGCGCTCGAGTGGCGCCAGATCGGCGTGAAGGGCCTCATCGCCGACCCGCAGCTCCCCTACTTCCTCACGTGGCTGTCCGAGCCCGATGTCCGCCCGAGCGCCCTCAAGGGCACCGTGGCGCTCACGAACATCGAGATCGCCGGCAACCGCCAGCGGGTCGAGGACTGGCTCGGCGCGTCCGTACCGCCCGTTTTCGACGGTGTCGGCATCGACTTCTCCTCCCCCAACGGCTACCCCGGCGTGCAGTCGGTGACCTTCGTCACGGCCGCGGGCGAGGTACGTATCTGACCTGCTCCTGACGGAGTTCCACCTCCCCTTCCGGGAGCGTCGAGAGGTCACCACCTGCGCGAGTCAGCGCTCAGATCCGGCGTGTCACGACTCCTCGACCGTCGCTGACGACACACGAAGGCGTAGTCGCCAGAACTGTCGGTCGGGCGTGAGAGAGTCACGGCCATGGTGAAGCAGGCACGAGCGACGTATCGGTGCACCGAGTGCGGGTGGACCTCGGTGCGCTGGGTCGGGCGCTGCGGCGAGTGCCAGACGTGGGGAAGTGTCGCCGAAGCGGGTGCGCCGCGACTCCAGCAGGTCGCCGTGACCGCGCCGCTGAGCCGTGCCGTGCCGATCGGCGAGGTCGACGAGCAGGCCGCCCACAGAATGCTCACCGGCGTGGGCGAGCTGGACCGCGTTCTCGGGGGCGGGTTGGTGCCCGGAGCGGTCGCCCTGCTCGCCGGAGAACCGGGTGTCGGGAAGTCCACGCTGCTGCTCGAGGTGGCGGCGAAGTGGGCCAGGAGCGGGCGGCGGACGCTGTACGTCACGGGCGAGGAGTCTCCGGCCCAGGTACGACTCCGTGCGACGCGCACACACAACGTCGCCGACGACCTGTTCCTGGCCGCCGAAACCGACCTCGGCACCGTGCTCGGCCACATCGAAGAGGTCTCGCCATCGCTGCTCGTGGTCGACTCCATCCAGACGATCGGCACGACCGAGTCCGAAGGGTCGCCGGGCGGCGTCTCGCAGATCCGCGAGGTGACCGCTGCGCTCGTGAGGGTGGCGAAGCGGCGCGGCATGGCGACCGTGATCATCGGCCACGTGACGAAGGACGGGTCGATCGCCGGGCCGCGACTGCTGGAGCACCTCGTCGACGTCGTGCTGTCGTTCGAGGGTGACCGTCACTCGGGGTTCCGCATGGTCAGGGCGACGAAGAACCGGTACGGGCCGGCGGACGAGGTGGGCTGCTTCGAGATGGTCGAGGCCGGAATCGTCGAGGTCGCGGACCCGTCCGGGCTGTTCACGACAAGGCACGACGAGCCCGTGCCCGGCACGTGCGTCACGGTGACGCTCGAGGGGCGTCGGCCGCTGTTGGCCGAGGTCCAGGCGCTGGTCGCTCCGTCGCCGCAGCAGGTGCCGCCGCGACGGGTGACGACAGGACTCGATTCCGGGCGCTTCCAGATGGTGCTGGCGGTGCTCCAGCGCAAGGCGGGCCTGGCGCTGTCGACGAAGGACGTGTACGCGTCGACAGTCGGTGGCGCACGCGTCGACGAGCCCCCGTCCGACCTGGCGCTCGCGGTGGCCGTCGCGTCCGCCGCGTTGGATCGCAACTTTCCGGCGAAGGTGATCGCGCTGGGCGAGGTGGGCCTCGCCGGCGACCTGCGGCGCGTGCCCGGTCTCGAGCGTCGGCTGCAGGAGGCGGCGCGGCTCGGGTTCACGACCGCAGTGGTGCCGATTCCTGGCAGGGGCGAACGGCTCGAGATTCCGTCGACGATGCGGGTCGTACAGGCGGGAACGCTCCACGAGGCGCTGGCCTCGCTCGACCTGCGGCCACGCCGGGTGAACGAGAGCGCGGGATGATCGCCGGGGTCTGGTGAGCCAACAACCACTCGACGACGTCGGCGCCGCATCGGCGTCCGAAGAGATCCTCAGGAGCTCCTAGGTGGGCCGACTACGATGCGGAAGCACCCCGGAGAGATGAGGCAGAGGTGGACCACGACCGGCTAGGTCGCTACCAGGCGCAGATGGCGCCTGGGACGCCGTTCCGTGAAGGCCTCGACAGGATCCTCGCCGGTCGTACGGGTGCGCTGATCGCGATCGGCGACACCGAGGAGGTGGCGGAGGTCTCCACTGGTGGCTTCCACGTCGATGCGCCGTTCACGCCGACCGGGCTGCGGGAGCTCTCGAAGATGGACGGCGGCCTGGTGGTCACGGCAGAGCTGAGCCGGATCGTACGGGCCGGGGTGCACTTCACGCCGGATTCCTCCATCGAGACCGTCGAGACCGGCACCCGACATGCGAGCGCCGACCGGCTCGCCAAGCAGACCGGCATCCCGGTGGTGACCGTGTCGGCGTCGATGTCGACGATCGCGCTGTACCTGGAGGGCCAGCGCCATGTCGTCCAGCGCACCGATGCGCTGCTGACGCGCGCCAACCAGGCGCTGGACGCGCTCAGCCGGTACAACGACAGGCTCGAAGGCGTGACGGCGACGCTGTCGGCCCTGGAGGTGGCCGACCAGGTGACCGCGCGAGACGTGGTCCTGGTCGCACAACGACTCGAGCTCGTGCGGCGGCTGGCCGCCGAGGTGCGCGGCTTCATCCGCCAGCTCGGTGTCGACGGTCGCCTGCTCGACCTCCAGCTGCACGAGGCGACCGATCACCTGTCCGACCTCGCCGGCCATCTGCGTCTCGACTACAGCGACGACGCCGAGGTCATGACCTTCGACAGGCTCGCCGACCTGGTCGACTCGGAGATCGTCGATCTCGACCGCGTCGCCGCCGCGCTCGGGTTCTATGGCCTTGAGAACAGGCTCACGCCGCGCGGCATGCGCCAGCTCTTGCTGATCCAGCGCCTTCCCCCATCGTTGGCGCCGCGACTCCTCGACCACTTCGGCGGGCTCCAGGGACTTCTGGCCGCCTCGCAGAGTGAGCTGCGTGATGTCGAGGGTGTCGGCGAAGCCCGCGCGACGCTCATCCGGGACGGTCTGGTACGGCTCACCGAGGCGGCCTACCGCCTGGGCTGAGCCTCGGCCGCGCGCCGGTCACCGCCGTGAGTGGTCGATGTTCCTACGATGCTCGTATGGAGCCGGACCACCGGAGGGCCACACCCCGTCGGCTTCCCGAACGGGTGTACTGGATCCGCCGCGCCTTCGTGCTCGTGTGCCTCGCGATCATCATCGCCTTGGTCGTGTGGCTGGGCTCGCTGATCGGCGGCGGCCACACGACCGCGTCTCCGGCGAAGTCCCCCGGCCTCCTGCCCACCGTGAGTACGATCCCGTCGGCCCCCGACTCTCTCGAGGCCACGGCGCTCCGCGCTCCGGGGTCGACGACACCTGACCCCTCGACGACTCCGACGGCGACGGACCAACCCACGACTGCCACGGCGACCAGCGCGCCCCCACCCGCCGCGTGTGACCCCAGCCTGCTGTCGCTCTCGATCACGGGCCCAGGTCTGATCAAGGCCGGTGCCACCGCCCAGTTCACGGTCACCGTGACCAACTCGGGCTCCACCGCCTGCATCTTCACGTTCGACTCGCGCTTCACGCTCAAGATCGTCTCCGGCACCGACGAGATCTGGTCGACGGCCGACTGCGCGCAATGGGCCCCGACGGGCTCGAAGACCCTGGCCGCCGGGGCCCCCGCCACCTGGCAGACCACCTGGGACCGTCACCGCTCGCAGGCGACCTGCAAGGTCGTGCCGACGGTGCTCGGCTCCGGTACGTACGTCGCGAACGCCATGTACACCGGGGCGTCCACCGCCCAGCTGATCATGCTGCTCACCGCCTGACGGGCCGGACCCGCCAGGTCACGCGAACGGGTCGGGCGTCAGCGTGTACTTGGTCTGCAGGTACTCATGGATGCCCTCGGCCCCGCCCTCGCGCCCGAGACCCGACAGCTTCCAGCCGCCGAACGGCGCCGCCGGGTTGGACACCACACCCACGTTGAGGCCCATCATCCCGGTCTCCAGACGCTCGATCATGCGCTGCCCGCGGGCGAGATCACGGGTGTAGACGTACGAGACGAGCCCGAACTCCGTGTCGTTGGCGATGCGCACAGCGTCGTCCTCGTCGGTGAAGCTCACGATCGCCACCACTGGTCCGAAGATCTCCTCCCGGAGGATCTGGCTGCCCGCCGGTACATCGCTGAGCACCGTCGCGGCGTAGTACGTACCGGGACCCTCGATCGGCTCCCCGCCCACCCGCAGCATCGCCCCCTTCGCCACCGCGTCGCGTACGAGCTCGTCCGCCTTCTCCACCGCCCCCTCGTCGATGAGCGGCCCGATCGTCACGCCCTTCTCGGTGCCCCGACCCGTACGGAAGCCCTGCACGCGTTCGGTGACGCGCCGCGCGAACTCCTCAGCGATCGAGCGGTGCACGATGAACCGGTTGTCCGCGGTGCAGGCCTCGCCGATGTTGCGGAACTTCGCCGCCAGCGCCCCCTCGACCGCCTTGTCCAGCTCGGCGTCCTCGAACACGACGAACGGCGCGTTGCCGCCCAGCTCCATCGACGTCCGCAGCACCCCTGTGGCTGCCTGCCCGAGGAGCTTCCGCCCTACCGCCGTCGACCCGGTGAACGAGAGCTTTCGCAGCCGGGGGTCGGAGATGATCGCCTCCGAGACCGGCCCCGCCTTCGAGGTGGTGATGGCATTGACGACCCCGGCCGGTACGCCGGCGTCCGCCAGTAGCTGTACGAACAGGCTCGTGGTCAGGGGTGTCTGCGATGCCGGCTTCACCACCATCGTGCAGCCCGCGGCCAGCGCCGGCGCGATCTTGCGGGTGGCCATCGCGAGCGGGAAGTTCCAGGGGGTGATGAGGTAGCAGGGGCCGACGGGGTGCTGGGTGACGATCATCCGGCCCGTACCCTCCGGGTTGGTCCCGTACCGGCCTTGCACGTGGGCGGCCTCCTCGCTGAACCAGCGCAGGAACTCCCCGCCGTACCTGACCTCTCCGGCCGACTCCGCGAGCGGCTTACCCATCTCGATGGTCATCAGCAGGGCGAAGTCGTCCTGGCGCTCCATCAGCAGCTCGAACGCACGGCGCAGGATCTCGGCACGGTGGCGAGCCGGAGTGACAGACCACGACGCATACGCCTCGCACGCCGCGTCCAATGCAGCCATTCCGTCCTCGACCGACGCATCAGCGATCTGCCTGACCGTGGCGCCGCTCGACGGGTCGGTCACCCCGAACGTGCGTCCGCCCGTCGCGGGCCGCCACTCGCCCCCGATGTACAGCCCGTCAGGAACGTGTTCCAGCAGGTAGGTCTCGCGGTTCTCGCTCATGGACCGATCTTGCCCGCTGGATCAACGGCGGACCAGGATGGCTCCCGCATGCCTCGGCAGATCCAGCCGTTCCTCGTCCAGGCTGACGGGCGTCGGTGTCTGCCAGACGACCTCGTACGCGTCGAGGTTGAGCTTGATCGTCACGGCTTCGTCGCCGAGGTTCGCCGCCAGCAGGACACCCCCTCTGTCGACGGTGATCCAGCGGGCATCCTCGTCGACCGTGCAGTGCACGCGCCGCAGGTCCGGGTTGGTCAGCTCCCGATACCGATGCCGCAGTCGCGCCAGCTCCCGATAGCCCTTCAGGACGACCGCGTGCCGCCCCACCTCGATCTCGTCCCAGCGAAGGATGGCCGACCGGTACGTCTCGGGGTCCTGCGGGTCGGCGACCTCGTCCGGGTCCCAGCCCAGCCGCGCGAACTCCCGTACCCGTCCCTCGGACACGGCTTGGGCCAGCTCGGGCTCCGGGTGGGACGAGAAGTACGGGAACGGGGTCGAGGCCGCCCACTCCTCACCCGAGAACAGCATCGGCGTGTACGGGCTGCCCAGCATCAGCATGGCCCCGAGGAGCAGCTGGTCGTCGTCGAGCGACTCGGAGAGGCGGTCTCCGCGCGCCCGGTTGCCGATCTGGTCGTGGTTCTGCTTGTACGCGACGAGCCGCCACGCAGGGAACCGGTCCGTAGCAACCGGGCGACCATGGTCGCGCCCGCGGAACGACGACCAGGTGCCGTCGTGGAAGAAGCCTCGCTCGAACACCTTGGCAAGGGCGCGCAGCGGCGCGAAGTCGGCGTAGTAGCCAGAGTTGTCGCCGGTCAGCGCGACATGCAGCGCATGGTGGAAGTCGTCGTTCCACTGGGCATCGAGACCGTATCCCCCCGCCTCGCGCGGCAGGACCAGCTCGGCGTCGTTGAGGTCCGACTCGGCGATCAGCGTGAGTGGCCTGCGAAGATGCGAGGACATGGCCGACACCTCGGTGGCGAGCTCCTCGAGCACGTGGATCTCCGACGAGTCGACGAGGGCGTGGATCGCGTCGAGGCGCAGCGCGTCGACGTGGAACTCGCGGAACCACATCAGCGCGTTCTCGATGACGTAGCGCCGCACCTCCTCGTGGGTCTCGACGTCGACGACAGCGCCCCAGATCCCGCCTTCGGTCATGTACGGGCCGAAGCGCGTCAGGTAGTTCCCCGAGTTGCCCAGATGGTTGTAGACGACGTCCTGGATCACGGCCAGCCCGCGCGCGTGGCAGGCGTCGACGAACCGCCGGTACGACTCGGGCCCTCCGTACGGCTCATGCACGGCGTACCAGAGCACCCCGTCGTAGCCCCAGTTCCAGACGCCGTTCATGGCGTTGACAGGCATGAGCTCGACGAAGCCGACTCCCAAGGAGACGAGGTGGTCGAGGTGCCCGACCGCAGCATCCAGCGTGCCCTCGGGCGTGAACGTCCCGACGTGCAGCTCGTAGATGATCGAGCCGGCGATCTGCCTGCCCGTCCATGCGTCGTCCTGCCAGCGGTGCGCCTCGACGTCGACCGTACGAGACATCCCGTGCACCCCGTCGGGCTGTCGGCGCGACCGCGGGTCCGGCAGTACGTCGTCAGCGTCGTCGATGAGATAGCCGTAGTCGTACTCGCGCTTCGGCAGCAGCGTCGGCGGAGCCCACCAGCCGTTGGGGGCTCGCCGCATGGGGATCTGACGCTCGGCCACGGGATCGTGCACTGGCCGTACGACGAGGGTGACCGAGTCGTGGCCCGGAGCCCAGACGTCGAACGGGGTGCGGATGCCGGCAGGGGTCGGCAGCGTCACGAGCAGCGCGACCGGGCCCGCCGCGAAGACCTCCGACGCGAGCAGCGACGTGCCCTCCGCGTGGATCACCGCCCCGCTGATGGCATCTCGGTAGCGACCCAACGGCAGGTCGATCGTCGTGTCGCCCCAGCCGCCCTTCTGGGTGAGCCCCACCGGCAACCGGGTCGCCACGGTGATGACGCCGCCGGTGTCGAAAGCGACCACGTGCTCCGCGGAGCGCCCCTCGGAAGCCACCGGCACGAACGCACGGAACAGCTCGGGCTGGTCGCGGCGCAGCCGGAGAGCCTCGCGCACCAGCTTCAGCTTCGCCGTTCCCGGGTCGTCGACTCCACCGACAAGAACGGCGGAGTCGACATCGGCCAGCATCGCCTCGAGCGCATCGAAGTCGACCGGCCGACGGTTGTCGGGGTCGACGAGGCTCAACTGCCAGAGCTCACTGCCCTGGTACACGTCGGGCACACCCGGCATCGTCAGGCAGACCGCCGTCGTCGCCAACGAGTTGCTCCACCCCGGGTCGACGATGGCCGCCAGGACCTCCTCGAGCACACCACGAACCTCGTCGTCGGTGTAGAGCCGGTCGATCGCCGCGTGGACACGGTTCTCGTAGTCCTCTGACACCTCCGTCCAGGTGGTGTGCAGCCCAGCCTCACGCATCGCCTTCTCGGCGAACGCATGGAGACGGTCGGCGGTGATCGGCCACGCGCCGACAGCGGCCTGCCACACGATGTTGGCGAAGCCGCCATCCGGCATCGGCGCGAGCTCCTGAAGCCGCCGCACTGCGGACGCCCAGAGCTCGGGGATCTCGGAGAGCACCGAGATCCGAGCGCGCACGTCCTCGCCGCGCTTCGTGTCGTGGGTGGTGCGCGTGGACATGGCGTTGGGCCACAGGGCCTGTCGAGTCGCGAGGTCCTCGTAGACCTGCTCGGGGGTCAGCGAGAAGATCGACGGATCCCCGCCGACCTCGGTGAGGCTGGTGAGCCGGCCCCAGCGGTAGAACGCGCAGTCCTCGACGCCCTTCGCCATGACCATGCCGCTGGTCTGCTGGAAGCGTTGCGACGCGTCGGTCGCGCCATCGGTCAGGACGGTGGCGAGCTCCGTGAGGGCCACCTCCAGCTCAGGGCGGCGATCGGCGGCCTCGGCGAGGGCCGCCTCGAGGTACTCCCGACCGTCCGGGAGGTATGAGCGGTAGACCGGGAAGCAGGCCAGCAGCTCGGCGACCGCGTCGACGAGTACGTCGTGCTCGACCGGGACACCCATCTCGCGGGCGGCGTCGCGGGCGATACGTGCGGTCTCGGCGCTGAGGATGCCGTCGGCGACAGCCCGCTTCCTGTCGTGGGTGAGCTGGCGCCAGTCCATGGGGTACCCGCGGAGCTCGTCGTCGAGCGCGCTCAGAGGCGCCTCGCCAGCTGGGTCCACGAACAGCCGGTCGACGAGCGCGAGCGCGTCGTAGCCGGTCGTGCCTGCGGTGGCCCACCGATGCGGCAGGTCTTCACCGGGCGCGAGGATCTTCTCCACGACGACGTACGAGTCTCCTGTGAGCTCTGCGAGCCGCGCGAGGTACCCCGCGGGATCGCGCAGCCCATCCGGATGGTCGATGCGCAGCCCGTCCACGAGCTCCTCGTCGAACCAGCGGGCGATCTCGGCATGCGAGGCGTCGAACCACTGGGGGTCCTCGACGCGGAGGGCGACGAGCGTGTTGATGGCGAAGAATCGGCGATAGTTGAGGTCGGTGTCGGCGTCCCGCCAGCTCACCAGCGCGTACTGCTGCCGGCGGAGGACGGCATTGGGGTCCTCGGTCTGCGAACCGTCGGCGGTGCCTGGCGCGAGCGGGTATCGGTTGTCGCGGTAATGGAGCTCGCCGCCGAGGACCCGGAGCTCCGCAAGGTTCCCGTCGGCGTCGAAGTCGCCGTCGGCGACCACGGGGAGCCGGACCTTGCCCTCACCGAAGTCCCAGTCGATGTCGAACGCCGAGGCGTACTGGGAGGCTGGGCCGTGGGTGAGCACGTGCCACCACCAGGGGTTCTCCCAGGGCCGAGCCACACCGACGTGGTTCGGAACGATGTCCACGAGCACACCCATGCCCAGCCGCCGAGCTTCGGCGGACAGCGCGGCCAGGCCTGCGCCACGACCGCGCGCAGGATCCACGGAGGCGTGGCTCGAGACGTCGTAGCCGTGGTCGGACCCCGTCTCCGACGCGAGGACGGGCGACAGGTAGACCCAGTCGACGCCCAGAGCCTGCAGGTAGCGCAGTGTCTTGGCGGCTTCGAGCAGGTCGAAGTCCTCGGTGATCTGGAGCCGGTACGTGCTGGTCGGCGCTCGCAAGCGTGCCTCCTGGGTGGTCGCGTACCTGCTCACTCTGCCAGTCCGACGCAACCAAACTAAAGTCGAGTCTTAACCGGACCTTTCTTGCAGGGTGCCGCAACGCGTTCCGATCGACGCTCCAGAATGGTCACGAGTGGCCTCCGCGATAGCCACGAGCCCGGTCCGGAGCTCCTCGACCGGGACGCCTCCATACCCGAGGACGATCCCCCCGGCACCGGCTGCGGGCCGCGACCAGTAGTCGGCAAGACCGGCGACGACGACGCCCTTGCTGCGGATCCGGGAGATCAGCTCCGCCTCCGGGATCTCGGACTCGACGACCGCGTGGAGGCCGCCGTCCATCGCCTTGACGCGCGCATCGGGGAGGTCGCCTAGCAGCTGGAGCACCAACGCGCGGCGACGCCTGTACTCACGACGCATCCTCTGGGTGTGGCGCCTGAGCTCACCGCTCGCAAGGTAGGTGGCCAGCGCCCACTGTGCGACTTGTGAGACCGGCTGGCCGAGGTCGGTACGGGTGCGGCGCAGCTCCTCGACGAGATGCTCGGGAGCGACGAGGAAGCCGACGCCCAGGCCCGGCCCGAGCGTCTTGGCGAACGTCCCGAGGGTGACCACGCGGCCGTCCTCGGGGTCGTCGAGCGCGGCCAGCGCAGGCAGCGGCGCCGATGTGTAGCGGAGCTCTGAGTCGTAGTCGTCCTCGACGATGACGACGCCCTCGGCGCGGGCCCAGTCCAGCAGTGCCTGCCGCCGGGCGACGGGGAGCGAGCCGCCCAGCGGGTACTGGTGGCTGGGCGTGACGACGACGACATGGGGCGCCTCGGACCCGGTCGGGAGGTCGTCGCACACGAGCCCGGCATCGTCTGTCGGCAGGGGGATGACCGACGAGCCGAGTCGGGGAGGGACCCGCCGCAGCGAGGGATAGCCAGGGTCCTCGACGCCGACGATGCGCCCCGGTCCGAGCGTCGCCAGCAGCAACCCGAGGCCGTCGCGAGCGCCTGCGGTGACGAGGACGTGCTCGGCGGCCCGTCGCACCCCTCGCATCCGCCGGAGGTGGTCGGCGATCTCTGTACGCAGCTCGGGCAGTCCGGCGGCGGGGAGCGGCGCCAGAGGTCGGGCGGCGGCCAGACGCCAGGCGGCGCGCCAGCCGGCGTTCACCACGTCGGCGGTCCATGGCTGCCCGGGACGCAGGTCGATGACGCGGCCCCTGGTGGGAGTGGACCGTCTGGCGGTGCTCCTGGCGGTGCTCGGCGGATGCACCTCGCGCAGTGCCGGGTTCACGACGGTGCCGTGGCCGACACGCCCGAGGAGGTAGCCCTCGGCGAGCAGCTGGTCGTACGCGGCGACGACCGTGCCGCGGCTGACGCCAAGTCGGTGGGCGAGCGCTCGAGTGGCGGGTACGGGCTCACCGGCGGCGACGAGACCGTTCCCGATCGCCGTACGGAGCTCGTCGGCGAGCTGGCGGGGCAGGGGCCGAGGATCTGTACGGTCGATGGCCAGCGGCAGTGTGACCTCGCCCGCAGTCCTCATCGCCGACCCTCTCAATGGACCACCACAGTGAGTACATCCTGGCCCTGTCTCTGGACCATTGTGGCTCATCGCCAGATCGCTGGGGCGGGAGCAGGATATGAGCGTGGAGCGATCAGTGGAGATCGTCGTGGCCGGGGTGGTCCAGGGCGTGGCGTTCCGTTGGCAGGCGAGCGCGGAGGCCGAGCGGTTGGGTGTCAGGGGCTGGGTCCGCAACGAGCCGGACGGAACTGTGCGTTGTCGCGCGGAGGGGTCCGCCGAGGCGGTGACCGGGTTCGTGGACTGGTGTCGGCGCGGGCCGCGGTGGGCGACCGTCGAGCGGGTCGAGGTCACCGACGTCGAGCGTGGAGGCTATGCGAGCTTCGAGATCTCGGGGTGACCCTCATCTCGTCGGCGCAGTGCGACCGGCGAGAGCGACGGCGAGAACAGGTTACGACGACCCTCCACCAAGAATGGACTAGTGATTCCTAGGTATTCTGGCACTGGTTCTAGACCATTATGGCTGGTTCGATGCCAAGGTGACTGAGACAACTGGTACTCCCCTGGTGAAGCGCGGCCTGGCCGACATGCTCAAGGGCGGGGTGATCATGGACGTGGTGACCGCCGAGCAGGCCCGGATCGCCGAGGACGCCGGCGCGATCGCTGTGATGGCGCTGGAGCGCGTCCCGGCCGACATCCGCGCCCAGGGCGGCGTGGCCCGGATGAGTGACCCCGACCTCATCGACGCGATCACCGCTGCGGTGTCGATCCCCGTGATGGCGAAGGCACGGATCGGCCACTTCGTCGAGGCCCAGGTGCTGCAGCAGCTCGGCGTCGACTACATCGACGAGTCAGAGGTGCTCTCCCCCGCCGACTACGCCAACCACATCGACAAGCACGCGTTCACGGTGCCTTTCGTGTGCGGTGCGACGAACCTGGGCGAGGCGCTGCGGCGCATCACCGAGGGCGCGGCCATGATCCGCTCGAAGGGTGAGGCCGGTACGGGCGACGTCTCCGAGGCGACCCGCCACATCCGTACCATCAAGCGCGAGATCGCGACCCTGGTCGCCACACTGGCCAACAACCCGGCCGAGCTGTACGTGGCGGCGAAGGAGCTCCAGGCGCCGTACCAGCTCGTACGAGAGGTGGCTGAGCGCGGAGAGCTGCCGGTCGTCCTGTTCGTCGCCGGCGGCATCGCGACCCCGGCCGACGCGGCGATGATGATGCAGCTCGGTGCGGACGGCGTCTTCGTCGGCTCGGGCATCTTCAAGTCGGGCGATCCGGCGAAGCGGGCGGCCGCGATCGTCAAGGCGACGGCTCTGTTCACCGACCCCGAGGTCATCACGCAGGCGTCGCGAGGGCTGGGCGAGGCCATGGTCGGGATCTCGGTCGCCGAGCTTCCGGCGCCGCACCGCCTCGCCGACCGCGGGTGGTGAGCCGGCCTCGGGTCGGTGTCGTCGCGCTACAGGGCGGTGTCCGGGAGCACATCGAGTTGCTCGCGTCGCTCGACGCCGTCCCCGTACCCCTGAAACAACCCACTGATCTGCTCGGCCCCGACGGTCTCCGGATCGACGCCGTCGTGCTGCCGGGTGGCGAGTCGTCGACGATCGACCGGTTGCTGCGGATGTTCGGGCTCGGAGAGCCGCTCGCCGCAGCCATCGCCGCAGGGCTGCCGACGCTGGGTACGTGCGCGGGGCTGATCCAGCTCGCGTCCCGGATCGAGGACCCGGCGCCGGGACAGTCGAGCTTCGGGGTTCTCGACGTGATCGTCCGCCGCAACGCCTTCGGGCGTCAGGTCGACTCCGCCGAGATCGGCCTCGACACCTCGTGGGGACCCGCCCAGGTCGCGTTCATCCGTGCCCCCGCGGTGGTCTCTCACGGGCCGTCCGTCACCCCCGTCGCCACTCTCCATCACCGCATCGTGGCGGTGACCCAGGGCTCGATCACCGGCATCGCATTCCACCCGGAGCTGACAGGCGAGACCCTGTTCCACCGGAGGCTGCTGGAGTCCATCCGCTGAATCAGCTGGGCCGATCAGCCCGCCGAAGTGCCTCTACGGAGACGATCCCCAGACCAAGATCGCGCACCTTGGCGAAGATGCCGTGCAGCTGGGCCTGGTCGTCGACAGCGCCGCTCAAGGTGGTCGTACCGTCCTTGCCGGCGACAACAGTGAAGCCGTCGAACCAGGCGGCCCAGCTGTCGTCGAGCCGGCCAGCCACCCGTATGCGATAGCCGCGCGGAACCTGCGGAGCCGCCGTCACAGGAGACCGCCCGATGGCGCCAGCACAACAGGTCGGGCTCCCTTCGCGCGAGGCCTCCGGCGGATCACGACCTCTGCCACGACAAGGTTCATCACCCAGGCCGTGCCCATGCCGAGGTCGTGGACAAGCGCGCCGCTCCCGGGCAGCGACGCCGTGATCGCGCCCGTGAACGCCTGGGTGCCGGCGCCGAGGGCCAACGCGTACGCACGCGTCATCCATGCCCGATGGCGAGTGAAGTCCCCTCGCCTGACGGCGGCGAACCCGAGGACGACGCACGCCGCCATCGCCGTGCCGGCAGCAAGGCGGAAGACGTACAGCAGGGTCCCGGTGCCCGCTGGCCGACCGTAGAACGCGGTCATCCACACTCCTGAGAGCGCCACGACCAAGCCGAGCAGTACGAGTAGGCGACCCGCGGCCCGGTGCCAGCCGGGGAACCGTCGACGCAGCCCCGGGGAGAACTGGAAGGCACCGAGGAGCGCATACGGGATCACGCTGGCGACGTGGATGATCATGGGCACCGGCGACGCGTTGAAGCGTGGGTTGTCCGGCATCACGTGCGGGCCACCGGTGAGCTCGCCCAGTCTGAGCGACCCTGTCAGGACGGGGATCAGGCTGAGGGCGACCAGGGCGAACGGCACCCACCGGGCCGCGGGGGCCCGGTGGGTGGTGGACGGGAGAGCGGTCATGAGACGGCAACCGAGACGCGGGACTCGGTGGTCTGAGGGACGTCTGCGGTCCGGCCACGGCTCGTGCGCCACAACGACCAGCCGAGCGCGATCATGGCCAGGCCGGTAGGTACGGCGAACAGTCGCTGGTTGACCATCGGCAGCAGCGGGATCGCTGCGCTCAGGGGTGTGGCGACGGCGAGGAGGACGCAGGCCCACCGGGCGAGGACCTTGGCGCGGAAGAGCGCGATGCCGAAGACGAGGCCGCCGGCCATGTAGCCGAGGCCAACCAGGGTGTTCAGGGGAGCCAGCAGGCCGATGTCCTGGGTCGGCGCGCCGTTGGTGGCGACGGCGAGCACGCTGCTGACATACCCGGGAGAGCTGCCAGCGATCGCCGGCATGATGACGAGCCCTGCGACCTCGACGGTCACCATGGCGAGGAAGCCGAAGCCCAGGATCAGGTAGCCGAGCAGCCCGAGCACGCCGTTCTTGCGGACCTGGGACAGGTACATGCCGGCGATGCCGGTCAGGGTGAGGACCGCCATGGCGATCTTCATGCTCTGCCGGACCAGGTACTCCGTGGTGGTGACGAACGCGAGGTCCACGGGCGGGTGGTTGATCTGGACGGCGATGAACAGCAGGCCACCGGCGACGGCACACAGGCCAGCCGCTCGGGTGAGCGTTGTGGTGGTGAGGGACATGTCCGGCTCCTTGGTTCGATGACCGGCGGCGGCGCCGCGGCGACTGGTTCGAACCTACGGATGGGCCACGGGGCCCCACATCACACGTCGATGTGACCTATGGGGTGATGTTGGGCGTGGATGCCGCGATCAGGCCACGCTCCCGGCCCCGGGCAACGGCCGCTCGACGGGTCGTCACGTCGAGCTTGGTGAAGATGTGCTTGGTGTGGGTGCGCAGCGTGTTGTGCGACACGAAGAGCTGCCGCGCGATCTGCGGGGCGGTCAGCTCGCTGTCGAGGAGTCTCAGCACCTCCAGCTCTCTCCCGGTCAACAGGCTCGCTGGCATGGCCGACCCGGACTGGACCGCTGTCCCGGCGTCGGCGTCCAGGGTGAGCGCGAGCAGCGACTGGATCTCCGCGAGGGAACCCCTACGCCCCCAGCGCTCGGCTCCCTCTTCCAGGCGACCTAGCAGGTGCGCGACCTCGTCACCGGCTTCGGGCCGGCGCGAGTGCTCTTCGAGGAGGAGACGCGCCAACGTGAGGTGTTCGTACTCCCTGAGATAGGTGACCTCATCCGTGACCGACAACCCACTGTCGGACACCCAGTCGGCGGCCTTGTCCAGAGTGCCGTTCAATATCCACACCCGTGCCTTCATCGCCGCGATCGGTCGCACGTTCGGGTAGTAGCCCGGGAGATAGTGCTCGTCCGCCTCATCCAGGAGCTCAAGGGCGCGCTGGTGGTCGCCCCGGGACACCGCAAGGCGTGCAGCAGCCGTGAACCAGCGGTACCGGCTCTCATTGCTCGGCTCGTACGCTTCGAGTGGGTTGGCCGCAAGGAGGTGCTCCTCGGCGGATGCCAGATCCCCACTGTCGAGGTCCAGCTCGGCCAGCTGGACATGAAGGTCCGCGGTAGCCCTTGCCGCGGCCATCCCGAGCTTCTCGGACGCCGACAAGGCCCGGCGGCAGAGCTCCCGTGCCTTGCTCGGCCGTCCGGCGACCGTCCACATCTCAGCGAGGAGGGCGGAGCTGCTGAGCTCGTCCACGAGGTTCCCCGCGCGATGCAGACTCGCCACGGCACGGGTGAAGGTGTCGATCGCAAGCACGATGTCCCCCTCCGACCACGCGGCCAGAGCGAGGAACCCGGCTGCGGCTCCCCGAGTCAGGTGGTCCTGCGGCGAGGCCACATCCAGGGCACCTCGGGCGTGCGCAGCAACGCCGGAGAGGTCACCGCGTGCCTGGGCCAGCGAGGCGCGGTAGATGGCGATGGTCGCTGGAAGGCTGCGCAGGGCGTCGGTGTCCGCCCAAGGCGATGACGTCCCTGCCGGAACAGCGGCCAGGAGATCGGCGGCGTGGTCGAGCTGGGACTCCACGTCGGCCACGTCGCCGGAGGACATGCGCGACCAGCCGTGGAAGACGGTCAGCACCGGACTGCGACGGATCGCATCCTGCGGCAAGGAGTCCAGCCAGCGGACCAAGGTGGCGTCCCGCCGCTGTCGCCGGACTTCGGGGACCGCTACCTCGATCAGGTGGCTCGCACGCTCGTAGTCCCGGGCGGCGAGCGCGTGCCGGATCGCCTCGTCGTTCAAGCCGTGGTCTTCACACCAGCGGCTGGCGAGACCGTGGAGCACCGGAACGTCCGCGGGACGGTCAGCGAGCAGCCGGGCACGCAGGACATCGGCGAACAAGTGGTGGTAACGGAACCAGGTCGACGTGGGGTCCAACCTGACGACGAACAGGTCGGCCCGGTCGAGGGCCTTCAGCATCCGACTGCCGTTCGCGAGCTCCGTGACCGCATCGCACAGGTCACCGGTGAGCCGCTCGAGGATGGAGGTGAGCAGCAGGAACTCCGTCACGTCGTCGGGCTGGTGCGCCAGAACCTCGTCCATGAGGTAGTCGACGATGTACCGGTCGTTGCCGGCGAAGCGTTCGATGAAGCTGCTGACATCGTCGCGCCCCCGCAGGGATAGACCAGCGAGCTGGAGCGCTGCGATCCATCCCTCGGCGCGGTCATCCAGCGCTTTGATCTGCGCAGTGGTGAGTTCGAGTCCGGTGGCGGCCGGCAGATAGTCCGCGGCCTCCTCGGGGGTGAAGCGCAGGTCGGCGGCACGGATCTCGACCAGCTCGCCGCGCACCCTCCAGCGTGGCAACGGAAAGTCGGGGTCAACGCGCGTTCCGAGGAGGATGTGCATGTTCGGCGGCAGATGCTCTACCAGGTACGTCAACCCGTCCCGGACGCCAGGATCATCGATGAGGTGGTAGTCGTCCAGGACCAGCCACAGGTCCTCGGGCTGATCGGCCAGCTCGTTCAGCAGGGTAGCGATGGCCTGGTCCGTCGGAGCACGGCCGCCTGCCGCCAACTCTCGCCCCCCCGCGCTGATGCGGGGCACGGCCGACTCCAGCGCCATGACCACGTACGCCCAGAAGGTCGCGCGATCGTTGTCCCCCCGCTCCAGCGAGAGCCAGGCCACCCGGCCCGCTGCCGACGTCGCGACCCTGGCCCATTGAGCCAGCAGTGTGGTCTTGCCGAATCCGGGCGGTGCGGACACCAGGGTGAGCCGCGCCGAGGAACTCCGACTCATGCGCTCGAGAAGACGGGGTCGTGGCACCAGGCCCGGACCGACGTTCGGGATGTACGTCTTCATCGCCATCAACGGGACCGCCACGAACACCTCATTCCACGAATGCATCGTCCCGGTCACGGACCGTACGGGTGGAGCGCGCCGACCGGGAATCAGTCGGCCGCGGTCTTCAGCTCACGATAGTCGCGCCGACCGCGAACCCCTCCGCTCTCGCGCTACTCGGAGTGGGATGAGAAGTGCGAGTCAGCGCGCGATCGGCTTCTCCAGGAGGACGACGCCGGGGCGCCACTCGCCGATGAGGCGGTAACCGCGCCGTTCGTACATGCGGATGTTCCGCTCGCTCTTGGCACCGGTGAACAGCTCCAACCTCGTACAGCGCTCATCCGCACGCGCCTCGATGTGGTCCATGAGCCAGTCGCCGAGGTGGCGGCCCCGGAGGTCCGGCGCGACGGCGAGGCGGCCGACGTCCCAGGTGTCGCCCGTACGGCCGGCGCGCACCATCCCCACGAGCCGTCCGTCAGCCCAGAGGCCCCACGCCTCGAGGTCGCCGAGCCAGTGAGCGACCTCGTCGACGGTCTCGCGCAGCGCCGGTATCCACCAGTCCTCGTTGGTCAGGGCCTCCTCGACCCAGCAGCAGCGCTGCAGCACGGTGACCTGGCCGGCGTCGGCAGGTGTGAGGCGGCGCAGCTCAGCGCCGGGAAGGGGGCAGTCGGACGCGGACACAGGGGGAACGTACAACAGGTCCCTGCCAGTGCGGACGGACAGCGGGTAGAACGTGAAGATCGGCTGGCCGGGCAGGAGACCTCGGCGAAGCCGGCGCCTACAGTGTGCGGCGTGGGCGAGCGTGAGGACAGCGTCGTACGGACGGTGCTCGCGTGGTACGAGACGAGCGCCCGAGACCTTCCGTGGCGCCGGCCCGAGGCCACGCCCTGGGGCATCCTCGTGTCCGAGGTGATGCTGCAGCAGACGCCCGTCGCGCGCGTGCTGGAGCCCTGGCAGGCCTGGCTGGAGCGCTGGCCGACACCGGCATCACTTGCGGCGGAGCCCTCCGGCTCGGCCGTCGCCGCCTGGGGTCGCCTCGGCTACCCGCGCCGCGCGCTGCGCCTGCATCGGGCAGCGGTCGCGATCGTGGAGCGTCATGGCGGTGAGGTGCCGGGTACCTACGAGGACCTGCTCGCGCTCCCCGGCATCGGCGATTACACGGCAGCAGCCGTGGCGAGCTTCGCCTTCGGCGCTCGTCACGCGGTGGTCGACACGAACGTGCGAAGGGTTCTGGCGCGGGTCGCCGCCGGTGTCGCCGACCAGCCGCCCTCGGCCGCCTCGCGTCGCCTCGTGGCGTCGTACCTCCCCGATGCCCGGCTCGCGTCCCGCTGGGCCGCGGCTTCGATGGAGCTCGGTGCCCTGATCTGTACGGCCCGCGCACCTCGCTGCAGCGACTGTCCGATCCGCGACCTGTGCCGCTGGCGGGCCGCTGGCCATCCGACCCTCCCCGTCCCCGGACGCGTCGCCCAGCCCTGGCACGGCACCGACCGCCAGTGCCGCGGCGCGCTGATGGCGGCGGTTCGCGGCACGTCCGCTCCGATCCCCCGACAGATCCTGTTGTCCACGTGGTTCGTGTCGGAACAGGCCGAGCGCTGTCTCTCTGCTCTGCTCGACGAAGGGCTCCTTCACGGCACCGAGGCCATCAGTCTCTACGCCTGAGGCCTTAGGCGACCTGGAGAAGACCGCCCGGCAACAGCGGGTGAACAGTCTCCGACCGGAGGACGAGGAAACCCTGGGAAGCGCTTTCCTGTGACGACATCGGCGCCCTCCCGGTGCTGTGATCGTGCCGTCTTCAGGAGGTTCGATTGTCCGTTGCAGTCACCGCGCCGCGTCGTCGTCGAGGGTCCCGCCGCGCCCGGCGTGATGCCCTTGTCTTCCTCGCCATGGCGCTCCCGAACCTCGTCCTGATCGGCGCCTTCACGTACCGCCCGCTGATCATGAACGTCTACTACTCGACGCTCAACTGGACCCTCGGCTCGCCGTCGGCCACGATCGCCGGGTTCGGCAACTACATCCGGTTCTTCACCAGCGAGGCCGCCGGCATCGTGATGACCACCACGGCGGTCTTCGCGGTCCTCACCGTGGGCGGCTCGATGCTGCTAGGCCTGCTCGTCGCCCTCGCGCTCAACACGAAGGTCCGCGGCCAGACGCTGGCCCGCGCCAGCGTGTTCGCACCGTACGTGCTCTCCGGCGTCGGCGTCGGACTGGTCTGGCTGTTCATCTTCGACCCGGTCTACGGGGTGTTCGCGTACGTGCTGCGCCGGTTCGGGGCGGAGAGCCCTCGCTGGTTCAACGACCCGACGCTGTCGCTTGTCATGGTGGTCCTCGTCTATGTCTGGAAGAACCTGGGCTACTGCGCCGTCGTCTACCTCGCCGGCCTGCAGAGCCTGCCGGCCGACGTGATGGAGGCCGCCTCGCTCGACGGCGCCGGCCCGCTGCGCCGCTTCTGGCACGTGTCGCTGCCGCTGCTGGGCCCGACGACGTTCTTCCTGCTCATCACGACGATCCTGTCGTCGCTGCAGGCGTTCGACCTCATCAAGATCATGACGCCCACCTCGCAGGGCACGCGGACCCTCATCTACGAGGCGTACGTGCAGGGCTTCGGCGCCTACCAGCGCGCCGGCTACTCCGCGGCGATCTCGGTGATCCTGTTCGTCATCCTCATCACCCTCACGATCGTCCAGATCGCCTGGGTGGACAGGAAGGTCCACTACTCATGAGCCTCGTCACGCTGAAGCCTTCCGCTACCGAGTCCGACACCCCGGGCGGGTCCGGGCCCCTGCCCGTCCCGAAGAAGCGAAGCCGGCGCATCCTGCCGACGATCCTCGGCGGCTACCTGCCGCTCGTCGTCATCGTGCTGGTCGTCGCACTCCCGCTGGGCTGGATGATCCTGTCGAGCTTCAAGCAGGTCAGCGAGATCATCACCCTCGACCTGCGAGTGCTGCCGAAGCGGTGGAGCTTCGTCAACTACACCGAGGCATTCCGTACCGCTCCGTTCGGCCGCTTCTTCCTCAACTCGGTGTTCATCACCGCGGTCGGCGCGACACTCAAGGTGCTGCTGGCCATCCACACCGCGTACGCGCTCGTGTTCGTACGGTTCCCCGCGAAGAACGTGATCTTCGTGGCCGTGCTGGTGGCGCTCATGGTGCCGTCGCAGGTCGCGATCCTTCCGAACTACATCCTGATCGCCGGCATGAACGGCCTCAACACGTACTGGGGGATCATCGTCCCCAGCCTCGGAACGGCGTTCGGTACGTTCCTGCTCCGTCAGGCCTTCCGCTCGCTGCCGATCTCGATGCTCGAGGCGGCCGAGGTCGACGGTGCCGGCCACCTCGCGCGGCTCTGGCGCATGGTCATCCCCATCACCGCGCCGAGCATCGCCACGGTCGCCCTCGTGACGATCGTCTCCGAGTGGAACGAGTACATCTGGCCGCTCATCATCACCACCGACCCCAACCTGATGACGCTGCCTGTCGGCCTGACGCTGCTCCAGAACAACGAGAGCGGCCCGGCTGGATACGGCGTGATGATGGCCGGCGCCGTCATCGTCATCCTCCCCGTGCTGGCGGTCTTCGCCTTCCTCCAGCGCTACATCGTGGCCGGGCTCACTGCGGGCTCGGTCTCCAACTGATGAAAGGAAATCCCTTCACCATGGCATTCTCTCTGGATCGCCGAAACTTCCTCGCCCTGAGCGGCGCCGGCATCGGCGCTCTCGCTCTGGGCGCCTGCAGTGGCCCCAGCACGTCTGGGTCCGCCGTCGCTTCCTCGTCGCCCGCGACGGACTGGTCGAAGGTCACCCCTGCGGCCGAGATCACGTTCTGGTCGAACCACCCAGGCAAGTCGCAAGACGTGGAGGCGTCGTTCATCGAGGCTTACCACAAGACCCAGTCCGAGACGAAGGTCACGCTCGTCACGGCCGGCGCGAGCTACGAAGAGGTCGCCCAGAAGTTCCAGACCGCTCAGCAGGGTGGTCAGCTCCCCCACATCGTCGTGTTCTCGGACGTGTGGTGGTTCCGCTACTTCATCAACGACTCGATCATCAACCTCGATGGCCTCCTGAGCCACCTCAAGGTGGACACGGCCGACTACGTACAGGGTCTCTACGAGGACTACACGTACGGCAGCAAGCAGTGGGCCGTTCCGTACGCTCGCTCGACGCCGCTCTTCTACTACAACAAGGCCATGTGGGCCGCAGCCGGCCTCGAGGACCGCGCACCGAAGACCTGGCAGGAGTTCGCCGACTGGGCGCCCAAGCTCATCGCGGCGAACAGCGGGGTCCAGGTCGCCCACATGTACCCGGCCGCCTCGGACTACGACTCCTGGACGCTGCAGAACAAGATCTGGGGTGAGGGCGGGGCGCTGAGCAAGGAGTGGACGATCACGTGCGACTCGGCTGAGGTCGTCAAGACGCTCCAGTTCACGCAGGACTCGGTGTACAAGGAGAAGTGGGCCGGTGTCTCCTCGAAGGACGCCTCGGCGGACTTCGCGTCAGGCGCCGCCGCGTCGTTCGTCGGCTCGACGGGTTCGCTCGTCGGGGTCCTCAAGACGGCGCAGTTCGACGTCGGCGTGGGCTTCCTGCCCGGCGGCCCCCATGCGACCGACATGGTCTGCCCGACCGGCGGCGCCGGCCTCGGGATCCCCAAGGCCATCACGCCGGGCGAGCAGCTCGCCGCGGCGAAGTTCCTCGCGTTCCTCGGCCTCCCCGAGAACACGGCGGCCTTCTCGGAGGCGACCGGCTACATGCCCGTACGGAAGTCCAGCGACATGAGCGCGGTGTACGCGAAGCACCCACAGGCCAAGATCGCCGTCGAGCAGCTCGCACACACCCGGGCACAGGACTACGCCCGCGTGTTCCTGCCCGGAGGCGACCGCGAGATCGGCATCGCGAGCTCCGACATCCTCACTCAGCAGGCGAACATCCCTGATCGCCTCACCAAGCTGAAGACGACGCTCACCGGCATCTACACCACGGACGTGAAGCCGAAGCTCGTCTGATTCCGCGCGTGGGTGGGGTCCGGGCTGCACCACCGGATCCCACCCACGCCGTCTTCCTCGTTGCTCACTGGGCGTCGTGGCCGTTGGGGCCCGCTCCCCAAGCCATCGCGCCGCCTGCCACGGCATCGATGGCTTGGCAGGCGGCCCACGGGTTGTGAAGCCGCTCAGGCCACCTGTGGTCGTATACTCGCCGTGAACACGGGAGTCCGGAGACGCCGGGCTGAGAGGAAGGTTCTCTACCTTCGACCGTCGAACCTGATCTGGGTCATGCCAGCGCAGGGAGGCAGCTCGAGATGCCGACAGTCGGCATCGACCCGTGCCCGGACCGACAAGGGACAGGCACATGGCAACAACAACCACAGCGACCGCACGTACGTACTCCTGGCGTGTGGTCGACATCGTCGTCGCCGCCGTTCTCGGTGTGGCGATCGGCATCGTCTTCGTGGGCTGGAACTTCGTGGGAGGGGCGGGCTACGAGGCATTCAACGCCGCGACCCCTGGACTGGGCGGGCTGGCCGTCGGGATCTGGCTGCTCGGCGGCGTCCTCGGCGGGCTGGTCATCCGTAAGCCCGGGGCCGCGCTCGGGGTTGAGCTGATCGCCGCGCTCGTCTCGGCCGCGGTGGGCAACCAGTGGGGCATCACGACGCTCTACTCGGGTCTCGCGCAGGGACTCGGAGCCGAGCTCGTCTTCCTCGCGCTCGCGTACCGACGTTGGGGTCTCGTACCGGCCGCTCTTGCCGGCGCGGGCGCTGCGGCGATCGAGTGGGTGGTCGAGCTGTTCCTCTTCGGGAACATCGCCAAGTCAGCGGCGTTCAACCTCATCTACCTCGTCACGATGATCATCTCCGGCGCCGTCCTGGCCGGCGGTATCGGGTGGGCGCTGACCAAGTCGCTCGCCGCGTCCGGGGCGCTGTCCCGGTTCACGGCCGGCCGCGAGGCTCGTGCGGACGTCTGAGTGAGACCAGCGCAGGTACGACTCGCCGCCTGGGGCTGGCGGCACGCGGGACGTACCGCTTGGGCCACCGCCGACGTCTGCCTGCGCATCGAACCCGGCGAGCGGCTGCTCCTGCTCGGGGCCTCCGGCGCAGGGAAGTCGACGCTGCTGCATGCCCTCGCCGGCGTGCTGGGCAGCAGTGACGAGGGAGAGGAGGCCGGGGCGCTCACTGTCGACGGCGACCGGCCACGACCCGGCACCTGCGGTCTCGTCATGCAGGACCCCGATGCGCAGACGATCCTCGAGCGCGTCGGCGACGATGTCGCGTTCGGGCTGGAGAACCTCGCCGTGCCACGCGACGAGATCTGGCCCCGCGTGCGTACAGCCCTCGCAGACGTCGGCCTCGACCTCCCCCTCGACCACAGCACCGAACGCCTGTCCGGCGGCCAGCGGCAGCGGCTCGCGCTCGCTGGTGCTCTCGCGATGCGACCGGGCCTGCTGCTCCTCGATGAGCCGACCGCCAACCTCGACCCAGCCGGTGTCGAGGAGGTGCGGGATGCCGTCGGGCGCCTCGTCGCCGATCGGTCGGCGACTCTCGTCGTCGTCGAGCACCGCATCGCGACCTGGCTGCCGATCGTCGACCGGGTCGTCGTGCTGGCGGCCGGTGGCGGTGTCGTCGCTGATGGTCCCCCGGACCAGGTGTTCTCCACCCACGGCGACGAGCTCGCGGCGCTCGGCGCGTGGGTTCCGGGGATCGGCCACGGCCTCGTACCCCGCGTGCGACCCACATCGCGGGGAGCTGTCCTGTCCGCTCGCGACCTGACGATCGGCTACGAGGCCGACCGGCCGGTACGGACGCTTGCTGCGCTCGACATTCCCGAGGGCCTCTCCACGACCCTCACCGGCGCCAACGGCAGTGGCAAGACGGCCCTCGCCCTCACGCTCGCCGGCCTGCTCCCCCCGTTGTCGGGCCACGTCGAGGCGTCGCCGTCGATCGCCCCCGCCGGTCCTCGGTTCACCATGTTAAGTGGGCGAGTTTTTGGGGGGGGGGGGGGGGGTGGGGGGGGGGGGGGTGAGAGACACCCCCA
>JBBQBP010000022.1:0-56965 GCA_038317635.1 Propionibacteriales bacterium
CGCACACCGTCGACCTCGTCCCCAGCGACCGGGTCTGGCTCACCCTGGACGTGGCTCAGCACGCGCTCGGTACGGCTGCCTGCGGGCCCTTGCCGCAGGAGAAGTACGTCCTGTCGCCGCGCCCGTTCCGGATGGGGGTCACGTTCTCGCGCCTCGCGAAGGGGTGATCCCGAGTGGTCGACGATCTGGGAATTGTCTGGAGGGCCGGGTAAACCTGATCCATGACGAAACGACACCCCCCGTACTGCCAGTTCGTTCCCCCGTGGCTGCTGGAACGACTCGCCGAGCCTGGCGGCCGCACCACCATCGCCGTCGATACGGTCACGCAGGCCATCGAACAGACGCTGCGCACCGACGCTGCGATGAGAGCGTCACGAGAGGCAGGTCCGTCCCCCGCGCCGGAGCGAGCGACCAGACCGGTCTGGGCTGTGTACACGGCGGCCTCGAACCAGATCCTGCCGGGCACTCTGCTGCGCACAGCCGGGGATCCCGACAGCTCCGACCCTGCGGTCAACGAGGCCGCGACGGGCGGCCAGGCAGCGCTCGACCTCTTCAGCGAGGTCTACGGGCGCGCGTCGTACGACGATGCCGGCGCCGAGGTGATCATGTCCGTCCACTACGGACAGCGCTACGACAACGCGTTCTGGAACGGCACCCAGCTCGTCTTCGGCGACGGCGACGGGCAGATCTTCGACCGGTTCACCAAGCCCGTCGACGTGCTCGGGCACGAGCTCAGCCACGCCGTCACCGAGCGCACGGCCGGGCTCGTGTACTCGGGCGAGCCGGGCGCCCTCAACGAGTCGATGTCCGACGTGTTCGGCATCTGTTCCAAGCAGCGACTGCTAGGACAGACGGCCGAGCAGGCCGACTGGCTCATCGGTGAGGGCATCTTCCTGGCCGGGGTGAAGGCGCGTGCGTTGCGCGACATGGCGCATCCTGGAACTGCGTACGACGATCCCCGGCTCGGCAAGGACCCGCAGGTGGGTTCATACAAGGACTTCGTGCACACGACCGACGACAACGGCGGCGTCCACCTGAACAGCGGCATCCCCAACCGGGCCTTCCAGCTGGCGGCAACGGGCATCGGCGGCAGCTCAGCGGAGGGTGCCGGCCGCATCTGGTACGCGGCGCTGACAGGCAACGACGTGGGCCCGAACACCGACTTCGCAAGGTTCGCCGCTGCGACGGTGGCTGCCGCCGGACCGCACGCCGCGGTCGTGCGGCGGGCGTGGACGACCGTGGGGGTCACTCCAGCGGCTGAAAGCACGAGCAAGGGCAGTACGAGTGCGGCTCCGAGCCGGGTCGCTGTACGACGCACCGGCGGGTTCGCCGGCATGACCCGTACCGGCGAGGTCGACCTCGAGGGTGACGATCCTCGCGCGGACGACGTCCGTCGCCTGGTTCAGCGTGCAGACTTCACGACGCTCAGCGCGCAGCCCACACCACCCGACGCCTTCTCCTACACTTTCTCCCTTCCCGACCATGAGGAGGTCACGGTGGCTGAGCACGAGCTCACGCATGATCTCCGCACACTGGCCGAACTACTCCTTGACAATGAGTGATACCACTCGGACCCGACCTTGCGAGATCGCGCCACGACCCCGGCCGCCTCGCCCCCACCGGGTGCGTCCTGGGACTCATTGCCTCTCCACAGGAAAGTCACAGCAGCCAGGCCAGAGCTCATGGGAAGCCCGTGCCAAGATGACGAATGGCTGCGGTCGTGAGATCCGGTCGAGGACCCGCGAGGGCCCTCTCATCTTGTAGAAAGCAGGCCTGGAATGGGTCAGTGGCGGAAACGCACGGTGGCCATCGTCGCCGCTGTCGCACTCATCGTTGTCGCTGCGGGTGGCGTGCTCATCTGGAGGCTGACACGCCCTGCTGTCGCTGCAGCGCCGGCCACGACCACAGCGAAGGCGACGATGTCGACGGAACGCACGGCCGTCTCCGCAACAGGCACGCTTGCCCCGCAGAACCAGGCGTACCTGAACTTCCCGGCAGCGGGCACGGTGTCGGCGGTGAACGTACAGCTCGGTCAGACCGTCACAGCAGGAGAGGTGCTGGCCACCCAGGACCCGACGACGCTGTCATCGGCGGTAACATCGGCCCAAGCAGGTGTCGACTCCGCTCAGTCGAGCCTGACCACGCTCAACTCGTCCAGCTCCTCGACCGCCGCCCAGATCGAGGCTGCGAAGGCGCAGCTCGCCTCAGCACAGGCGAAGCTGACCTCAGCACAGAATGACCTCACGGGAGCCACGATGACCGCGCCGTTCGCCGGTGTGGTCGCCCAGGTCAACCTCACAGTCAACAGCAAGGTGAACGGGACGTCCTCCACGACCACCGGGCCAGGCACGACCACCCAGGTCGCGGCGAGCACCTCGTCGTCGGCCCAGATCGTCGTCGTCGACACCAGCACCTGGCAAGTGAACAGCACCGTGGGGATGGCTGACCTGGCGAGCCTCAAGCAGGGTCTGACCTGCACGGTGACCCCGACTGGGGCCACGACGAGCCTGCCAGGAACCCTCACCAGCATCGGGATCGTCGGTACGACGTCGTCCGGCACGACCGCGTATCCCATCATCGTGACCCTTACCGGCAACCCGACCGGACTGTACGTGGGTGGCTCGGCGGACGTCACGATCGTCGTGAGCTCGGCGACTGTTCTCACCGTGCCGACCGCCGCAGTCCAGCAGGAGAACGGCCAGACCTACGTCACGGTGGTGAGCAACGGGGTGCAGACGAAGACCGACGTCACAGTGGGCAGGACGTTCGGCGCTCGTACAGAGATCACCAAGGGCATCGCGGAAGGTGACGAAGTCGTCGTTCCGGTTGAGTCGACCACGACGGGCAACGGCGGCCGGCTGCCCTTCGGTGGTCGGTCCGGGTTCCCGTCGGGCGCTCGCCCAAGCGGGTTCGGCGGTGCACCGGGCGGAGCCGGCGTGCCTTCAGCCTTCCCCACAGCGCAGCGGAGCTGATCGATGACTGCGATCGTCGAGATCACCGACGTCCACAAGACGTACAAGACGGGCAGCATCACGTTCGAGGCGTTGCGTGGCGTCACGCTCACCGTCGAACAGGGCGAGTACATCGCGATCACGGGCCCATCGGGTTCCGGCAAGTCGACGCTCATGAACATCCTCGGCTGCCTCGACATCCCCACGGAGGGCTCCTACCTCCTGGGCGGCGAGGACGTCAGCACGATGTCCGAGAAGGACCTCGCCGTCGTGAGGAACAAGCGCATCGGGTTCGTCTTCCAGCAGTTCAACCTGCTCAGCACGATGACCGCTCAGCGCAACGTCGAGCTACCGCTCATGTACGCAGGGATCCACGCGAAAGAGCGCCACACGCTGGCGCGCGAGGCGCTCGAGCGAGTGGGCCTCGGCGATCGAACCCACCACAGACCCGGTGAGTTGTCCGGCGGTCAGCAGCAGCGCGCATGCATCGCGCGGGCGCTGGTGACGAACCCGGACATCATCCTGGCCGACGAGCCGACCGGAAACCTCGACTCCGTGTCGACGCACGACGTCCTGAGGCTTCTGCACGAACTCCACGACCAGGGCCGCACGATCATCCTCATCACCCATGAGCATGATGTCGCGCTGGAGTCGCAACGCCAGGTGCAGATCTATGACGGACTGCTGAGCGAGGGGCTGCCCGTATGACCTTCCTCGAGACAGTACGCACGGCATTCACAGCCGTCATGGGGCGCAAGATGAGATCGGCCCTGACCATGCTGGGTATCCTGATCGGCATCGCGTCGGTCATGCTGACCGTCGGGCTCGGTCAAGGCGCGCAGACGACCATCACCGACCAGATCAACAAGCTGGGCTCGAACCTCATCATCGTGAACTCCGGCGCCAACTCCGCGCTGACCGTCGCGAACGCACGAACCGGCGAGAACAACCGCACCCGGTTCACGACGCCGCTCACCCTGAACGACGCCGCCGCCCTTGCGAACCAGAACAACTGCCCCGACATCCTTCGTGTGGCTCCGGTCTCGACAACCACGACGACGGCTTACAGCGGGTCGGCCTCTGACTCCACATCGGTCGTCGGCACCACACCTGCCTGGGTAGATGTGACCGCTCGCACGCTGACCAGCGGCAGGTTCTTCACCACGGGCGAGTCGAACGCAGGGTCCATGGTCGCCATCATCGGCGTGACCACCGCCGACAACCTGTTCGGCAGCGGGACGTACGTGGTCGGCAGGTCGATGACCCTGTCGGGCCAGTCGTTCACCGTCATCGGGGTTCTGAACTCCGTGGGCACGACCCTGTCGGGAGATGGAGACAACCAGATCGTCATCCCCGCCGGCACGTATGCACAGCGGTTCTCGACCTCGACGAACATGAACACCGTCTCGACGATCCTGATGGAAGCGAAGAACAAGGACTCTCTGTCCGCCGCGATTCAAGAAGCGACGACGACCATGTACGTGATGCACAACGTCACCGCCGCTGCCCCGGACTTCACCGTCTCCAGCCAGCAGGCCCTCGTGGAGACAGTCGGCTCGTTGACCACGATCCTCACCGCGCTGCTGTCGGGTATCGCCGCCATCTCGCTCCTCGTGGGCGGCATCGGCGTGATGAACATCATGCTGGTCAGCGTGACGGAGCGGATCAAGGAGATCGGCCTCCGCAAGGCCTTGGGTGCCCGGCCGAGTGTGATCATGCTGCAGTTCCTCGTCGAAGCGAGCATGCTCGGTCTCATGGGCGGTGCCCTGGGCATCGCGCTCGGCATCGGTGGTGGCCAGGTCCTCAGCAAGGCCATCAGCTACCCGGTCATCATCTCTGTGGCCGCCACCAGTCTTGCGCTCGCCGTCTCCTTGATCATCGGGATCGTGGCCGGCGTGTACCCCGCCTGGCGTGCCGCGAAGCTGGCCCCCATCGACGCACTACGGAACGAGTGACCCATGGCGACGAAGCGCACGAAGAACACAGTGGGGCGGGCCGCCGTCGCCATCACGATCGTCGCTCTGGCCGCCGTCGGGCTGCTGGGCTACAAGGCCGCTGCCGGTACGAGCAACAACACCAACAACTACCGTACGGTCCAAGCGGCGGCAGGCTCGGTGACGCAGGTACTCTCCCTGTCCGGCACGGTCCATCATGTGACTCAGGCCAGCGTGAGCTTCCCCACCAGCGGGATGGTCACCGCCGTCAACGTCACGGCGGGCGACACGGTGGCGGCCGGGGAAGCGCTGGCATCGATAGACGTCACCCCGCTTCAGAACGCGGTCCTGGCCGCGAACGCCGCGTACACGGCGGCGATCGCCCAGTACCAGACCGACCAGCAGACGTACGCGTCGTCGTCGACCACCACGAGCAGCGCGCCCAAGGCGGCGACCAGCACGTCGGCTACCCACCAGTCGACCTACGGAACGAGTTCCGCACCGTCGGGGACGGGGACTCCGCCGAGCGGTGGCGCCGGCGGTACGGGCGCTCCAGGCGGGGCCACTGACCCGAGGGCCGCCGTGAAGGCAGCCACGGACGCCATCGCAGCGCTGCAGACAGGCGTGCAGACCGTCGAGACCACGCTTCCGATCTTCATCTCGGAGTGCGTCCCGCTCATTCCGACGACGACCGCGAGCCCAGAGGCGACGGTGACGGTGACGGTGACGAAGACTGTCACTGCGACTGTCACGGTGACCCATCTGGCCACCGTGACGGTCACTGCCGCCGCTCTCAGCAGCGGCAACTCGTCCACGACGGGTAGCCCGACGGCCTCGACGGCCTCGACGGCCTCGTCAGCTACGTCGACCGCATTTACCGCGCCGACGAGCAGCCCATCGTCCACGGCGACCGCATCGGCGGGCTCGCCCGTCACGGCGGCCTGCCAAGCGGCCATCGACACGCTCACAGCGAGCCAGGCGACCCTCCCGGACCAGATGACCGCCGCGAACGTGGCACTCGCCACCGCCGTGAAGGCCCTGGACACCGAGGCGGCGACGCTCCAGCAGGAGGCAGACACGCTTGCGAAGCAGCAGCAAACGGCTCAGGCTGCCGCCGCCAACGCTGCGGCCGCTTCTGCCAGGAGCCAGTCGTCGACGCTGTCCTCGTCCAACTCCGCGCTCCAGGCAGCGGCCGCGGCGGGTCTTTCGCGCGGTGGCGGGGCCACAGTGACCGCCGCCACCCTGATCACAGACCAGTCCACCATCGAGACAACGCGGATCGCGCTCGCCCAGGCCCAGGACCAGTTGAACCAGGCCACCATCACCAGCCCGATCGCCGGCAAGGTCGCGTCGATGCCGTTCGTCGTGGGCCAGCACGCGAGCGCGAACGCGTCTGCGGTGATCATCGGTAGCGGGGCCATCGAGGTCACGGTGGCCGTGCCGTTGGCCTCCCGCCCGCAAGTCGCAGCGGGCGAGTCCGCGAGCGTGACGAGCGTCGTCGGTGGCACCACCCTCCAGGGGACGATCTCCCGGATCAGCCTGCTGCCCACGACGACCGGCTTCTCTCTGGGCGGCGGTGCTGCGGGCGCAGCGGGCGCGTTCAACGTGAGCAGCCAGTCGACGACGACCTACGCCACGGTGATCACCGTGGCGTCCGGAGGCGATGGGCTGCCGGAGGGATCCCGGGTACAGACGACCATCACCACGAAGACTGTCAATGCGGCTGTCGTGGTGCCGGCCTCAGCCGTGACTCCCATCAGCACGGGCTCGGGCCTGGTCCAGGTGATCACCAACGGCGTCCTGTCGACCAAGCGCGTCGTCACCGGTGCGGTGGGCGCCAACGACATCCAGATCGTCAGCGGCCTCAACGCCGGCGACACCGTCGTCATCGCCGATGTCAAAAAGCCGATCGCGGGCGCGAGCATTGCGGCCTCGAGGGCTTCCTTCGCCGGTCGTCAGCAGAACCAGGGCTTCCCGACAGACCAAGGCGCTGCGGGTAGCGGTGGAGGGCCGGTCGGCGCGCCCCCCAGCTGATGATCGGCCCGCAGGGTTAGTCGTCCGGCGCCGCGTCACTTCGTCGTGGCTTGCGCAGTACGAGCGAGTCGCGGTGGATGACCTCGCGCTCGTACTGGATGCCTAGCTCGCGGGCGAGGTCCTTGGTGCTGCGGCCCAGCAAGGCCGGGAGCACGTCAGAGTCGTAGTTCACGATCCCGCGCGCGACGGGCGCGCCTGCAGGGTCGACGAGCAGCACGGGTTCACCAGCCTGGAACACGCCTCGTACCGCCGTGATGCCCGCAGGCAGCAGCGATGCCTTGCCCTTGGTGATCGCCTTCACCGCGCCCTCGTCAAGCTCCAGCTCACCGGTGGGCCGCGATGCATGCGCGAGCCAGTTGAGGCGCGACGAACGCCGCTTGCCGGATGGGTGGAAGACCGTCCCCACCTGGCCGGCAAGGGCCTCGGACACCTGCTCGGCGGCCGCGAGCACCACCGGGATCCCGGCGCCGACCGCGATCCGCGCAGCCTCGAGCTTGGTCGTCATCCCGCCCGTACCGACCGCACTCCCCACCCAGGACGTGTCGGCGGCGAGCTCATCGATGTTGTGCACCTCAGTGATGCGCTCAGCCCCCCGCGCGCCCGGATGCGTCGAGTACAGAGCGTCGACGTCGCTGAGCAGGAACAGGGCATCCGCTCGTACGAGGTGAGCCACGAGCGCCGCCAGCCGGTCATTGTCACCGAAGCGGATCTCCTGCGTGGCGACCGTGTCGTTCTCGTTGACGACCGGGACGATACCCAGCTCGAGCAGCCGGTCGAACGTCCGGAGCGCATTTCGGTACGTACCCTGGCGGGTGGTGTCATCCACAGTGAGCAGGACCTGGCCGACGGTGAGACCCTGGACCGCGAACATCGCGGCGTACTGCTCGACGAGGAGCCCCTGCCCGACCGAGGCGGCTGCCTGCTGCGACGCCAGGTCACGGGGCCTGGTACGCATGCCGAGAGGCCCCATTCCTGCGGCGATCGCTCCCGACGAGACAAGGACTACTTCCCGGCCGGCCCGCCGAGCAGCGGCGATCGCGTCCACGATCAGTCCGATCCGCCGGGGGTCGATGCCACCGTCAGGCGACGTGAGAGAGGACGATCCGACCTTGACGACGATCCGTCGTGCCTTAGCTATACCCTGGCGCGTCGTCCTCACCCTCTTCGTCTCCCCAGTCGACGCCGTCGATCGCTGCGTTGACCGACCGTTCGGCAGCCTTGCGCTCCTGGTACACGGCGTCCTTGGCCCGGCGCCTCCTGGCTGCGGGCCGCAGCTCCTGCATCCGGTTGTCCTCACCGCGTCGGCTCAGCAGCTCCGCCCCGATGTCGACCTGGGGAGCGAAGTCGAAGACGACCGCGTCCTCCCCGCCGATCGCGACGGCGTCGCCCCGCTCAGCGCCCATGGAGAGAAGCTCGTCTTCCACGCCCAGCTTGTTGAGCCGATCGGCGAGATAGCCCACCGCCTCGGCGTTGCTGAAGTCGGTCTGCCGGATCCAGCGTTCGGGCTTGTCGCCCCGTACGCGCCACAGGTGCCCGCCCTCACCGTCGCCCTGCTTGCGGATCGTGAACTCGGGCCCACCGGCGACCGGCTTCGGCTTGACGACGATCCTCGGCGCCGGCCGGGGCGGCTGCGCAGCGCGCCGCTGTGCCACCACGGCCGCCATGGCATGGGTGAGCTTGACCAGGCCGACGCCCGTCTTGGTGGAGATGAGGTGGACGTCCAGGCCGCGAGCGAGCAGGTCGGGCTCGACCATCTCGGCGAGCTCGAGACCATCGGGCACGTCCACCTTGTTGAGTGCGACCAGTCGAGGACGGTCCTCGAGTCCGCCGTACGCCGCCAGCTCACCCTCGATGATGTCGAGGTCGGTGAGCGGGTCGCGCCCTGTTTCGTACGTTGCGCAGTCGATGACGTGCACGATCGCCTGGCAGCGTTCGATGTGGCGCAGGAAGTCGTGGCCGAGACCACGTCCGTCCGAGGCACCCTCGATGAGTCCCGGGACGTCAGCGACCGTGTACGTGATGTCGCCGGCCACGACGACCCCGAGGTTCGGTACCAGCGTGGTGAACGGGTAGTCGGCGATCTTGGGGCGTGCGGCCGAGATCGCCGCGATGAGCGACGACTTGCCGGCGCTCGGGAAGCCGACGAGGCCGATGTCGGCGAGGACCTTGAGCTCCAGCGTGATCCGTCGCTGCGTACCCTCCTCGCCGAGGAGCGCGAAGCCGGGCGCCCTCCTGGCCGCCGAGGCGAGCGACTCGTTGCCGAGGCCACCACGGCCGCCCTGCGCCACGACGAGCTCCGCGTCGTCACCGACGAGGTCGACCAGGAGCTCGCCCGTGTCCGCGTCAGAGACCACAGTGCCCTCGGGCACCATCAAGATGACGTCGTCCGCGTCCAGACCCTGCTTGTAGTCGCCCTTACCAGGCCCGCCATTGGGCGCGACGCGGCGGGACTGCCGGTGGTAGTCGACGAGCGTGGTGAGGTTGGGGTCGACCCGGATGATGACCGACCCGCCGTTACCGCCGTTCCCGCCGTCCGGGCCGCCGAGCGGCTTGAACTTCTCGCGGTGCACGGAGGCGCAGCCGTGGCCGCCGTTGCCGGCGATCACGGTGAGCGTGACGGAGTCCACGAAGGACGGGATGGCCATCGCGTGCTCCTAGTCAGATCGGTGTACGGGTTCCCTATCGTCCCACAGCGGGCGAGGTCGGCGTCACGACGTCGCATCGCCGTCCGGATCGGGCACGTCGGCGCCGTCCCGATCAGCCCACTCCAGCAGCGTGTCGAGCCGATGATGAACCTCGTCGATGCCCGCATGGAGGTCACCGGTCCTCAGGAAGCGTCCCGGGACCGTGGCCAGCGTGAGGTCGGCCGGAACGACGTCGGGGATCTCGTCCCAGGAGATCGGCGTCGAGACCGTACCGGCCGGCACGCCTCGGATCGACCATGCGCTGGCGATCGTGTGGTCGCGTGCGTTCTGGTTGTAGTCGACGAAGACGTGAGAATCGGGACGGTCCTTGCGCCACCAGGTCGTCGTGACGTCGCCTGGCGTGCGGCGCTCGACCTCACGCGCGAACGCGAGCGCGGCGCGACGGACATCCTTGTGACCCCACTCGGGAACGATCCGCACGTACACGTGGAGTCCGCTGCCTCCGGACGTCTTCGGGTAGCCCACGATGCCCAGCTCGTCGAGGACCTCGTGGACGACCCCGGCCACGCGCCGTACGGTCCCGAAGTCGCAGCTGGGCATCGGGTCGAGGTCGATGCGCCACTCGTCGGGGTTCTCCGTCGCACCACGGCGGCTGTTCCACGGGTGGAACTCGACGGTCGACATCTGCACGGCCCAGATGACCTGCGCCAGCTCCGTCACACAGAGCTCGTCGGCGGTGAGTCCGTACCGAGGGAAGTACAGCTGTACGGTCTCGACCCAGTCCGGCGCACCACCCGGCAGCCGCTTCTGGTGGATCTTGCCGCCGGGCAGGCCCTTCGGGAAGCGGTGCAGCATGCAGGGCCGCTCGCGCAGCGCCCGGACGATCCCATCCCCGACGGACAGGTAGTAGCGCGCCACGTCGAGCTTGGTCCATCCGTGATCCGGGAAGTAGACCCGGTCCGGGCTGGACAGCCGAACCGTCCGCCCACCGACCTCGAGGAGGACCGCGTCGTCAGACATGAGCGACCACCGGCTCCGTCTGCACGACCGCGATCCGCGCCGGAAGCGTCGCGACCAGCCCGACCATAGCCACAGCGGCCACCGCGCACAGTCCGAACGCCCAGTGCAAGCCGTTCAAATAGGCGGCCGTGTCGCCCATCCCTTGCGCCGCGGACGCCGCTGCCCGCGACGTGAGGATGACCACCACGAGTGCGGTGCCCAACGCACCGGCCACCTGCTGGGTCGTCCCGAGCAGCGACGAGCCGTGCGAGTAGAGGTGCGCTCGCAGTGACCCCAGGCTCATGGTGAACATCGGCGTGAACAGTGCTGCAAGGCCGAGCGAGAAGGTGACGTGCGCGACGAGGACCGTCCAGTACGGAGTCGTCGCGCCCATGAACGCGAAGGCCGCCAGGGCCAGCACCGCGAGAACACCGCCAGGGAGCATGAGCACCCGAGCGCCGAGACGGTCGTAGATCCGACCGATCGTGGGCCCGAGCAGCCCCATGGCGAGCCCTCCGGGCATCACGAGCAGTCCGGTCGACAGCGGCGTCATCTGACGCGCGCTCTGGAGGTACAGCTGGAGCAGCAGCATCGAGCCGATCATGGCGCCGAACGCGATGGCCATCGCGGAGAGACTCACAGCGAAGACCCTGGTCCGCAACGTCCGCAGGTCGAGCAGCGGCTTGTCCACTCGCTGAAGCACGACCTGGCGCCAGACGAACGCCGCGACGCCGAGCAGACCGACAACGATCAGCAGGATGACCGACGCGCTGGCGTGGCTCATCTGGCTGAGTCCGTACACCAACGCCCCGAACCCGACCGCAGACAGGGCCGCACTCAGCCAGTCGATGGGAGTGCTCGCCGTCTCTCCCACATTGCCCAACCGTCTGCTGCCGACGACCGCGATGGTCACCGCGATCGGGAGGACGACGAGGAAGATCCAGCGCCAGCTCAGAAACTGCAGCACGATGCCGGAGACAGCGGGCCCGAGCGCCGGCGCGACGGACATGGCCAGGCTGACGGTGCCCATGACCCGGCCCCGGTCGTCCGGGCTCACGACCCGCATCAGCGTCGTCATCAGCAAGGGCATCATGACCGCGGTCCCGGACGCCTGGACGACCCGCGCGAACACCAGCACTCCGAAGGACCAGGACACCGCCGCAAGAAGGGTACCCGCACAGAAGGCGGTCATCGCGATCGCGTACGCCTGGCGGGTCGTCACGCGCAGCAGGAACCACCCGGTGATCGGGATGACCACAGCCATGGTCAGCATGAACGCGGTCGACAGCCACTGCGCGGAGGAGGCGTTGATCGACAGGTCGACCATCAGCCTCGGGATCGCGTTCATCATGATCGTCTCGTTGAGGATGACAACGAAGGCGGCCGCCACGAGCCATCGCAGGACCGAGGAGTCGTGGCGGGACGTCATCGGAGGCCACCCTTCGGGAGGATCGGCGGTCATCGGGAAGTTGTGAAGGGGAGCCTACGCGAGGCCTCTGACATTCCCGAGGACAGCAACAAGGGGCGGACCCCTACGGGACCGCCCCTGGCTGGAAAGTCGAACTTACTTGGCGTCCGCCGTGGTGATGTTGACCACGCGACGACCGCGCTTGGTGCCGAACTGAACCTGGCCCTCGGCCAGTGCGAACAGCGTGTCGTCGCCACCGCGACCGACGTTGTCGCCCGGGTGGAAGTGGGTGCCATGCTGGCGGACGATGATCTCGCCGATGCCAACGGTCTGGCCACCGAAGCGCTTCACACCAAGCCGTTGGGCGTTGGAGTCACGGCCGTTCTTGGAGGACGATGCGCCCTTTTTGTGTGCCATGTGTCAACCCCTCACTTGATCCCGGTGACCTTGACCTGGGTGTACCGCTGACGGTGCCCCTGGCGCTTCTTGTACCCGGTCTTGTTCTTGAACTTGATGATGCGGATCTTGGGACCCTTGATCTCACCGATGACCTCAGCGGTCACAGCAACGTTGGTGAGCTTGTCGGCACTCGTCGTGACGTCATCGCCGTCGACGAGCAGGAGCGGGGTCAGATTGACCGTGTCACCCGCCTTGGCAACGATCTTGTCGATCTCGACGACGTCGCCCACAGCAACCTTGTGTTGGCGTCCGCCACTGCGCACGATCGCGTACACGCCTGACCTACTCTCTTCTTCGTCCATGGTGGCGCCTGCGCACTGCGCGGCCCCTCGGGTGCCATCCGCCGCGACATGTCGGGCAGGGCACCGAGCGGCAATCCTACGGGGCCGGGTTCGGAAGGGTCAAACCCGGCCTGATCCTCACGAGCGCCGACGCCTCCGGTCGCCCCCATCGGAGGGCGCCTGGGTGTCGACCGGCTCGTCGTGACGGTGGTAGCCACGGCCGTGGCACGCCTCGCACGGCTCGGTGAACGCCTCGGCCAGACCGGTACCGATCTTCTTCCTCGTCATCTGTACCAGGCCCAGCGACGTGACCTCCGCGACCTGGTGACGCGTACGGTCGCGGCCCAGACACTCGACGAGTCGCCGCAGCAACAGATCCCGGTTGCTGGGCAGCACCATGTCGATGAAGTCGATGACGATGATGCCGCCGATGTCGCGAAGCCTCAGCTGCCGGACGATCTCCTCCGCGGCCTCCAGGTTGTTCGCGGTCACGGTCGCCTCGAGGTTGCCACCGGAACCGGTGAACTTGCCCGTGTTGACGTCGATGACCGTCATCGCCTCGGTGCGGTCGATGATGAGCGACCCACCGGACGGGAGGAAGACCTTGCGCTCCAGCGCCTTGGCGATCTGCTCGTCGATGCGGTGCTTGGTGAACAGGTCGCCGTCGGCCTCGTGGTTCCACTGATGGACACGGTCAGCGAGGTGAGGAGCGACGTGGTTCACGTACGCGGACACCGTCTCGTACGCGTCGTCCGACTTGCCGTTGCTGTCCACGGCGAGCTTGCCGAAGTCCTCGGTGAACAGGTCACGCACGATCCGTACGGTCAGGTCGGGTTCGCCGTACAGCATCTGCGGTGCCGAGCCCTGCTTGACCTTCTTCTCGATCGCTTCCCACTGCGCCTTGAGCCGGGTGATGTCGCGGACGAGCTCTTCCTCGCTCACACCCTCGGCGGCGGTACGGATGATGACCGAGGCGTCGTCTGCGACGAGATCACCCAGGATGTCCTTGAGCCGGGTCCTCTCCTGCTCGGGCAGCTTGCGGGAGATGCCCGACAGGTGACCGCCCGGTGCGTACACGAGGTAGCGACCCGGCAGCGAGATGTGCGCCGTGAGCCGGGCACCCTTCGCCCCGACCGGGTCCTTCGTGACCTGAACGAGGATGCTCTGTCCGGACGAGAAGACCTTCTCGACCTGGCGACTCTGTCCCTCGTTGCCGAACGCGTCCCAGTCGACCTCACCGGCGTACAGGACCGCGTTGCGGCCGCGGCCGATGTCGATGAATGCCGCCTCCATGCTCGGCAGCACGTTCTGTACCTTGCCGACGTAGACGTTGCCGATCAACGATGCCGCCGACGCACGGTCAACGTAGTGCTCGACGAGCACACCGTCCTCGAGGACGGCGATCTGGCTCAGGTCGTCGGACTGGCGTACGAGCATGACGCGCTCGACCGACTCGCGACGTGCGAGGAACTCGGCCTCGGACAGGATCGGAGCGCGACGCCGTCCGGCCGCCCGACCTTCACGACGGCGCTGCCTCTTCGCCTCCATACGCGTGGAGCCTTCGATCCCCGTGACCTCGTCCACCGGTGAGGCCGGCTTCCGACGACCGCGGGGCTCGCGTACCCGGACGACGACCTCCGTGGGGTCGTCCTCGGCGGCGGTGGTGTCCTCTCCGCGACGGCGGCGGCGACGGCGGCGACGGCTGCTCGCCGAAGCGGGCTCGTCGCCCTCCACGGCCTCAGGCTCGTCAGCGTCGGCCTCCGGGTCAGACTCGGTCTCGGGCTCGCCGTCCGAGGTTTCCTCAGGACCGGCGTCCTCGTCGTCCGGACCCCGGCGACGACGCCTGCCGCCTCGACGGCGACGCCGACGCCGCGGCGTATCCTCGCCGTCCGCATCGTCGAAGGCATCCTCGTCGAGAGCTTCGGGCTCGTCCTGCGCCTCAGCATCCTCCGTCGCGAGAACCTCGGCCGCCTCAGCCACTTCCTCGGTGACCTCGTCCTCATCGGCGACAACCGTTCCAGGGGCCGTGAGCGCGGCGGTGATGGCGGCCAGATCGATCGGAGCCGGAGCACCAGCGGGGCGGCTGGCCGCGCGACGGCGACGCGGGGGACGGGTCCCTTCAAGAGCGACCAAGGCCTGCTTGAGGGCATCGTCAGGGGCGGCAGCGGCAGGTTCCGGCGCCGTCTCGGTCGGCTCGACCACCGGCTGCTCTGGCACCTGCTGCTCGGCCTCCGGCTCTGCGGCTGCGGGTGCGACCACGGGAGCGGGCGCGGGCGCCTTGGCGCGTGAGCGACGGGGACGGGAGGCCACTGCGGCAGCATCGGAGGTCGTCGTGCTGCCCGGTACATCGCCGGTCTCCTGAGGCGTCGTCAGGACGCTCTCGGACGGCGCAGCGTCCGCAGCGGGCGGTCCGGCTGGTCGGGACACCGCCCGACGGCGGCGAGGCGCCTTCGGTGCGTCCTTCGGTGAATCTGTCGGCGGTACGTCAACCGTGTCATCGAGCATGTCTGCTCCATTCACCGGCACCGGATCCCGGCGCCGGAATCGGCGGCGAGGCGGCGGGAGGGTGTCCGACTGCCACGCACGAAGTCTTCTGGGCCGACGAACGCCACCTCACGGCCGCCGCGGTCAGTCCTCCGGAGAACCGGGGGCACGTCGCGGTCACGCTAGAAGCGATGTCCATCATTGGTGGACGTCTGGATGATGTCCTGCCGGTCGCCAGTATCGCACAGTCCACAGCATCGCTTCGCAGGCTCGCCAGCGCCTTCAGAGCAGCGGGTCGGTGATGCGACCGTCGACAAAGGGCCCCTGTTCGATCCGTGTCAGGAGTGGTGGCTGGTCCGTGGACAGCTCGGGGGCGACGAGCCTGAGCCCGGTCACCACATCGTCGGGTCGGACGAGCGGGGTGCCGTGCAGGCTGAGCAGCGACAGCCGTACGCCCTCCAGCGGAGCCAGTTCGACGACCGCGGCCCGCGCATCGAACGTACGCAGCCCCGACTTGGTCATCCGCGTCACCTCGACCGCATCGCAGGCCAGGAACGCGTCGACCGCCGCAGTCAGCACGCTCGGCTCCCCCTCGATGAGATCGATCTCCCAGCGGGACGCCTGCAAGAGGTCGGTGAGCGAGTGCGGCGTCGCCTCGGCGACAGCGAGGACGTCGAGGCCTGGCGGGAGCGCCTCGTCGAGCACCTCCCTCACGACGGTCGGGTCGCACACCGCGGCGAGGGCGATCTCGAGGTACTCGGCCTCGGTCGCGGCACCGGTCGGCGACGCGTTCGCGTACGAGATCCTCAGGTGGGGGTTGAAGCCCGACGAGTACGCCATCGGCACCTGCGCCCTGACCAGCGCACGCTCGAAAGCCCGGCTGAAGTCACGGTGCGAGGTGAAACGCGCCCGGCCACGCTTCGCGTACCGCACACGAAGGCGCTGTACGGGCGGCGGCTGCTGATCCGGTGGCTGGTTCCTCGACACCCGCACACGATACCGATCGGGCCGGACGGGACACCTCGTTGTGTCCTGTCCGGCCCGGTCGGGTTCTCGATGGTCCTACTTCATCGTGCCCTGGGACACGGACCCTTGAAGCTGTCGCTGGAAGATCACGTACACGACGAGCACCGGCACGACGGTGATGACCACAGCGGCGAACAACGCACCGAAGTTGACGTCGTACCCCGCGGACGAAGCGAACGACGCCAGCCCCTGGCTCAGCACGTAGTTGCTCTGGTTCGTGTTCAGGGCGACCGGCAGCAGGAACTGGTTCCATAGGCCGAGGAAGTTCATGATCGCGACCGTCGCCAGACCGGGCTTCGCCATGGGAAGCATGATCTGGAAGAACGTCCGCCACTCGTTGGCGCCGTCGATTGCTGCCGCCTCACTGATCTCGTACGGCAGCTGTCGGAAGAACGCGTAGAGGAAGAAGACCGTGAACGGCAGCGCGAACGCGACGTAGGTGACGGCGAGGCCGGGCAGCGTGTTCAGCAGCCCGAAGTTCTTCAGCACAAAGAACAGCGGCACGATCGCGAGGAAGATCGGGATCATCAGGCCGCCAAGCATCATGTAGTAGATGATGCGGTTCCCCGGGAAGTCGAAGCGCGCCAGGATGTAGGCGCACATCGCGCCAAGCAGCATGACGAAGATCAGCGCCGAGCCGACGACGAAGAGGGTGTTGAAGAAGAACTTCCCGATGCCGGCCGTGTTCCAGGCGTCGGTGTAGTTGACGAGCTGAGCCTTCGCCGGGAGGTTGAAGGGGGACGCGAAGATCTCCGAGGTCGTCTTGAACGACGTCATCAGCGTCCACAGCAGCGGCAGGATGACGATGATCGCCCAGATCGACAGGACGACGTGGCTGCTCACCGCGATCGACCGCTCGGCGACAGTGAGTTGCTTGCGGGCTGGAACTTCGGTCCGAGTGCTCATGCGAGGGTGATCCTGTCCTTGCCGCCGCTGGCGCGGTTCACGGTGAAGATGATCGCTGCGAAGAGCACGGTCATGAGGCCCATCACGACGCCCATGGCACAGGCGACGCCGAACTCGCCCTTGTTGAACGCCGTCGTCAACAGCTCCTGACTCATCGTCAAGGTGCTGTTCTCCGGACCGCCTTGTGGGTTCAAGGCTTGCGCATAGACGAACGCGTCCATCGCCATGATCCCCAGGTAGATGTAGGCAGTCTGTACGTTCTCACGGATGAGAGGGATCGTGATGCTCAGGGCAGTACGCAGCCGGCCCGCCCCGTCGATCCGTGCAGCCTCGAAGATCTCCGCGGGGATGCCCTTGATGGCGGCGATGAACAGGACCATGTAGAAGCCGACGAAGCCCCACACGATGACGAACATCATCGTCGGTCGAGCTGTACGGACGTCGCCGAGCCAGGGGAACGAGTTGAACTGCGAGAGGCCGAGCTTCGTGAGGATGCCGTTCACGAGACCGCTGCTCGGGTCGAAGATCAGGTTCCACATGATGCCGGTGACGATGGCCGGGACGGCGTAGGGGAAGAACGAGATGATGCGGTAGAAGCTTGCGCCCTTGATGCCGCGGATCTGTCCGGTGCTGGCGCCTCCGACCGTGACCAGCGTGGCCAGAGCCAGCGAGAGAACGATGATGACCAGCGGGACGATGACAGAGAGAAGCGCGTTGTTGAACATCGCCTTCTGGAAGACATCGTCGGAAAGGATCTTCGCGTAGTTCGCGAGACCCACTGACTTGAAGGCAGGGGTGAAGCCGCTCCAGTCCGTGAACGAGTAGCTGATCGCCTGGATGAGCGGCGAGACGACGAACGTGATGTACAGAGCGAGCGGAAGGCCCAGGAAGACAAGGAAGAGAGAGATCTTGTCGAACGTGAAGTTGCGCCGCCACCTCCTCGCGCGACCAGAGGCCGCGCGAGGGGTGGTGATCGTTGGAGCAGTAGACATCAGGCTTACCTCCTGCGCCAACGAGGCGCCTTGAACCGATGGATCAGCTGACGGTGAGCTTCGGCTTGCTCGTATCCGCCGCCGCCTTGTCCACGATGGACTGGAGCCCCTTGCGGGCGTCGTCCGCGGACATCTTGCCCTCGAGGAAGGAGTTCATGACAACCAGGTTCTCCTTGTTGAGACCGTAGTAGGCGATGAACTGCCAGCTGAACGTGTTGTTGCCCGCCGTGGAGAGCAGGGTGCTCTGGGACTTGAGCGCGGTGGACATGGCGGACTCTGGCGGGGCAGCACCCTTGACGACGGTGAGCGCGAGACGCGTTGTCGCGAAGTTGGTGGCTGACTCCTTGCTCAGCATGGCGCGCAGGAGCTCCTTGCCGCCGGCGACATTCTTGCCCTTGCTCGGGACGATGAACGGCTCGCCGGCCTCAGCGTGGAGCGAACCGGCCGGCATCTTCGGCGAGGACGTGATCGTCAGCTCGTTCGTGCCGGTCATCTGGAAGTCGGCCTTGGTCTGCGACTTCATCTCGTTCTCGATCCATCCACCGGACGGGTAGAGAAGAGCATCCTGGGCGTTGGACCACTGCGCCTGGGCAGCCGTGAACTGCGTACCGGAGCCGCCGGGCTTCATGTAGCCGGCCTTGATGACCGCCTCGAGACCGGCGAAAGCGTCGACCACCGACTTCTGCGAGTAGCAGTCCGGCTTGAGGTTCTCCAGGCTCAGACGGACGTCGTTGCCACCCTCCATGATCGCCGTGGCGATGAGCGTGGTGAGGTAGTAGGTCGCTGCCTCCTTGCCGAAGAGCATGAGGTACTTGCCCTTCGCCTTGGCCTTGGCGCCGAGGTCGAGGGCCTCGGCCCACGTCTTCGGCGGGGTCCAGCCGTTCTCCTTGAACAGCGAGGCCGAGTACCAGAACGCGTACACGGTCATCGCGTAGTTCATCGCTGCGAGCTTGCCGTTGTACGTTCCGGAGGCCTTGATGGCGGTCGCGAACACGCTGTCGGCGATCTTGGTGCCCTCATAGTTGTTGGCGTCGAGGACGCTGGTGAGGTCCTCCAGCTGGTCGACGATCGTCGACATGCCGATCGCCTGGGCACCCGAGTTGTCGACGAGGTCAGGCGGGTTCCCGCCGACGAAGCGCGGCTGGAGCTCCTGGGCGATCTGCGTGGACGGCGACACCTTGACCGTGACGCCCGGGAACTTCTTGGTCAGCACGTTGCCGGCGAAGTCGACGTAGTCGGTCTTGTAGCCACCGTTGAAGATCACCGCATCGATGGTGCCCGTCGTAGCCATGCCGAAGGGGTTGTCAGCGGACATTGCCGCTCCCCCGGCGCTGGACGACGGCGATGAGCTCGTCCCACCGCCCGTGGCGCAAGACGACAGCGGGACGAGGGCCGCTGCGGCCAGGGAACCTGTCAGCAGGGTCCGTCGACCAAACGACTTGGTCTCCATTGAATCTCCTCAGTTTGCTCCGGCCCGTGCCGATCGACAGCGGGCCATCCGGCCTGTTTTCGGGTGATGCCGTCCCCTGCGGCCGGTAGAGGCTTTATGGACCTCATGGGCCGGAATCTATCCCCGTAGCGACTCCTGGCAAGGAGACTCGATCAGTCGTTACCGAAACGATGCAACGCTCAAGGACTTCTCTTTCGCGGGGAGAATAGCCGACCTGGGCCCATCTAGCCGTCGACGCGCAGCCGCCCGGCGTACTTGGCCTTGAGAACGTTGTTGTGCTCGTCGCCGCCGGGCACGTTCGCGGAGATGTAGACCGGCGGTGTGATGCCCCGGGCGCTCAGGTTCTCCGCCACGCCGAGCGTCATCAGCTGGGCGATGAACGCCGCGGTGATCGACGAGATCGCGCCCATCACCAGGCCCGACTCCAAGGGGAGCGTCGAGTCGCCGTACGGGGCGAGGTTGTCGATCGTGACATCGGCGAAGTCCTTGAGGCGCATGCCTGACGGGTGCTTCGAGGTGACCTTCATCGTGTGGTCGAGGCTGGTCACGGCGATGAGCTTGTGACCGTGCGCCTTCACCTGCTCGGCGACGCCCACGATGGAGCCGTTGACGCCGGAGTTCGACGCGATGATGTAGATGTCCTCGGGATGCCGGGTGTGCAGGTCGAACAGCTCCTGTGAGAGCTTCGGGTCGCGCTCGAGTGTCGGGTCGGCCAGTTCGGAGACGGTGTGCGTCCCGTACAGCACGATGTCCCGCAGCGCGAGCCGCGACGTGGGGATGAGCCCGCCGGCTCGTCCCGCGATCTCCATGGCGAACGCCTCGGAGTGACCCGTGCCGAAGGCCCGGATGATGCCGTCCTTCGCCACGGCGTCCGCCAACAGCTCGATGGCCTTCGCGATCTCACCGGACTTGGCGGACTCGACCAGGATCGGCAGTCGCTTCGTGACTTCATCGGAAAACGCCTCGTACGTGTCAGCCATGGTGCCCTTTCGGAAGTTGTGGACGGGTAGTGTCCCCGTGGCAACTGGTCTACTACACGCGGACAAGGTGGGGGAACGGCGACATGCGGCATGTGATCGGCATCGATGCGGGTGGCACGGCAACCCGTGCGGTGCTTCTCGACGAGACCGGACGCTGTCTCGGCTACGGCCGAGCCGGTGCCGGCAACCCCACGTCGGCCGGCGCCGAGCTCGCGATCTCGAACCAGGTGGCGGCCACAGCCACAGCAATCGGCGAATCGGGCATCGAGCCCAGCCTCATCCTGTTGACGCTCGCCGGAGGGCTGGGGGCACGGACCGGGCCGCTGGTTTCAAGTGCCTTGGCTGCAGCAGGCATCGATGCCACGTTGGAGGTGGCCGGTGACGTGATGAGCGCCTACTTCTCGGCCACCGCTGTCCCGACCGGCTACCTCGTCCTGTCCGGCACCGGCGCGATCTCCGCGCGCATCGTCGACGGGGTCCTGGACGGCATCGCTGACGGCATCGGGTGGCTGTTGGGCGACGAGGGTTCAGGCTTCTGGATCGGACACCGGGTCGTACGGGCGGCTGCCGCTGACATCGAGGGGCGCGGACCTGCCACGGCCCTGACCGATCTCGTGGTCGCCCAGGTCGACGACGAGAGCGCCCCGGACGAGGACGTCCGCCGACCGGAGATCTGGAAGGTGATGCGCCGCGTGTACGGTCGGCGGCCAGTCGAGTGCGCGGAGTTCGCGCCTCTCGCGTTCCGCGCCGCTGCGTCGGGCGACCCGATCGCGAAGGCCATCCTCGACGAGGCGCTCGCCGGCCTGCTCACCTCGTGCAGCTCTCTGATCGCCAACGACGATCGTCCGATCGTCCTCGCGGGAGGGCTTCTGTACGACGGAGGCCCGCTCAGCGACGGCCTGCGCGACCGCTACCCGGGCCGCTGCCTGCGAGCGAGCGAGGGCACGGCTGGAGCCGCGCTGCTCGCCCTGCGGGCTCTCGGCGTGACCGCCGACGCCGGCACCCTCGCACGCATCCACGAGACGCTGGCCCCGCTCACGCGCTGACCGGCGGTAGTCGCTCGTCAGATGGCGTGCATCGCTGCCAGCGCCGCGCCCCGGGCTCCGGCCATGTCGAGGTCGGTGACCAGCGCGAACCGCGCCACGGCGGCCGACTCCGCCCGCAGCTGGGTGTGGATGCGGACCCGATCGAGGAACCAGTCGCGGAAGTGCGGCGCGGCCTCGATCACGCCACCGCCGACGAAGTACGCATCGGGGTCAGTGAAGTTCGAGGCGATGGTGAACAGCTCCCCCAACGCCTGCGCCTGCTGGTCGAAGATCTTCAGCGCCATCTCGTCGCCGTCCACGCCGTGGCCGCGGACCGCTTTGGCGGCCTTGTCGATCGGCAAGCCGTGAAGGGGGTGGTCCGGATACTGCGTGAGCCAGTACGGCAGCAGGTTCTTCCGGATGCCGGTCAGCGAGGCGATGCTCTCGACGTCTCCGCTCAGACCGCAGTTGCACTGTGGGATGGGCTGCCCCTCGACCAGCAGCCCGGGCATCGGGATGCAGATGTGGCCGAGCTCGCCGGCCATACCAGCCGCACCCGTCACCACCTCGCCCTTCTCGATGACACCGCCGCCGAGACCGGTGCCGACGATGGCGGAAACGGACGACCGGTGGTACTGGTCCTCGCCGAACAGGTGGCGGTGCGCGTAGAGGGCGGCCGCGTTGCCGTCGTTGTTGTAGATCACCGGAATGCCGCAGGCCCGCTCGAGGCCGCTGCGGATGTCGTAACCCCACCATTCCTCGTCCGAGAAGTTCGTGGCGCCTCGCGAGGAGATGACGCCGGTGGCGTTCGCGGGACCCGGCGTGTCCAGGCCGACCGCGAGCACCCGGTCCCGGCTGATGCCTGTGGTCTCCAACACGAGCGTCATCACGTCGGCCACCGCCTCCAGGGCAGCGTCGGGCCCTTCCGTCACGCGACTGGGAACCTCGACCATCCCGTCGACGAGGAATTCGCCGTTCTCATCGAGGATGGTGGCGTTGGTGGCGGTTCCGCCGATGTCAATGCCGAGGACGACCTGGGCCGGGCGGCCGGAATTGGTGCTCACGGATCGTGGACATTACCGCAGCATCCTCGGCGGGGACTACCCGTGCCGCGTTCGGGACGCGCGTGCTTGCAGCTGAGCTGACGGTCAGCCGCCCAGACCCGGCTTGCGTACGACTGTGAGGGGCAGCAGCGTCCGGCCTGTGGGGCCGATCTCGATCGCCGTGTCCAGCTGGGGGCAGACGCCGCAGTCGTAGCAGGGGGTCCAGCGGCAGTCGTCGACAGTGCTCTCGTCCAGCGAGTCCTGCCAGTCCTCCCACAGCCAGTCGCGATCGAGCCCCGAGTCGAGGTGGTCCCATGGCAGCACCTCGAGCTCGTCCCGCTCTCGGGTCGTGTACCAGTCGAGGTCCACTCCGTACGGCTCGAGCTGCTCGGCGGCGAAGCGTGCCCAACGGTCGTACGAGAAGTGCTCGCTCCAGCCGTCGAACACTCCCCCGTCGGCGTACACGGCCTCGATGACCCGGCCCACCCGGCGGTCTCCACGCGACAGCAGGCCCTCGATCACGCCGGGCTTGCCGTCGTGGTAGCGGAATCCGATCGCCCGACCGTACTGACGGTCTGCGCGGATCACGTCGCGCAGCAGCTGCAGCCGGTGGTCGATCGTCTCGGCAGACGCCTGGCCCGCCCACTGGAACGGGGTGTGCGGCTTGGGCACGAACCCGCCGATCGACACCGTGCAGCGGATGTCACGGGTACCCGAGGCCGTGCGGCCGGCCTGGATGACCCTTTTGGCGAGGTCGGCGATGCCGAGCACGTCCTCGTCGGTCTCGGTCGGCAGGCCGCACATGAAGTACAGCTTCACCTGCCGCCAGCCGGCGCTGAAGGCTGCTGTGACCGTCGCGATGAGGTCGTCTTCGGACACGTTCTTGTTGATCACGCGCCGTAGGCGCTCCGACCCGCCTTCGGGCGCGAACGTCAGCCCCGAGCGCCGCCCGTTGCGCGACAGCTCGTTCGCGAGGTCGATGTTGAACGCGTCCACGCGGGTCGACGGGAGCGACAGGGAGACGTTCGTGTCCTCGTACCGGTCGGCGAGCTGCTTGGTGACCTGGGCGATCTCGGAATGGTCGGCGCTGGACAGGCTGAGGAGACCGACCTCCTCGAGTCCGGTGGCGCGAAGTCCGTGCTCGACCATCGCGCCGATCGTCTCGATGCTGCGCTCGCGCACCGGCCGGGTGATCATGCCGGCCTGGCAGAAGCGGCAGCCGCGGGTGCAACCGCGGAAGATCTCCACCGAGTAACGCTCGTGGACGGTCTCAGCGAGCGGGACGAGTGGCGCCTTCGGGTACGGCCACTCGTCGAGGTTGGTGAGCGTGTGCTTCGCGACTCGGAACGGGATGTCGCCCCGGCTCGGCGCGACGTGGCGGATCTGGCCGTCCGGGAGATAGTCCACCTCGTACAGGCTCGGCACGTACACGCCACCGTCACGTGCGAGCCGTACGAGCAGCTCGGAACGGCCGCCGGGTCGTCCCTGCGCCTTCCACTCGCGCACGATCTCGGAGATGGCGATGACGGCCTCCTCGCCGTCTCCCAGCACCGCACCGTCGATGAAGTCGGCGATCGGCTCGGGGTTGAACGCCGCGTGCCCACCGGCGATGACGACGGGGTGCGAGTCGTCGCGGTCGGCGGCGTGCAGCGGGATCCCCGACAGGTCGAGCGCCTGCAGCAGGTTCGTGTAGCCGAGCTCGGTCGAGAACGAGACGCCAAGGAGGTCGAACGCGGCGACCGGCCGGTGCGAGTCGAGCGTGAACTGCGGGATCTCGTGCTGCCGCAGCAGCGCGGCGAGGTCCGGCCAGATCGCGTACGTGCGTTCGGCGACCGCCCAGTCGAGCTCGTTGAGGATCTCGTACAGGATCGCGACACCCTGGTTCGGCTGGCCGACCTCGTAAGCGTCCGGGTACATGAGGCACCACCTGACCTCGACGTCGGACCAGGCCTTGAGGACGGAGTTGTGCTCACCGCCGACGTACTGGATCGGCTTGGCGACCCGCGCGAGCAGCGGCTCGAGGGTCGCGAAGAGCGAGCCAGGGTCGGCATCATGGGTCGTCGTGATCATCGGGCAAGAGTACCTGTGGTCGCGCTGTCGGCCCTTCTCGCGGGTGCGCGGCCCGCTCGACCGGGGGTCGCTGAGTTCCTTGTCAGCGTGACGGATGCGCGGCGGAACGGCTCCTGGGTGAACGCTTGTGCGCACCCGCTGACAAGTGTGCGTCCCGGTGCAAGACTCGCTTCATGAAGAAGCTGATCAACGACGCCGCTGACGTCGTCGCCGAATCCCTGTTGGGCGTCGAAGCTGCGCACTCTGACCGAGTCCGCGTCGACCACGAGAACAAGATCGTCTACCGCAAAGATGCGCCGGTCGCTGGCAAGGTCGGCCTGATCTCTGGCGGTGGCTCCGGTCATGAGCCGATGCACGGTGGCTTCGTCGGGATGGGCATGCTCGACGCTGCCTGCGCCGGCGAAGTGTTCACCTCCCCTGTCCCCGACCAGATGATGGCCGCAACCGTCGCCGTCGACGGCGGTGCCGGCGTCCTTCACATCGTGAAGAACTACACCGGCGACGTCATGAACTTCGAGATGGCAGCCGAGATGGCAGCCGCAGACTCCGGTGTGCGCGTCGAGTCGGTCGTCACCGACGACGACGTCGCCGTGCAGGACTCTCTGTGGACCGCAGGTCGCCGTGGTGTGGGCGTCACCGTCCTGCTCGAGAAGATCGTCGGCGCTGCAGCCGAAGAGGGTCGCGACCTGGACGCCATCGTCGACCTCGCCAAGAAGATCAACGGCCAGGGCCGCTCGATGGGCATGGCGCTCACGAGCTGCACGGTCCCTGCCGCCGGCAAGCCCACGTTCGAGCTCGGCGAGGACGAGATGGAGGTCGGCATCGGCATCCACGGCGAGCCTGGTCGCCACCGTCTGCCGATCGCTCCCGCCAAGGACATCGCCGCGATGCTCCTGGAGCCGATCCTGGCCGACCTGGACTACACCGGCTCACCGGTGATCGCGTTCATGAACGGCATGGGTGGCACGCCTCTCATCGAGCTGTACCTCATGTACAACGAGGTGGCGAAGATCCTCGGCAAGGCCGGCATCCCGATCGCCCGCAACCTCGTCGGCAACTACATCACCTCCCTCGACATGGCCGGTTGCTCCGTGACGCTGCTCAAGGCTGACGACGACCTCGTCAAGCTGTGGGACGCGCCGGTGAACACCCCCGGACTCCGGTGGGGCTGCTGATGGGGGCAGAGAAGGCCGGCGCATGGATGGCTGACTTCGCGGCGCAGATCCACGAGAACGCCGCGATGCTCACCGACCTCGACCGTCAGATCGGGGATGCCGATCACGGATCGAACATGGACCGAGGGATGAAGGCGGTGGCCGTTCTGGCCGCTGCCGACTTCCCCGACTCGGGGGCGTTCCTGAAGAAGGCCGGCATGACGCTGGTGTCCACCGTGGGAGGTGCCAGCGGGCCGCTGTACGGGACGTTCCTGATGCGCGTGGGTGGCGCCTGGCCGGCTGAGGACTCCGCGGAAGGGATCGGCGTCGCGTTGCGGGCCGGGCTCGACGGGATCGTCCAGCGCGGCAAGGCGGTGGTGGGCGACAAGACGATGGTCGATGCGCTCACGCCGGCGCTCGCAGCGTACGACGCGGCGGTCGGTGAGGGCACCCAAGCGGCGCTCGACGCGGCAGCCAAGGCCTGTGCCGAAGGACGGAACGGGACCACCCCGCTCGTGGCACGCAAGGGCCGTGCGTCGTACCTCGGGGAGCGCAGCGCGGGAACCCAAGATCCGGGCGCGACCAGCGTGACGATGCTCATCGAGGCCGCAGCGAGAACCCTGGCCTGATCCGATGATCGGCATCGTCGTCGTCTCGCACAGTCGCGCGCTCGCTGACGCCGCCGTGGGGCTGGCCGAGGAGATGGTGCCTGCCGAGGCGCGTCCGGCGATCCGGGTCGCGGCTGGGCTGGACGAGTCGACCTTCGGTACGGACGCGGCGGCGATCGCCGAGGCGATGACGGCTGTCGACTCGCCGGACGGTGTGCTCGTGCTGCTCGACCTGGGCAGCGCCGTCCTCTCGGCGGAGATGGCGCTTGAGTTCGTCGACCCCGAGACGGCGGAGCACGTCCGGCTGTCCCCCGCTCCGCTCGTCGAAGGGCTCGTCGCCGCGATCGTGACCGCGAGCACCGGTGCGACGCTCGCCGAGGTTGCCGCCGAGGCCGAAGGTGGTCTGGCGGCAAAGGTCGAGCACCTGGGCGAGCCCGCTGCTGAGACCAACGGGGCCGAGGCCAGCGCGCCTGGGTCAGCGTCCGAGTCTTCGTCGGCGGCTGGTCCGGTGGCGGCCGATGGTCCGGGGACCGAGGTGGTCGTACGGAACCCGCACGGTCTTCATGCGCGTCCGGCGGCAGCCCTGGTTTCGGGCCTTCGCGGTCTGGACGCGACCGTTCTCCTCCGCAATGTCACGCTCGGCAAAGGCCCGGCAAACGCCCGCAGCGTCGGCAAGGTGGCGACGCTGGGGCTGATGAAGGGCCACACACTCTCCGCCAGGTTCTCGGGCCCGGACGCCGAGGCGGCCCGGGAGCGGTTCCTCGCTCTCGCCGCGACGGACTTCGGAGAGTCGAGCGAACCGGTTACCGGCGAACCGGATCCCGCCATGGAGACCCTCACACCGGCCACCGATCCGTTCCGTACGGGCCGCCAGATCGTGCTCGCTCCGGCGCTCGTGAGAGGCGGTGGGGTCGACACCGCGGGCTACTCCCCTGCCGCCCCTGCCGAGGAGAGGGCGCGTCTCGAGGCGGCAGTCGCTGCGGTAGCCGCCCACCTCGCCGAACTGGCCACCGCCGTCGGCCCGCAGCGGGGAATCTTCGAGGCGCAGGAAGCCCTGCTGGGTGATCCCGACCTGGCCGAAGGGCTCGCCGCTGACACGGCGTCCGGGACTTCGGCTGTTGACGCCGTACACGCACGTTTCGCCTCAGTCGCCGCGGACTTCGACTCGTTGACCGATCCGTACCTGCGTGAGCGCGCCCAGGACATCCGCAGCCTCGAGCGCCAGGTGCTGCTCGCCCTCATGGGTGCGGCCGAGCAGGCGACCACCGACGAGCCACACATCCTCGTCGTCGACGAGCTCGACGCCGCCACCGCTGCTGCCCTCGACCCGGCGATCACCCTCGGGGTCGTGACCACCACAGGCGGAGCCACCGGGCACGGTGTCATCGTCGCCTCGTCGCGAGGGATCCCCGTCCTGACCGGCCGCGGCGAGGCTCAGGGCGTCGCCGACGGCGTCCTCGTCGGCATCGACCCCGGTCCCGGCACGTTGTGGATCGACCCCGATGCCGCCACCCAGACGAAGATCCGTGGGCTGGCCGAGTCTCGTGACTCCGAGGCGGCAGCAGCGGCGACCCGTGCCCATGACCCTGCGCTCACCACAGACGGCAGACGCGTGCTCGTCGAGGCGAACATCGCCTCAGTGGCCGACGCCAAGGCGGGCGCTGCGGCGGGCGCCGACGGCTCTGGACTCGTCCGTACGGAGATCCTCTTCGCCCACCACACCGACGCTCCCGATGCTGCGACGCAGGCGGCCGTCCTCGTCGAGATCGGCAAGGCTCTGGGCGCCCCGATCACGGTCCGCACCTGGGATCCCGGCGGCGACAAGCCCTTGCCGTTCCTCGAGACCGAAGGCGAGACGAACCCGATGCTGGGCGAGCGTGGGTTACGCGCCATGCGCCGCTACCCGGACGTCTTCGCCGAGCAGCTGCGCGCCATCGTGGCGGCCGCTCGGGAGGTGCCGGTACGTGTCATGTTCCCCATGGTCACCGAACCCGACGAGGTGGTCTGGGCCCGCTCAGTGCTCGCCGACGTCCTCGCCGAGCGCCCTGACCCGCCGGAGCTCGAGGTCGGCATCATGGTCGAGGTCCCCGCTGCCGCCCTGCGTGCTGACGAGTTCGCTCCGCTCGTCGACTTCGCCAGCATCGGCACCAACGACCTCGCCCAGTACACGAGTGCCGTCGACCGTGGTAACGGCCGAGTCGCTCACCTCGCGCGCCCCACCTCGGCGATCTGGGCCCTGATCTTCATGACCTGTACGGCGTTCGGCGGCAAGCCCGTCGCCGTCTGCGGCGACCTCGCGAGCGACCCCGACCTCACCGCCACCCTCGTGAGCCTTGGCGTCAGCGAGCTCAGCGTGCGCCCCCCGGTCGTCGCCCTGGTCAAGGACGCCGTCCGCCGCGTCTGAGCACGGGGTCGACGTCTGATGCGCGACCGGCGGCCTCTACGCGGGACCGTGCCCGGTGACAGGCTCGGCTCCTTCCCATATGCTGTGGCCAAGAATCCATGGATGTGCGGGAGCGGTCGGCGACGATGCCGAGGATGTCCCGCGACGGGTCGTGTCGCTCCTGCGACGACGGTCACTCACCGAGTGATTGCCGCGTTAGCCAGCGACTGACACTCGGATCTGCGACGGAATGTGCCAGAAACACAGCCAAGGATGTTCAGAATGATTGCACCGACAGCGCATCTGGCCACAAGCCGCAACATCATGGTGTGTTTGGCCCTGATAATGACGTCGTTCACCATCGTGCAGGTCCCAGTGGCGAACGCTGTGAGCACTACTATCACCGTGTCCGGCGACCAGCGTTTTCAGACCATGGATGGGTTCGGCGTGAGTATCAACGCCCACAGCTGGAACAACGGTGAGCTCAAGCCGGCCCTCGACATGCTTGTTGATCAGAATGGTTCAACGATCTTCCGTGTGGTCATGGAGATGACGGATTGGGAGCAGACCAACGACAACGCCGACCCGAACTCGTTCAACTGGGCGTACTACAACCCGATCTACAGCGGAACCGAATTCGCGGCCCTATGGAGCACAATTGACTATCTGAGACTGAAAGGCATACCCAGCAGCAACATCATTCTGAGCTTCATGGGCATCGGGCCGGCCTGGATGGGCGGTGCTTCACTGAGCTCAGCGCAAGAAGACGAATGGGTCGAGCAGGTTGTCTCGGCGGCATACTATGGCCTCGCCGTGCGCGGGGCTGATTTCGGCGTGCTCTCCCCCGACAACGAGGAGGACTGGGGCAACAACGAGGGCATAGTGATGAGTTCCACGCAATACGCCCGAGTGATGAACAAGGTTGCCATGCGCTTGGACGCCTTGGGCGTCAGCGCCGTTCGTTTGGCTGGTCCGGAGACCGCGTCGGTGTGCAGCGGTGCCGGAGAGTACTGGCAACAGATGACGGCCTATCCGACATTGATGTCGAAGGTCGACCACGTTTCGCTTCATAACTACAGCGGCGACACGTGTGGCGCCAGCGCAAGCATCAAGGCCTCGGCCTATCCGGGCAAATCGTTGTGGATGACAGAATTCAGCGTCTACGATCAGGCGCAATCCTTCCTCGAGCAGAACGCGACGGGACTGCTGGTCTGGGACGGCTACGACTCGGTGTATCGGCACGCGATCCTGAACGGCCTTGGTAGCCAGCCAGGGAATGACGCAGGAAATGCGCCCGCGTTGTTGTCCTATAGTGCCGTCACCAAGACCTACACGCCGAGAAAAGAGTTCTACCTTTACTCGCAGTTGTTCAAGTACGTGCCGCGCGGCGCCGTTCGTGTCGGCGCGAGTTCGTCGAACAGTGCTGTCCGCAGCCTTGCTTTTCAGGATCCCGCATCGGGGCGTTTGACTGTGGTCGGCAACAACACCTCGAGGTCGGCTCAAACCTTGACTATCGCCCTGAACGCCCTCGGCACCAACCCTGCAGCCCTGCAGTACTTCCAGACAAACACCTCCAGCAACATCGCGCAGGGCGCAAACGTTGCGGTCAGTGCCGGTTCGGCAACAGTCACCGTGCCGGCGGGGACCGTGTTCACACTTACCGGCATCGGGAGCGGCTCGACCGATGTCACCCCGCCATCCGCCACCATCACCAGCCCTCTCGCAGGTGCAACAGTTTCAGGCACCGTCTCTGTAGCTGCGACCGCCACAGACAATGTTGGCGTGACCGCTGTCCAGTTCATGGTGGACGGTGCGAAACTGGCAGGCGCGGACACGACCGCACCATTTGCCGTCAGCTGGGACACGACGTCAACAACGAATGGCACTCACGTCATCGCTGCCACGGCCAGAGACGCAGCCGGCAATACCGCCACATCGAGCGACACAGCGGTGACGGTGAGCAACCCTCCACGGCCGTCGACACCCGGCGCGATGGTTCCCCTGTCGCCCTCGCGTCTGCTCGACTCGCGCATCAACGGTCCGGCGCTCGGTCCAGGCCGGACCTGGACGCTCCAGGTCACTGGGCTCGGGGGGGTTCCTCCTGCCGGTGTCTCCGCTGTGGTCCTGAACGTGACCGTCACCGAGACCACGACTGCCGGCTACCTGACAGTGTCCCCGACAGGGAGCACACGTCCGGTGGCGTCGAACGTGAACTGGGCGGCTGGGGCCACCATCCCGAACGCGGTCATCGCGAAGGTGGGTCTGGGCGGTCAGGTCGACCTCTACCAGTCGGGACCCGGTTCGGCGCAGGTCATCGTCGATGTCGCGGGGTACTTCGTCGACGGCACCATCGGCGAACCTGGGGCGTTCACGTCCATCGCCCCCGCGCGGATTCTGGACACCCGGGCCGGGGATGGGAAGCTGGTAAGCAATGAGGCCCGTGACCTGCAGATCCTGGGTAGGGGTGGCGTCCCGGCGAGCAACGTGTCCGCAGTCGTCATGAACGTGACGGTGACCGAAACCACCAGTAGCGGCTACCTGACTGTGTTTCCGTCAGGGACGAAAAGGCCGGTGGCATCCAACCTGAACTGGACGCATGACGTCACGATCCCGAACCTCGTGGCGGTCAAGGTCGGCGACAACGGCAAGGTGACACTGTTCCAGTCCGGACCCGGCACCGCGCAGGTCGTCGTGGACGTCGCCGGATACTACCTGGGCGGCAAGGCCGACAAGCCGGGCATGTTCGTGACCCTCTCACCGGCAAGAATCCTCGACACCAGGACCAGCGCACCAGTGGCCCCCGGCGGTGACCTGTCCCTGTCGATCCTCGGCAGGGGTGGCATCCCAGCCGCTGGCGTGTCTGCCGTAGTGATCAACACCACGGTGACCGAGACCACGGCGCACGGCTTCCTCACCGTGTACCCAGGGACGAGTCCTCTCCCGACTGCGTCGAACCTCAACTGGTCAGGTGGGGGCGCCACCATCCCGAACCTGGTGACGGCTCAGATCGGCTACAACGGCACCATCAAGTTCCACAACGCGTCAGCAGGTACCACCCAGGTCGTCGCGGACGCCGCCGGCTACTACATCCAATGACAGGACGGTCAGGACCGGTTCGGCACCGCCACCTGTGACTCCGGCCGAGCAACACGCCACTCGAGGTCCTGGTGGTCGTACTGCCCCATCAGCGAACCCTTTCACTACCTCGAAGGTTGCACCTGCGGCACTCCAGGAGGGACGAGCTGCCCGCCTGCCGGGGCCAGAGCCCCGGGGGCGGCCACCGCAACAGGCTTCCGGCGACGTACCTGCCACTCGATCAGCCCCATGCTCACGAGCAACACGGCGGCGAGCGGGAGCACGTCCATGGGGTTCGCGCTGCCCGCCTGACGGTCGAAGAGGCCGGAGAAGTCGCTGAACGGCAGGACGGCCATGGCGATCATGTTGTTGACGACGTGCAGAGCGATGCCGGCCTCGAGGCCGCCGGTACGCCACGCCATCCAGCACGAGATCATGCCGAACGTGAAGTAGAAAGCGTTGAGGTAGATGTCCTGCGCAGCGTGAAGGAACATGAACGCAACGCTCGAGACGATGGCACCGATCCAGAAGGACACCCGGCTCGACCCGTACGACCCGAACAGCCGGTTGACCAGCCCCCTCAGCCCGTACTCCTCACCCGCGCACTGCAGCGGCGTCGTGAGCAGGATGACGAAGACCATGAACAGGCTGTACGGCTTCCACGTCAGCTGCGGCACCCCGGTGAGGGCGACAGTGACTGCTTCGAAGGCGAGGTACGGGAGGAGGATGATCCCGAGGACTCGGAACAGCCAGCCCCAGCGCAGGCGGCCCACCACCGACGACAGCCAGCGCGGCCTCTGGCCGTAGATGATCAGCCCCAGCCATGCGCTCGGGATCATGAGAGCGATCCCGACGTTGTTCGCCAGGAAGAGCGCCGGGGTCACGTGAGAGGTGATGCCAGCGAGGTAGTCCTGGAGAGCAACGGGGTCGCTGAGGTTGATCTTCTGGTTGATGATGTCGTAGACGAGCGCAGGGATGGTGACGATCATCGACCCGATGAGCCAGACGAGTGCCGCCACCACGAACGCGATCGGCAGCTTCCACCACCGCCGACGAGGCGTCTGGAGGAACTGGCTGTGGCGCTTCGGCTCAGTCGGCAGTGCGCTGGGCTTGGCCGGTGCGACCTGGTACGGCGGGATGGCATGCACCCAGTCGGGGGCCTGACCGTTGGGTACGAGTCCCTGCTGAGACGGGTACGGCTGCTGCTGCTGCGTCGAGGGCTGGTACGGGTAGGGCTGTGGCGGGGAACCGTAAGGAGCCGCCCCCTGCTGCCAAGGCTGCTGAGGCGCGACCGGAGGCTGGTACGGGGGCTGCGCGACCGGAGGCTGGTACGGAATCGGAGGGGGCGGGGGTGTCGTACCGGACGGCTGCCACTGGGGCGTGCCGGACTGCGGGGTGGGATTCGAGTCGGTCACGACAGCCCCGGGAACCAGATGCCGATCTCGCGAGCGGCGGACTCGGGAGAGTCGGAGCCGTGGACGAGGTTCTCGCGGTTCGACGTGGCCCAGTCGCCCCGGATGGATCCGGGAGCGGCGGCGATGCCATCGGTGGCGCCGTTGATGGCGCGAACGGCCTCGATGACGCGGGGGCCTTCCAGAACGGCCGCGACGAGCGGGCCGGAGGTGACGAACGCGCGCAGCGGCGGGTACCAGTCCTTGGCGACATGGTCGGCGTAGTGCGCGTCAGCCAGTTCGGCGGTGCAGGTCCGCAGCTCCATGGCCACGAGGTTGTAGCCCTTCGCCAGGTAACGGTCGAGGATGAGTCCTGTCAGGCCCCGGCCGACGCCGTCGGGCTTGATCAGGACAAGGGTGCGTTCGCTCATGCTGAAAACCTTAGTGGGGACGCCGCCCCACCCCGGGAAGGCGCGAGAGAGGCCCGGGAGACGTCAGGGTGACGGCTGGGCGACCAGTCTCTTGCCAAGGACGAACGTGGTCACCCAGAGCAGCGCGAACACTGCCCCGGTGATGAACTGGAACGGCGTGAGAAGGCCCAGCGCCAGGCCGACCAGCTGGGTCAGCCAGCCGAGAGCGAACCCGAGCCGACCGCGACGGATCTTCACGGCGGCAGCGACGGCGATGACGATCGCGAACAGTCCCGACCCCACGCTCACGGCCACGCTGCGATCGGAGACCTGGATCATTCCGGGGATGACAAGGGCGAACACGATGACGTCCAGGAGGAGGAACACCTGCAGCACCCGGATCATGGGGTTGCCAGCGGGCAGCGTCACGCGTCACTCCCCCAGTCGCGACCCCCGAAGCGCGTCACGTCGAGCTCTTCCGGCACGTCCCAGTCGTCGTCGATGCCCGCCATCGTCTGGGGCATCGCAGGATCGTCGGCAGACTCGGTGACGAGCAACGCTCTCGCATGGCCGGCGAGGGCGACGGACCCGAGGAGCAGTACGCCAGCGGTGGGCCCCGACTCGTCGGCGAACGCCACGGCAGCCTCCAGGGCATCGGACAGGTCGCGCTTGACGACGACGTGCTCGTCGCCCAACAACCCTTGCGCCAGCTCTCCCAGCTCAGCAGCGGGAAGCGCTCGAGGCCCCGGCGGCTGGGTCACGACAAGGTGATCGGTCTCGTCCAGCAGCGCGCCGAGGATCCCGGCGACGTCCTTGTCCCGCATGATGCCCAGCACCACGACGAGCGGAGCGAACGCGAAGGCCTCGACGGCCGCGTTGATGGTCGCCTCGACGGCTGCCGGGTTGTGCGCGGTGTCGAGGACGACCGGAGGGGAGGTACGGACACGCTCGAGGCGTGCCGGCGCGACGACGTCACCGAAACCGGCGACGATCACCTCGGACTCGATCGGACGGTCACCGTGGAGCGCCTCCACGGCAGCCAGGGCGAGTGCCGCGTTGTGAGCCATGTGCGCCCCGTACAGCGGCAGCAGCACGTCCTCAACCGTCCCGCCCGCGTAGTCGAGACGCAGCACCTGGCCGCCGACCCCCGGCGCGCGATCGAGGAGGCTGAAGCCGACGCCCTCGGCGACGACCTTGGCCCCCACCGAAGCGGCCCGCTCGACGAGGATGCGTGCGACGTCGGGCGCCTGCCCGGCCAGTACGGCGACGGAGTCGGGCTTGATGATCCCCGCCTTCTCCGTCGCGATCTCGGCCGGCGTCGAGCCGAGGTAGTCGGTGTGGTCGACCGCGATCGGGGTGACGACAGCGACGGCGGCGTCGGCCACGTTGGTCGCGTCCCACGAGCCGCCCATACCGACCTCGAGCACGATCACGTCGACCGGCGCGTCCGCGAACACGGCGAATGCCAGGCCCGTGAGCACCTCGAAGAACGTCATCGCCAGACCGTCGATCTGCTGGGAGTCGACCATCTCCACGAACGGCCGGATCTGGTCCCACGCGTCGTCGAACACCTCGGCGGTGATCGGCCGACCGTCCACACAGATCCGCTCGGTGAGGTCGACGAGGTGCGGGGAGGAGTAGCGGCCGGTACGGAGTCCCTGCGCGCGCAGCAGCGCGTCGATCATGATCGCGGTCGAGCCCTTGCCGTTCGTACCGGTGAGGTGGACGACGGGTGCGCTGCGGTGCGGGTCGCCCAGCAGCTCGACCAGCAGCTGGATCCGCGCCAGCGACGGCCCGATCTGATGCTCGGGCTGACGTGCGAGCAGTTCCGCGACCACGCGGGTATGGGATTCGGTGTTCATCGTGGCTCCGAGTCTAGGCGAGGCCGAGCACCAGGCCGCTCCCTGAGGAGTCGCACGTCAAGCCGGGCGACCGTCACGTGTCGCGATCCGTGGCGACCGAAGAAGCTCTCATCGACCCCAGATGAGGACACGCTTCCCCCCGGAGTCCTGGCACGGAGGTGACCAGTAGTCTTGGCAGATGCCAAGTTCTGCTCCCGCGATCGCCCCCGCCGCGACGTCGTGGCGCGACATCGCGTGGCGCGACTGGGTCGGGCTGGCCGCGAGGCTGACCCTCGGCGTCGTGATGTTGGTCGCCGGGGCCCTCAAGGTGACCAACCTTCCGTCGAGCGTGCTGGCTGTCCGTGCGTACAAGCTGCTGCAGTACGACTTCGCCGCCGTCGTCGGGTACGCGCTGCCCTTCGTGGAGATGACGGTCGGGCTGCTGCTCGTCCTCGGCGTCTTCACCCGCGTCACGGCAGGAGTCACCGGCCTCCTGATGGTCGCGTTCATCGTCGGCATCTCGTGGGCGTGGGCGCACGGCTACTCGCTCGACTGCGGCTGCTTCGGCGGCGGCGGCGGCGAGATCGAGCGAGCAAAGGCGCTCGCCGCATACCCGTGGGAGATCGCCCGGGACATCGGCCTGCTGGCGCTCGCCGTCTGGTTGGTCGTGCGCCCCACCACCGCATTCTCACTGGAGAACCGGCTCTTCGGACCGGTCACCGTGTCTGACGACGACCTCGACGAGGAGTGACACCCATGAGCAAGAAGGCGTCCGCGAAGAGAACACCCGCGACCCCATCGGAGAGCGCTGCGCCGACCTCGGCTTCCGTGGCCGAGAAGGCCAGCCGCCGCGAACAGCTCCGCATCCAGCGCGCAGCAGAGCTCAAAGCCGCTCAGCGGACGAAGCGGCTGAGGGTCGGTCTCGGGATCATCGGCGTCGTCGTTGCCATCTCGCTCATCGCCTGGGGTGTCTCCACGGTCACGATCAGCAGCGGCGCGAGCAATGCCGTACCTCCGCACGCCAACGGCGACAAGACCGGCATCGTGGCCAACCCGGGCAAGGCGAAGGCGGGCGCCCCGCTGCTCGTCATCTACCAGGACTTCCAGTGCCCCGCGTGCAAGCAGTTCCACACGGTCTTCGGCGCCAAGGTGCGTGAGGCCGCCAACGCAGGGACCATCCAGCTCGAGCACCGCACCATGACCTTCCTCGACACCAACCTGCAGAACGACGCCTCGGTCCGAGCAGCCGTGGGCGCGGCGTGCGCCGACAATGCGGGTGTCTACGAGGGCTACTACGACGCGGTGTACGACAACCAGCCGGCCACCGAGGGCGCCGGTTACACCAAGGAGCTGCTTCGCGTCACGATCCCCACCCAGCTCGGGCTGACCGGGGACAAGTTGGTCGGGTTCCAGCAGTGCTACAAAAACCAGGCGACGCTGAAGTTCGTCAACGATACCAACGACGCCGCCGGTCGGGATGGGATCACCAGCACCCCGACGTACATGTACAACGGCAAGAACATCACGTCGACGCTGACCTCCGACCCGGCCAGCATCGACCCGTACCTCGGTAGCTGACCCCGCAGCGAACCCTGTCTGTCCGGGTTCGCGGGTGACGGGCTGGATTCCGTAGGATTCGGCCTATGACCGACACCGCTCCTCGTCCCACGCCCGCGCCAACGATGGCCGGGCGAGGCGTACCGGAGCGGCCCGCGCTGGAAGGACTCGAAGGCGCCTGGCTCGAGACGTGGCGCGACCAGGGGACGTACGCGTTCGTGCGTCCCGAGTCTCGCGAGCAGGTGTTCTCCATCGACACGCCGCCGCCGACGGTGTCGGGGTCGCTGCACGTGGGCCACGTCTTCAGCTACACCCACACCGACATCATCGCCCGCTACCAGCGGATGCGCGGCAAGCACGTCTTCTACCCGATGGGCTGGGACGACAACGGCCTGCCGACCGAGCGCCGCGTACAGGTCTACTACGGCGTGCGCTGCGACCCGTCGCTGCCGTACGAGGCGGGCTACGAGCCGCCCGCGAAACCGGACCCCAAGAAGCAGCTGCCCGTCAGCCGTCAGAACTTCATCGAGCTGTGCGAGCAGCTGACGCAGATCGACGAGCGGGCCTTCGAGGACCTGTGGCGCCGGCTGGGGCTGAGCGTGGACTGGTCGACCCTGTACACGACGGTGTCGTCGAGCTCCGTCGGTGTCGCCCAGAAGGCGTTCCTCCGTAACCTGTCCCGCGGCGAGGCGTACCTCTCCTTCGCCCCGACGTTGTGGGACACGACGTTCCAGACGGCCGTCGCCCAGGCGGAGCTCCAGGCGCGCGACTACCCCGGCGCGTACCACCGGGTCGCGTTCCACCGCCCCGACGGCACCCCGGTCTACATCGAGACGACGCGTCCCGAGCTGCTCGTGAGCGTCTGCGCGCTGATCGCGCACCCGGACGACGAGCGGTACCAGGATCTGGTCGGGACCACCGTGACCTCGCCGCTGTTCGACGTGGAGATCCCGGTCCTCGCGCACCGCGCGGCCGAGCGCGACAAGGGCGCAGGCATCGCGATGTGCTGCACGTTCGGCGACCAGACCGACGTCACGTGGTGGCGCGAGCTGCGGCTGCCGACACGTACGGTCGTGATGCGCGACGGCCGCCTCCAGCGCGAGACACCCGAGTGGCTGGTCACGTCCGAGCCGTACGAGCAGCTCGCTGGTAAGACCACGTTCTCGGCGCGCGAGGCGACGGTGGCCCTGCTCCGCGAATCCGGTGACCTCGAAGGCGAGCCGAAGCCCACGACCCGCAACGTGAACTTCTACGAGAAGGGCGAGCGCCCCCTCGAGATCGTGGCGACACGTCAGTGGTACATCACCAACGGCGGCCGCGACGACGCGCTGAAGGCGCGCCTCGTCGAGCGCGGCAACGAGATGGCGTGGACCCCGACGCACATGCAGCACCGCTACAACGACTGGGTGTCGGGCCTCAACGGCGACTGGCTGATCAGCCGGCAGCGGTTCTTCGGCGTGCCGTTCCCCGTCTGGTACCCGCTGGACGCCGAGGGCGAGACGGACTACGACCACCCGATCGTCCCGGACGAGGCCGACCTGCCGGTCGACCCGATGACGCTGTGCCCGCCCGGGTACACCGAGGACCAGCGCGGCGTGCCCGGCGGCTTCGTGCCGGACACCGACGTCATGGACACCTGGGCCACATCGTCGCTCAGCCCGTGGATCGCGTGCGGCTGGGAGCGTGACCCTGAGCTGTTCGCGCTGACGTTCCCGATGGACATGGCGCCGCAGGCCCACGACATCATCCGGACGTGGCTCTTCAGCCGCGTCGTGCGGAGTCACTTCGAGTTCGACCACGTGCCCTGGTCGCGCGCGACGATCTCCGGCTTCGTCGTCGACCCCGACCGCAAGAAGATGGGCAAGTCGAGCGGCAACGCGATCGTGCCGACGGAGATCCTCGAGAAGTACGGCTCCGACGCGGTCCGCTGGCGCGCGGCGATGGCCCGTCCCGGTACGGACTCGCCGTTCGACGAGACCCAGATGAAGGTCGGCCGCCGCCTCGCCATGAAGGTGCTCAACGCGTCGAACTTCGTGCTGGGCATCTCGGGCCTCGCGGCTGACCCATCCGCAGTGACCGAGCCCGCCGACCTGGCGATGCTCGAGTCACTGCGCGGCGTCGTGAGCCTCGCCACGCAGGCGCTCGAGGAGTTCGAGTACACCGACGCCCTCGAGGCCACAGAGCGCTTCTTCTGGGGCTTCTGCGACGACTACCTCGAGCTGGTGAAGAACCGGGCGTACGCGGAGGGGCCTGCCTCAGAGTCGGCCAAGGCCGCGCTCGTCATGGCGCTCGGCGTACAGCTGCGGCTGTTCGCGCCGTACCTACCGTTCGTCACCGAGGAGGTCTGGTCGTGGAGCCACGAGGGTTCGGTGCACCACGCGCCGTGGCCCTCGGTCGACGAGTTGCCGACGTCCGGCGAGGTCGAGCTGATGGACGATATCGCGGCTGCTCTGGTCGAGATCCGCGGTGCGAAGTCGCAGGCCAAGGTCTCCATGAAGACCGAGGCGTCGAGCGCCGAGTTCAGTGGCCCGTCCGAGCAGCTGGAGCGTCTTCGTACCATCGAGACCGACCTGCGCGCGGTGGGACGGCTGGGAGGTACGGTCACCTGGACCGTCACCGACAACCCGCTCACGGTCGCCCTGGAGCTGTCCACTGATGCCTGACCGACCCCCCGTCGTCCGCAGCCCCAAGTCGCCACCCGCAGGACGGGTTTGCACATGCGTTCAGGGTGCGAACGAATGTGCAAAGGGCCTTGAGTGACTGGGAAGTTGACCGAAGGTCGCCGTGAGCCTCGTGGCAGAGGACTCCCTCTCCTAGGGTGGAGGTGCGGCACAGGGTAGCGCCGCCAACCTGGGAGGCTCCGATGCGTTCACTGGATGTCGACGTAGTGGTGATCGGTGGCGGATCTACCGGAGTCGGGGTGGTCCGCGACGTCGCCATGCGTGGGTACAAGGCAGTGCTCGTCGACCGGGTAGACCTCGCACAGGGCACATCCGGACGGTTCCACGGCCTGCTCCACTCGGGCGGGCGGTACGTGGTCAGCGACCCCAACTCGGCGCGCGAGTGCGCCGAGGAGAACGTCATCATCACCCGGATCCAGGCAGGCGCAGTCGAGACGACAGGCGGGTTGTTCGTCACCGGCCCCGATGACGACCCGGAGTTCGGCGACAAGTTCCTCGAGGGCGCAGCCGCCAACGGCGTCAGCGCGACGGAGATCACCATCGCCGAAGCGCTCGCACGCGAGCCGCGCCTCAACCCCGGCATCAAGCGGGCCGTCGCCGTACAGGACGGCTCGGTGGACGGCTGGCAGCTCGTCTGGACCGCGGCAGAGTCGGCCAAGGAGTACGGCGCCGAGATCCTCACCTACCACAAGGTGACGAGCATCGAGCGTGACGGCGACACGGTCTCCGCCGTGATGTGCCATGACGCCAAGACCGGCGAGGACGTACGCATCGGCTGCCACTTCGTGCTCAACTGCGCGGGCGCGTGGGCCGGCGAGATCGCGGCGATGGCCGGCTGCCACGACGTACAGGTCGTACCGGGTCGCGGCATCATGATCGCGATGAACCACCGGCTGGTGAACAGCGTGGTCAACCGGATGATCTACCCCTCCGACGGCGACATCATCGTGCCCGTACACACCGTCTGCATCATCGGCACCACTGACGTCAAGGCACCGGATCCGGACCACCTGTCCATCCCCCACGACGAGGTGCAACAGATGTTCGACTCGGGCGAGATCCTCGTACCGGGCTTCCGCCAAGCGAGAGCCCTCCATGTCTGGGCGGGCGCGCGACCGCTGGTCAAGGACTCACGAGTGGGCGCCGGCGACACCCGCCACATGAGCCGCGGCATGTCGGTGCTCGACCACTCCGAGCGCGACGACCTCAAGGGCCTGCTCACGATCTCCGGTGGCAAGCTCACCACGTACCGGCTGATGGCCGAGCACATCGTCAACGCGATGGAGGAACAGCTCGGGACGACGCATCCCTGCCGGACGGCCGAGGAGGTCTGCCCGAGCGGGTCGAAGGACGCGACGTACGTGCCGGGCAACTACCACGTCACGCACCGTCTGCACGATCGCGAGCACGACCGCATGCACGACCAGATCCTCTGCGAGTGCGAGCTGATGAGCCGTCGCATGTTCACCGACAAGCTTGCGGAACAGCCGTCAGGCTCCCTCGACGACCTCCGCCGCCAGCTGCGGCTCGGCATGGGCCCGTGCCAGGGCGGCTTCTGCACCGTCCGCGCGGCAGGTGTCGCCCACGAGGTCGGTACGGTCGACACCGAACGCGCGACCGGCCTGCTTCGGCTCTTCCTCGAGCATCGCTGGCTCGGCCTCTGGCCGATCCTGTACGGCGACCAAGTGCGGCAGGCCGCACTCGACAATTGGATCTTCTCGGGCACGCTCGACGTCGAGCACCTGCCCGAGGGTGCGGAGGTGGTGTGATGCCAGCAGCTGTCGTCATAGGAGCTGGCTTGTCCGGACTCGTCGCCGCCATCCGGCTCGCCCGTGGGGGTCGCACCGTGACCCTCCTCACCAAGGGCCTCGGAGGGCTCCAGCTGTCGCAGGGCACGATCGACATCCTGGGGTACGCCCCCGAGCGGGTCGACTCACCGGTCGAGGCCACCGCCTCGTTGCCGGCGAACCATCCGTACAAGATCCTCGGCCCCGCAGCCATCACGGCCGGCATCACCTACGCACAGGAGCTCCTCGGCGATCGCCTCGTGGGCAACCCGGACCGGAACGTTCTCCTGCCCACCGCCGTCGGCGCACTGCGCCCCACCTGCCTCATCCAGCCGACGATGACAGCGGGCGTGGTCACGGGAGGGATCCGGTACGTCCTGGTCGGATTCCGCCAGCTCAAGGACTTCTACCCCAAGCTGTGCGCCGGCAACCTCGAGCGCCAGACGACGCCGGACGGCGAGCAGATCACGGCGCGCGGGGTCATCCTCGACCTGCCGGCGATCGCGGACATGGCTGACTCCAGCGCCTTGGCGTACGCCCGGGCGATCGACGACCCCTCGTACCGCGTCACGCTCGCCGCAGCGCTGAAACCGCTGCTGGAGGACGGTGAGGTCGTCGGCCTGCCCGCGATCCTCGGCCACCGCGACGCCGGGGCACATCGCCATCTCGAGCAGCTGCTCGGGCACGCCGTGTTCGAGGTCCCGCTGCCTCCTCCGGGGGTTCCCGGGATCCGGCTCAACGAAGCCCTCACCGCGCTGGCGAAGGAGGCGGGGGTACGGTTCGTGGCCGGCGCCAAGGTCGTCGGCTTCGAGTCAGCCGACGGCAAGATCCTCAGCGTCGGCCAGGCCACCGCGGGACGGATCCGGCAGTACGCGGCCGACGCGTTCGTGTACGCACCGGGCGGCTTCGAGTCGGGCGCGCTCACGCTGGACTCGTACGGCACGGTCACGGAGACGATCTTCGGCCTTCCCCTCCACGGACTCGGGCCTGACCTGGTGACCGCGGACGACCCTGGCCAGCAGGCCTTGTTCCGGGTCGGCGTCGGCGTCGACAGCAGCATGCGTGTGGTCGACCCGGCCGGACACGCCCCGTACAGCAACCTCTACGCCGCCGGTGGCATCCTTGCCGGCGCGATCCGGTGGACGGAGAAGTCGGGCGAGGGCATCGCTCTCGCCTCGGCTGTCGCCGCTGCCGACTCGATCCTGAAAGGCGCATGATGTTCGAACCGGACAGCCACGAGTACGACCTGCTCAACCGCGCAAGCCTCGACCACTGCGTGAAGTGCACGATCTGCGAGACGCAGTGTCCGGTCGCGGCGGTGACCCCGCTGTTCTCGGGCCCCAAGTACGTGGGACCGCAGGCTGAGCGCTTCCGTCACGGCGCGTCGGTCGACTACTCGCTCGACTACTGCAGCTCGTGCGGCATCTGCACGAACGTCTGCCCGCAGGGCGTCCACATCGCCGAGCTGAACTCGGTGGCCCGAGCGGCGATGAAGGCCGACCACATGCCGCTCCGCGACCAGCTCATCTCGCGGACCACGTTCATGGGCATGGCCATGACACCCGTCGCGCCCATCGCGAACGCGGTGCTCAAGTTCAAGCCGGCCCGCATCGCCGTCGAGAAGATCGTGGGCATCCACCGCGACGCCGCGATGCCGACGGCCCATACGCAGACGCTCGTGGGCTGGCTGCGGGGTCGGAAGGCGCCGACGCCGGGCTCGCGGGGCAAGCTGATCTTCTTCCACGGCTGCGCCCAGAACTACTTCGAGGTCGAGACCGGCGTCAAGACCATCGAGGTCCTGGAGCACCTTGGCTTCGAGGTGATCGTGCCGAAGCAGGGCTGCTGTGGGCTGCCGCTCCAGTCGAACGGCATCTTCGACACGGCGCGGTCGTGGGTACGCAAGCTGGTCGCACAGCTCCGTGATGCGCCGCGCGACCTGCCGATCATCAGCTGCTCCACCTCGTGCGGCGGCATGCTCAAGCACGAGGCCACCGAGATCCTGGGCGTCAAGGATGCCGACCTGCTCGAGGTCGGCGGCCGGATGCGGGACATCTGCGAGTTCCTGCTCGAGATGTACGACAACGGAGACCTCGACACGAGCGACTGGCTGCCCAACGAGCTGACGGTCCCGTACCACGCGCCATGCCAGCTGCGCGGGCAGAACATCGGCACCCCGGCCGTACAGCTCATGGAGCTCGTCCCCGGGATCTCGGTGGTCGAGTCGGGTGCGTACTGCTGCGGCATCGCCGGCACGTACGGGCTCAAGAAGGAGAAGTACGAGGTCGCGATGAAGGTCGGCAAGCCGGTCTTCGACAAGATCGTCGCTGTGAACGAAGGGATCGCCGCGTGCGACTCCGAGACGTGCCGTTGGCAGATCGAGCAGGCAACTTCTGTACCGACCGTGCATCCGATCGCGTTCATCCACCAGGCTATGGGATTGTCGAAGCTGCCGGTATCTACTGGCAGCTGACCAGCGCTCCTCAGGAGGACAGATGCCCGTTCGTTTCGCCGCCATCGGCCTTGACCACTCTCACATCTTCGGGATGATCGCGGGGCTGCTCGATGCGGGTGCCGAGCTCGTGGGCCTCGCCTCCGACGACCCTGAGGCGGCGGTGTGCAAGCAGGTGCGCATCCTGCAGCCGGACGCGCCGTGGTTCGAGGACACGTCGGCGCTGTACGCGGATCCTTCGATCGACCTGGTCGTGACGGCTGCCGTTCCGGTACGGCGGGGTGACATCGCGATCGCCGCGCTCGAGGCTGGCAAGGACGTCCTGACCGACAAGCCTGGCGTCGTGACCCAGGACCAGCTCGAGACCATCAAGAAGCTCGTCGCCGAGAAGGGCCGCTTCTGGGACGTCGTGTTCTCGGAGCGGTTCGGCGTGCGGTCGGCGATCAAGGCGGGTGAGCTGGTGCACAGCGGCCGGATCGGGCGCGTCGTACAGACCCTCGGTCTCGGCCCGCACCGCGAGCGCGACGCGGCACACCTGTCCGGCGGCTCGGGTCGTCCCGACTGGTTCTACGACGTCTCCACGTACGGCGGCATCCTCAACGACATCGCCAGCCACCAGGTCGACCAGTTCCTGTGGCTGACCGGCTCCACGACGGGCGATGTGGTCGCCGCGACCGTGGCGAACTTCAACCACCCCGAGCACCCCGGCTTCCAGGATTTCGGCGACATCATGCTGGCCTCCGACACCGCACAGGGCTATGTCCGGGTGGACTGGTTCACCCCGCAGGGCCTGCCGACCTGGGGCGACGGCCGCCTCGTCATCGTGGGCACCGAGGGCTACATCGAGCTCCGCAAGTACATCGACATCGAGGGCCGCCCCGGTGCGGACCACCTGTTCGTGGCCGATCAGAAGGGCACCGAGTACGTCGACTGCTCCGACGTGGAGCTGACGTTCTTCTCCGATGTCGTGGCTGACGTGGTGAACCGTACGAACACGGCGATTCCCCAGGAGCACACCTTCGAGGTCTCCCGCCTCGGCGTCCTGGCCCAGGAGAAGGCGACGGTACGGAAGCTCTGCTGACCACCAGCGCGGGTGAGGGTCGGGGCGTGCCGCTCGCGATCTTCGACTTGGACAACACGCTCATCGACCGCGCCGCGGCTTTTCTGCGGTGGGCCACCCGCTTCGCCGCGGTGCAGCAGCTCGAACCCGCGGACGTAGCGTGGCTGGTCGACGCCGATGGCGATGGGTTCGTACCGCGCCCGCTGTTCTTGGCGGCGATCCGCGCGCGATTCGCCGTCGACCTCCCGGTGACCGCCTATCAGGCGGAGATCGTCGAGATGGTCGAGCTGGACCCGGCGGTTCCGGTCGCCCTCGACGGGCTGCGTGCCGTGGGATGGCGGGTGGCGATCGCCACCAACGGGCAGACCCGTCAGCAGTCGGCCAAGATCCGGCATACAGGGTTGGACGCGCATGTCGACGCCGTCGCGATCTCCGAGGAGGCCGGCGAGCGGAAGCCCGGCCGGCGGATCTTCGAGGTGGCGGCTCAGCGGTGCGGCGCCAGTCTGGCGGACGGGGGTTGGATGATCGGTGACGCTGCCGAGGCGGATATCGGCGGCGGCAGGCGCGCCGGGTTGCGGACGGTGTGGATGCGCCGTGGCCGCGCGTGGGACGCGGCCTTTCCCGCTCCGGACCGGGTCGCCGACGACATCCCCGCGGCCGTGGAAGCACTCAGCCTTCGTGAATCAGCTGAACCGGGCTTGTGACGTAGCCCGGGGCCACACTTCCCAGCCCATGGCGCCACGCCACAACGCACCGATGGCTTGGGAAGCGGCCGATGCCTTGGGAGCCTCGGTCGGAGGCTTGGGGAGCGTCTGGAGTCAGCGGGTCGGGCGGGACCTCGGTGCTGGCAGCTCCGGGGGGACGGACGCGGGCTGAGCCTCGAGAAGTTTGAGCGCCTCCTCGATCGCCAGGTCGAGCTGGGGGTCCTTCGCATCCTCGTCCGCCCAGTCGCCCGGGCTCATCACATACTCGATGTCGGGGTCGATGCCGTGGTTCTCGACCTCCCAGCCGTGGCTGTCGAAGTGGAAGGAGTACCGCGGCTGCGTCACCCCCGTACCGTCCACGAGGTCGAACCGGCCGTCGATGCCGACGACGCCACCCCAGGAACGCTGTCCCACCACTGGGCCGAGCATGAGCTCCTGAGCCGCTGCGCAGACGATGTCGCCGTCCGACCCCGCGAACTGGTTCGTGACGAAGACGACCGGGCCACGACGTCCGGCGGACGGGTATGGCTCGGGCGCGCTGTGACGGACGAGGTCCCAGCCGATGATCTTGCGGCTCAGCCGCTCGATGATGAGCTGCGACGTGTGGCCGCCGCCGTTGTAGCGCATGTCCGCGACGAGCCCCTCGTGGGACATCGCGAGGTCGAGACCGCGGTGGAACTGCGCCCAGCCCTGCGCCATCATGTCCGGCACGTGCAGGTAGCCGAGGCGACCGTCCGACTTCTCCTCCACGTACGCGATGCGGCTTGCGACCCACGCCTGGTACCTCAACGGGATCTCGTTGGCCGTCGGGATCACCGCCACCCGTCTGCTGGTGCCGCCGCGGCGCAGCGTCACCTCGACGACCGACTCGGCCGCGCCGACGAGCAACGGGCCGACCCCGCGACGATCCACGGCCTGGCCGTCGATGGACACGATGACGTCGCCCGGCTGGGCATCGACACCGGCGGCCCGCAACGGCGACCTGGCCTCAGGGTCCGAGGACTCCCCCGGCAGGATCCGTACGATCCGAGCACCATCCGCGTCGGGCTCGAAGTCCGCGCCGAGCAGGCCCTGAACCGGCTTCCCCTTCGCGGGCTGCGGTTGTACGTACGCGTGCGAGGTGTTCAGCTCACCGACGGTCTCCCACAAGATGTCGACCAGGTCGTCCAGCGTCCGTACCTTCTCGACGCTCGGCCGGTGCCGGTCCAGGACCTTGCCCCAGTCCGTACCGTCCATGTCCTCGCGCCAGTAGAAGTCCCGCATGAGCCGGCCGTTCTCGTCGAACATCTGCCGCCACATGGGTCGTGGGTCGACGGTCCGGCGCAGCCTTCCGAGGTCGACGCCGACGCGCGCTGGATCCTCGTCCTCGACCTTCGTGGTCGACGGGACGACCACCACCACGTCCTTCAACCTCAGGACGACTCGTTCGCCGTCCCCGGACACCTCGAACGCATCGCACGGACCGAGGACCGTGACGGAGCGGGTGTCGAACGCGTACCGCTCCAGGACATCAGGTTCGGGTTCCTTGCTGACCCCGGCACGGCCGGATCCGAGCTCACCAGCGGGGGCCACGACGCGGCGCCACAGCACGCCGTCCTTGGCTGCACGGAGGTCCTGGTAGTCGCCGGACGGTACGGGGAAGGGCACGAGCCGCTCCTCGAAGCCGTCGGCGTCGAGTTCGGCCGAGACGACCCGCTTCGGCGCCTCGTCCTTCTTGTCGGTCGACGGTGTCGCGTCCGACTGGACCTTGCTGATCGGCCACCCGTCGGCGGCCGCCCCGAACGGGGCGGGTGCCGTGGCGGAGAGCGGTACGAGGTACGGCCGGACCGTCCCGATGAACGTCAGGTCGAATCCCTGCTCGTCGTAGCGCGGATCGAACGTCCGTGCGCTGAGGAAGACGAGGTGCTGCCCGTCGAGCGTGAACGCCGGGCTGGTGTCGTGGAACCTGCCCGAGGTCAGTGCCTCGACGCGGCTGCGGCGGGCTCGCAGGTCGGCGTAGTACAGGCGGGTCGTCATCCCCGTACCGGTCGGCGCCACCCACGCCAGGTACCGACCGTCCGGCGAGAACGCCAAACCGGTCGCCTCGCCCTCGGGCGAGGTCCCCAGCTCGGTCACGCGCCCGTCGGAGACCCGCACCGTGCAGATGCGGCCGTCACCGGTCACGACGGCGAGAACCGATCCTTCCGGAGATGCGGCCAGCGAGAGCACCCGGCCCAGCTTCCCGCGGGCGATCCGGCGGGGCTCTCCCGTGCCGTCCACGGCGCGGATCTCGATCGCGTCCTCACCGAAGTGGTCGGTGACGTAGGCGACCTGACCGGAGGTGCCGATGTGGTGCGGCAACCGGGCTCGTACGCCCAGCGCGGCGGACAGCGCTCGCGCCGGGCCTGCGCGATGTGTCAGGGCGTAGATCGCACCGTGCCACTCGAGCACCGACAGGTCGCCGCCTGGGTCCGGCTGAGGGGTCATCAGGCGCTGGGTGGGCGCGATGGTGAGAGGACGAACCGGAGCAGCGAGCCGTACGGCGACGGGGCGCGGCGCTGCGTCGAGCGACGACATCTCGTACAGCTGGCCACGCGCGTGGTAGACGATCCGAGTGCCGTCGGTCGTGGGGTTTCGGACGTAGCCACTGCCCGCGTCGTGCTGCGTGTGCTGGGTGAGGTCGCCGCCGGCCGCGTCGACCGACCACAGCTGCGCCTGCTCGTCTGCGTGAGCGGGGAACGTCGCGCCGAGATCGGAGGTGAAGATGAGCCGGTCGCCCACCCAGGCCGGCGAGTAGATCCCGGCGGTCTCGTCGGGCAGCGCCCTCGCCCAGGGGCCCTTCTCGGACCCGAGCCACAGCTGCGGCGCGGTGCCGCCGCGGTACCGCTTCCACATCGCCAGGTCACGCCAGTAGGGGGTCGTCACGGCGACCGTTCCATCGTCGTGGACAGCGGCAGACATCGCCGTGCCGTAGGGGAGCTTGGTCGCGGCACCGTCGAGGTCGACCGCGTGCAGCCACAGCCGGATCCGGTACGGCTGCCCCGCCGCGGAGGCGACGAGGATCGTCGAGCCATCGAGCCAGCCGTCCACGAACGTCATCTGAACGCCCCAGTACGTGACCTGGCGCACCTCTCCGGTGCCCAGGTCCAGCACGAACACCTCGGGCATGTTGCCGACGACGCGCGTGTACGCGATCCGGGAGCCATCGGGCGAGAAACGAGGATGCCGTACGGGCGATCGCTCGCTGGTCAGGCGTGACGCTCGGCCACCCGCGGTGGGTACGAGCCACAGGTCGTCATCGGCCACGAACACGATGTCGTCACCGCTGATGTGGGGGTAGCGCAGGTAGCTCTCGATCACCCGGCAAACCTAGCAACAGGACAAGACAACGTGGCAGTCGTCAGCCTTGGGCAGGCTCAGGCGCTCTTCTCGCGACGCGTGGAGCGCATGATGAGGGTCGGCTCGACGCCGTCGCGGATGCACTCGCCGGTGACGACCACCGTGGCGATGTCATCGGAGCTCGGCACCTCGAACATCACATTGAGCAGCGCCTCTTCAATGATCGCGCGGAGGCCGCGGGCGCCGGTGCCGCGGTTGAGCGCCAGGTCGGCGACCGCGTCGATGGCGTCAGGAGTGAGCTCCAGCTCGACACCGTCGAGCTCGAACAGCTTGTGGAACTGCTTCACGAGCGCGTTGCGCGGTTCGAGCAGGATCCGTACCAGGGCGTCCTTGTCGAGCGGCGAGACCGAAGCGACCATCGGCAGGCGGCCGATGAACTCGGGGATGAGGCCGAACTTGTGGAGGTCCTCGGGGCGTACGTCGATGAAGGGGTCGTTGTCCTTCTTGTGGGCCACAGCATCGTTGGTGAAGCCCAGCGGTCGCTTGCCCACACGGGTGCTGATGATGTCCTCGAGGCCGGAGAACGCCCCGCCCACGATGAACAGCACGTTGGTGGTGTCGATCTGGATGAAGTCCTGATGGGGGTGCTTGCGGCCACCCTGAGGCGGTACGGAGGCGGTCGTGCCCTCAAGGATCTTCAGCAGCGCCTGCTGGACGCCTTCGCCGGACACGTCACGCGTGATCGACGGATTGTCGGACTTACGGGCCACCTTGTCGATCTCGTCGATGTAGATGATGCCCGTCTCGGCCTTCTTCACGTCGAAGTCGGCGGACTGGATCAGCTTGAGGAGGATGTTCTCGACGTCCTCACCCACGTAGCCGGCCTCGGTCAGCGCCGTGGCGTCGGCCATCGCGAACGGCACGTTGAGCATCTTCGCGAGTGTCTGGGCCAGGTAGGTCTTGCCGCAGCCGGTCGGGCCGATGAGGAGGATGTTCGACTTGCCGAGCTCCACCGGGTCCTCGTCGGCTGCCCGACGGGGCGCGATCGTGGTGCGGGCCTGGACGCGCTTGTAGTGGTTGTACACGGCGACGGCGAGCGTCTTCTTCGCCCGGTCCTGCCCGATCACGTACTCGTCGAGGAACGCCCGGATGTCACGAGGCTTCGGCAGCTCTTCGATCAGTCCCAGGTCGGAGCCTTCGGCGAACTCGTCCTCGATGATCTCGTTGCACAGCTCGATGCACTCGTCGCAGATGTAGATCGCGGGACCCGCGATCAGCTTCTTGACCTGCTTCTGACTCTTTCCGCAGAAGGAACACTTCAGCAGATCGCTCGTCTCGCCGATGCGAGCCATGCTGTCCTCCTTCGGCCGCCCCACCGCTGGTGCGGATCTTCACGATAACCCGTCCCCGCTCCGAGGGGCGGGGACTTCGATGGTGTGTCAGGCGTCCTTGAGAGACGCGAGAATCTCGTCGACGATGCCGTACTTCACTGCCTCGTCGGCCGTGAGGTACTTGTCGCGCTCGATGTCCTTCGAGATCGTCTCGACCGGCTGACCTGTGTCGCTGGCGAGCATCTCCTCCATGAGGGACCGGATGCGCAGGATCTCCCTTGCCTGGATCTCGAGATCGGACGACTGCCCGTACCCACCCTCGGTCGCAGGCTGGTGAATGAGGATGCGGCTGTTCGGCAGCGCCAGACGCTTGCCCTTCGTGCCGGCGGCCAGCAGGACGGCGGCAGCCGAGGCAGCCTGCCCGAGGCAGACCGTCTGGATATCGGGCTTGATGAAGCGCATCGTGTCGTAGATCGCCGTGAGCGCTGTGAACGAGCCGCCGGGCGAGTTGATGTAGATGCTGATCTGGCGCTCGGCGTCCATCGACTGGAGGCAGAGCAACTGCGCCATCACCGCATTGGCGATGTCGTCGGAGATCGGCGTGCCGAGGAAGATGATCCGGTCCTCGAAGAGCTTCGTGTACGGATCGACGCGGCGCACACCGTAGCTCGTGCGCTCCTCCCACTGCGGGATGTAGTACTCGGAGCGAGGGCCGGACGGGGCGAGGCCACCGGGCAACATAGGCATGTCCATCGAAGTAGTCATGTTGTGGGCGGTCCTCACTTGTTCGGTGCTGCGGTCGGGATCTGAGCGGCGCGTTCGAAGACGTGATCGATGAACCCGTACGCGAGCGCCTGCTCGGCCGTGAACCAGCGGTCTCGGTCGGAGTCCGCCTCGATCTGCTCGACGGTCTGGCCGGTGTGCTGGGCGATGAGGCCCGCCATCGTCCGCTTGATGTGGAGCGACTGCTCGGCCTGGATGCGGATGTCGGAGGCCGTGCCGCCGAGGCCGCCTGACGGCTGGTGCATCATGATCCGGCTGTGGGGCAGGGCGAACCGCTTGCCCTTCGTGCCGGCGCTCAGGAGGAACTGGCCCATCGAGGCGGCGAGGCCCATCGCAACCGTCGCGACGTCGTTCGAGATCCACTGCATGGTGTCGAAGATCGCCATGCCGGAGTCGACGGAGCCGCCGGGCGAGTTGATGTAGAGGTAGATGTCCTTGTGGGCGTCTTCCGCGTTGAGCAGGAGCATCTGCGCGCAGATCGCGTTCGCGTTCTCGTCCTTCACCTCTGAACCGAGGAAGATGATCCGGTTCGCGAGCAGGGACTGGTAGACGGAATCACTCATGCCGGCTGCGCCGGGCATTGCCGCCATGCGGGGAGTCTGATCGTTCGTGGTCACACCTGAGAACCTACCGGGTCCGACCGACAGAACTGAGGAACATGAGGGCCTGTTCGCTGACGGCGCACCGGCGCAACGAGTCACCCTCGGGGCTCATGGGCCCCGGAAATGTCGAAGTCCCCGGACCTAGCGACAGGCCCGGGGACTTCATACGGCGAGGGGTTTACTCCTCGTCGTCCGACGTGGCCTGCTTCGCCTTGGTGGCGGCAGCGGCCTCGTCGAAGCTCGGCGCGGGCGCCTTCTTGCGCTTGGCCTTCGGCTTCTCGGTCTCGGTCGACTCCTCGGCGGCGTCAGCCTCCGAGACCTCCTCGTTGAAGCTGCCGTCAGCGTTCAGGTGGGCCAGGTCGACCGGCGTACCGTCCGCATCGGTGATCGTCGCGCCGGCGACGATCAGGCCGAGGGCCTTGCCGCGACGGATCTCGCCCACCCACTCGCCCATGTGGTCGTGCTCCTGCATGTGCGAGAGCTCCTGCTCGGGCGTGCTGCCGTTCTCCTGCGCCTTGCGGTAGATCAGCATCGTGAGCTCTTGGTTGTCGACCTGGATCTCGCGATCCTCGGCGACCTTGTCGAGGAGCACCTGAGCCTTGAGCGATTTCTCGGACGAGGTGTCGACGTTCTCCCAGAACTCCTCCGGGGTCTCGGCGGTCTCCGCCTCGTTGCCGTCCAGGTACGACTCGATCGTGAGTCCGGCCTGACGCAGCTGGCCGTTGATCTGGTTCCGGCGGGCTTCCTTCTCGGCGAGGACGAGCCGCTCCGGGAGGTCGAAGCTCGTGAGGTCGAGCAGCGCCTCGAGAACCTTGTCACGAGCGCTGCCGGCCTGCTCGAGGCGGGCCTGACGCTCCGCGCCTTCGGCGAGGTCGGCCATCATCTCCTCCAGCGTGTCGAACTCGCTGACGAGCTGTGCGAAGTCGTCGTTCAGCTCGGGGAGCTCACGCGAGGAGACCGCGTTCACCGTCACCTTGACATCGGCCTCCTGGCCGAGCAGCGAGCCGCCGACCAAGGTCGAGGTGAACGTCGTGGTGTCGCCGGCCTTCAGCCCGATGACGGCCTCGTCGAGCCCGTCGAGCATGCCGCCGGAGCCGACGATGTACGAGATGCCCTGGGCGCTCGCCTCGTCCAACGGCACACCGTCGTTCGAGCCCTCGAGGTCGAGGACGACGAGGTCATCGCTCTCGGCCGCGCGCTCGACCTCGGTGGTCGTGGCGAAGCGCTGACGGAGCATGTCCGTGCGCTCCTCGATGATAGGGGCGGTGTCCGAGATGTTGTCGACCGACACCTTGACGAGGGTGAAGTCGGGGAGATCGAAGTCGGGCCGTACATCTACTTCGGCGACGAGCTCGACGACGTCGTTGTCCTCAAGCTTGGTGATGTCGATCTCGGGCTGCGCGAGCGGCGTGAGTTTGTGCTCGACGACGGCGGCGGCGTACGCCTGCGGGATCGTCTCGTTGATCGCATCCTGAAGGACCGCGCCGCGGCCGACACGCTGGTTGATGACCGACGCCGGAACCTTGCCCTTGCGGAAGCCTGGAACCGTGATCTGAGAACCGATCTGGCTGTAGGCCTTGTCTATGGCGGGCTTGAGATCCGCGAAGGGAATCTCGATGGTGAGCTTCACCCGAGTAGGGCTCAGCTGCTCGACGGTGCTGGGCAAGGGTCACTCCTGACGGACGAACGGGTTCGGTGCGCGGCAACGAGGATCGGCCGCGCTGACGCCCAGCCATGCTATCCCGTCGGTACGTGGCGGACGAATCCCGCTCCCCCACTGGGGCCACAGCCTCCAGCGCGACAGCCGGCGCTCACGCAGGCTAGGCTGGCGCAGCGCGCGGTACGCCGCGAGCGGGGCGTAGCGTAGTGGCTAGCGCGCCTGCTTTGGGAGCAGGAGACCGCAGGTTCGAGTCCTGTCGCCCCGACCACTTTCGCACTGTCGCCCTGACTACGGGATATGCCTCATCGACAAGGGGTTTTACCCGAAGAGGTTGGGGTCAGAGAGGGCCACACGTGGTCATAGTTGCCCACCTGTAACCCCAAATTGACCCCAAGGTCCCGATTTTGGGGTTAGCGAAACCCCTAGTCACCGGCGTATGCTCAATCTCGCGGTCGAGCCTCCTGGAGGTGCAATGAGACAGTCGAGACGTCCCTTTGGTGGCATTGAGCGGCGCGGCACCGCGTTCAGAGCCCGCTACCACGGTCCTGATGCGTGCCGCTACGAGGCGCCGCACCTGTTCGCGGCCCGCATCGACGCCGAATACTGGTTGGCCGAAGTCCACCGCGAGATTGCCGGTGGCAACTGGCGCCCGCCGCGCAAGGACGCACCCAAAGGGTCCGACCTTGACGTCCTTTCGGGGTTCGCCCGCCGCTGCCTCGGAGAGCGCGACCTCACGCCGCGCACCCGAGAGGAGTACGACAAGCTACTCGAGGGTCTGATCCTCCCGACGCTGGGCAAGACGCAGTTGCGCTACCTCGAGCCGGACCAGATCCGTCGCTGGTACTCGACCGTGCTCAGTGAAGATCGGCCCACCCAACGCAAGCACGCCTACGCATTGCTTCGTTCCATCCTGCGTGAGGCCGAGGAGGAAGGTCTCATCGAGCGCAATCCATGCCGGATCCGGAACGCCGGCCGAGTCCGCCGGACTCGTGACATCGAACCTGCCTCACCGGCGGAACTGAACCGACTATTAGAGCTTCCCCCGCGGCTGGGCTTGCCGGTGCTCCTGGCGGGCTGGTGTGGCCTGCGGGCCGGGGAGGTACGCGGGTTGCGTCGCCGCGACCTCGACCTCGCTGAAGGCGTCGTGCATGTCAGGCAGGCGGTCACACGGACCACGGGCCAGATCCACGTGGGTCCGCCCAAGACCGCCGCCGGGATCCGCGATGTGGGGATTCCGCCACACCTTCTCCCCGACTTGGCCAAGTACGTGGCCGGCCTGCCGGTGACCGGGCGGGCCGGCTACCTCTTTCCCGGGCGCGACGGTGTCTCCCCGATGTCAGAGAAGGCACTGCGCTACGCCTATGGCCGAGCTCGCAAGATCATCGGGCGCGACGACCTGACCTTCCACGACATGCGGCACAGCGCGGCATCCCTGGCAGGCATGACTGGCGCCACCACCGCCGAACTCAAGGCCATGATGGGCCACGCGACAGCCGGCATGGTTGAGCGTTATCAGCACGCGAACAAGACAGCCCGCGCCCGACTCGCTCAGAACATGAGCAAACTCGCCGACGGCTGAGCAACAAGGCTGCTGGGCCTCGCGAGCCCTATCCATAGTGTGCGCCAGCGAGGTGTGTTCAAGTCCTCTCTCGGACACACTGATGTGTGGCTCTCTGACTACGTAAAACACAAGCTGGCAAGGACTTTCGTCCTTGCCAGTTGTGGACACGAGTGGACAGAAGTGGCCTCCAGTGGCCATTCATCCCCCACGTATTTCCCACGGAAGCCCAAGCGTGGGAACGGCCTGCCCGCCTGGCCCACCCACTGGCGTCCACCAGCCTGGGCTGGCCGCCGTTACGGAGCGTGAGGCCAAGAGTCTCCGACGTCCGCATGAAGTCGCTCGCCTCTCGCGACACAGGCGCACTGGCCATCTGCCAGCTTCCGTCGGCGAGTTGAACCGGGTCGGTCCAGCCGCCAAGGAGCCGGCAGACTCCACCCTTTCCAAAGCCACGGACGGACAGCGCCTGCAATTCAGCCGGCGGGCGACCCAGCGGCGGCTAGACGGGGCGGAGCCTGGCCGCTGGTAGCGGTCCGACGTGCAACACGCCGTTCTCGTCGCCGTATGCGACAAGCGCCACCCATCCCGATGCGCTGCTTGACCAGGACAAGACGATGCCTGGGTGGAGCTCATCGACGATGCAGTGTGTTGGTCGCCGGCGAACACGCTCGCCCAGTAGCCCGAAGTCGGACCGGATCCGCGACGACACGACTGCCTCCCCCGCAATGAGCATGAGGCCGTCCTCGACGCCGACGATCCCGCAGATCGCCTTCAGCCTGGCTGCCAGCCTCTCAGATCAGATTGATACGCACAAATGTCCGAATGGCTCAGGGTGGGCCCCAGGATGGTGCGACCGGCTGAGCATCGCCCCGAAGGGCCGGCCGCGGGAACGGGCTTCAGCTGTCAGACACAGGGGGCTTCATCTGTATGGGGCCTGGCGATGTTCCGAGTGGGAGGTTGCGAAGGTCTCGTCGACCATGTGTTGTGAGCGTTCGAGCGCTGGATCAGTCACCGTCTCGTAAGGACCTCCGTCAGCGTCGTCGGCGTGCGTGGCCAAGTCGCGCTTGAGCATCTCGCGGGCCTCCAAGATTCGTCTGCGTGCCGTGCTCTGCGAGAACCCTCCCTCTTCGGCGATCACGCGCTCGGGGCGACCCTGCATCGACTCCAGCAGCGGCCCCTGGAGGGAATGGGGCAACCGTCCAAACGCCTGCTTGATGGCCTCGGTGAACTGCCGCTCCTCGATCGCGGCGCCCGGGGCGGGTTCGCGGCTTGCCGGCTCCGTCTCACCGAGCGGCACCACCGTTGCTTGCAGACGGCGGCTGTCTTTGCGAGTCACCCCAGCTTGGTCGACTCCGTGACGGCGAACGTGCTCCAGCGACATCCAGGCGTAGGTGGGCCAGCGCTCGGGGGCAGTCCGCTGGGGATCGAATCTGTAGGCAGCGCCCATGAGTTCGACGAACATCTGACCTTGCACGTCGGCGGCATGGATGATGTGACGGGTCTGGGCGTAGACCATGGGGATGACCGACGTGACAAGGTCGGTCACCGCCTGCCTGCCCTCTACGACGAGCTTCGGCCAGCGAGAGGGATCGATCCCGCGCAGGTTGTCGGGCGGGTTAGTCGGATCTCCCCTCGCAGCGGCAACCCCGAGGTCACGCGCGTGACACAAGGACGTGATGGTGTCGCCCTCCAGAACCGTTCCCGGAGTGACCGACGGCTCCCCCACGATGACCGGGGCCGAGCGCTCCTGGACCGGTACCGGGATGCGATCCACAGGTGCCTTAGCTTAGCCTGGATCCACCGATGGGACATGAGTTGGGGTCGGCGCGTTAACCGGAGAATGCCTTTCTGATCAGGGAAAATAGAGCTTGTTGAGGGTTCTGTTTTCGCTGAAAAGGAAGGCATCTCGCAGGTGCAAGTTTCTCA
>JBBQBP010000023.1:0-53268 GCA_038317635.1 Propionibacteriales bacterium
CAGCGAGCGAACCTGCGGCCCCCGAGAAGAAGCAAGACTCCGAGCAGGGTCACCAGAACGGCACCGAACGGAGCCGACTGACCCACCGGAGAACCGGTGTCCGCCAGGGTCCCGCCCGTGGAGGCCGGCGCTGACGGGCTCACGGTGGGGCTCGGGGTGGGCGTCACCGTGGCAGCCGGAGCATCGCCCGACAGCGAGATCGTGCCCGAGTCCTGACCGTTGATGGTGAAGCTCGTCGTCGCCGACTGCGCACCAGGCGTCTGTGGCACGAACTCATAGGTGACCGCACACGAGCCACCAGCTGCCAAGGTCACCCCGGCGCAGTTCTGAGACCCGGTGAAGTTCGCATCCCCAGACGCCCCACCAGCCATGGCCACCAGCTGCGGAGAAGACGACAGATTCGTCACCACCACATCCATCCCGGCAGACGTGTCACCCACCGCCGTGGTGGGGAAGGCGAGGGTCGTGGGTGTGATCGAGAACGTCGCCGTCCCAGTCCCCGACAGCGAGATCGTCCCCGAGTCCTGACCGTTGATCGAGAAGCTCGTCGTCGCCGAGTGCGCACCAAGGGTCTGCGGCACGAACACATAGGTGACCGAACACGAGCCACCAGCTGCCAACGTCACCCCAGCGCAGTTCTGCGAACCCGTGAAGTTCGCATCCCCAGACGCCCCACCAGCCATCGTCACCAGCTGTGGAGAAGACGACCAGTTCGTCACCACCACAGCGATCCCAGCAGACGTGTCACCCACCACAGTGGTGGGGAAGGCGAGCGTCGTGGGTGTGATCGAGAACGTCGTACCAGTCCCCGACAGCGAGACCGTGCCCGAGTCCTGCCCGTTGATCGAGAAGCTCGTCGCCGTCGAATGCGCACCGAGCGTCTGCGGTACGAACTGATACGTGAACGCACATGACGCACCCGCCGCCAACGTCACCCCGCCACACGTCTGAAAACCCGTGAAGTTCGCATCCGGAGGAGCCCCACCCGCCACCGACGACAACAGCTGCGGTGACGACGCCAGATTGGTCACCACCACAGCGATCCCGGCCGATGTGTCACCCACCCCCGTGTTGGGGAAGGCGAGCGTGGTCGGCGTGATCGAGAACGTCGCCGTACCCGGGCCGGACAACGAGATCGTCCCCGAGTCCTGCCCGTTGATCGAGAAGCTCGTCGTCGTCGAGTGCGGGCCGGTCGTCTGCGGCACGAACTCATACGTGAACGCACAATGCGCACCCGCCGCCAACGTCACCCCGCCACACGTCTGAAAGCCCGTGAAGTTCGCATCCGGAGGAGCCCCACCCGCCACCGACGACAACAGCTGCGGAGACGACGACAAGTTCGTCACCACCACAGCGATCCCAGCAGACGTGTCACCCACCACCGTGGTGGGGAAAGCGAGCGTCGTCGGTGCGATCGAGAACGTCGCCGTACCCGTCCCCGACAACGAGATCGTCCCCGAGTCCTCCCCGTTGATCGAGAAGCTCGTCGTCGCCGACTGCGCACCAACCGACTGCGGCACGAACTCATACGTGACCGAACACGACGCACCCGCAGCCACCGTCACCCCCGCGCAGTTCTGCGACCCGGTGAAGTTCGCATCCCCGGGCGCGCCGCCAGCCATGGTCACCAGCTGCGGAGACGACGACAGATTCGTCACCACCACAGCGATCCCAGCAGACGTGTCACCCACCACCGTGGTGGGGAACGCGAGCGTCGTGGTGCTGAACCCGAACAGAGGAAGGGCGTGAGCGGTGGAAATGGGAACAGACAAGAAGATCGCGCTCAGAGCGAGAACGAGGGCGACACGTCGGCGAGCCGGAGTGGACATGAGGATCCTCTCGATCCTGGTCTGATCCGCACATCCTTGTCTTTTCAACCACACCTGTCTAGAGGCTGTGAGTGTCTGTCTAGAGGCTGTCAGCCAGCTCTTCCCCGCGGTGATCAGGGGCGGGGAGTCAGTCGCCGAGTCCCGTACCGAGCACCCGCGCGGTCTCGATCCAGCCGTGCTCCAGCGGGACCAGCTTGAGCTTGCCCGCGACGTCGGACAGCGGTACGAGCTCAAAGTGCTCGCCGCGTGCGGCCGCCATCACGCCGAACTGGCCCTGGGCCACGGCGTCGGCCGCTGCCGTGCCGAGCCGGGACGCGAGCAACCGGTCGGCCGCGCACGGAATGCCACCCCGCTGGACGTAACCGAGGATCGTCACGCGGCTCTCCAGCCCTGTTGCCGCCTCCAGCTCGCGCGCCAGCTTGAACGTGTGCTCGCGCTGCGCGTCGACGACGTTGGCGAGGTGGGCACGAGCCGCCCCCTGTGCCTCGGTGTTCTTCTGCGACTTGACCAGCAGTTCGGCCGCCTCGTAGTCGGCGCTGTCAGTGAGGTCCCGGGCACCCTCGGCCACGGCGACGACGCTGAACGTACTGCCACGCTTGAGCCTCTCCTTGATGGTGTCGCTGACGCTCTCGACGGAGTACGGGATCTCGGGCAGGAGGATGACGTCCGCGCCGCCCGCGATGCCGGCGCCCAGCGTGAGCCAACCCGCACGGTGCCCCATGATCTCGGTGAGGATGATCCGGTGGTGGCTATGAGCCGTCGAGTGGAGCCGGTCGATCGCCTCGGTCGCGATCTCCATGGCGGTCGCGAAGCCGAACGACGTGTCCGTCCCGGCAATGTCGTTGTCGATCGTCTTCGGCAGCGTGACGACGTTGAGACCCGCCTCAGAGAGCCGCAGCGCGTTCTTCGCCGTGCCGCCCCCGCCGAGCATGACCACCGCGTCGAGCTTCAGCTTCTCGCAGTTCTCGATCACCGTGTCCCGCATGTCGCGAATCTCGCCGTCGACGCTCATCTTGTGCACCTTGTCGCGACTGGTGCCCAGGATGGTGCCACCGATCGTGAGGATGCCGGAGAGTGCTCGCCCGTCCAGCGGCATGTGCCGGTTCTCGACGAGCCCTCGGATGCCGTCGCGGAAACCGATCAGCTCCATGCCGTGGTGACCGATGGCCGCCTTGCCGAAGCCGCGGATGGCGGCGTTCAGGCCCGGGCTGTCACCGCCGGCTGTCAGTATCCCGACGCGCTTACCCATGTGACGCCTCCTCGTGACGAGGTCCTCAGACTATCGGCGAGGGCTTGTCTCCGGCAGTGTCTCCCCGAGACCGCTCGTCTCCAGGTCGTTGCTCGCGCGGCCGACCCGCCGCGGCCACCAGAACCTGTCGCCCAGCAACAGCGCGAGCGCCGGCACGAGCACGGTCCGTACGACAAGGGTGTCGAGGAGCACGCCGACACAGATGATGACGCCGATCTGAGCCAGGGCAACGAGCGGCAGCACGCCGAGGACTGCGAACACCGCCGCCAGCAGGATGCCTGCGCTCGTGATGACCCCGCCGGTCGCCGCCAACGAGCGGATCATCGCCTCGCGTGACCCGTGGTCTCGAGCCTCCTCCACCGCTCTGCCGACGAGGAAGATGTTGTAGTCGACGCCCAGGGCGACGAGGAACACGAACGCGAGCAGCGGGGTGGAGTCGTCGAGGCTCGTGAACCCGATCACCTTCGTGAACAGCACCCACGACAGGCCCAGGCTCGACACGTACGTGACGAGGACAGTCCCCACGAGGATCAACGGAGCGACGAGCGACCGGAGCAGGACGACGAGGGCGATGAACACCAGCGCGAGGATCAGGGGCAGGATGAGTGCCCGGTCCCTGGCCGACGCATCGTTCGTGTCGAGAGTCCGTGCCTCTGTGCCGCCCACGTGGGTGTCGGCCAGACCGGCAACAGCGGTACGAATGTCGCGGATGGCCTGCTGGGACTCCACCGACGACGGGGCTGTCTTCAGCGTGACAAGGAGCTCGGTCACTCCGCCACCGGTCGCCCCAGGTCGCACGCTGTCGACGGCGCCGACCGTCTGGATCGCGGTCGTCACCTGGGTGGCGTCCGCCGTCGTGTACACGCGGGTCGGGTCGATGCTTCCGGCGTTGAAGCTCTGCGCGATCCGGTCCGCGGCGACAATCGCTTCTGGGGTCTTGATGAACTGCTGCGACTGCGACAACCCCGTCTTGAGCCCCATGACCGGCAGTGCGAGCAGGACCAGCACGACGAAGGTCGCCGCAGCGAACACCGCCGGACGCTTCGCCACCCCATCGCCGACCCGGCGCCACAGCGAGTTGGCCTCCGTCATGGCCTCGTCACCGGACCTCGGGATCCTCGGCCAGAACACCCACCGCCCGAAGCAGACCAGCGCCGCCGGCAGTGCGACCATGACGAAGGTCGCCGCCACGACCACCCCGATGGCGCAGGCCAGTCCGAGGCCGCGCGTGGACGGGAACAGCGACAGCACGATCGACAGCAGCCCCACGAAGACCGTGGCTGCGCTGCTGGTGACCGTCTCGACGGTACGTCGCCAGGCACGCGCCATCGCCCGTCGCCGGTCCTCCGTGCGTCTCAGCTCGTCCCGGTAGCGGGAGATCAGCAGCAGCGCGTAGTCCGTGCCAGCGCCGAAGACGAGTACCGACAGGATGCCCGTCGTCGACGCGTCGAACGACATCCCCAGAGCGTTGAGGGCGTGGGTGGCGGCCGATGAGGCTACCTGGTCGGCGAGCCCGACGATCGTCAGCGGGATGAGCCAGAGGACGGGGCTGCGGTACGTGACGATGAGGAGGATCGCCACGACGAGAGCCGTGGTTCCGAGCAGGCGGAAGTTCGCGCCGTCGAACACCTTCGCCAGGTCCGCGCTGATGCCGGCCGGTCCCGTGACTTGTGCGGCGACCCCCACGGGACGTCCCACCTCGAGCACCTTGCGGATCTCCGCGACGGCGTCTCGGGCCACGACCGCTGACGTACCGTCAACGGTGAGCGTGGCGACCGCGGCGGTCCCGTCCGTCGAAGGGACCACCGGGCTGGCGACGGTGACGCCGGGCACGGAGCCCATGGCGTCAAGCCGTCCCTTGGCGTATGCGAGGTCGGCCGCCGAGAGCGTCTCGTTCGTCCGGCTGAACACCAGCACGGCCGCCTGCGAGTTCGTGTCCGGCAGCGACTGCGCGAGCTGGACCGCGGCCCGGGAGTCGGAGCCGTTCGGGTAGGTGTCCGTGGGCAGGGCGTCATGGCTGGCAGAGCCGATGAACCCGATCACGAGACCAGAACCAAGAACGGCGATCACGGCGATGACCGCGGCCCACAGACGGGATGTGAGCACTCGGGCGATGGCGTGCATGTGACTCCTCTAGTACGATGTCTCAGCAGGTACCTTATCAGGTTGCTAAGTAGGTGAGTGATATTAGCCAGACGTCGAGGCCATGGGCAAGCGACGCGGTGCGGCGCAAGAACGCGCCTCCCCTCGAGGGTGAGGTGCCGGGTCTGCGTCAGTCGGACACCCTCCAGCTGGTCATGGAGCTCACCGACGTGTCCGGCCTCCTCCCCCATGCCTTGGCTCGCCGCACAGGGCTGAGCGAGTCCGAGCTCCACTCGCTGCGGCACCTGCTCGGGGGACCACTCGGACCCAACGATCTCGCCCGTACGCTCGGCGTGACCTCCGCTGCCTCGTCGGGGATCGTCGACCGGCTCGAGGCGAGGGGCCACGTCTCTCGGCAGCCCCATCCCACGGACGGGCGCCGTACGGTCGTCGTCATCAGCGACTCGGGGCGGGTCGAGGTCCTGGCGGAGATGCGTCCGATGTTCGAGGGGCTCGTGGCCGCCGACTCACGGCTGAACGACGAGCAGCGCACGATCGTCGACGCGTACCTCCGCGACATCATCGCTGCGATGCGCGTCCTGCTCTGATCAGAGCATCTTCCCCACCGTGTTGAGGTTCCGGGTCGTGGTGAGTGCCTTGAACCTCTTGGCCGACGTGGCCTTCGAGAACGGCGTGTCGAGGGTGCTGCCCTTCGGACACCACCAGTAGACGATCCTGCCCGAGGCCTTGACCTTCTCCATGTCGCCCGCGTCGATGCGGTCGAGCTCCGTGGCGGTGGACACCGAGTCGCAGAACACGACGTAACGGTGGTGGTCGTCGTCGGTTGCGAACGGGTAGCCGTGAACCATCGCCGCGAGTTCCTCGTGCGAGAACAGCTGGACGTGGGCGGCGTAAGAGAAGGCCCTGCTCAACGCCGCCTCGACCTCTCCCTGCAGCGTCGGGGCTGCCAGGTCGGTCTCGCAGGTCACGTTGCCGGACGCGAGGTAGGTCTTGACGTCGGTCAGCCCCAGCTCGCTCAGCACCCGCTTCAGGTCGACGGACGGCACCTTGATGCCGCCCACGTTGACGCCCCTCAGGAAGATCGCGTACCGCATGCACCTGACCGTAGGGCGTCGAGGTCAGGGAGGACCAGCACCCGGCGGCTAGGCTCGCTGCGTGCGACAACTGTGGCTGCGCTGGCTGGGCCTGCTGGTGTTCGTCGTCGTGCTCGGTGGGGTCTTCGTCCGGCTCGGTGAGTGGCAGCTGCACCGGCTCGAGCAGCGCAAAGAGAGCAACGCGGTCGTCGTCGCACACGAGAACAACCCGGTGATCCCGCTCTCACAGCGCGGCTACGCAACTATCCAGGATGGCGACCAGTGGCAGCGGGTCACGGTCACGGGCACGTTCGACGCAAGCCACCAGCTCGAGATCCGGTACCGGTCGAACGACGGCGGCACGGGCACCGAGGTCGTGACCCCCTTGCGTACGACCGACGGCCATGTCGTCCTCATCGACCGCGGATTCATCGTCCGGGGAGCGGGTGAGGCACCGCCCGAGTCGTTGCCCGCGCCGCCGTCCGGGACCGTCACCGTCATGGGGCACCTGCGACGCAGCGAGAACGGCTCGAAGGAAGCGATCACCCCCGGCCTCGGTGCCGTACGCCTCATCAACGCCCCCGCGATCGGCGCCTGGCTGGGTACGGACGTGGTCAACGGCTACATCGGCCTGCTGGAGATCACGCCTGCACAGGACGGCCCGTTCATCCCTGTCGCCACACCCACGCTCGATGAGGGGCCGCACTTCTGGTACGCGGTGCAGTGGTTCATGTTCACCGGCATCGCTCTGACGGGCCTCGTGGTCTTCATCCGCGGCGACATCGTCGCACGGCGCAAGCTGAAGGCTGCGGCGCCTGTCCCGGCCGCGGTGGACCGTTCTCCGGAGAATGCGGAGGCGGCGACCGTATCGGTCGACGGGCAGCTGTGAGCCTCGACGTCGCCGTCGGGTTGCTGGCGTGTCCCCATTGTCAGGGGGTCCTCGAGCTCGCCCCCTCCAGCGCGCGGTGCTCGGAGGGCCATGCCTTCGATGTCGCACGGCAGGGCTACCTCAACCTGCTCGGCGGTCCGCAGCCTAGGAATGCCGACACCGCCGCGATGCTCGACGCTCGGAGCCGAGTGCTGAGGAGCCTCTACGCGGACGTGGTCGCTCTGGTCGCACGAGCCGTGGCCGACGTCGGTGCCGGCGTTGTCGTCGATGCAGGCGCAGGAACCGGTCAGTACCTCGTGGCAACCCTGGACGGGCTCACTGATGATGCCATCGGGATCGCCACAGACGTCTCGGTCGCCGCTGCGAGGCGCGCTGCGAGCATCCACTCACGCATCGCCTCCGTCGCCGCCGACACCTGGCGTGGCCTGCCGATCAAGGACGGCGTGGTGGACGCCGTCCTCTGTGTGTTCGCGCCACGCAACCCCGCGGACTTCTCGCGGGTGCTCGCGCCCGGCGGGCACCTCGTCGTGGTCACCCCCGAACCGGGCCATCTCCGCGGTCTGAGAGGCGCGTACAGGCTGCTGGATCTCGACCCCGACAAGGACGAACGCCTCGAGCAGTCCGTGAAGGGCCTCTTCGAGCTCGTCTCCTCCGAGCGACTCACTCGACCAGTGGACGCAGCGGCCGATCAGGTCGCCGACGTCATCGCGATGGGCCCCAACGCGTTCCACGGGGCGCCCGCGACCAGCCCCGAGAGGCTGGAGATCGACGTCAGGTGCCGCACGTACAGACGGCTAGAGAAGGGTGCGAACGGCCCGGGCGACCTGCCACAGCGCGAAGGCCGCCAGGACGAGAGCGGACCCGATGTTGATCCGGTGTCGCCACCTGTCGTCGAACCGGGCCCTGGTCGCTGACACGACCGTGGCCAGGAACAGCCACCACGCCGCCGAGCCGAGGAAGACTCCGGCGATCATCGTGACCGGCGACACGGCGCCCTGGACGCCGGCTGCCAGAACCCCGAACACGGCGATGAACGAGACGATCGTCGCCGGGTTGGCCAGGGTCAGCAGTATGGTCCCGCCGAACGCGGCCCAGATCCCTCGGGCTGTGGATCCGGCCGCCTCAGAGGCGAGGGGCGCCCGCCACGTGCGCCACGCAAGGACGAGGAGGACTACCGCCCCTCCAAGGGCCAGCGGGACGCGTGCGGTGGTGAGCGCGGCGATCAACCAGGTGACGCCGAGGGCTCCGACCGTCCCGTACGTGGCGTCGGCGACGGCCGCGCCCAACCCTGTGGCGAGACCCATCCGGAAGCCGCGGTCAACCGTGCGCTGGATCGTCAGCAGACCGATCGGCCCGACCGGTGCGGCAACGGACAGCCCGACGACCAGCGCCTTGAGGAAGACGATCGCGTCGAACATGCTCCGAAGCGTAGAGAGTCGGCGGAGATCGACACGCGAATATCCATGGCTGCGTCGGACTGAGGCGTCACACCTCGTGCGACTGATGCGCGAACTGCGCGGTGTACAGCTCGGAGTACAGCCCGCCAGCGGCGAGGAGCTCGTCATGGGTCCCGCGCTGGACGATCCGGCCGCCCTCGACGACGAGGATCTGGTCGGCGGCGCGGATCGTCGACAACCGGTGCGCGACCACGATCGCCGTACGGCCCTTCATCGTCTCGTCGAGGGCCCGCTGGACCGCGACCTCCGACTCGGTGTCGAGGTGGGCCGTCGCCTCGTCGAGCACGACGATCGAGGGAGCCTTGAGCAGCAACCGTGCAATCGCGAACCGCTGCCGCTCCCCTCCCGACAGCCGGTAGCCGCGCTCCCCCACGATCGTGGACAAGCCGTCCGGGAGGCGCCGTACGAGATCGGCGACCTGCGCATCGGTGAGTGCCCGCCACAGCTCGTCGTCGGTCGCGTCCGGCTTGGCGTAGCGAAGGTTGGCGCCGATCGTGTCGTGGAACATGTGCGCGTCCTGCGTCACGTAGCCGACTCTTCCGCGCAGCGAGTCCAGGCGCAGCGTGCGCACGTCGTCGCCGCCGACGAGCACCGTGCCGCCCGTCGCGTCGTACAGCCGGGCGACCAGGTGCGTGATCGTCGTCTTGCCCGACCCGGACGGGCCCACGAGAGCAACGGTCTTCCCGGGTGCCACGTCGAACGAGATCCCCGTGAGCACCGGCCGGTTCGCCGACTCGACGATGCCCACGGCGGGCTCGAGCGACGGCAACGAGACCCGGGCCGCATCGGGGTAGGTGAAGTCGACGTCGCGGAACTCGACCGAGGCGGTCCGGGACGTCTCGCGCGCCTCTGGCAGATCGGCGATCGTCGGCGCCAGGTCCAGCACCTCGAAGACCCGGTCGAAGCTCACCAGTGCGCTCATCACGTCGATCCGGACGTTCGTCAGCTGTACCAGCGGCCCGTACAGGCGAAGCAGGAGCCCGGCTAGCGCGGTGAGCGTGCCGACCGTCAACAGCTTGTCGATCGCCAGCCAGCCGCCGGCCCCGTAGACGAGGGCGACTGCCAGAGACGAGACCAGCGTGAGCGCCGTGACGAAGAAGCGGCCGATCATGGCGATCCGAATGCCGGTCCGCTGCACCGCCGCGGCAGTCACGGCGAACTGCTCGTGCTCGTCCTTGGCGCGGCCGAAGAGCTTGACCAGCAGCGCCCCGGAGACGCTGAACCGCTCGGTCATGGCCCCGGACAGCTCGCCGTTGAGCTGCTGGGCTGTGCGCGTGAGGTCAGCCAGCTTCTTACCCACGAGTCGCGCGGGCACGAGGAAGATCGGGAGCAGGATCAGCGCGGCCAGCGTGAGCTGCCACGAGAGGGTGAGCATCGCCACGAGCGTCACCGCCAGTCCCACGATGTTCGAGACAACCGTCGACAGCGTGGAGGTGAACGCCTGCTGCGCGCCCAGCACGTCGGACTGGAGTCTCGACGTGAGCTTGCCGGTGTGCGTGCGGGAGAAGAAGGCCAACGGCTGACCCGTCACGTGGTCGAAGACCTGGGTGCGCAGCCGAAAGATCAGCCCCTCGCCGATCCGTGCGGAGAACCACCTCATGAGGAGTGTGATCCCCGCGTCCGCGACCGCGACGCCGGCGACAGCCAGTGCCAGGTTGACGACGAGGCGTCGGTTGCCCGCGAGTACGCCTTGGTCGATGATCCTCTGGAGCAGCAGCGGCGGTACGACACCCGCCACGGCGTCGACGACCACGCAGACGAGGAACACGGCGATGGCGCCGCGGAAGTCGCGGGCGTACGACAGGACCCGCCGAACCAGGTGCTTCGACAGCGGTGTCGACGTGACGCTCGGATCGGTCGACAACCGGCCCATCATGCGGAAGCCTCCGCCGCCTCCCATGCTCATGTGAGGACGTTCGGTTCCGTCACTGAAGCGCCGCCCACAGCGCCGCGCTCGCCGTGGCGATCGTGTTCAGAGTCTGCGTCCCGGACCCGGTGACCATGATCGCGCCCTTGTCGAGGGGCAGCGCGCAGGAGGCGACCATCGTGGAGTTCGAGGACACGGTCCCGCAGATCGCCGGGCCGTGCACGGCATGCCCCGTGTAGGCGCCCGCGATCGTCGTCACGTCGGCCAGAGCGGTCACGACGACGTTGAGCGTGTCCTTCGCGTCGTTCGGGTTGATGTAGACGGCCTGCTGCTCGCCCGTACCGGTCTTCGTGCTCGCCTCGTACACGCCGAAGGTCGCTGGGAGCTTCACGGTCGCGAGGATCTTGGGAGTCACTGTCGGCCCGGAGATGGTGCTGGAGGGGCTCCCCGAGCTCGAGGCCGACGCCGAGGGGCCTGCTGACTGGGTGGCGGTCGAGGTCGTCGCCGACGCGGACGGCAACGTGCTCGCGGATGGCAACTCTGCGGAAAGGGGTGGCGCGGTCTGGGCGCAGCCGGTGAGAAGGACCGCCGCCACAGCGGCAAGGGTCACGGCACGACGCATAGCTCTCCTCGATGGTTGCCCGCCCATCGTGCCACTCCGATCCGCCACAACCCGGGAGCGACCCGGTCGGCTAGGCGGGTTCACCCAAGAGAACGGCGCGCGTCGTCGGCAGCTCCAGCAGCGCTCGGGTGTCCGGCACGAACAGCCACGAGGGGTCCTGGAGCCGCTCGTACAGCACCGACGGCTGCTCCCACCAGCCCTCCACGACCTCGCCGTCCGCGAACTTCACGGGTCCGTCCCAGGTCGTCACGTAGGCGTAGGCGAAGTAGGTGGTGTCCGAACCGCGGTACCAGCGCTCGATGAGCGGCACCAGCTCAGCGCCTTCGATCCCGAGCTCCTCGGCCAGCTCTCTGACGGCGGCCTCGACGGGGTCCTCCCCCGCCTGCAGCACGCCACCTGCTGCGCAGTCATGGCGGCCGGGCCAGATGTCCTTGGTACCCGCGCGGCGGTGGACATAGACATCGCCCGTGGACCTGCGGACGAGGACAGCCGTCGCCCCGTGGGGCAGGTTCTCGGCCCGCATCAGCTCGCGGGGAGCCGTACCGACCACCCGGCCCGCCGGATCTTCAGGGTCGTAGATCGCCACCTCTTCGCTCACGCGGCGATCCTACGAGTGCCCGATCGTGAGGCCGATGGCCAGTGCGATCACTCCCAGCGCAGGGATCACACCCTGCTTGAGCGCCGCGCCTGCCTTGTCCGGAGAGGAGACCAGCAACACCAGCGCTGCGGCAGCCATCGAACCGGCACCGGCGAACACCAGCGTTGCACCGGCCACCGTCGCTCCCAGGGCAGTGAGCACGATGCCGATGATCACGGAGGCTGCGAGGAACAGGTTGTAGAAGCCCTGGTTGAACGCCAGCGTCCTGGTGGTCAATGCGTCCTGTTCCGAGGTACCGAACGTCGACCTCGCCCGCTCGCCAGTCCACGCGATCGACTCCAGATAGAAGATGAAGATGTGGACGACTGCGGCAACTGCGGCTAGGACGAGGCCTGTGATGACCATGACGACGTTCTCCTTCTCACGCGAGGCTGACGAGGTCGGCGTAGTCGGGTGACCAGAGGTCCTCGACGCCGTCAGGAAGCAGCAGCACACGATCGGGCTCGAGCGCGTGGACAGCACCCTCGTCGTGGGTGACGAGGACGATGGCGCCCGGGTAGCTGTTGATGGCCGCGAGCACCTCCTGGCGGGAGGCGGGGTCGAGGTTGTTGGTCGGCTCGTCGAGCAGCAGCACGTTGGCGCTGCTCACGACGAGCTTGGCCAGCGCCAGCCGTGTCTTCTCGCCGCCCGAGAGCACCCCGGCAGGCTTCTCCACGTCGTCGCCGGTGAACAGGAACGAGCCCAGCACGTTCCGTACCTGTGTCTCGTTGAGGTGCGGAGATGCGGCCATCATGTTCTCCAGGACGGTCTTCGCCGTATCGAGCGTCTCGTGCTCCTGGGCGTAGTAGCCGAGCTTGAGCCCGTGACCAGCATGGACCTGGCCCGTGTCGGGATCCTCGACGCCGCCCAGCAGCCGCAGCAGGGTCGTCTTGCCGGCGCCGTTGAGGCCGAGGACGACGACCTTCGAGCCGCGGTCGATGACGAGATCGACGTCGGTGAAGACCTCGAGCGACCCGTACGACTTCGACAGCTCGGTCGCCGACAGGGGCATCTTCCCACAGGGCGCAGGCTCCGGCAACCGGATGTGAGCGACCTTGTCGCCCTTGCGCTCGCCCTCCAAGCCGGCCATGAGCTTCTCGGCGCGCTTGGCCATGTTCTGCGCCGCGACGGCCTTGGTCGCCTTCGCTCGCATCTTGTCGGCCTGCTCCATGAGCTGCTCGGCCTTGCGCTGGGCGTTCGCACGCTCGCGCTTGCGGCGCTTCTCGTCGGTCTCACGCTGCGCGAGGTACGTCTTCCAGCCCATGGCGTACTGGTCGAGCTCGGAACGGTTGGCGTCGAGGTGGAAGACCTTCGTGCAGACGGCTTCGAGGAGCCCCGTGTCGTGGGAGATCACGACGATGCCACCCGGGTAGTCCTTGAGATAGCCCCGCAGCCAGACGACGGAGTCGGCGTCGAGGTGGTTGGTGGGCTCGTCGAGCAGGAGCGTGTCGGCGCCTCCGAACAGGATCCGGGCGAGCTCGACGCGACGCCGCTGGCCACCGGAGAGGGTACGGAGGTGCTGGGTCATGACGCGGTCGGGAAGCCCGAGGTTCGCGGCGATCCGCGCCGCCTCCGACTCGGCCGCGTAGCCGCCAGCCGCCATCAGCTCGTTCTCGGCCCGCGAGTACGCCGTCATCGCCTTGTCGCGTTCCTCGTCGGTATCGGCGGTCGCCATCTGCTCCGAGTAGCGCTCGAGGCGGATGAACACGCCGTCGAGCCCACGCGCGGACAGGATGCGGTCGCGGGTCGTGACCTCGAGGTCGCCGGTGCGCGGGTCCTGCGGGAGGTAGCCGATCGTGCCGTTGCGGCTCACCGTTCCGGCTGCCGGCAAGGCCTCACCGGCCAGGATCTTCGTGAGGGTCGTCTTTCCGGCACCGTTGCGGCCGACCAGACCGATGGTGTCGCCGGGGTTCACCGGGAACGACACAGGGCTGAGCAGGAGCCGAGCCCCTGCCCGTACCTCGACATTCGTCACGGTGAGCACAAGGACCCATTCTTCCAGGCTCGCACGGTACGGTCGAACCGCTTCCACGAGAGGCCCTCTCGTCGCACCACACCCCGAGCTGAGGAGCGAGGCAATGTCACGACGGTTCCGTCAGGTGGACGTGTTCAGCGATCGGCTCGGGTATGGGAACCCACTGGCTGTGGTCGCGGACGCCGACGGGCTCGACGACGAGACCATGGCCCGCTTCGCACGGTGGACCAACCTCTCGGAGACGACGTTCCTGCTTCCTCCGACGGATCCACGTGCGGACTACCGGGTGCGGATCTTCACCCCAGGAGGCGAGCTGCCCTTCGCCGGGCACCCCACTCTGGGCACCTGCCACACCTGGCTCGCCCTGGGAGGTCATGCCCGCGGCGATCGGATCGTGCAGGAGTGCGCAGCGGGCCTGGTGCCGCTGCGCCGGGATGGCGACGTCCTCGCGTTCGCGGCGCCTCCGCTGCGGCGGCGCGACCTGCCGGCTGAGATCCAGGCGAGGATCGTATCGACGCTCCGGATCGTCCCATCCGCCGTGCTGCGCAGCCAGGTGCTCGACAACGGCCCGGACTGGGTGACCCTGCAGCTCGACAGCGCCGAGGCGGTCCTCGCTGTGGAGCGGACCGACGCCTCGTCGCTCCCGTACAAGATCGGCCTGCTCGGCGCGCACACCAGTGGCGATGCGGACATCGAGGTGCGCGCGTTCGCGTACCCCGTCGGCGTCCCGGAGGACCCCGTGACCGGGAGCCTGAACGCGTCGATCGCGCAGTGGCTGGTTGCCGAGGGCGTGCTGCCCAGCTCCTACGTGGCGTCGCAGGGCGCGGCGCTCGGACGCGCTGGACGCGTGCAGGTCGCCGCCGACGAACAGGCCACGTGGATCGGCGGTCGGGTGTCGCCAGGGGTAGAGGGAGCGGTCGCCCTCTGAGACCGCCCCCGTGTGGGAACGTCGGAGCTTGTCAGTCCAGACCGAGGAACGTCCCCATCGCGGCCAGCTCGGCGTCGAGTGCAGGGGCGAAAGCGGCGTCCGCGGGCGGCCCCGACACATACCCGATGTCAGCGACGAGCGCTCCGCTGACCACCGACACGTTCGCCCAGCCGATGACCTTGTCCCGCCACAGGAGCGGCAGCGAGTAGTAGCCGCGGACGCGCTTGGCGGCCGGCGTGTACGCCTCGAACTTGAACTCCCAGTGCCAGAACACCGCGAACCGATACCGGTCCCACACGATCGGGTCGAACGGCGCGAGGAGCCGTACCAGGGGTTTCGGCGTCCAGCGAGCCCTGAGGTCCTCGTCAGCGGGCCAGAACCACTGGACCCCACCGACCGTGGCGCTCGCGTGGCGCTCCTCGGCGCGAGCCAGGGCGTCGACCCTGCGGTCCCGCCACTGAGGCGCCCCGTATCCGAGGAGCGATCCGAGCTGCCGCAACGTACGGCGGGGCACCGGCGCGTACAGCCTGATCGCGACGTCCAGGAGCTCCGCGAGGGCCTCGTCGGGGTCGACGGGAACCTGCGGACGGTCGGCGACCGCGTACGTCCTCGTGCCGGAGGCCCTCGATACCACCCGCAGCACCCCGCGGTAGTGCAGGCCGTCGAGCAGCTGGGTGGTCGCGTTGGAGTTGCCGCCGAACCAGTTCTTCACGCTGCCGTGCTGGAAGTGGTCCTCGACCTCGCGAGGGTGGACCGGGCCACGGTCCCGTACGAACTCCAGCACCGCCTCAGCCCTGGCACCGGTCGCCTCGTCCCACGGCCTGCGCGCCTCGCGAGGGTGCATGAGCGCGGCCGTGGCCCGCGGGAGGTAGCCGTAGTTGATGAACGCGTCCTCCTCGATGGGGAGCTTCGCGTAGCGGCGTTCGAGATCACCGGCCCGGTAACCGGCGACCCGGTGCCGCAGGATGAGGTCCTGCGCCCTCGCCGGCTGCCGGATGGGGTCAGCCTGCACGAACCCGAGCCGCTCGATGGCCCGGGGCAAGGTGGTCGGCCGGAACAGCGTGCGCCCGACCGCGTACCGCCGCAGCTGCGCAAATGTCAGGGTCACGGTCGGACAACCTACCTCGATGCTCCGACAGTCCCCTGCCTCACCAGAGCGCTCCGGCGACCACCAGCGCGACCGGGAGGGTGATCACGCACAGCAGGGTCGAGAGGCACAGCAGACGCGTGGCGAACTGGGTGTCCTGGTCGTGGCGGATGCTGAAGATGACGAGCATCGCGCCGACGGGGGTGGCCACCGAGATGAGGATCGCCATCCGGGCGACCGGATCGATGGGCAGCAGGCCGAGCAGGAGGATGAAGGTCGCAGGTACGAGGATGTTCCGAGCGAACACTCCGAGCCATACGTACGCGTCGCTGAAGATTGTGCGCAAGCTGAATGCGGCGAGGTTCACGCCCACCACGATCATGCTCAGCGGCGTGTTCATGTCGGCGAGATAGCCGACCACGTCCGACGCAGGCGACGGGATGCGCACGGAGAGGACGTACATCGGCAGGGCGATCAGGATCGAGATGATCCCGGGGTTCAGCAGCACGCGGCGGACCTTCATGGACGCGCGTACATGATCATGGCCGAACAACGAGATGCCGTGGGTCCACACGAAGACGGTGTACGCGGCCAGGTACGTCACGGCATATAAGACGCCATCGCTGCCGAGCAGCGCCTGTGTCAGCGGGATGCCGAGGAAGCCGGCGTTCGAGTAGACCGTGCCGAACTGCAGCGCCTTGCGCATGGCGAGATCCGGAACCAGCCGACGGTTCATGAGGAGACGTGCCACGGCGATGGTGATCGCGAACGCGACGAGGTCGACGACGAAGACGATCCCGATCGACTCCAGCCGAGCAGCGTCGAACGGTCGTTGGAACGCCTGGATGATGACAGCGGGTGCGACGAGGAACAGCAGCAGGTTCGTCAGGCCCCGCAGGGCCTCGGCGCCCAGCCACTTCACCCGGTATGCGACCCAGCCGACGGCCATGAGGCCGAACATGATGGCCACCTGCGTCGCGGGCACGGTGAACCCCACCACGCCCCCTCTCACAGGTGCCAGGACCATGGCGCCTGCTTAGGCCGCCGCAGGCAGCCTAGACCGGGAGCTGCGAACGCCAGCCGTCGGGTGCGACGTCAGACGTTGTAGCCGACCGAGCGCAGCTGCTCGATGCCCTCTTCCGTGATGGCCTCGAGCGACCACGGCGGCAGCCAGACCCAGTTGATCGTCACCGACTTCACGAGACCCTCGAGGGCCAGCTCGGTGTCGTACTCGAGCCGGTCTGTGAGGGGGCAGGTCGGGGACGTCAACGTCATGTCGATCGTGGCGTTGAGGTCGTCGTCGAGGTGGATCCCGTACACGAGACCCAGGTCGACGACGTTGACCATGAGCTCGGGGTCGACGACGTCCTTCATGGCCTCCATGACGTCCTCAACGGTCGCCCGGGTCTCCGGAGCAGCGCCAGGCAACGGCTCCTTGACCAGGTCGGACGGCCTCGTCGACGTCTGGGTGGGTTCGGTCATAACTCCTCCTTCGCGCCCGCCTGGACCCGCAGCAGCGCATCGCGCACCGCGGACCAACCGAGCATCGCGCACTTCACTCTGGCGGGGAACTGGGCGACACCCTCGAAAGCCACGGCGTCGCCGTAGGTCTCCTCGTCCAGCGAGACCTTCCCCTGTCCTTGGATCATCTTCTGGAAGCCGTCGTACAGGTCGAGCGCATGCTGGGCCGTACCGCCGATCACCAGCTCGCTCATCACAGATGTCGACGCCTGCGAGATCGAGCAACCTTGCGCGTCGTACGAGACATCGGTGACGGCACCGTCGCCCACGGTGACCCGCAGCGTCAGCTCGTCGCCGCAGGACGGGTTGACGTGGTGCACCTCGACCTCGTACGGATCACGCAGGCCCGCGTTCCGCTTCACGCGGTAGTGGTCGAGGATGATCTCCTGGTACAGCTGCTCGACGCTCACCGCACGCCTCCCGTCGTGGCCAGCCGGCCGGAGAAGAACGCGTTCGTGTAGTCAAGAGCCTCCACGAGCCGGTCGATCTCGGCGCGGGTCGTGTACAGGTACATCGACGCCCGGCAGCTGGACTGCACGCCGAGACGGTCGTGCAACGGCCGCGCGCAGTGGTGCCCGCCGCGGATGGCGATCCCGCGGGAGTCGAGCACCTGCATCACGTCGTGCGGGTGGACGCCATCCAGGGTGAACGAGATCGCACCCCCACGGTCGACCGCATCGGTGGGCCCGAGGATCCGCACGCCGCTGACGTTCGCCATCTCGGCCAACGCGTACTCGGTCAGGTCATGCTCGTGCGCGGCGATCCGGTCCATGCCCAGCGCGGACACATACCTGATGGCGGCGTGCAGCCCGACGGCCTGCGCGATCGGCTGGGTACCGGCCTCGAACCGGTACGGCGGCGGGGCGAAGGTGGACCCGGTCATCCGGACCACCTCGATCATCTCGCCCCCACCGAGGAACGGGGGCAGGGTCTCGAGGAGGTCGTACTTCCCCCACAGCACGCCGACTCCCGTCGGCCCGCAGATCTTGTGGCCGGTGAAGGCCAGCAGGTCGCAGCCCAGAGCGGCGACGGACGTCGGGAGCTGCGGCACGCCCTGCGACCCGTCGACCACCATCACGGCACCCACGGCATGCGCCATGGCAGCCACCTGGGCGACGGGGTTGATGGTCCCGAGGACGTTGCTGACCCACGTGATCGAGACGACCTTCGTCCGTTCGTTGATCAGCCCGTCGCGGGCAGCCGCCTCGAGATCGAGCCGCCCCTCATCGGTGATGTCGAACCAGCGCAGCGTGGCGCCGGTCCGCTGGCAGGCGAGCTGCCACGGCACGATGTTCGAGTGGTGCTCCATGACCGAGACCACGACCTCGTCGCCGGGGCCGAGCGCCGCCGACAGCGTGTGCGCCGCGAGGTTCAGCGCCTCCGACGCGTTCTTCGTGAAGACGACCTCCTCGGAGCGCGAGGCACCGATGAACATGGCGATGGCCGTACGCGCACCCTCGAACGCCGACGTCGCCTCCGCGCCCAGCGCGTGCATCGCCCGGGCGACGTTGGCGTTGTGCGAGAGGTAGTGGTCGGCGACCGCGTCGACGACCTGCTTCGGCTTCTGGCTCGTGTTCGCCGAGTCCAGGTACGTCAACGGATACGCGCCGATCTGGCGCGTGAGGATCGGGAAGTCCCGCCGCACCGCCTCGACGTCGTACAGCGCGCTCACGCCTGGGTCGCCGCCTTCGTGTACTTCTCGTACCCGTTCGCCTCGAGCTCGTCGGCCAGCTCGCGGCCGCCCTCCTCGACGACCTGGCCGTCGACGAAGACGTGGACGAAGTCGGGGTTGATGTAGCGCAGGATGCGCGTGTAGTGCGTGATCAGCAGCACCCCACGGTCGCCCTGCGACGCGTACCGGTTGACGCCCTCGCTGACGATCCGCAGCGCGTCGATGTCGAGCCCGGAGTCCGTCTCGTCGAGGACCGCGAACTTGGGGTTCAGCAGCTCGAGCTGCACGATCTCGTGCCGCTTCTTCTCGCCACCGGAGAATCCTTCGTTCACGCTGCGAGCGCTGAACTCACGGTCGAGGTCCAGCCGGGTGAGCGACTCGTTGACCTCCTTGATCCAGGTACGGACCTTCGGAGCCTCGCCGCTCAGCGCGGTCTTCGCCGTGCGCAGGAAGTTCGCGACCGACACGCCGGGCACCTCGACCGGGTACTGCATGGCCAGGAACATCCCGGCACGAGCCCGGGCGTCGACGCTCAGCTGGGTGAGCTCGACGCCGTCGAGCGCCACCGAGCCCTCGGTGATCTTGTACTTGGGGTGACCCGCGATGGAGTACGCCAGCGTCGACTTCCCCGAGCCGTTCGGGCCCATGATCGCGTGGATCTCGCCCGGACGTATCGTCAGGTCGACGCCCTTGAGGATCTCTTTGGTGCCCGCCTCGGTCTCGACGGTGACGTGAAGGCCAGTGATGACCAGGCCCTGGTTGGATGCCATTGCGCTCAGTTCTCCTCGAAGTGGTACGGGTTGGCGACATCGACGAACACGTCGTCGCCCTCGATGCTGATCGGATAGACCGGGACCGGCATGGTGGCCGGGAGCTGGTCGGGCCAGCCGGTGCGCAGGTTGAAGCGCGAGCCGTGCATGTAGCACTCGATGTGGCAGTCCTCGACGTCACCGTCCGAGAGCGGTACGGCGGCGTGGCTGCACTCGTCGTTGATGGCGAACCATCCATCGTCGGTGGAGACCACCACCACGGGCACCCCGCTGACCGTCGCTGCCCGTGGTCTGTTCATGACCACGTCCGCCGTCGCGCACGCGCGTACGAAGGTCATGCGGACACCGACTTGGCCAGCTCGGTCTCGATGGCGGCCAGGAGCCGCTCCTCGAGCTCCGGTACGCCGATCTTGGCGATGATCGTCGCGAAGAACCCGCGCACGACCAGCCTGCGGGCCTCCTTCGGGGCGATGCCGCGGCTCTGGAGGTAGAACAGCTGCTCGTCGTCGAAGCGTCCGGTCGTCGACGAGTGGCCCGCGCCCTCGATCTGGCCGGTCTGGATCTCGAGGTTCGGTACGGAGTCCGCGCGGCACCCGTCGGTGAGGACGAGGTTCTTGTTCGCCTCGTACGTCGAGATCCGCTCGGCGACCTTGCGGATCAGCACGTCGCCGACCCACACGGAGTGGGCACCGGCGCCTTGGAGCGCGCCGCGATAGTCGACCTTGCTGTGGGTCTGGGGTGCGCTGTGGTCGACGAACAGGCGGTGCTCGATGTGCTGCCCGGCGTCGACGAAGTACAGCCCGAACATCTCCAAGGACCCACCCGGACCAGCGAACCGCGACGTCTCGGTGAGCCGTACGACGGATCCGCCCAGACTGACGGTGACTGTACGGACCTGGGCGTCGCGCCCGATGAGAACAGACGTCTGGCCGCCATGGAGGGTGTCGTCGGCCCAGTCCTGGATCGTCACGAAGTTGACGTCAGCACCTTCACCGACGATGACGTCGAGCTTCATCCCGTACGTCGCGCTGCCCTCGTGGCGCACGACGATCGTGGCACGGGCGTGGTGCCCGATCCTCACCACGATGTGTCCCCAGACAAGCTCACCATGTCCCCTGAGCACGATGCTCACCGGGGCGTCGAGATCCGCCTCGGCGGGCACCTCGATGAGCTGGGCGCCGCCGGACAGCGCTGCGGCCAGCGCGGACACCCGGTCGACGGGCGCCTCGGCCGAGATGTCACGGGCCTCCTGCTCGGTCAGGGCCCGCGTGGTCACACCGGCGGGAAGGCTCTGCTCCCACACCAGGCGCGCGTCACTGGGCTCGCCGTCGAGCAGCGGCTTGAGCCGCTTGACGGGCGTGAAGCGCCAGATCTCCTCGCGCCCGGTGGGCATCGGATGATCGGCGACGTCCCACGACGGAGTCGGATGGAGGTGCGACTCGACCGCCTCCATCGCCTCCTGCAGATTTCGGGCAGACCCGTCCCTCTTGTCGATGGTGGCCGTCATCAGCCCACCGCTCCTTCCATCTGCAGCTCGATGAGCCGGTTCAGCTCGAGGGCGTACTCCATGGGCAGCTCGCGAGCGATCGGCTCGACGAAGCCGCGCACGATCATCGCCATCGCCTCGTCCTCACCCATTCCGCGGCTCATGAGGTAGAAGAGCTGGTCATCCGAGACCTTCGACACGGTGGCCTCGTGAGCCATCGAGACATCGTCGGTACGGACATCGACGTACGGGTACGTGTCCGAGCGACTGATGGTGTCGACCAGGAGCGCGTCGCACTTCACGGTGCAGGCGGAGTGATGCGCGTTCGGGTCGACCTGGATCAGGCCGCGGTACGAGGTGCGGCCACCGCCGCGAGACACCGACTTGGAGATGATCGAGCTCGACGTGTGCGGGGCGGCATGAACCATCTTGGAGCCTGTGTCCTGGTGCTGGCCCTCACCCGCGAACGCGATCGAGAGGGTCTCGCCGCGGGCGTGCTCGCCAAGCAGCCAGACCGCCGGGTACTTCATCGTCACCTTGGAGCCGATGTTGCCGTCGACCCATTCCATCGAGGCGCCCTCTTCGCACGTGGCGCGCTTGGTGACGAGGTTGTACACGTTGTTCGACCAGTTCTGGATCGTCGTGTACCGGCAGTGGGCGTTCTTCTTGACGATGATCTCGACGACCGCCGAGTGCAGCGAGTCGGACTTGTAGATCGGCGCCGTACAGCCCTCGACGTAGTGCACCGAGGCACCCTCGTCGACGATGATCAGCGTCCGCTCGAACTGGCCCATGTTCTCGGTGTTGATCCGGAAGTACGCCTGCAGCGGGATCGTGACGTGGATGCCCTTCGGCACGTAGATGAAGGAGCCACCCGACCACACTGAGGTGTTGAGGGAGGCGAACTTGTTGTCGCCCACGGGGATGACGGAACCGAAGTACTCCTTGAAGAGCTCGGGGTGCTCCCGCAGACCGCTGTCCGTGTCGAGGAAGATGACGCCCTGACGCTCCAGCTCCTCGTTGATCTTGTGGTAGACCACCTCGGACTCGTACTGCGCGGCGACACCGGATACGAGACGGTTGCGCTCAGCGTCCGGGATGCCCAGCCGGTCGTACGTGGCCTTGATGTCAGCCGGCAGGTCCTCCCAGGACTGTGCCTGCTTCTCCGTCGAGCGGACGAAGTACTTGATGTTGTCGAAGTCGATACCGCTCAAGTCGGCGCCCCAGACGGGCATCGGCTTGCGCTGGAACAGCTTGAGGCCCTTGAGACGCAGGTCGAGCATCCACGACGGTTCGTTCTTCTTGCCAGAGATGTCGCGCACGACGTCCTCGTTGAGGCCACGCTGCGCAGCACCACCGGCGGTGTCCGAGTCGTGCCAGCCGAAGCGGTACTGGCCCAGGGCATCGAGATGTTCGTTCTGAGTGCTGCCGAGGCCGGGCGCGAGCTGGGGCGATTCCGTGGTCTGGGTCATCGTGAGACCTCCTTGGTCACCGGTCGGGGAATATGGGTCGTGCAGACACCGTCGCCGTGGGCGATCGTTGCTAGACGCTGTACGTGCGAACCGAGCAAGCTCGAGAAAACTTCCGTCTCCGCGATGCAGAACACCGGGTACGCGGCCGCGACGGCCGCCACGGGACAGTGGTGCTGGCAGAGCTGCTGACCGCTGGACACCGGCAGAACGGTGGCCATGTACCCGTCCACCGTCAGAACACGGGCCAAGGCGTCGACCGGCGAAACGGCCGACGAGATCTCCTCAGCATGCTCCGAGGCGAACTCGGCTAAGCGGCGACGGGCGTACCTGTCGACCGCCTCGGGCCCGTTCTGCTCAGCCAGGTACGCGAGCAGGTCGATCGCCAGCTTGTCGTACGAGTGCTCGAACGCGTCCCGGCCATGGTCGGTCGGAACGAAGACCTTGGCAGGGCGTCCGCGACCACGGGAGCCGTACGGACGGCGCTCGCGCGTCGTGATGAGGCCGCCATCGGTCAGGGCGGTGAGGTGACGGCGAACAGCCGCCTGGGTCAGCGTGAACTCCTCGGCGATCTCGGCGGCCGTCGCGGCCCCGCGCGCCATGATCACGCCCAGCACCCGACCGCGCGTGCCCGCCTCCGTGCCGTGGCCGAGCGCGGCGACGTCAGGAGACAGTTCGGTTTTCACAACACCATTCTTGCGTAAACGCGCCAGAGATCAAATAAGGGTGCCCTTAGTTCGGCTCGATGACGCGCTCCGGGGCGCGTTGCGGACCAAAATCCGCCAGCCAATGCACTATCACACGCGCGGTGGGGGCCGAACCAGTACCCCCCTGCTTTGTCCGGTCAAAGGAAGTCGTAGCCTGACCGGTGTCCGGGTGGAGGTCGTTCTCCGCCCATACGTAGAGGAGAGGTCAATGAGGCCCACGACACGCCGCGTCATGGCGATCATGGGGACGCTAGCCGTGCTCTTGCTCGCAGGCTGCGGCACCACTTCATCGGGTGAGCAGCAGGGCGGCGGCGAGGCCAACCTCAGGCTCCCTGACCTCGGCTCCGCCACCTTCGGGGGCGTGAACGGCAGGCTCCTCCTGATGTTCGGCCTGCTCATCTGCCTCGGCGGGCTGGTGTTCGGGCTGCTGAGCTTCATGAGTCTCCGCAAGCTGCCGGTGCACTCGTCCATGCGTGAGATCAGCGAGCTCATCTACGAGACCTGCAAGGCGTACCTCGTCCAGCAGGGCAAGTTCCTCCTGACCCTGTGGCTGTTCATCGGCGCGGTCATCTTCATCTACTTCGAGTTCCTGGCCGGCGTGGGCCTCGGTCGGACCGTCGTCATCCTGCTGTTCAGCATTCTCGGCATGGCCGGCTCCTACGGCGTCGCCTGGTACGGGATCCGCCTCAACACCTTCGCCAACTCGCGCACGGCGTTCGCCTCGCTGAAGGGCAAGCCGTTCGAGGTCTACTCGATCCCGCTGCGCTCCGGCATGAGCGTCGGCATGATGCTGATCTCGGTCGAGTTGTTCATGATGCTGTTCATCATGCTGTTCCTGCCGGGCGACATCGCAGGCTCGTGCTTCATCGGGTTCGCCGTGGGCGAGTCGCTGGGCGCCTCTGCACTGCGGATCGCGGGCGGCATCTTCACCAAGATCGCCGACATCGGCTCCGACCTCATGAAGATCGTCTTCAAGATCAAGGAGGACGACGCACGCAACCCCGGGGTCATCGCGGACTGCGTCGGCGACAACGCCGGCGACTCGGTCGGCCCCTCGGCTGACGGCTTCGAGACCTACGGCGTCACCGGAGTCGCGCTCATCACGTTCATCCTCCTTGCGGTGAACGACCCGGCGATGCAGGTCCAGCTCCTGGTGTGGATCTTCGTGATCCGCGCCGTGATGGTCATCGCGTCCTTCGCCTCCTACCAGCTCAACAACCTGGTGGCCAAGGCCAAGTGGGCCGACGCGGACGAGATGGACTTCGAGCGCCCGCTCTCCAACCTCGTGTGGCTCACCTCGGCCGTCTCGATCCTGCTGACGTTCCTCACGAGCTACCTGCTCATCAACGACCTCGGCGACGGCAGCCTCTGGTGGAAGCTCTCCGCGATCATCTCCTGCGGCACGCTCGCCGGCGCGCTCATCCCTGAGCTCGTCAAGGTCTTCACCTCGACGTCCAGCAAGCACGTCCAGGAGGTCGTGAAGTCGGCGGCCCAGGGCGGCGCCTCGCTGGACATCCTGTCCGGCCTGGTCGCCGGCAACTTCTCTGGCTACTACCTCGGGATCGCGATCGTCGCCCTCATGGGCGGGGCGTTCCTTCTCTCCACGCTCGGCATCGGCGCGCTGATGCTCGCCCCGGCGGTGTTCGCGTTCGGTCTCGTGGCGTTCGGCTTCCTCGGCATGGGCCCTGTGACGATCGCCGTCGACTCGTACGGCCCGGTCACCGACAACGCCCAGTCCGTGTACGAGCTCAGCCTCATCGAGACGATCCCCGGCATCACCGAGGAGATCGAGAGGGACTTCGGCTTCACCCCGACGTGGGATCGCGCCAAGGACATGCTCGAGGAGAACGACGGCGCCGGGAACACGTTCAAGGCCACAGCCAAGCCGGTGCTCATCGGCACCGCCGTCGTCGGTGCGACCACCATGATCTTCTCGATCATCGTGGGCCTCACCAACGGCCTCACGAAGGACCTCGACAAGCTGTCGTTGCTCCACGCCCCGTTCCTGCTGGGTCTCATCATCGGTGGCGCGATGATCTACTGGTTCACGGGCGCGTCGATCCAGGCTGTGACCACCGGTTCGTTCCGGGCCGTTGAGTTCATCAAGGACAACATCAGCCTCGATCCGTCCGTGAAGAAGGCCTCCGTCGAGGACTCGCGTCGGGTGGTCGAGATCTGCACGCAGTACGCCCAGAAGGGCATGCTCAACATCTTCCTCGCGATCTTCTTCGCCACCCTGTCGTTCGCGTTCGTGGAGCCCTACTTCTTCATCGGCTACCTGATCTCGATCGCGATCTTCGGCCTCTACCAGGCGATCTTCATGGCTAACGCCGGTGGCGCCTGGGACAATGCGAAGAAGATCGTCGAGGTCGATCTCAAGGCCAAGGGCACCGCGCTCCACGATGCGTCGATCGTCGGCGACACCGTGGGCGATCCCTACAAGGACACCTCGTCGGTGGCCCTGAACCCTGTCATCAAGTTCACCACGCTGTTCGGCCTGCTGGCCGTCGAGCTCGCCGTGAGCCTGACGAAGGACAACGCGATGCTCGTTCATGTGCTGGCCGTCGTGTTCTTCCTCGTGTCCGCCTACTTCGTGTGGCGGTCCTTCTACGGGATGCGCATCCCGGGCAACCTCGAGGACGCCACCAGGGCTGCCTCGGGCCAGGACGACGACGGGCTCATGCTGCCTTCGCCCGACGCCATCGTGTCCCCCTCCGCCGCCGAGCCGGTCACGGTGGGAGAGCGGTGAGCCTTCACTCACTCTGAGAACCATGGAACGGGCCGGTCACATTGACGGCCCGTTCCAGGTCGCCGGCGCGGGAACAACAATCTCCGCCTTGTCGCTTATCCTGGTATTAAGGAATTCTGTCTGCCCACGGGAGTACGCATGCCAGTCTCACGTCGCGCGGTCGTCGGTTTCGTCGGCGCCGGGTCCGCGCTCGCCCTGGCGGGTTGTGCCAAGGCCATCCCCCCGGCACTGTCGAGTCAGCAGCCTTCGGAGACCTCTACGCCGTCCGCCACAGCCACCCCGGCAGCACCGGTCCAGCTGACCACGAGCGTGGCCGATGGCGCCACGGTCCCCGTGGACACGCTTCTCACAGTCACCGCGTCGTACGGCTCGATCACCGATGTCGCCATGACGTTCACTGATCCCAAGGCCGGCCAGCAGACCGTTCAGGGCACCCTGTCTCCCGACTCGGCGACATGGGTCGCGGGAAACCTCCTCGAACCCGGCACGTCGTACCAGGTCGTCGTGGCAGGTCAGAACCTCGAGGGCGTCGGTGCCACCACGACGACGTCGTTCGCCGCCCAGGACCTGTCCCTGAAGCAACAGATCTTCCCGACGATCGTCTCCAGCGGCACCGTCGGCGTGGCGATGCCCGTCGTGGTGAAGTTCGATGTCCCCGTCACGGACCGCGCAGCGTTCCAGAAGCACATGACCGTGATCTCGGACCCCGCCCAGGAAGGCTCGTGGGGCTGGCTGTCTAGCACCGAGGTGCACTGGCGTCCCAAGGACCTGTGGGTGGCCGGCACACAGGTCCAGATCAACGTCGACATCAACTCCATCCCAGCCGGCAACGGCACGTACGGCCAGAAGTCGGTGACGGGCGCGATGACCATCGGTCGATCGGTCGTCCTCAACGCCGACCTCGCCTCGCACTACATGAAGGTCGTGATCGACGGTGCCCTGGCAAGGACGATCCCGATCACGGGCGGGAAGTCCGGCTTCCTGACTCGCAGCGGCAAGAAGGTGCTGAAGGAGAAGTTCGCGTCTCTCCGGATGAACTCCGAGACCGTGGGCATCCCCAAGACCAGCCCGGACTACTACGACCTGTCGAACGTCCAGTACGCGATGCGCGAGACGGACTCGGGTGAGTTCGTCCATGCCGCACCGTGGTCGGTGGGCAGCCAGGGCCGGGCCAACGTCAGCCACGGCTGCATCGGCGTCAGCACCGCGAACGGCGCGTGGCTGTTCTCGAACTGCAGGGTGGGTGACCTCATCAACGTCACCGGCACCTCCCGCGGACTCGAGAAGGGCAACGGCTGGACGGACTGGAACATCTCGTACGACGAGTTCCGGAAGGACTCGGCGCTCTAGTCTGTGGTCAGGAACCACCATGCCTTCGGCCTGAGGCACGTCGCCGTGGCAGACTCGTCGCCGTGACCACCGCCACCACGACCAGTCCCCCACGCGTCTCGCTCGGCGTCCGCCTTTTCGGCACCGTACGCGCCTTGCACACCTGGGCGCTCGCCTCGCTGGCGGTGAACATGCTGATCATCGTGACCGGAGCCATCGTGCGCCTCACGAGTTCCGGTCTGGGCTGCCCGACGTGGCCGCAGTGCAGTGGCTCGTCGTACGTGCCGCGCGCGGCGCTGGGCGTCCACGGCGTCATCGAGTTCGCCAACCGCATGCTCACGTTCGTCCTCGTGGCCGTCGCCATCGGCATGGCCGTCTCGGCGTTCCGGGTGAAGGCCACGTCAGCTGGCGCCCCCATGCGACCGATCCGCACGCTGGCGATCGTCGTCGGACTCGGGATCCCGCTGCAGGGCGTCATCGGCGGCATCACCGTGCTCACGAAGCTCAACCCGTGGGTCGTCGCGCTCCACATGCTGCTCTCCGTGGCAATCATCGGCCTGTGCGTCGTGATGGTGCACCGCACCTACGACACACCGAGGCTCTCCGTCTCTCCGCTCGTCAGAAGACTCGTCCTCGGGATCGTCGCCGCCACCGGCCTCGTCATCATCCTCGGCACCGTGGTGACCGGAGCCGGTCCTCATGCCGGCGACGGTGCTGTTCTGCGCAACGGGATCAGTCCCGTGCTCGCCGCCCACGTACACGCCTGGGCGGTGTGGCTCCTGGTGATCCTCACCGTCGTGACGCTCGTGATCACGAAGTCCCGGCTTGTCGCGGCCCTGTTGGCCGTACAGCTCCTGCAGGGCGTGATCGGATACGTCCAGTACTTCACAGGCCTGCCGATCGTGGGTGTTGCCCTCCACATGGTGGGTCTCACGGTCCTCGCCGCTGCCACCACTCATGTGCTCTGGCGACTGCGCGATGTGGCTCACGCGCCAAACGCGGGCTAAAGTGCGTTCGGCCCACCCGCCCGACACGACCAGGGAGTGACGAGTGACTCCACCCGCGGGCACCGCCACGGTGCCGCAGGCCATCGGACCGGCGGTGACCGCGCGCGATGTCGTCGCCGCCTACGTCGGGCTGACCAAGCCTCGGATCGTCGAGCTGCTGCTCGTCACGACGCTTCCGGCGATGTTCCTCGCTGCGCAGGGCGTTCCGTCCTGGCGCGTGATGCTCGCGACGATGGTCGGCGGCTACCTCGCCGCAGGCAGTGCGAACACCTACAACAACGTCATCGACGCCGACATCGACGAGCTGATGCGTCGGACGCGGACGCGCGCGCTCCCCCGTCACCGCGTGAGCAGACAGGCAGCGGCGGTGTACGGGACGGTGCTCGGGATCGGTTCCGTGCTCCTGCTCGGCCTCGCGGTGAACTGGCTGTCGGCCTGGCTGGCACTGCTCGCGAACGCACTGTACGTGTTCGTCTACACGATGTGGCTGAAGCGGTCGACGTCGCAGAACATCATCTGGGGCGGGATCGCCGGCTGCTTCCCACCACTCATCGGCTGGACGGCCGTCACCGGAAGCATCGCCTGGCCACCGGTCGTCCTGTTCCTCATCGTCTTCTTCTGGACGCCGCCTCACACCTGGGCGCTCGCCTGGCGCTACCGCCAGGACTATGAGGCCGGCGGCATTCCCATGCTCCCCGTCGTCGCCACTCGTCCCGCGGTCGCATGGCGGATCCTCATCTATACCGTGCTCACCGTGGCCACCAGCCTCGTCCTGTGGCCGGTCGCACATACCGGCTGGCTGTACCCACTGGTCGCCGGGGTCTGCGGCGCGTGGTTCGTCGTCGAGGCGGTGATGCTCCTCAACAGGGCGCGCGCCGGAGCCGACGACACGAGCGCCAAGCCGATGCGCCTGTTCCACTGGTCGAACACGTACCTCGCTCTGGTCTTCGCCGCCGCTGCTCTGGACCCTTGGCTCCTGGGGCGGTGAGACTCCGCGTGGCGTCCCCGCCACCCCCGGGCGAGGAATAGGCTTTCCGAACAAGCCGTTCTTCCTAGTCGGGGCACAATCCATAGTCGGGCTTGGATATGGCACAGAGAGGACCACGGTGGTCGACGAGAGGTTCAGCGGGAATCCGCTGCGCGATCCGCAGGATCGTCGGCTCCCCCGCATCGCGGGTCCCTGCGTACTCGTCATGTTCGGCGTCACGGGCGACCTCGCCCGGAAGAAGCTCATGCCGGCGGTCTACGACCTCGCGAACCGCGGCCTGCTGCCTCCCGGCTTCGGGCTGGTGGGGTTCGCTCGTCGTGAGTGGGCCAACGAGGACTTCGCCTCCCGGGTCCATGAGGCTGTCCGGGAGCACGCCCGGACCCCGTTCCGCGAGGAGGTGTGGCGACAGCTGTGCGAGGGGATCCGGTTCGTCCAGGGCAACCTCGATGAGGAGTCCTCGTACCAGGAGCTCGCCGCCACCATCGACGAGCTCGACCAGCTCCGCGGGACGAACGGCAACCACGCCTTCTACCTGTCCATCCCCCCGGGCCTGTTCGAGACGGTGATCCAGAACCTCAACCGGTCCGGGCTGTCTGCGACCGATCGCGGCGGGTGGCGGCGGGTCGTCATCGAGAAGCCCTTCGGGAGTGACCTGGCGAGCGCGAAGGAGCTCAACCAGGTCGTCTCCAGAGCGTTCCCGTCGTCGTCTGTGTTCCGCATCGACCACTACCTCGGCAAGGAGACCGTCCAGAACCTGCTGGCCCTACGGTTCGCCAACGAGATGTTCGAGCCGGTCTGGAACAACCACTACGTCGACCACGTACAGATCACGATGGCCGAGGACATCGGAGTCGGTGGTCGGGCGAGCTACTACGACGGCATCGGCGCGGCCCGTGACGTCATCCAGAACCACCTGCTCCAGCTGCTCGCCCTCACCGCAATGGACGAGCCGATCTCGTTCGATGCGACGAACCTGCGCCGCGAGAAGCAGAAGGTGCTCTCGGCGGTGATCACCCCGAAGCGTCCCGACCTGCACGCTGCCCGTGGCCGCTACGCGGCAGGATGGACGGGTGGAAGACATGTTGTCGGCTACGTCGAGGAGGAGGGGTTCCAAGCGACCTCGACCACCGAGACTTTCGCAGCCCTCCGGGTCGACATCGACAGCCGCCGGTGGGCCGGCGTCCCGTTCTACCTGCGCGCGGGCAAGCGTCTGCCCCGGCGCGTCACAGAGATCGCGCTCGAGTTCAGGAAAGCGCCTCACCTGCCGTTCATGGCGACCGACACCCTCGACCTGGGGCGGAATGCGCTCGTGATGCGGATCCAGCCCGACGAGGGCGTCACGCTGCGGTTCGGCGCCAAGGTCCCGGGTAGCCAGATGGAGATCCGGGACGTCAACATGGACTTCGGCTACGGCGAGTCGTTCACCGAGTCGTCGCCCGAAGCGTACGAGCGGCTTCTTCTGGACGTGCTGCTCGGTGACCCGCCCTTGTTCCCGCAGCAGGAGGAGGTCGAGCTCGGCTGGCAGATCCTCGATCCTGTGCTCGACTACTGGGCGAACCTCAAGACACCCCCTGAGGACTACGAGTCCGGGACGTGGGGCCCCGTGAGCGCCCACGAGATGATTGCGCGCGACGGCCACGCCTGGCGACGGCCCTAGGAGACCCATGATCATCACGCTCCCGCACACCGACACCAGCGAGATCGCCAACACGCTGCTCAAGGCGCGCAGCCGTCTCGGCAGCGCCTCCGGGCTGGTGCTCACGCTCATCGTCTCCGCTGAGCAGCGCTCGTTCGGGAAGGCCTACGCGACCGCTCAGACCGCGGCGCGCGAACACCCCTGCCGTCTCGTGCTCGTCGTCAAGACGACGGGAAAGACCGATCGGCTGGACGCGGAGATCCACCTGGCTGAGGACGTACCGGGTGAAGTCATCGTGCTCCGGCTTTCCGGTGAGGTGCGTGACCATGCCGACTCCGTCGTGCTGCCGATGCTGCTCCCCGACTCGCCGGTCGTCATGTGGTGGCCGACCAACGCTCCTGACTCTCCCGGCGACGACGTCCTCGGACAGCTCGCTGACCGCCGCATCACCGACGCCGCGAGCAGCTCGAACCCCATCAGCGCGCTGGAGGTCCGCGCGCTCCATCTCTCCGCGGGCGACACCGACCTCACGTGGACCCGGCTGACGCTGTGGCGGGCGCTGCTCACCGCCGCGCTCGACCAGTACCCCATGCGCGTGCTCTCAGCCAGAGTGGTCGGCCCGCGCAACAACGCCCCGGCGGATCTCATGGCGGCGTGGCTGGAGAGCCGGCTGAAGGTTCCGGTCACCCGGAAGCCGTCGTCCGGTCCAGGGATCACGTCGGTGGTGCTGGAGACCCCCGGTGGCGACATCGTCATCGCTCGCGAGGACGGCAAGACGGCCTCCTACGCGATCCCGGGCCAGCCGCGCCGTACGGTCGCACTCAAGCGGCGCGACATCAACGAGCTCCTCACCGAGGAGCTCCGGCGACTCGACGCCGACGACGTGTACGCCGCCGCGTTGGCCACCCTGTTGTCGCGTGAGGGAAGGTCGGTGCCCCGGCCCGAGCCCGTCCGCAAACGCAAGGAGGCCGGTGCCATCGCGGCAGCCCGTGTCGCGAAGACAGGTGCCAGGGCCGGCAGCCGTAAGGCAGCGAGGGTGCAGGAGGCTTTGGGCCGTCAGGACCCGCCGCTCCCCGCAGCCCAGCGCCACGCCGCGGAGGCCTCATGAGCCCCCGCATCGTCCGCCGCCTGCCCACGGCGGAGATGCTGGCCCAGGACGTGGCGGAGTCCCTCGTGCGGCGCATCGAGAAGCTGCAGTCGAACGGACGCGTCGTCGAGCTGTGCCTCACCGGCGGGCGGCTGGCGAACCTGGCATACGAGCACCTCGCCCGCGTGGTGAGCAGGTCGAAGGTGGATCCCGGGGCGCTGGAGCTGTGGTGGACCGACGAGGCATTCGTCCCGACCGACGACCCGCGCCGCAACTCGTTGCAGGCGCTGTCGCGTCTCGCCGGTACGTTCACGCTGTCGCCCGCGCGTACGCACCCGATGCCGTCGTCGGATGCCTCAGCGGATCCTGCCCAGGCCGCGTTGACGTACGGCACCGATTTCGGCGGGCGCACGATCGACATCTGTCTTCTGGGGCTGGGCGAGAACGGCCACGTGGCTGCCTTGCACCCGGATCACCCCACCTCCGAGCCGACGTCGGCGATCGCGATCGGGGTGACGGATGCGCCCAAGCCGCCATCCGAGCAGGTCACGCTGAGCCTCGCGACGATCAACAAGTCCCGCGAGGTCTGGATCCTGGCCACGGGCAAGGAGAAGGCCCAGGCGGTGGCACGGACGTTCCGCGGCGACGCCACGACGATCTCGGCGCACGTGAGCGGTGTCGAGCGTACGGTCTGGTTCATCGACGAGGATGCCGCAGTCGAGCTGCCGTTCCACTCCTGCTTGCTCTGATGTCTCGAGCGGCCTCTGAACGCACGAACGGCCGGCCACGTGGCCGGCCGTCTCGTTGCTGAGTCTCAGTAGATGACTTCGCCGCGGGCGCGACGGTCACGCAGGCCCTGCAGCGCCTCCTCGAGGATCGTGCGGGCCTCGGCGCTGGTGCGCCGCTCCTTCACGTACGCAAGGTGCGTCTTGTAGGGCAGGATCTTCGGCGGAGGCGGAGGGTTCTCCGAGTCCAGGTTGGCAGGCAGTCCGCAGCGTGGGCAGTCCCACTCCAGCGGGACCTGTGCCTCGGCGGCGAACGCCGGTCGGGTTTCGTGCATGTTCGCGCAGAAGTACGAGACGTACAGGCGAGGAGCGGCGTCGCCGCGCTCGGCCTCCCCCATGGGGCCCGCACCGACGCGGCTACCGCGAATGGCGCTACCTCCGGCCACAGTCAATCTCCTCGATCGTTGATGGTTCTGGACTCGTGAGAATCGTGGTCCGGCTAGACGCCGAAGCGGTACATGATCAACAGCGCGACGATGCACGCCAGCCACAGAGACCCGACGATGATCGTGAGGCGGTCGAGGTTTCGCTCTGCGACACTCGTCCCACCCATAGCCGTGGACATGCCACCACCGAAGAGGTCGGACATGCCACCACCCTTGCCCTTATGGAGCAGGATGAACAGGGCCAGGATCACGCTCGTGATCACGAGCCCGATGGACACACTGAGTACTGGCCAGGTGATCAAGGGGACGAGCAAACTCACTCGCACATGGTAACCCACGTGTGCCTTCGTCGAAGAACCGGCCCCACCGGCGAGGCGATACCTGTCGTGCTGCCCCGGCGCCAGCGACGAGAAGTACACCGACCTGCACCGGACATGGCGACGGCGCCGGGGCCTCAGCCACCGGCGCCGTGCGTCACGGGATCAGCCCTGGAACAGGACGATCTTGGAGAACTCTTCAGCATCGAGGCTCGCCCCGCCCACCAGGGCGCCGTCGACGTCGGGCTGCCCCATGATGTCGACGACGTTGCTGGACTTGACCGAACCGCCGTACTGGATCTTCACGGCCGCCGCTGCGGCCGCACCGACCAGCTCGGAGACCTTGCCGCGGATCGCGCCGCAGACCTCTTGGGCGTCCGCCGGCGTGGCGACCTCGCCCGTACCGATGGCCCAGATGGGCTCGTACGCGATGACGAGCGCGCCGACCTGCTCCGCGGTGAGGCCCTCGAGGCAGGCCGTGACCTGGCCGAGGACATGGGCGACGTGGCGGCCCTCCTTGCGGACCTCCAGCATCTCGCCGCAGCAGATGATCGGCGTCATGCCGGCGGCGATGACTGCCTTGGCCTTGGCGTTGATGATCTCGTCCGTCTCGGCGTGGTAGGCACGACGCTCGGAGTGTCCGACCACGACGTACCGGCAGCCGAGCTTGGCGAGCATGTCCACCGAGATCTCCCCCGTGTACGCGCCGGCGGCGTGGACGGAGACGTCCTGCGCGCCCCAGGCGATCGGGTACTTCTCGCCCTCGATGAGGGTCTGCACAGTACGGATGTCGGTGAACGGCACGATGACGGCCACTTCGGTCTTCGCCGGGTTGTACTTGTGGTCGGCGAGGGTCCACGCGAGCTTCTGGACGAGTCCGGTCGCCTCGACGTGGTTGAGGTTCATCTTCCAGTTGCCCGCCATCAGCGGGGTACGGTTCGCCATCGCTCAGCCTTCCAACACGGACAGACCCGGAAGGGTCTTGCCCTCGAGGTACTCCAGCGACGCACCGCCGCCGGTCGAGATGTGGCCGAACGCGTCGTCGGCGAAGCCGAGCTGGCGTACGGCCGCTGCGGAGTCGCCGCCGCCGACGACCGTGAAGGCGTCGGTGTCTGCGAGAGCGGTTGCCACGGCTTGCGTACCGGAAGCGAGTGCCTCGATCTCGAACACGCCCATCGGGCCGTTCCAGAACACGGTCTTGGCGCCCAGGATGGTGGCCGCGAAGGTCTTCTCGGTCTCCGGGCCGATATCCAGACCCGACTGGTCGGCCGGGATCTCGCTCGACGGGACGATCGAGACCTCGGACACCGTACGGCCGGCGAAGTCGAACTCCGCCGCCACGCGCGTGTCGACGGGAAGCAGGATCTGCTTGCCGGCCTCCTTGGCTTGCGTCAGGTAGCCCTTGCACGCCTCGATGTTCTCGGCGTCGAGGATGGAGCCACCCACCTCATAGCCCTGGGCCGCGAGGAAGGTGTAGCTCATGCCACCGCCGACGACGAGCGTGTCAGCGACCTGCAGCAGGTTGTCGATGACAGCAAGCTTGTCGGCCACCTTCGCCCCGCCCAAGACGACCACGTACGGATGCTCCGGGTGCTGGGTGAGCTTCTTGAGGACCTCGACCTCCTTGGCGACGAGGGAACCAGCCGCGGACGGCAGGAGCTTCGCCACGTCGTAGACCGACGCCTGCTTGCGATGTACGACGCCGAAGCCGTCAGAGACGAAGACGTCCCCGAACGCCGCGTACTGGGCTGCCAGGGCGCCGCGCTCGGCGTCGTCCTTGCTCTCCTCGCCCGGCTCGTAGCGGACGTTCTCGCACATGCCGATCTCGCCGTCGGCGAGTCCGGCAACCATCGCGCGCGCCGACTCGCCGACCACATCTTCTGCGAGCTTCACGTCGGTGCCGAGCAGCTCGCCCAGCCGCTTCGCGGCCGGGGCGAGGCTGTACTTCGGGTTGGGGATGCCCTTGGGTCGGCCTAGGTGGGCCAGTACCACGACCTTCGCGCCGGCCTTGATCAGGTCGGTGAGCGTCGGGAGCGCGGCGCGGATGCGCCCGTCGTCGGTGATGACGTCGCCGTCAAGCGGCACATTGAAATCACAGCGAATCAGGACGCGCTTTCCAGCGAGCGCGCCAAGGTCGGGTACTGACCTCACGTGTCGGCCTTTCTACGAGTGGGAGCGGATCAGAGCTTCGAGCCGACGAGGACGGTGAGATCAACGAGACGGTTCGAGTAGCCCCACTCGTTGTCGTACCAGCCCACGACCTTGACCTGGTTGCCGATCACCTTGGTGAGCTGCGCGTCGAAGATGCAGGAGGCCGGGTCGGTCTCGATGTCCTTGGAGACGATCGGGTCCTCGGTGTAGACGAGCTTGCCCTTCATGGCGCCCTCGGCTGCGGCCTTCACGATCGCGTTGACCTCTTCGACGGTGGTCTCGCGGCTGGCCTCGAAGGTGAGGTCGGTGGCGGAACCGGTCGGAATCGGGATCCGCATGGCGTAACCGTCGAGCTTGCCCTTGAGCTCCGGCAGCACGAGCGCGACGGCCTTGGCGGCGCCGGTCGTGGTCGGGACCATGTTGATGGCTGCGGCGCGCGCACGACGGAGGTCCTTGTGCGGGGCGTCCTGGAGGTTCTGGTCCTGCGTGTACGCGTGGATGGTGGTCATGAGCCCCTTGACGATGCCGAGACCGTCGTTGAGGGCCTTCGCCATCGGCGCGAGGCAGTTCGTCGTGCAGGACGCGTTGGAGATGATGTTCTGGGTCGCCGGATCGTACTGGTCGTCGTTGACGCCCATGACGATCGTGATGTCCTCGTTCTTCGCCGGAGCGGAGATGAGTACCTTCTTGGCGCCCGCATCGAGGTGGGCCTTGGCCTTCGTGGCATCCGTGAAGAAGCCAGTCGACTCGATGACGATGTCGACGCCGAGCTCGCCCCAGGGCAGACCAGCCGGATCCTTCTCAGAGAAGACCTTGATCGCCTTGCCGTCCACGTAGATCGCGGTGGCGTCGGAGGTGACCTCTCCCGGGAAGCGGCCGAGGATCGAGTCGTACTTGAGCAGGTGGGCGAGGGTGTGGTTGTCGGTCAGGTCGTTGACCGCGACGACCTCAAGGTCCGCGCCGGCTGCGACCAGAGCGCGGTAGTAGTTGCGGCCGATGCGGCCGAACCCGTTGATGCCAACCTTGACAGTCATATGCAGGACTCCTTCTCACCGGATGCTCCCGCATCCGGAACAGTCGTTCGGACACCGTCAGCCTAACGAATCCGTTCCGCCGATGTGCAGCCGGGTCACGCGTCGGTAGCGACTACTGCTCGTCGTAGTCAGGAGGCAGTACGGCGGCGGTGTCCGGCACTCCGAGCTCCGCGGCGCGACGGTCGGCCATGGCCAGGAGCCGGCGGATCCGACCTGCTACGGCATCCTTCGTCAGAGGGGGCAGATGGAGGGCTCCGAGCTCCTCCAAAGAGGCCTGCTTGTGCTCCAGCCGGAGCGTGCCGGCGGTCAGCAGATGACCCGGTACGTCCTCGCCGAGGATCTCCAACGCACGGCTCACGCGCATCCCCGCCGCCACCGCCGCGTGTGCGGACCTACGCAGGTTGGCGTCGTCGAAGTTGGCCAGGCGGTTCGCGGAGGCGCGCACCTCGCGTCGTACGCGGCGCTCCTCCCAGGCCAGCACGGTCTGATGAGCACCCAGCCTGGTCAGCATCGCCGCAATGGCGTCGCCGTCGCGGATGACAACCCGGTCGACACCTCGTACGTCACGCGGCTTGGCGACGATTCCGAGACGCCGAGCAGCGCCGACGAGCGCCAGTGCCGACTCCTGACCGGGACAAGAGATCTCCATCGACATCGAGCGGCCCGGCTCCGTGAGCGAGCCGTGGGCGAGGAATGCCCCGCGCCAGGTCGCCACCGCGTCGCAGATGCCGCCACCGACCACGGACGGCGGCAGGCCACGCACGGGACGGCCGCGCTTGTCGACCAGGCCGGTCTGGCGCGCCAAGGCGCCGCCATCCTTGATGAGGCGGACGATGTAGCGGGTACCGCGGCGAAGACCGGACGACGTGACGGTGACGAGCTCGGACTGCAGACCGTAGACCTCGGTGATCGTGGAGCGCAGCCGACGCGCTGCCGCACCGGTGTCGAGCTCGGCCTCCACGATGATCTGGCCACCCGCGAGATGGAGACCCCCGCCGAACCGGAGCATGGCGGCTGCTTCCGCGCGGCGGCAGCAGGTCTTCGTCGTCACCACTGTCGCCAGCTCAGACTTCACCTGCTGGGTCAACGCCATTGGGCAATCTTGTCATACGGCGGGGGGTCTCCCGGACCCGGTCACAGCCCCATGGCTCCAGCCAGCGAGGCGGCCAGGAGTAGCGGGTCGTGGCGAGCCGAGCCATCGCGCATGCCGAGCCTTGCGATGTGGAGCTGTGCTCCCAGGTTCTCCACATACGTCCCGAGGTGCCCGTCGAGGCCCGCGAACCGCTCATCGGCGATCACGTGGTCGAGCCGGAGCATCGGCGCGTGCTCGGCGAGCACGTCGATGTGCGCCGCCGGCGAGAACCCAGCGGTCTCGTCGGCGGGGACGAGGTTGAGCACGAGGATCCGCTGCGCCTTGGACGAGACGATCGCCTCAGCGAGCTCCGGTACGAGGAGGTGCACGAGCACCGACGTGAACCACGAACCAGGCCCCAGCACGATGAAGTCGGCCTCGCGCAGGGCGGCCACTGCGGCGGGGTGGGCGGGTGGGCGATCAGGTCCCAGTCGAACGCTGACGACGCGACCTGACGTCTTCGCGACGTGCGCCTGGCCTCGGACCACCATCACCTCGTCGGGTGCGTCGGCGCGAAGGCCCACCACGTCCGCCTCGATGGTCAGCGGGACAGCCGACATGGGTAGCACCCGGCCTCGTACACCCAGCAGCTGGCCGACCATGTCCAGGCCTTCGACGGGATCGGCCAACTTCTGCCACAGCCCGGCGATGAGCAGGTTGCCGATCGCGTGTCCGGCGAGCGGACCGCTGCCGGTGAACCGGGACTGGAGCACGTCGGCCCACAACCTGCCCGCGGAGTCGTCGTCGCACAGCGCAGCCAACGCCATCCGCAGGTCACCGGGAGGCAGGCAGTCGAACTCGTCGCGGAGCCGGCCCGATGACCCACCGTCATCGGCGACCGTGACGATCGCCGTGAGATGGTCTGTGAGCCGCCGCAAGGCCATCAGCGTCGCCGACAGACCGTGTCCGCCTCCCAGCGCCGCCACCATCGGTAGTCGGTCGAGGTGGCGGGTCATTCGCGCCCGAGATCGCGATGCATGACCTGTACGGTCAGCTTGCGGTCACGGAGCTGGCCGGCCACTTCTTCGGCGATCGCCGTCGACCGGTGCTTGCCGCCTGTACAGCCGATCGCGACCTCGACCTGCCGCTTGCCCTCGGCGACATATCCGGGCAGCACGCTGTCGAGGAGACCAAGCAGGTGGGTGAGGAACGGACCCGCCGAAGGCTGCTTCAGCACGTACGAGGAGACGGCCTCGGACAAGCCCGTCTGCGGACGCAGCTCGGGGACCCAGTGGGGATTCGGCAGGAACCGTACGTCGAAGACCATGTCCGCATCGATCGGAACACCGTTCTTGAAGCCGAACGACACGACGATGACACGCAGCTCGTCGCGGTCGTCACCGCCGTACGCGTGCGCGACCCGCTGCTGGAGCTGGTGGACGTTCAACGGTGAGGTGTCGATGACCATGTCCGCCGCGGCGCGCAGGGTCGACATCATGCGGCGCTCACGCTGGATGCCCTCGATCATGCGGCCGTCCTCCTGAAGAGGTACGGGCCTTCGCGAGGACTCCTGCCGTTTGACGATCACCTCGTCGGCTGCCTCGATGAAGCAGATCTCCGCCGTGATGCCCTCCTCGGCGAGCTGCGAGAACACCACCGGCAGATGCTGCATGTCCGCGCGGCTCCGGACGTCGATGACCACGGCCAGCTTGGTGATCCCGTCCGACGCCAGCTGTCGCACCAGCAGGGGCAGCATCACGGGCGGGATGTTGTCGACCACGTACCAGCCGTGGTCCTCCATGGCGTGCGCGGCAGTGCGCCGGCCCGCCCCGGACATGCCGGTGATGACGACGACTCGTTGTGTTGCCTGGTGCTCGCTCACAGCTTCTATTATCACGAGAGCCGGTAGCCGGGTGGCATGGGCCACACGGACTCAGTCGAGGATTTCTCCTGTCGTGAGGTTGACGGACTCCCCCACCGACTGAGAGGCGACGGCGACGACGACCGCCTCAGCCAGCCGCGGGCCGAACCCCGGGGTCTCCGCGATCTCCTCCGCGGTCGCGGCTCGGAGCTTCTTCATCGAGCCGAAGCGGCGCAACAGCGCCTTACGGCGTACCTCACCCAGGCCCGCGACGTCGTCGAGCAGCGACTCCACCATCGACACGCTGCGGCGGCCACGATGATGGGTGATCGCGAACCGGTGCGCCTCGTCGCGGATGCGCTGCAGAAGGTACAGCCCTTCGCTGGCCCTGGGCAGGATGAGCGGGAACTCCTCGTCCGGTAGCCAGACCTCCTCCAACCGCTTCGCCAGGCCGCAGACGGTGATGTCGGTGATGCCGAGCGCATCGAGGACGGCCTGCGCGGCTGCCACCTGAGGCGCGCCGCCATCGACCACCAGCAGGCCCGGTGCGTATGCGAAGCCCCGCGGCGCACGGGTCGTGGCATCGACGAGCGCCGCGGCCGCCGTGTCGCCGTCAGCCTCGGAGAGGAGCTGCCGCTCCTCGATCAGTCGATGGAACCGCCGGGTCAGCACCTCGGTCATGGCCCCCACGTCGTTCGAGCCGACAGTACGGACGACGAAGCGCCGGTACTCGGACTTGCGAGCGAGTCCGTCCTCGAAGACGACCATCGATGCGACGGTCTCGGTGCCCTGGAGGTGGGAGATGTCGAAGCACTCGATCCGCAGCGGCACGGTCTTCAGCCCGAGGGCCTCCTGGATCTCTTCGAGCGCACGGTTCCGGGTGGTGAGGTCGCTCGCCCGTCGCGTCTTGTGGCGGGTCAGAGCCTCGGCCGCGTTCCGCGCCACGGTGTCGAGCAGGACGCGCTTGTCGCCACGCTGCGGGACCTGAATCCGCACCTTTGCGCCCCGCTCCGTGGCGAGCAGTTGCTCCATGAGCCCCGCCCCTGTCGGCAGCGCGGGCACCAGGACGAGCGGCGGTACGGCGCGGCGCCGCTCCACGGGTGTCATATCGGGCGCGACCTGCTCGGCGTACAGCTGGAGCAGGAACGCCTCCACCAACGCCGACTCGTCGCCCTCGTCGGCGCGATCGGCCACCCAGCCCCGCTCTCCCTGGACTCGCCCATCCCGGACGTGGAAGACCTGGACGGCCACCTCGAGCTGGTCGACGGCCATCGCGACCACGTCGGCGTCGGTCCCGTCCGTGAGCACGATCGCGTTGCGCTCGAGGATCTTGTGGAGTGCCCCGAGCTGGTCACGGAGGACCCCAGCCCGTTCGTACTCCATGTTGTGGGAGGCGACCGCCATCTGGCTCTCCAGACGACGCTCGATCACCCGGGTCTGGCCGCCCATGAAGGCGCAGAAGTCATCGGCGATCTCACGATGAGCCTCCGGCGTGATGCGTCCGATGCATGGCGCGGAGCACTTGTCGATGTAGCCGAGCAGACAGGGCCGCCCCGAGGCGGCCGCGGAGCGGAATGTCGCCGCGCTGCACGAGCGCATAGGGAAGACCCCGAGGAGTGCGTCGACGGTGTCGCGGATGGCCCAGGCATGCCCGTACGGCCCGAAGTAGCGCCACCCCCGACGTTTGGAGCCGCGGCCCACGAAGACCCGTGGGAACTCGTCGGACCAGCTGACGCAGAGCCATGGGTACGTCTTGTCGTCGCGGTACTTGACGTTGAACCGCGGGTCGTACTTCTTGATCCACGTGTACTCGAGCTGGAGCGCCTCGAGCTCGTTCTGGACGACCGTCCACTCGACCTTGGCGGCGGTGAAGACCATCGTGCGAGTGCGGTGGTGCAGCCCCGCGGGATCAGCGAAGTAGGAGTTGAGTCGTTGCCGAAGGTTCTTGGCCTTCCCGACGTAGATCACGGTGCCGTGCGCGTCGATGAACCGGTACACGCCGGGATCGGTGGGGATCGACCCCACCTTCGGCCTGTACGTCACCGGATCTGCCACAGTCGCCCAATCTAGCCGCCACCGCAGACAGCCACGACGAGGCGATGGGGGGCGCTTCCTGTGGATACCGTGCCCGTCGCTGTGAGTTCTGGGCGAGACTGGGAACGCCCTATCGCTCCACCTAGGGTTGAAACGTCAACCAAACCCAGGAGGATCCATGTCCCCCGACGTGCCTCGTCGCAGTCTCTTCGCCGCCGGCATGGGACTCACACTGGCCGGACTCGGGCTGACGGCCTGCAGCTCCACCAATGCCACGTCATCGGGCGGCGGCGGTTCCGGTGGTGGGGGCGCCTCGTCCGACAACACTGTGAAGAAGGCGGATGTCCCCGTCGGCGGTGGGGTCATCATGCAGGCCGTGAGCTTCGTCGTGACACAGCCCACCGCCGGCACCTACAAAGCGTTCAGCAGCATCTGCACGCACCAGGGTTGCCCGGTGTCGGCCATCACGAACGGCGCGATCATCTGCTACTGCCATGGCTCTCAGTTCTCGGTCAAGGACGGCTCGGTCATCTCTGGACCTGCACGCAAGCCGCTCCCGCCGGCGAGTGTCACGCAGTCCGGCGACTCACTCGTGATTTCTTGAGCGGCGTTGGGGGCGTCAGCGCGACGATCGGCTCGGCCACGCCGATGTCTGTGCCCTTGAGCACCCCTGCGAGGAACTGCCCTGTGTACGACTCGGGGCAGGCCGCGACCTGCTCCGGCGTGCCCGTCACCAGCACCTGACCGCCCCGCGACCCACCCTCCGGTCCGAGGTCGATGATCCAGTCGGACGACTTGATGACATCGAGGTTGTGCTCGATGACGACCACGGAGTTGCCCGCGTCGACCAGCTTCTGGAGCACCCCGAGCAGCTTGCGAATGTCCTCGAAGTGCAGGCCGGTGGTGGGCTCGTCCAGCACGTACATCGTCCGGCCCGTCGCACGCCGCTGCAGCTCGGCCGCCAGCTTCACGCGCTGCGCCTCGCCGCCTGACAGCGTCGTGGCCGGCTGCCCCATCCGTACGTATCCCAGCCCGACGTCCACCAGCGTGGTGAGGTGACGGGAGATCGCGGGGATTGCGGCGAAGAACTCAGAGCCCTCCTCGATGGGCATGTCGAGCACCTCGGCGATCGTCTTGCCCTTGTAGTGCACCTCGAGCGTCTCGCGGTTGTAGCGCGCCCCGTGACACACCTCACACGGCACGTACACATCCGGGAGGAAGTTCATCTCGATCTTGATCGTGCCGTCACCCGAGCAGTTCTCGCAGCGGCCGCCCTTCACATTGAACGAGAAGCGACCCGGCTGGTAGCCACGGACCTTCGCCTCCGGTGTCTCGGCGAACAGAGCACGGATCCGGTCGAAGACGCCCGTGTAGGTGGCAGGATTCGACCGGGGAGTCCGACCGATGGGCGACTGGTCGACGTGGATGATCTTGTCGATCTCGTGATAGCCGTCGATGTGGGTGTGGCGACCCGGCATCTGCTTGGAGTTGTAGATGCGCCGCGCCAGCGCTGCGTACAGGATCCCGTTCACCAGCGTGGACTTGCCCGAGCCGGACACGCCGGTCACCGAGATGAGCTGGCCCAGCGGGAACGACACCGTCACGTCCTGGAGGTTGTTCTCGCGCGCCCCGATGATCGTGACCGAGCGGCCCGTCAGCCCTCGCCGTGCGCTCGGCAGCGGGATTGACCGGCGTCCGGAGAGGTACGCGCCGGTCAGCGACCGCTTGCTCGCCAGCAGGTCGCTCACCGGCCCGGAGACGATCACCTCGCCACCGTGCTCGCCCGCGCCGGGGCCGATGTCGACGGCCCAGTCGGCCGCGCGGATCGTGTCCTCGTCGTGCTCCACGACGATGAGCGTGTTCCCGAGGTTCCTCAGCCGGATCAGCGTGTCGATGAGCCGGCGGTTGTCGCGCTGGTGCAGCCCGATCGACGGCTCGTCGAGCACGTACAGCACCCCGACCAGTCCCGACCCGATCTGCGTGGCCAGGCGGATGCGCTGTGCCTCGCCACCGGACAGCGTGCCCGCCGGCCGGGAGAGCGATAAGTAGTCCAGACCCACGTCTAGGAGGAACCGAAGCCGCTCGTGGATCTCCTTGAGAACGCGCTCGGCGATCTGGGCCTCTCGCGGGGTGAGCTCGAGCGTCTTCAGGAACTTCGCGGCCTCGTCGATCGACATCCCCGCGATGTCCGCGATGCTCTTGCCACCGACGGTGACCGCCAAGGAGGTCGGCTTCAGCCGCGCCCCGTGGCAGGACGCGCACGGGATCTCGCGCATGAACTCGGCATACCGATCCCGCGCGACGTCGCTCTCCGCCTCGGCGTGGCGACGCTTGATGTAGGGGATCGCCCCCTCGTACTTCGCCGAGTAGGTGCGGACGCGTCCGTAGCGGTTGCGGTGGCGGACGTAGACCGGCTCCCCGGCTCCCAGCATGACCAGGTTCTGGACCTCTGGGGTCAGGTCCCGGAACGGTGTTGACATCGAGAAGTGCTCAGTCTCCGCCAGACCTGCGAGCAGGTTCTGGAAATAGCCGGCGACTGTCGGCGACGACCACACCGAGACGGCGTTCTCCGACAGGCTCTGGGACGGGTCGGGCACGACCAGCTCGGGATCGACCTCGAGCATCGTGCCGAGGCCCGAACAGACGGGACACGCGCCCCACGGACCGTTGAACGAGAACTGCCTCGGTTCGAGCTCCTCGATCGCGATGTCGTGGTTGTTGGGGCACGCCATCTTCTCGGAGTACCGGCGTTCCCGGGTCTGGCTGCCCTCCGGCTCGTCGACGAAGTCGATCGAGACCACGCCCTGTGCGAGCCGTAGCGCCGTCTCGACGGAGTCAGTGAGCCGCTGCTTCACCGTCGCCTTCACGGCGAGACGGTCGATGATGACGTCGATCGAGTGCTTGCGCTGCTTGTCCAACGTCGGCGGCTGTGTCAGCTGGTGCACCTCGCCGTCCACCCTGACGCGGGCGAAGCCCTCCGTCGCGAGCTCTGTGAACAGCTCGTGGTACTCACCCTTCCGACCCCGGATGACCGGCGCCAGCACCTGGAACCGTTTGCCCTCCGGCAGCGCCATCAGCCTGTCGACGATCTGCTGGGGCGTCTGCCGGCTGACGCGTTCGCCGCACTCCGGGCAGTGAGGTCGGCCTGCCCTCGCGAACAGGAGCCGGAGGTAGTCGTACACCTCGGTGATCGTGCCCACCGTCGACCGCGGGTTGCGCGACGTGGACTTCTGGTCGATCGACACGGCCGGCGACAGGCCCTCGATGAAGTCGACGGCCGGTTTGTCCATCTGGCCGATGAACTGGCGTGCGTAGGCGGACAGCGACTCCACGTACCGTCGCTGGCCCTCGGCGAAGATCGTGTCGAATGCGAGCGACGACTTGCCGGAGCCGGACAGGCCCGTGAACACGATCAGGGCGTCGCGAGGCAGATCGAGCGACACATTCTTGAGATTGTGCTCCCGGGCGCCTCTGACAACGAGTCTGTCCATCACGCCGGACATCGTACGGGGGAGCACCGACAAAACAGTGTGTCGATCTCGCCGCGGTGACCCCATGCGTTGTCCGAGGGCCTTAGGTTTGTCGTCATGATCGTTCCCGACGTCGACCTCGCCGTGGTCAGGCAGCGCAAGAGGGCTGCCACGCAGCGGCTCCTCGGGGACACCATCTCGATCTCCGACATCGACTGGCTCGGGCCCACCGCGCTGCCCGGATGGACGCGAGCCCACGTCGCCACCCACCTGGCCCGCAATGCCGATGTGCTCCGCAGGTACGTCACACGCCTCAGCACCCAGCCCCAGCTCGAACGAGACGACATCGTCCAGGACCTCGAAGCAGGGTCCCGCCGCTCGCCCCTGGATATCCAGATCGATCTGGACACCGCATCCGCACTGCTCAACGACGCCTTCGACCAGCTGACGGCGGAGAAGTGGGCGACGCCGCTGCACGGCGGACTCGAGGGCCTCACCGCTGCGGACCTGCCGATGCTGCGTCTCAACGAAGTGGTGATCCATCACGTGGACCTCGAGTGCGGCTTCGACTTCGGCGACGTCGACGCCAAGGTCGCCGAGTGGCTCCTCGCATGGAACCTCTACCGCAGGATCGACCTCGCCACCGGCCCCGGGATCGCCCTGATGACCGGCAGCGGTCGTGTTCTGCGTGCCGGTTCCGGACCGGGCGTGTCCGAGGTGGCGGGCAGTGATGCCAGCCTGCTCGGCTGGCTGACGGGCCGGCTTCCCCGCACCGCCGTGTCCGGCGCCGAGCACGTGAGCATCGGCCCGCTGCGCTGACTCAGGCCTCCGTCGCCGAGCGTCGAGAGGCGATGAGGCTGGCAATGGTCGTCACAGCGAGGGTCCCCACGATCACGACGAGCGAGACCGCCAGCGAGATCTCCCCGTCGAAGCCCAGCCGCGTGTCCAGGTGATACTCGTGCATCGCGTGGAGCACGAGCTTCACCCCGATGAAGGCCAGGATCACCGACAAGCCGAGCGAGAGGTACACGAGCTTCTTCAGCAGGTTGCCGAGCAGGAAGTAGAGCTGGCGCAACCCCATGAGCGCGAAGATGTTCGCGGTCAGGACGAGGTACGGCTCGCTCGTCAGCCCGTAGATCGCCGGGATCGAGTCGAGGGCGAACAGCAGATCGGCCGTGCCCAGGGCGACGATGACCATGAACAAGGGCGTCCACGCCCGGCTCCCGTTCTCCTCGACCCTCAGCTTCGTGCCGTGGAAGTCCTTCGTGAACGAGAGCCGACGCTTCACCCACCGGGTCGCCACGTTGTCGGTGGCCTCCTCCTCGGTGTCCTTCTCGAAGAAGTCCTTCGCCAGGTCGATCGCGGTGTAGATGAGGAACGCTCCGAACACGAAGAACATCCCGGAGAAGAGCTGGATCAGACCGGCTCCGAGAGCGATGAAGATGCCTCGGAACACGAGCGCCAGGATGATCCCCACCAGCAGCGCGAACTGCTGAAGATGCCGCGGCACGTTGAGCTTGCTCATGATGATGAGGAAGATGAACAGGTTGTCGACCGACAGCGAGTACTCGGTCAGCCAGCCTGCGATGAACTGCCCACCGGCCTGCGGACCCATCAGCCATGAGACTCCCACACCGAAAAGAAGCGCGGCGCCGACGAACATCCCGATCGCCAGAGCGCTCTCACGCGTGCTGGGCTCGTGCGGACGTCGACCGACGACCAAGACGTCGAGCGCCAGCACGGCCAACAGCACCACGATGGTGAGCGTCCAGGCGAGCGGAGTCACGTGCATCCAAGGAGACCTTTCAGGGCGTACCGGATCGGCTCCGGGAGGTCTCGTCCATCGGGAGTCCGAACGGGCCGCCGACCGCTGATGCGGCGTGCTGACGACGTTCCCGCCCTGGGAGTACTCCCCTCCTTGAGCGGGCTCAGTCTAGTCCCGGCCGACTGTGTACGTCCCCGAGGGGCGCGGCGTCCTGTGGGTCAGCGCGTCGCCTCCAGCATCTGGCGCAGCTCCTTCTTCAGATCGGAGATCTCGTCGCGGAGCCTCGCCGCGGTCTCGAACTGCAGCTCCGCGGCCGCGCCGTGCATCTGGTCAGTGAGCTCAGCGACGAGATCCGCGAGCTCGCCGGCGGGCAAGCCCTTGAGGTCGCGTCCAGCCGCGCGCTCCGACAACGCCGGGACGGGGGCTCGCCGCTGGCCACCGCGTCCCGAGCTCCGCGCCAGCAGACCCTCGGTGTCGGCATCTTCGCGCGCCAGCATGTCGGTGATGTCGGCGATCTTCTTCCGCAACGGCTGAGGGTCGACGCCATGAGCCGTGTTGTACGCGACCTGCTTCTCCCGCCGGCGGTTCGTCTCGTCGATCGCCTGCTGCATCGACGGCGTGATGGCATCCGCGTACATGTGGACCTGCCCGTCCACGTTTCGGGCTGCACGGCCGATGGTCTGGATGAGGCTTCGACCACTGCGCAGGAAGCCCTCCTTGTCGGCATCGAGGATCGCCACCAGGGACACCTCGGGGAGGTCGAGGCCCTCGCGGAGCAGGTTGATGCCCACCAGCACGTCGTACTCGCCCAGTCTCAGCTCGCGCAAGAGCTCGATGCGGCGCAGCGTGTCGACCTCGGAGTGCAGGTATCGGGTGCGGACCCCGTTGCCCAGCAGGTAGTCGGTGGGGTCCTCGGCCATCTTCTTGGTCAGCGTCGTGACCAGCACCCGCTCGTCGCGCTCAGCGCGCGCCCGGATCTCACTCATGAGGTCGTCGATCTGGCCCTTGGTCGGCTTCAGGATGATCTCTGGGTCGACCAGACCGGTCGGTCGGATGAGCTGCTCCACGTACCCCTCAGACTTCGCGAGCTCGTACGGCCCCGGCGTAGCCGACAGGTACACGGTCTGCCCGATCCGGTCGACGAACTCCTCCCACCGCAGGGGCCGGTTGTCCATCGCGCTCGGGAGCCGGAAACCGTGCTCGACCAGCATGCGCTTGCGGGACATGTCCCCTTCGTACATGCCACCGATCTGGGGCACGGTGACGTGGGACTCGTCGACGACCAGCAGGAAGTCCTCGGGGAAGTAGTCGAGCAGACAGTTGGGCGCGCTGCCCGCGGATCTGCCGTCGATGTGGCGCGAGTAGTTCTCGATGCCCGAGCAGCTGCCGATCTGGCGCATCATCTCGATGTCGTAGGTGGTCCGCATCCGCAGCCGCTGCGCCTCGAGCAGCCTCGAGTCGGCCTCCAGCTCCGCGAGTCGCTCCCCCAGCTCAGTCTCGATCGTCGCGATCGCTCGTTCCATCCGCTGCGCTCCGGCCGAGTAGTGCGTCGCCGGGAAGACGAGGAGCTCCTGGTCGGTCGACTCGACCTCGCCGGTCACCGGGTGAAGCGTCGAGAGCGCCTCGATCTCGTCACCGAAGAACTCGATCCGCCACGCCAGCTCCTCGTACATCGGGAAGACCTCGACGGTGTCACCGCGGACGCGGAACGTGCCACGGGTGCCGGCCACGTCGTTGCGCACGTACTGGATGTCGACGAGCTGGCGTAGCAGAGCATCACGACCGTGTTCCTCGCCGACCCGCAGCCGCACGGCCGTCTCTACGTACTCCTGCGGCGTGCCGAGGCCGTAGATGGCAGAGACGCTCGCCACGACGATGACGTCACGCCTGGTCAGCAGCGAGTACGTCGCCTTGTGACGCAACCGCTCGACCTCCTCGTTCAGCGAGGAGTCCTTCTCGATGTAGGTGTCCGTCTGGGGGATGTACGCCTCGGGCTGGTAGTAGTCGTAGTACGAGACGAAGTACTCCACCGCGTTGTCGGGGAAGAAGCCACGCAGCTCGTTGGCGAACTGCGCGGCCAGCGTCTTGTTCGGCTGCATCACGAGCATCGGCCGCTGCAGCCGTTCCGCCAGCCACGCGATGGTGGCGGTCTTGCCAGTTCCTGTCGCGCCGAGCAGCACCACGTCGTTCTCGCCGGCCCTGATGCGCCGCTCGAGCTCCTCGATGGCCGCCGGCTGATCGCCGCCGGGCTCGAAGTCGGCGTGGACGCGGAACGGTGCCACCCGACGCTGAACCTGATCTGCTGGACGCATAGAGGTGAGGTTACGTGGTGCCACCGACAGTTTTCGCCGCGCGCTGGGGGGTGGCCGAGCCACCCCCCAGCACACGCATCACGACACCTGCGACTTCAGCAGCGACGTGGTCATGTCGCTGTACGGCTGCTTCAGGGCGGCCGAGCTCTTCGACGAGTCGTAGATCAGCACTCCCAGGAAGGTGACACCGTCGGACTGGCGCACCGACCCGATAGTGGCAACGCCGAGCTGCTCCGAGCCGCTGGACGAGGCGAACGTACCGTTCATCCCGCCCTCGGCGACCGAGATCGACGGGGCGACATCGATGGCATCCGTCGTCGACTTCGTGACGTCGGTGAGCTTCTTCGCCAGGTTCGACAGGTAGGCGTCGACAATCGCCGTCCCGGTCGTACCGGCGCTGACCCCCGCCACCGCGATCGCGTAGTAGTACGCGCTCCCGTTGGTCATGACGACCGTGTCCGCGCTCTGATCGCTGACCGTCCAGCCGTCCGCCGGCGTCACCGAGAGACCGTTCGACAACGAGAGGGCGCCACCTGGCGAGGTGGTGGCCGGCGCGGTCGTCGCCTGGGTCGCCGTGGTGGTCGGTGCCTTCGTAGCTGTTCCCGTCGTGTTCGGCGAGGGAGTGGCCTGTATGACCGTCGGACCGGCTGGGTTGCCCTTGTTGCCCAGCAACGCGATGCCACCACCGACGAGGCCCAGGACGATCAGGACGGCGGCGACGATGATGATGACCTTCGTCGAGCTGCCGACGCGCGGCGCGGGACCACCGGGCATCCCCTGCCCGTACGGCCCCGGGCGATAGCCACCGGGCTGCGGACCCTGCGGGTACTGACCCGCGTATCCCTGCGGCGCACCGTACGGCTGCTGCTGTCCGTACGCCTGCGGTTGACCGTAGCCCTGCGGCGGCTGTCCGAAGCCCTGCTGAGGCGGCTGGACAGGCGCTCCCTGGTAGGGCTGCTGGGGCGGGTAGCCGCCCTGAGGGTTCTGCGGACCCCACGGACCCTGGCTCATGACTGACCCTCCTCGTCCGCGGCGTCGACGCTGGGGGCAGAGTCATCGGGTACCACTGGCGGGGACTTCGTCGCTCGTCGTCGTCGCCGTGGGGGTTTGGGAATCTGGGGGTCTTCGGCGACGGACGACTCGACCGAGGACACTTCGGCGACGGACGACTCGACCAAGGACGCGTCAGCCACAGACGACTCAACCAAAGACGCGTCGGCCACAGACTCGTCGCCTCCTGCTGCCGCGACCGAGACGAGCACCTGAGCGGAGCTGTGGAGGTGCGATGACGCGAGGACCGACGTGCCGCAGTTGCCGCAGAAGGCGGCGCCGGGCAGTAGCGGCATCTCGCACCGACTGCAGAACGCCAGCACGCCGTCGGGCCCGACGCCCGCGTTGCGTGCCTGGGACTCCAGGGCGGCCTCGAGCAGACCCTTGTGAAGGACCGTGCGGACACGGACCAGCAGCACGCCGAGCAGCACCAGCCCGTACAGGATGCTGAGCACGGAGCCCACGACCGGGTTCGGGACGAAGCTCAGCAGGTACGTACCGCCGAAGTACAGCACCGATGCCAGCACGGCCTCGCCGAACCCACGGAAGTACCTGTTGGTGAAGCCGTCGTAGCCCTCGCCGAGCCCGGAGAACTCCGCGCAGGCGATCCCGGTCGCCGTGCCGAGCACCAGCGGCTTGATGAAGCCCTCGAGGACGAGCAGGGCGAGCCATGTTCCCCCGTCGTTGCTGGACGAGAACCCTCCGGTGATCAGCGCCCAGTGCTTGACCAGCGTGTCGCCGGTCGCGTACGCCACGCCGGAGATGACGCCGAACGTGAGGCCGTCCATGAGGTCGTCGAACTTCGGGCGGCTGGCGAGGAAGATCGGACCGACCTCACGGATGATCTCGCCCACCACCGGTGCGAGCACTCCTGCGATGAGGAAGCCCAGCACCGTGGGACCGCCGACACCGGCGGTGATCTGGACGACGGGACTGTTGCCGTTCATGGCGACCCAGACCAGCGTCCAGCCGATCGCCAGGACGAGCGCGAGCAGGAAGGCGGCACCCGTGACCGTGACGGGCTCGTCCTCCCAGAGGTTCACGTCATAGAGGTAGACGATGTAGACCACCGGCACGGCGAAGGCGGCGATCATCACGGCGATCGGTACGGCGCCCACGATGGCGGTCAGCGCCACGAGGGCGAGGGTGACCTCAAGCGCCAGCCGGTACGTGTTCGGTCGCCCGGTGACCCCCCGCGGCATGATCGTCGAGACGAGCGCGAACGACGCCACCGGCTCGTCGGGCTTGAGAGCGAACGATGCCTTGCGGCCTCCGTCCTGGCTGACGAGGTCGGTGCCACAGACATGACAGAAATGTGCAACCTCAGTCAAAGACGTGTTGCAGCGCGGACATTCCACGAGTTCCCTCTCTGATCGTCACCGGGCAGGCCACATAGCCCATGCACAGAGTGGCGTATCGGAGGGTCGCGCGGAAGGCGCGGATCTCCTCTCAGGAAGGTTTTTCGTCGTCTGTGGCGGAATCGCGCGAAAGGGACATGAGGCGTAGCCACAGCAGGTCTACCTGACGCTCGAGATCACCAGGCGTCCCGGAGTTGTCGATCACCACGTCCGCGGCGGCACTCCGGGCCTCGCGGGTGGCCTGAGCGGCGATTCTGGCACGGGCCGCCGCATCGTCCAGGCTGTCCCGGGTGAGGATGCGGGAGAGCTGCGTCGACTCGTCCACGTCCACCACGACGACGAGGTCGAAACGATCGGTCTGGGCCGTCTCGACGAGCAACGGGATCACGTGGACCACGACGGCGCCGGAGGGCGAGGCAGACTCCAGCTCCGCCGCACGACGCCGCACGGCCGGATGGATCAAAGCTTCCAGGTCGCGCCTGGCATCGGGGTCGGCGAAGACGACACGGCCGAGCGCTGCACGGTCGAGCGAGCCGTCGTCGGTCAGGATCCCGGGGCCGAACCGCTCGGCGACCTGATCCAGCAGAGGCGCTCCCGTGGCGACGACGTCGCGCGCGAGTACGTCCGCGTCGATGATCACCGCTCCATGAGCCGCGAGGAGCGTCGCGACGCTGCTCTTGCCCGAGGCGATGCCGCCGGTCAGCCCGACAACCACAGACGGGCCCCCGCTGGTGCGAGGGCCCGTCTGTGACATGTACGTGCTCAGCTGTTGCCGGTGAGCTTCTCCCGAAGCGCCTGCAGCGCCTCGTCGGAGGCCAGCGAGCCCTCGGCAGGCTCCGCGGAGCCGGAGGCGTACGTCGTGCCGGTGTTCACTTCGACGACGGCGTTGTTCTCGGCGTGCTCGGCCTCTTCCGCCTGCTTCTTGTGAGCCTCCCAGCGAGCGTGGGCCTCTGCGTACTGCAGCTCCCAGGCGCGCTGCTGCTCCTCGTAGCCGGACTTCCACTCGTTGGTCTCCGGATCGAAGCCCTCGGGGTAGATGTAGTTGCCCTGCTCGTCGTAGGACGCGGTCATGCCGTACAGCGCGGGATCGAAATCGTCAGCGGCGATGTCGATGCCCTCGTTGGCCTGCTTGAGCGACAGCGAGATCCGGCGACGCTGGAGGTCGATGTCGATGATCTTGACCATGACGTCGTCGTTGACGGCGACGACCTGCTCGGGGATCTCGACGTGACGCTCGGCGAGCTCGGACACGTGGACCAGGCCCTCGATGCCCTCCTCGACGCGAACGAACGAGCCGATCGGCACGAGCTTGGTGTCCTTGCCCGGCACGATCTGACCGATCTGGTGCGTACGGGCGAACGTCTGCCACGGGTCTTCCTGCGTCGCCTTCAGCGACAGGGAGACACGCTCACGGTCGAGCTCGACGGTCAGGACCTCGACCGTCACCTCCTGGCCGACCTCGACAACCTCGGACGGGTGGTCGATGTGCTTCCAGCTGAGCTCGGAGACGTGGACGAGACCGTCGACACCGCCGAG
>JBBQBP010000024.1:0-45016 GCA_038317635.1 Propionibacteriales bacterium
TACGCACTGCTGGCCGACGAGTGGCCGACCCAGCCGCTACTTCGTCGGGCTCTCTGAAACCTCGTCGTGCACGTCGAGCATGAGCTGTGCGGAGGTGTCCCACGAGTACAGCTCGGCGCGTCGGCGGGCCGCCTGACGCAGCCCGTACGGATCTGCCACCAGTCTCGTGTGGAGCCGCTCCACGGCATCGGCGAGCTCCGGCACCCGAGCAGCTCCCCAGCCCGCGCAGCTCTCGTCGACGAGCTCCCGCGCGCCACCCCGGTCCGCCGTCACCACAGGGGTCCCGCACGCCAAGGCCTCCAGCACCGCGAGCCCGAACGTCTCCGTAGGGGCGACAGACAACGAGATGTCAGCCGCTCCGTACAGGCGGGCCAGTTCGTCGCGCCCGTCGACGTAGCCGAGGAAGCGCACCGGCGCCTCCCCGGCCTGCTCACGCAGCCACGCCAGGTGCGGCCCGGTACCGGCCACGGTCAGCTCCACCTGCGCACCGCGCCGGTGGAGCTCGGCGGCGGTCGCGATCGCCAGCTGCGGGAACTTCTCGCGCGACATGCGCCCGGCATGGATCAGCCGGATCACCGTGCCCGGCTCCGATCGCTCGGCAGCCGGCTGGAACGTCGCGAGGTCTACGCCCAGCGGAACCGTGACCAGCCGCGCGCTCGTACCGGCCCACTCCCCCGCCGAGTACCGCGTGGTGACGACGACGCGATCGAAGCCCTTCGCCAATACCCGGTTCCGCACGTGCACCAGCGGCCCCACGGGGAGTCGCAGGAAGTCGGACGCCATGTCGTCCAGGCGCTCGTGGCTGAACAGGATGCTGCCGACTCCACGTCGCTGGGCCCACGGGCCGATGCCCGCGAGCGTCCACTTGTCCGACACCTCCACGGAGGTCGGCGCGAACCGCTCAAGGGCCTTGAGGACGCCGCGCCTGGACAGGATGATCCGGTACCCACCGCTGACCCGGACGCCACGTACGTGGGCGACGGTGCCCGCTGCGCTCTCCGTCACCCTGTCCTTCGGACCCGGGATGATCAGCAACCGCTCGTGCCCCGCCGCCACGTACCGCTTGCCCAGCTGGTCGATCGCGCGGCGCATGCCGCCGGAGGTCGGCCCGACGAAGTTCGCGAGCTGCGCGATCCGCACTGACGGCCTCCTCCGATGATCCCTGCGCGGCGACTCTATCGACGCACGAGGCGCCCCCGGGATCCCGGGAGCGCCTCGTGCGTGAATCAGGTCGGACTTACTCGGACTTCTCGTCCTCGACCGCCGTGTCCTCGGCGGCCTCGTCCTCGGTCGCGTCGTCCTCGACGACCTCGTCCTCGACTACGGCCTCCTCGGCGACCGGCTCGGTCTCCTCGACGGCTGCCGCGGCCTTCGCCGGCGCGGCCTTGGTGGCCTTCGCAGGCTCGGACTTTGCAGCCCGGCCCCTGTTCTTGCGACCCTCCTCGACCGACTCGGTCACGATCTCGATGACGGCCATGGGGGCGTTGTCGCCCTTGCGATTGCCGACCTTCGTGATCCGGGTGTAGCCGCCCTCACGGTCCGCGAGCGCAGGAGCGATCTCGGTGAAGAGGACATGGACGACATCGCGGTTGGTGATCGTGGCCATGACGAGCCGACGCGCGTGCAGGTCGCCACGCTTCGCCTTCGAGATCAGCTTCTCGGCGAGCGGACGTACGCGCTTGGCCTTGGTCTCGGTCGTCGTGATGCGCCTGTGCTCGAACAGCTGGCTCGCCAGGTTGGCGAGGAGCATCCGCTCGTGGGTGGGGCTACCGCCCAGGCGAGGGCCCTTCGTGGGTTTAGGCATTCTTGTTCTCCGGTCTTAGTCGCGGTGCGTCAGTACTGCTCGGTCTCGCTGTAGTCGACGTCGTCGTCTTCGAGCGCAGCGAAGCGGTCGAGGGCGGCGAGCGGGTCGAACCCAGGCGAGGAATCCTTGAGCGAGAGGCCCATCTCGTGCAGCTTCAGCTTGACCTCGTCGATGGACTTGGAGCCGAAGTTGCGGATGTCGAGCAGGTCCTGCTCGCTGCGGGAGACGAGCTCGCCGACAGTGTGGATCCCCTCGCGCTTGAGGCAGTTGTACGAACGGACCGTGAGGTGCAGCTCCTCGACCGGCAGAGCCAGGTCAGCGGCGAGCTGCTCGTCGACCGGCGACGGGCCGATCTCGATGCCCTCGGCCTCGACGTTGAGCTCGCGCGCCAGGCTGAACAGCTCGACGAGGGTCCGGCCGGCCGACGCCAGCGCGTCACGCGGGCTGATGGCGGGCTTGGTCTCGACATCGACCACGAGGCGGTCGAAGTCCGTACGCTGCTCGACGCGGGTCGCCTCGACCTTGTAGGTCACCTTGAGGACCGGCGAGTAGATCGAGTCGATCGGGATCCGACCGATCTCGGCGTCGTAGTTCTTGTTCTGCGTCGAGGACACGTAGCCACGGCCACGCTCTACGACGAGCTCCATCTCGAGCTTGCCGTTGGCGTTGAGCGTCGCGATGTGCATCTCCGGGTTGTGGATCTCCACACCGGTGGGCGGGGCGATGTCGGCGGCCGTGACGGCGCCGGCGCCTGCCTTGCGCAGGTACATCGTGACGGGCTCGTCCTCTTCGCTCGACAGGACCAGGCCCTTGAGGTTGAGGATGATCTCAGTGAGGTCCTCGACCACGCCCTCGACCGTGGAGAACTCGTGGGAGGTACCCTCGACCTTGATGCTCGTCACCGCGGCGCCCGGGATGGACGACAGCAGGGTGCGACGCAGGGAGTTACCGAGCGTGTAGCCGAAACCCGGCTCCAGCGGCTCGATGACGAACCGGGAGCGGTACTCGGAGACCGACTCCTCGGACAGGGACGGGCGCTGTGCGATCAGCATGTTGTGATTCCTTTCGGCCACCCACTATTTGACGGCCTGGTGATGTCGACTCGGACGGATGCCCGGGTCAGGGTGCGCTCTGTGGCTGAGCCACGGAGCGCGGCTGCGGGCCGGAAACCCTCGTTGAGGGCCTCCGGCCGCACGGCGTTACTTCGAGTAGAGCTCGACGATCAGCTGCTCGGTGACGTCGACGACGATCTGCTCGCGCGTCGGCAGCTGGTGGACGAGGATCCGCATGGTGTTCGGACGGGCGTCGAGCCATGCCGGCACCTCGCGCTCACCGTGGACCTCGCGGGCCACCACGAGCGGGTGAAGAGTCAGCGACTTCTGCTTGACGTCGATGATGTCCATCGCGCTCACGCGGAAGCTCGGCACGTTCACCTTGTGGCCGTTGACCAGGAAGTGGCCGTGCACGACGAGCTGGCGAGCCTGGCGGCGGGTGGCCGCAAAGCCTGCGCGGTAGACGACGTTGTCGAGACGCGACTCGAGGATCTGCAGCAGCAGGTCGCCGGTCTTGCCGGACGAACGCGTCGCCTCTTCGTAGTAGCGGCGGAACTGCTTCTCGAGCACGCCGTAGGCGAAGCGAGCCTTCTGCTTCTCCTTGAGCTGCTGGGAGTACTCGGAGTCCTTGGTCCGGCCCCGGCCATGCATGCCGGGCGGGTAGGGACGCTTCTCGTACGACTTGTCATTCCCGACGAGGTCAGTGCCGAGGCGGCGCGACTTCCGGGTCATTGGGCCTGTGTAGCGGGCCATCGTTGGTCAGTCCTTTGTGTAGAAGAGTCGGGAGGTCAGACGCGGCGGCGCTTCGGAGGGCGGCAGCCGTTGTGGGGCACGGGGGTCACGTCGGAGATCGCACCGACCTCGAGGCCGATGGCCCCGAGCGAACGGATCGCGGTCTCGCGGCCGGAGCCCGGGCCCTTGACGAACACGTCGACGCGCTTCATGCCGTGCTCCATGGCACGACGACCGGCCGCCTCAGCGGCCATCTGCGCGGCGTACGGGGTCGACTTGCGGGAGCCCTTGAAGCCCACCGTGCCGGCCGACGCCCACGAGATCACCGCACCAGTCGGATCGGTGATCGCAATGATCGTGTTGTTGAACGTGCTCTTGATGTGCGCCTGACCGGCGACAATGTTCTTCTTTTCCTTGCGACGGACCTTTGTCTTGGCCTGCGTCGTCTTGCGGCCTGCTGTAGCCATGTGTTTTTTATCTCTCCTGGGATCTCACGCGACCGGGGGGGTCAGCGGGCCTTCTTCTTGCCCGCGACCGCCTTCTTCCTGCCCTTACGAGTACGGGCATTGGTCCGCGTGCGCTGGCCACGGACAGGCAGACCGCTGCGGTGGCGGCGGCCCTGGTAGTTACCGATCTCGATCTTGCGACGGATGTCGGCCGCAATCTCGCGGCGAAGATCGCCCTCGGTCTCGTAGTTGGCCTCGATGTGGTCACGTAGCGCGACGATCTGGTCGTCGGTGAGCTCGTGGACTCGGATATCCCCGGAGAGCCCGGTGGCCTTGAGCGTCTCGGCAGCGCGGGTCTTCCCGATGCCGAAGATGTAGGTAAGCGCAATCTCCAAGCGCTTCTCGCGCGGGAGATCGACGCCGATAAGACGTGCCATGTTGGCGTGTGCCTCTCGTTTTCGGTTCTGGCGCACCTGGAGTGCGTCCGGTCGTGAACCGCGAAGGTGCTGGACGTGACGCGTTCCCCTGGTGGGGCCTCGGCCTTCGCCCGAGGGTTCATGGTGTCTAGGACTCCATGTGCGTTCACGCTGTACTAGTTGTCACCGCTTGCGCGGTGTACCGGGGCGATGCGATCCGACATCCCCGGCGCGCCGCCCGGCCGGAGTCGGTTGGCGCAAGGCTGCGTCAGCCCTGCCGCTGCTTGTGGCGAGGGTTTTCGCAGATCACCATGACGCGTCCGTGCCGGCGGATCACCTTGCACTTGTCGCACATGCGCTTGACGCTCGGCTGAACCTTCATGCGAGCTCTTCCTTCTTCTTGGTCGCGGGGCACCCGCCCAGGGTGTCCCACAGTTCGCGGGCTGTTGCGTGTGGTCGGTCGCTTACCGGTGGCGGTAGACGATCCGGCCTCGGGTCAAGTCGTACGGCGAGAGCTCCACGACGACGCGATCGCTTGGCAGGATGCGGATGTAGTGCTGCCGCATCTTCCCTGAGATCGTGGCGAGGACTCGGTGACCGTTCGCCAGTTCAACGCGAAACATCGCGTTGGGCAGCGCCTCGACCACAGTCCCCTCCAGTTCGAGGGCACCCTCTTTCTTCGCCATACACTCCCGATCGTTCGATGATTCGGCCTCGCCCCGCTTGACAGCCCGGGCATGGCCGCGCCCACCCATGACATGGGTGACCGACAGGCCACTTTACGCCGAGGGCCTCCAAGAGCCCAAATCGCCTGTACGGCCTGAGGCTGCGCTCGATCTCGTCCGACTCCGGAGAGCGTAGACGAGGTCGTCACCGGCCCTTCAGGAGCGGGGTCACGAGGGCGCTTCGCAGACGACGACTCTCGGCGACGATGCCGTCAGGCACGCGACGGTTTGGCCGCGATGTCCTTGCGCAGCTCCGGAGGGAGTGCGAAGACAAGGTTCTCGTCGGTGAGCCGCTCCTCGGTCGCGGGCGGGAACCCCCGCGCGACAAGGAAGTCGAGCACTCCTTGGACGAGCTCCTCCGGTACAGAGGCACCCGACGTCACGCCGACGTGAGACACCCCGTCCAGCCACGCCTCGTCGATCTCGCCGGCGTTGTCCACCCGGTGGGAGGCCTTGGCCCCGGCTTCCAGCGCGACCTCGACGAGCCGTACGGAGTTGGACGAGTTGCGCGATCCCACGACGATCACGAGGTCACATCCGGGAGCCAGCTGCTTCACGGCCGACTGCCGGTTCTGGGTCGCGTAGCAGATGTCGTCGCTGGGAGGGTCGAGCAGGAGCGGGAACTTCTCACGGAGCCTGGTCACGGTCTCGTACGTCTCGTCCACGCTCAGCGTCGTCTGCGACAGCCAGGCGACCTTGGTCGGGTCCTTGACCTCGACCGCGTCGACATCATCGGGGTGCTGGACGAGCGTGATGTGCTCGGGCGCCTCACCGGTCGTCCCCTCGACCTCCTCATGGCCGGCGTGGCCGATGAGCAGGATCTCGATGTCGTCGGCGGCGAAACGACTCGCTTCCTTGTGGACCTTCGTGACCAGCGGACAGGTCGCGTCGATGGTCTTGAGGCCCCGGGCCGCAGCCTCGGCATGTACGGCCGGAGACACCCCGTGGGCCGAGAAGACCACGGTCGATCCCGCGGGCACCTCGGCGAGCTCCTCGACGAAGACCGCACCCCTCGCTTCGAGGTCCTCCACCACATGGCGGTTGTGCACGATCTGCTTGCGTACGTAGACGGGCGGGCCGTAGGTGTCGAGCGCGCGCTCGACGGTCACGACCGCACGGTCGACGCCGGCGCAGTAGCCGCGTGGCGCGGCCAGGACGACCCGCTTGTCAGAGGACATGGACGCCAGTCTAGGTCGGACGGGCGAAGCCCGGTCAGCCTCGACCATGGCGCGGCGCCCTGGCACGACGCATGCTTGTGGCATGCAGACCGTCCCCGCACGCCTCGTGCTGGTGATGGTCGTCGTCAGCCAGCTGCTGGTCGCCTGTGCCAGCAGCACGACCTCGGCCCGTTCTCACGACTGGCCGCCGGAGCTGGCCACCTCGGCACCCTCCGCACCGACACGGCTGCAGCTCCCCGCACGATCAGCCACGACCGATGTCAGGACGGTGCTCCATGCCGCCGCATTCGTCACCCCGTCGGGCCGGATCACGTGCCTGCTCACGGTGGAGTACGCGCGCTGTGACTATCTGACCAGTGACAGGGCGTGGAGCCTTCCCGAGCCGTACTTCTGCGACCTCTCCTGGGGCTGGTCGATGTTCGTGGCGCGCGCCACCTCGATCACCTGCGTCGGCGACAACATCCTCCTGCTGTCGGAGCTGGGCTCCGGCTACGAGACCTGGCACACTGCGAGCGACCCGACCGTGACCTGGAACGGCATCAGGCTCGCCGCCCTTCCGGACGGCGCGGCCCTCGGGGTCGAGCCCTACCGGTGTGACAGCGGGGTCGCCGGAGTGACGTGCCGCAACATGACCACGGGCCACGGGTTCACGATGTCCCAGGAGGCGTACAAGATCTTCTAGAGCTGCGCTGGCCGGTCACGGTGTCAGGCGCTCTCTCGCGCACGTGCCAACCGGGCGAAGGCCCCGCCGTCGAGCGCCAGCTCACGTGGCTCGCCTTGTTCGACGACCTCACCGTGATCGAGCACCAGCACGGCGTCGGCATCCGCGATCGTCGACAACCGGTGAGCGATGGTGATCGTGGTACGCCCTTCGGCGAGAGTGTCCAGTGCTGACTGCAGGGCCGCTTCCGTGGCGTTGTCGAGGGCCGATGTTGCCTCGTCCAGGACGAGGATCGGAGGGTCCCTCAGAATCGTCCGGGCAATGGCGAGCCGCTGCTGCTCGCCGCCGGAGAAGCGGTGTCCGCGCGAGCCCACCACGGTGTCCAAGCCGTCGGGGAGCGACGCGATGTGAGCGGAGATCTGGGCTGCCTCCAGGGCGGACCACAGGTCGTGGTCGCTGGCCTCGGGACGGGCCAGCATCAGGTTGTCCCGGATGGTGGTGTGCAGCAGGTACGTCTCCTGGCTGACGACGCCGACGAGTCGGCTCAGCTGGTCGGGATCGAGGCGTCGGAGGTCCACGCCGTCGATGGTGATGGAGCCCTCGCTCGGGTCGTACAGGCGGGCAACCAGAGCGCCCAACGTGGACTTTCCCGAGCCGGTCTGTCCGACGATGGCCAGGGATCCCCCAGCGGGGACGACCGCGCTGATGTGGCTCAGCGCGTTCCGGTCGGCGCCGGGGTAGCGATAGCTGACTTCGTGGAGCACGACCCCGCCGCGCGGGTGCTCGATCCGGACGGGGTGCGCGGGCGCCGGCACCTCGGGCACGAGATCGAGGTACTCGAAGATCCGGCTGAACAGGGCCATCGAGCTCACGACCTGGGCACCGACGTTCAGCAGACCCATCAGCGGACGGAAGACCGCCGACTGCAGTGCGACGAAAGCCACGAGCGTGCCGATGGTCATGGTGCCCCGGGTGGCGGGAAGCCCGGCGACGAGATAGATCAGCGCTGGGATCGTGGCGAACATCACCTGCATCGTGCCCATCCGCCAACGGCCGGCCAGCTGCGCGCGCAGCTCGAGGTCGATGAGCCTCGACGAGGTGGACTCGAAGCGCTCGGCGTTGTGTCCGTCTGCGCCGAGGGTCTTGGCCAACCTCACTCCTGAGGCCGACAGGCCCTCCTCGATCTGGGTGTTGAGGTCGGCCAGGGCAGCCTGCTGCTCGCCGGTGACCGCGCGCCGGGTGAGGGCCACGTGCCGCGTGAGCAGCACCGCCGGGGGCATCACGATCAGTGTGAGCAGGCTCAGCCGCCAGCTCAGCGCCGCCATCGCGATAGCGGTGGCCACGGTCGTGGTGAGGTTCGATGCGATCGAGGTGGCGGTGTTGGTGACGACATTGTTGAGACCGTTGACGTCGTTGACGATGCGGCTCTGCACCTCACCGCCACGGCTGCGGATGAAGAAGCCCAGCGACTGTCGTTGCAGGTGGGTGAAGACGCTGGTGCGGAGCTTGTGCATCACCTGCTGGCCGAGGGTGGCCGAGATCCAGGTCTGGACGATGCCCAGCACCTGGGTGAACACGGCGATGGCGATCATCGCGCCCACCGACCACAGCAGCACGCGCACGTTCTGCTGAGGAATGGCGACGTCGACGACCTCGCGGATCAGGAAAGGCTGACCGAGACCGATCAGCGACGTCGCGACGATCATGACGGTGACGAGGATCATGACGCTCTGATGGCCGCGGAACAGGGACAGCACGCGGCGCAAGGAGACGGGCGCCTCCTGGAGTTGGGCGCGGTCCCTCGGGTCGATCTTCTTGACGCGATCTGGTGGTGGCAAGTGGTGTGCTCCTGGTGAAGAGAAGGATGTGGGCTACGGGTCGACCGTGGACGCCCCGGATTTTACTGACGCTACCTCATTATGTGGTAACCACACAAATGGTACGCTGGGGTCATGCGAGGTACCCACCACGACCCAGCCGAGCCGTCCGATGTCGAGCCGTCTGTGGGCGATCTGATCTTCCGGATCACCCGGCGCCTCCGCCACGCGTCGGCCGAGGTCACCGAGCCGCTGGGCCTCAACCCGCACCAGGTGCGCGCCCTGCACGTGATGCTCCGCTCCTCGGAGGAAGGGGCTCGGCCGACCACCATCGCCGAGCGGCTGCATGTGGTGCCGCGCTCGGCCACCGACGTGATCGATGCCTTGGTGGAGAAGGGACTGGCCACCCGCGTTCCTGACCCCTCTGATCGGCGGGCGGTACGGATACACCTCACCGACGAGGGCCGGGAGACACTGGCCCGGGCCGACGAGGCCCGCGATCGTGTTCACGCCGACGCGTTCGGCGTCCTCTCGGAGGCTGAGAGGACCCACCTCGTCGCACTGCTGCGCAAGGTCGACGACGCGGCCTCCGATCCTGCCAAGCCCTGCTGACGATCCTCCCGGGACCGCGACAGCGAGGGCACGGCGTCTCGAGGTCGTGCGAGTCGATACGGATCTTCCCTCCGATGGCCTCCGACCAAAGCCTCGATCCCCCATGCTTGTTCGCATGCGTTCCCTGAGACACGTTCTGCTGGTCGCGGGCCTCGTCCCGCTCGTGTCCGGCTGCAGCCTCATCGGGCTGACGTCGGAACCCACCGGTACCGGGACAGCGTCCGGACCCAGCGCTCAGTCATCAGGCGACGCCGCCTCGGCGGTGCCGACGGTCAGCATCTCGCTGTCGCTGCCCAGCCGAGCGTCGGGCTCTGCGCAGGCCACCACGACGGCCCCTGTGAGCACGGGGGCGACGGACGTCCGGAAGGTGTCCGCCGTCGCGGCGTTCGCCACGCCCTCCGGGCGGATCGTCTGCATCATCGCGGACGACAGCGTGCGTTGCGACTTCATCAGCGACGACAAGGCATGGACCTCACCGCAGCCGAAGGGGTGCGACCTCGCGTGGGGCGACTCGCTGTACCTCACGGCGACCGCCGGTTCCACGTGCCATGGCGACACCCTCGCCGACGCCCCGGCCCTCGACTCGGGCTACGTCGGCTGGCGGCGGTCGAGCGACCCGACCGTCGAGATGAACGGACTGACCCTGGCCGCGCTCCCGTACGGCTCCGCGATCCTCGTCGGTGTCCTCCGGTGCGACAGCGCCGCCACCGGTGTGACCTGCCGCAACACCAGTACGGGTCATGGCCTCACGATGTCCCGCGAGGCGTACTCGATCTTCTGAGCCTCAGGCGGCGTGTGGTCTGAAGCCGTGTTCCCGGTACATGTCGATGGACTGGCGGAGCGCCTCGAGGAAGTACGGGGGGAACTCCATCCCGTTCCGGTTCGCCCACAGCAGCTTGGCCTCGAGACGGCCGATGTCCCTGGCGTACTTCTCGAGCTCTTGGTCGATCTCCAGTCCGACCATCAGGGCGCCCAGGTTCGCCTCGTACCGCGGCACGTAGTCGGTGCCGACCAAGGCGAAACCCTTCTCACGGAGCACCCGCGCCAGGTACAGCTGCCAGGGCGCCAGCACGCCGTCCTGGATCATCTGCGTCGCCGACATCTGGTAGAAGGCGAAGTGACCGGGCTCTTGGCGCTTGATCTGGCCGATGATCGAGGTCGCGATCGCCTTCTCGCCGAGCTCGTCGAGCTGCCTCGTGAAGCGGTTGTACGCGAGGACCGCCTGCCGTTCGGTCGCGGCCCCGGTGAGGTAGTACAGCAGTCGGCTGATCTCCTGGATCGCGGGGAGGTGAGCCAGAGCGCCCAGCAGCTTCATCCGCATCGGGATGCCCATGAAGACCTCGGAGGGCGGAAGCCCGAGGTCCACCTGGAGCCGGTCGAGGATCACACCGTGCGCGATCTCCTGCGGCTGCCACACGTCCTGGTAGAAGTAACGGTCGACCTCGGAGACGCCCGGCAGCAGCGTGAGCAGCTCGAGGACGTTGCGGTCCACCTCCAGCTCGACGCGAGCGAGGTAGTCGATCACGGGGGCGAAGCGCTCACGCACCACGAGGGGGTTGACGATCGTCCGGTCGATGGAGTCGAGGCGGATGGGCGGATGCTCGTCCTCCAACCGGCGGACGTGCTCCATGATCGACACTTCTGTGATCTGCGAGCGAACCATCTGAGCGAGCATACGCTCAGGGACCCGACACCGGAACAATCATTCTGTTTCGTTCCGGTGACGTTCGCCGTCTCCCCCCCGACCGATCGGGGTCTCCCCAACGATCACTCAGGACGGGCTGCGGCGGGTTCGCTCTCCTCGTCGGATCCCGGGTACGACGGCACGATCGCACGGACCACGGAGCCGTCCTCGCGGACCGAACCCTCGATGTCACGCACCGACGGGCGACCCGTCAGGACGAGCGAGGGAGCCAGCGGTACGACCACGGGTTCGTCCGCCGTCACGGTGACCGGGATGCCCTGGACCACGACCTCGACAGGGTCAGCGCCCGGAGTCTCGATGGCGAAACGGATGGCGCCCTTCTCGACCCGTACCCGCAGCCGCGTCCCTCGCAACGTGAGCGGGAAGCGGAGGAAGTCCCAATCCGAGGGGAGCCTCGGATCGAACGACAAGATCGCCTGATCGTCGCGCATTCCGGCGAAGCCGCCGACCAGCGCACTCCACACACCGCCCACGGATGCGACGTGCACGCCCGCGTCAGCGTTGTGATGGAGGTCGCCGAGGTCGACGTAGAGCGCCTGCTTGAAGTAGCTCACCGCCAGCTCGGCGTAGCCAACCTCCGCCGCGATGATCGACTGGACGACCGAGGACAACGTGGAGTCACCCGTGGTGAGCGGGTCGTAGTACTCGAAGTCCGCACGCTTCTCCGTGGGCGTGAACTCTCTGCTCAGCAGGTACAGGGCCAGCACCACGTCGGCCTGCTTGAGCACCTGGTTCCGGTAGATCACGAGCGGGTGGTAGTGCAGGAGGAGGGGGCGCTTGTCCATCGGAGTGTTCGGCAGGTCCCACACCTCCTTCTTGAGGAACGCATCGTCTTGCGGATGGATCCCGAAGGCCTCGTCGTACGGGATGTGCATGGCCTCGGCGGCATGAGAGAACTCCTCGATCTCATCCTCGCCCAGCGACAGACGCCGCACCGCGTCCCCGTAGGCCACCGGGTCGCGCCGCTCCAGATCGCGCAGCTCTCGCACTGCTGCCCGCAGGTTCGCCCGAGCCATGACGTTGGTGAAGAGGTTGTCGTTGACGACCGTGGTGTACTCGTCGGGCCCTGTGACTCCGTGGATGTGGAACGACGCGTGCCCATCGAACCTGCGCCAGAACCCGAGGTCGGCCCAGAGCCGGGCAGTCTCCACGAGGATGTCGATGGCCTCCCGGGCCAGGAACTCGACATCGCCCGTGGCCGCCACGTACTGCGAGAGGGCGTGCGAGATGTCGGCGTCGATGTGGTACTGCGCCGTGCCCGCTGCGTAGTAGGCGGATGCCTCCTCGCCGTTGATCGTGCGCCACGGGAAGAGCGCACCGCGCTGGTTCAGGTCGGCCGCCCGCCGTCTGGCGGCGTCCAGCATGGTGTAGCGGAAGCGGAGAGCGTTCCGAGCGCACCGTGGGGACGTGTACGTGAGGAACGGCAACAGATAGATCTCGGTGTCCCAGAAGTAGTGCCCGTCGTAGCCGGAGCCCGTGACCCCCTTGGCCGGGATCCCCGCGCCCTCGGCACGCGCCGCTGCCTGGATGGCCTGGAACAGGTTCCACCGTACGGCCTGCTGGATTTCCGGCTGGCCGCCGATCTCGACGTCGCTGCGCTCCCAGAATGCATCGAGCCAGGCCCGTTGGGCAGCGAACACCGCCTCGGTACCGGTCTCCTTCACACGGTCGAGCGTGCGACGGCATCGGTCGACCAGCTCGCGGGTGGGCACGCCGCGGGACGTGTGGTAGCTGATGACCTTCGTGACCCGGGTGGTCACGCCGGGTGTGGCGTGGACACGGAACACGTGCTTGGCGATGTCGTCCTCGACCTGTGTCCGCTCCTCGTAGGTGTCCTCGGTCTCGATCGAGTGGTCCGCCGCCACGGCCAGCGTCATCCCGGAGGCCGTCACGGAGTACGAGAGCACCGCACGGCCGCCCCCCTCCCACTTCGAGCTGGGCTGCAAGACCCGTCCCGCGAGGTTCGCCGCACGCCGGGGGTCCCAACCTGCACCCATCGACTGCGACGACACGTGGAACTCGTCCTCGCCGTCCTGGCGGTTGAGGATCTCGCAGCTCACGGTCACGGGGGCCGCGTGATCCAGCATCGTGATCTCGTAGTCCATGACTGCCAGATGACGCTCGGGGAACGACACCATCCGGCGCGAGCGGAGATGGACACGCTTACCCGCCGGCGTGCGCCAGATGAGCTCCCTTGTCAGCACGCCGTCGCGGAAGGAGAGGGTGCGTTCGTACTGCTCAAGCTCCGCGACGCTGAGGAGGAGCGGCTCGTCGTCGACGTACAGCCGCATGGTCTTCGCGCCGGGGACGTTGACGATGGTCTGTCCGACGGTCGCGAAGCCGTACGCGTCCTCGGCGTGGTGGATCGTCCACACCTCGTGGAAGCCGTTGATGAAGGTGCCGTGCGCGTACGCGTCGCGGCCCTCCTCGACGTTGCCGCGAAGACCCAGGTAGCCGTTCCCGACCGCGAACAGCGTCTCTGTGACACCGAGATCATGGCTGTTGTAGCGGGCCTCACGAAGGTTCCACTCGTCGACCGGAAACCGGTTCCGGTCGATCGGGTCCACAGTCAGTGGCTCGTTCATCAGGCCTTCCCCCGCTCACAGTTCCGCCGACTCAGATTAGTCCCGAGGAGCACGCTGGGGGTATCACCGTGACGGTGTCGCATCTCGTACAGTGCAGCGGTATCGAGCACGACACCGCTGTCGGCTGAGCCCGACCGTCCGCGAGGAGCCGAGATGCCGAGTCGAAACCAGTCGGCGATCATCACGTACCGAGCGCTGCGGATGGGGGTTGTCGCGGCGGCGCTGCTGCTGATGATCTCGCTCGTCGGAGAGATCATCCGTACGGGCGGCCTGCAGCTGACGTCGATCAGCGCGTCCTTCTACTCCCCCGTACGCAACATCTTCGTGGGTGTCCTCGTCGCCACAGGCATGGCGCTCATCGCGATCATGGGTCGTGAGAAGAGCGAGGACGGCGCCCTCAACCTCGCCGGAATGCTTGCCCCGACTGTTGGCCTACTGCCGACCACTGTCGGACCCTCCGCGCCCGGCGCCTGTCGCGACGGAATCGCGAAGTGCATCCCGATCACCACCCTGGCCGATGTCGAGAACAACGTCAGCGCGCTGCTCGTCCTCGGACTCATCGCCCTCGTCGGAGCCCTGGTGTACGTGCTTCGCACGCACGGTCCCGGATCCGCACAGCTGCGCCAGATGATCCTGCCGGCCCTGTTGTGGTTGGTCTCCGCCGTGCTGTGGCTCTTCGCCCGGGATCTCGTGTTCGAGCACGGCCACAACCTGGCGGCGTTCTTCTTCTTCCTGCTGCTCGCATGGGTGGCCCGCATCAACGCGCTGGATCCGCCCGAGGGACCCACGGTGATGGGATTGAGGCCGCAGGACTACCACCGCGGCTACCAGATCATCAGCACAGCCATGATCGTCACGATCGTGCTGACGGCGATCTATGACATCGCGATCCTGGTGCGCTGGCTGCCCGACCCGTACCCGCAGTGGTTCTTCGTCGCCGAGTCGGTGCTGCTCGTCCTCTTCATCGCCTTCTGGATCCTGCAGACCGCCCACTTCTGGCACGCGGGCGTGCCGGACGCCGATGAGGGGGCCGCGGAAACCTCTGTCTGACCCAGGTCCTTCACACCGACGGAACGATGACCAGCATTAGTCTGCGGACCATGAGCGAACTGATGGATGCCGTCGACGTCATCCGCACCAAACGCGACGGCGGCGCGCTGAGCGACGCCCAGATCGACTGGGTCATCGACGCGTACACGCGAGGAGCCGTCGCCGACGAGCAGATGGCTGCTCTGGCCATGGCGATCTTCCTGCGCGGCATGACCCGGACCGAGATCTCGCGGTGGACCGCAGCGATGATCGCGAGCGGGGAGCGGATGGACTTCACACACCTCGGAGCGACCGCCGACAAGCACTCGACCGGCGGCGTGGGCGACAAGATCACACTCCCTCTGGTGCCGCTGGTCGCCGCGTACGGGGTACGTGTCCCCCAGCTGTCCGGCAGAGGCCTCGGTCACACGGGTGGGACGCTCGACAAGCTCGAGTCGATCCGCGGCTGGCGCGCCGACGTCACGCCGGAGGCCATGCTCACGCAGCTCCGGGACGTGGGAGGCGTGATCTGCGCGGCAGGCGCTGGGCTCGCGCCTGCCGACAAGAAGCTGTACGCGCTGCGCGACATCACCTCGACCGTCGAGTCCATCCCTCTCATCGCCAGCTCGATCATGAGCAAGAAGATCGCGGAGGGCTCAGGCGCGCTGGTCCTCGACGTCAAGACCGGTTCTGGGGCGTTCATGCAGGCTGAGTCGGACGCCCGTGCGCTGGCGCGGACCATGGTCGACCTCGGCAACGACGCCGGCCTCGCCACCGTCGCGCTGCTCACCGACATGGAGACTCCGCTGGGGCTCACCGTGGGCAATGCGCTGGAGGTACGGGAGTCGGTCGAGGTCCTCGCCGGCGGCGGCCCCGCCGACGTCATCGAGCTCACCGTTGCGTTGGCCCGTGAGATGCTCTCGCTCGCTGGCCGAGGGGATGTCGATCCGGCCGACGCGCTGAAGGACGGCCGCGCCATGGATGTCTGGCGGCGGATGATCGCTGCGCAGGGTGGCGACCCCGATGCCCCGCTGCCGATCGCGACCCACACCGAGGTGGTCACCGCGCCGCAGGACGGCTACGTCGTCGCGATGCCTGCCCGTCCGATCGCTGTGGCCGCGTGGCGACTGGGCGCGGGCCGCGCGCGCAAGGAAAACCCCGTCGACCTCGCCGCAGGCGTCGAGATCCACCGCAAGCCCGGCGACAAGGTGGCAGCGGGCGAGCCCGTCCTCACCCTGCATACGACCGACCCGTCGAAGATCGCCCGCGCGCTCGCGGCTCTCGACGGCGCGGTCGGGTACGGGTCCGAGCAGGTCCCCGTCCCGTCGACGAGGGTGATCGACCGCATCGCCTGACCTGATCCTGGGCTTCCAATATTCCCGTTCCTAGAATATTCTCTCCGCATGACCCCTGGACTCACGACGTCTGCCTTCTGGATCTTGACGGTCCTCGCATCCGGCCGGCGCCACGGCTACGACATCCTCAGCGAGACGCGGACTGCATCCGGTGGCCGCGTCACCCTCAAGGTGGCCACTCTGTACGCCGCGCTGGAGCGGCTGGAGTCAGAGGGGTCGATCCGGTCCGACGGGGACGAGATCGTCGCCGGCCGTGCGCGGCGCTATTTCGTACTCACGGAGCAGGGAGCCTCGCGACTGGAGGCAGAGGCACAGGCGATGGCGCACGCGGCGAAGGCCGCGCAGCGCCATCTGGGGACCCGCCCGGCATTCCTCGCGACCGCGGCGGTGGCTCGATGACGACGGGGCATGACGACCGCTACATACGGCTGCTGCTGTGGTACCCGAAAGCGTGGCGGGACACCCACGGTTCGGTCTTCCTCGACACGCTCAGGGAACAGTCCGAGCACGAGGGCAGGACCAGCCCCTCCCGCAGCGAGAGCTTCGCGGCCATGGTGAACGGTCTCGGGCTTCGCCTGGACGCGCGATTGGCCGCGAGCCTCGCACTGGCGGGGATCGCGCTGGTGGCGATCAGCCAGCTCTTCTTCGAAACGTGGACCGTGATCATGTGGACGGGCCCCCAAGCGCTGTTGGCCGCTCCGATCACGCTGACGAACATGATGTTCATCGTCTACTTCGGGGCCACCGCCATGCTGGTACTGGGGGCCGTGGCTCCGGCCGCTCGGGCGTACGGTCTGATCTCGGGGGCACGGGCGGTCCTGGTACTCACGCTGGGATCGGCTGCGCTGGCTCTGGCTACGCTCGCCCAGTACGCACGGGCGATCAGCATGATCCCGCCCGACGAGAACGCCGCCCCTGGCCTCGCCGCGGCATGGATGGGCGTGGCCGCCGCGGCGATCGTTCTCGGCGGCGTCGCATCGTGGGTATATCTGGATGGCCTATTGGGCCGAATCCACCTGGCTCGGCTCCCCCGGTTCGGGCTCGCCGCGCTCGCAACCGTCATCCTCGTTCCCGTCGTCGAGTTCGCGATCATCGACCAGCAGATCTGGGTGGCTGCCGGCCTTGTGATCGTTGGCCTGTCCCTGAGATCGATGGACGCCTGGCCCACCCCCTATACATCGGGGACAGGGTCTCGACCTCGCCGCCCCGTGCGCTGGCTGGCTGGAGTCAGCGCCGCGACCGGGCTGTTCGGGCTCGTCTACGCGATCAGCGGCGCCTCATGGTCACCGCTCGCCTCGGACGGCACGGCAGCAGGAGCGCAGGCGGTCGTCATCTGCCTGGTCGGGATGCTCCCGCTGGTGGTCGTGTGGGGTTTCCCTGCTGGGCGAGGTGACCATCGGATGAGCTACTGGGGTCCGCCAGTTCTGCTGGGGCTGGCAGTCGGGATCACGACCTACGGCTACGCATCCTTCCCCACGTCCGGGCCGCTGGAGCCCTTTCTCTACGCGGCCTCCACGGTCCTCGCGTGCGCGCTCGCCTGGTGGGTCACCGCGTCTATCCGCGGCCCCGGGCGAGATCGCTGGGTCGCCGGTGGCTCGATCGCCTTGGCCTGTGTGGCCGCCGACGGTGCGGCCCTACTTCCGGTTGCGGCGTTCGTCACCCCGGTGCTCGCGGTGATCCTCACCGTACGCGGCGACCTCCGACGTCACGGTTCCGTGGCCGACCAACAGCTGGAGTCATCGCCTGTCGAGAGCTGAGGTCCGTCAAGCGTCAACCCCGGTGATCGCGGCGAGTTGGGCCTCGAGGGCAGCAGCGAGCTCGGCGCCTTCCGGCACCACGTCGGGGTCGGTGATCACGGTGACCCCGAGCCGCCCGGCGTAGGACAGGGCAGCGAACGCGACGCCGACGTTCCCGGCGGTGATCGTCACCGGGACGATCCGGGTGACGAGCGCCCCGGCCAGGCGTACGGGATCGGCTGGGCCCCGCAGGTTGGTGAGGAACGTGTTGACCAGGCGCTGGCGGTTCACGAACCATCGGAACGCGCCCACGGCGGCCAAGCCGCGGAACAGTGGGCCGACGAGCGCCGCGGACGACCCGCGGGCCGCCTTCCGGACCCTGGTGTCGGCCGCCACCCGGGCCAGGCGCGCGGACGGGTCGCCGCGCAGGTCGACACGCACTGCCATGACGCCGACCTGGTTGCCGAGGTCCGCGCTGGTGGTGGAGCGACGCGCTGAGACGGGGACGGAGACCACCAGGGCGCCGGGGTGCTCACCGCGCGTGCTCAGGAGGTCTTCCATGGCGCCGGTCGCGGCGACCAGGAGGCAGTCGTTCACGGTCGCGCCACGGGTCCTCGCGGCCGTGTGGATTCTCGCCAGGTCGATCACCGCCAGGTGCACGGCACGACGCGGCCCGGTGGGTGCGTTGATCGAGCAGGACGCTGCGCCCACGCGCCGCGGTGCTGGCGGCTCGACGGACAGCTCCGGACCGGGACGACGATCGCGTCCACCACCACGCGCCGTACCGAGCTCGGCGCGCCCGCGGCGCAGCGCGGTGAGGGTGACGGGCAGCCGTCGCACGGCCCGGGCTCGCTCCGCCAAGGCATCGGTGAGCAGCGTGCGCCGGCCCGGCTCCGGAGCCACGCTGGAAGCGCCGACACGCCCCTGGGACGTCGGGGCGTCGACTGCGCTGTCCACGAGGCCGAGCAGCACGGCGAGACCGCCGATCCCGTCCGCGAGCACATGGTGCATGACCAGCACCACGCCGATCAGGGAGTCCACGTCCTCGTCCACCTCGCCTGCGAGGACGACGGCCCGCCACAGCGGACGGTCGGGTGGGAGCGGGCGGACCACCTCCTGCGCGGTCATCCTCGCGAGCCGTGCCTCGTCGATCGGACCTCTGAGCGTCACGGACCTGAGGTGCCGTCCGATGTCGAAGGTGGGGTCGGCGACCCAGTACGGCCGCCCGAGACCGGGCGGGGCGCTGCGTAGCACCTGGCGGAACCGGTCGACCCGGGGCAGTCGGCGCTCGAGCGTCTCCCGAACCTCGTCGAGACCGGCACCGGCGAGGACCAGCAGTGCCCCGACGTTCATCGGCACCGGGCCCACGTCCGTGGCGAGCTGGGTGAGGTCGTTGGGGCTGATGCGGTCGACCGTGGCCACCATGAGCCGAGTATCGCACCCGCGCGCGCCCGGGTGGCCGTGCCGTGGCCCCTTTGCTACCGCACGCCGGGCCGGACGATGCCGCCTTCGTAGGCCAGGACGACGAGCTGGGCGCGGTCGCGGACTGCGAGCTTCATGAGGAGTCTGCTGACGTGGGTCTTGACGGTCGCGTAGCTGACCACGAGCTCCTCGGCGATCTCGGCGTTGGACCGCCCCTGGGCGACCGCTCGCAGGACCTCGACCTCTCGCTCGGTCAGCTGGTCGAATCCTGATGGGCGATCGAGTGGCTCGTGCGGTGCCCGGCGCACGAACTCCTCGATCAGCCTCCGCGTCACGGTCGGCGCGAGCAGGGCCTGGCCGTCGGCGACCACGCGGATCGCGTGCAACAGGTCGTCCGGGGCGGTGTCCTTGGGCAGGAAGCCGCTCGCCCCCGCCCGGATGGCGGCGAACACGTGCTCGTCCAGGTCGAAGGTCGTCAGGACGAGGACCTTGGTACCGGCCGTCTCCGGATCGGCGGCGAGGGCGCGGGTCGCGGACAGCCCGTCCATGACCGGCATGCGAATGTCCATCAGGACGACGTCTGGGTGCTCACGACGGACCAGTCGAAGTGCGCCTTCACCGTCGTCAGCCTCGCCGACGACGTCGATGTCCGGCTCCAGGCGCAGGAGCACCGTCAGCCCGCGGCGCACCAGGGCCTCGTCGTCCACGACGACGACCCGGATCATCGGCCCTCCCCGAAGGGCAGGGTGGCGCGCACTGCGTAGCCGCCCTCCGGCCGCGGCCCGGTCTCCAGGCTCCCGCCCCAGACGGCGACGCGTTCGCGCATACCGAGCTGGCCGTGGCCGGGTGAGGCGTTCGCCGATGGGGAGGCGGCGTGTCGCGTCGGTGACCGGTCGGTCGGCCCGTCATCGAGGATCTCGAGGCCGAGCGCGCCCGGCTCGTACCGGACGGTCACCGTCGCCTGCGTCCGTCCGGCGTGCTTGGCCACATTTGTCAGGGCCTCCTGCACCAAGCGGTACGCGGTCACGTCGAGGGCGGTGGGCACCGGCTCGGGCGTCCCGACGGTGCGGACCTCGACAGGGAGCCCGGCGCCGGTGAGCTCGGCCGCGAGGTCGCGGACCGAGGCCAGACCGGGTGCCGGGTGGTAGCTCTCTGCTGCGGCGTCGTGCATGGCTCCCAGTATCCGGCGGATCTCGGTCAGCGCCGTACGACTGGTGCTCGAAACCGCGACCAGGGCCGCCTTGGCCTCCGCCGGGTCAGCGTCGATGACGTGCGCTCCGACCTGGGCCTGCAGCGCGATGACCCCGAGCGAGTGGCCGATGACGTCGTGTAGTTCCTGGGCGATCCGCAGCCGCTCCTCGCTGACCGCCAGACGAGCGGCTTCGCTGCGGGCCCGCTCGGCGAGCTCGGCGCGCTCCTTGAGAAGGGCGCTGTTGGCGTGCCGGACCCTCGTGCTCCGGCCGAGGCCGAAGGCTCCGACGAATAGTGCGGCGTTGGTGAGCAGCTCGCCCGGCGGCAGAGCGCTGGGCCTGGCGACCGCGACGCTGGCGAGCATGACCGTGACCCACCCGACGGCGGCAGCGAGGCAGCGAGGAGTCCGCCACGCGGCCACGGTGTAGGCCGCGAGGAACAACCCGGACCCGACGACCGCCGAGGTGTACCCCAACCCGATCAGGGCAAGGACCGGCAGCGAGGCGACGACCAGCACTGTCAGCGGCGCACGACGCCGCATGGCGTAGGGAAGTGAGCCGACGGCCAGCAGCAGGAAGAAGGTTCCGTCGGCGGACCGATCCCCGCCTCCGGCGGCACCCGAGATGGCTGCCCCGGCGAAGATCGCGAGGGCGAGGAGGCTGTCGAGGGCCTCTGGGTGCTGAGCGTCCACGGCACGGGTCCGGTCCCACACCTGCCGCACCCCGGGTTTCATGGCTCTCACGCTAGCCATCCCCACCACCCGGGGCATCCGTCTTCAGGCCGATCGCCTCGTCCGTCCCGGGATGGACGAGGACCCGAGCCGTGCCGCCGGGGACGGCGTCAAGGTCCCGTCTGCGGCCCGATGCCTCCCGACCACCCTGGACGGGAGGCTCGAGCCATGAACAACTCCCCCGTGATTCCACGTCCCTTCCGTCCTCGTATCGGTGCCCGTCTGGCGATGGCCGCCGCAGTGGCCCTCGTCGGCCTGACGGCATCCATCGTCTGGGCGACGGTCGCCCTGTCCGACCAGACCCGGCGTCCCGCCGAGATGGTCACTGTCACCACCCCCGGGTCGGTGACAGTCCAGGTCAGCCGACCCGGCACCCACGTCGTCTACCTCGAGAGCGCGGTCCCCACGGCGACGCGAGGCCTCGACGGGCTACTCGGTCTGACGCCGTCCGACCTCACGGTGACGGGTCCTGACGGGCTGACCATCGAGGTCAGCCCGTACGCACTCGACCTGCGCTACGACTCTCCACGCGGGGGCTCCGGCGTCGTCGGGCGGGCCGTCGCAACGTTCGACGCCGACCGGCCGGGCGACTACGTCGTGGCGACCGACATCCGGCTGGCCGACGCGACCGCCCGGATCGCAGTCGGCGACGACCTCACCCCAGGTGTGCTGCGCGCCGTCCTGCTCCCCCTCGTGTCCGCGGCGCTGTCCCTGGCACTCGCCGTGCTGCTCGCCGTGCGGGCGATCGTCGGCACTGACCGGCAGGTCCGGCAGACCACCCCCACGGGAGGCACGCGATGAACACCCCCCTCAACCGCTTCGCTGCGACGTTGGGCACGACCGGTCGCTCATGGCTGCGGCGGCTCGTGGCCGCAGCCTGCGTGACGGCCGCTGGCGTCGGCAGTGGCCTGGCGATGCCGCGCGGGCCGATGACCTCCGCAGCTTCCCTGATCGCCTTCGCGGTCCTGTGCGGGGTGGGCGTGCTGGCAGGCGCACTCGCCCGGAGCCGATGGTCCGCCCTCCTTGGCCCCTTGCTCTTCGCCGGTGTCGTCGAGCTCGTGCGGCTCCCTGTGACCGGGCCGACCGTCGACGAGATCCGACTGGGTGACATCTACGGCGTTCTGGCCTTCGTTGTCGGCCGAGGTTTCGACGCCCTCGTCCTGCTGCTCCCGCTCGCGCTCGGCGGACTGTGGGGAGCGGCACTGTCTCGTCGAGCCGCCCGCGTCGAGTCTCCTCGCGCGCCCAGGCTGCGTCGCGGCGGCATCGCGCTCAGCGGTGCGCTCGCCCTCCTCGTGGTGGCCGCGCTGGTTCGCCCCGCGTCCACCGAGCCGATCCTCGGGCCGGATGGGGCGGTCCTCGAGGGATCCATCGCGGAGCTCGTCACCGTTCCGATCGGCGGGCAGGACCAGTCCCTGATGATCCGCGGGACGGACGTCGGCGCCCCGGTGCTCCTCTTCCTCGAAGGCGGACCCGGCGGGACGGCCACCGGGTCGATGCGGTACGCCGGCGAGCCGCTCGAAGACGACTTCGTCGTGGTGACCTGGGACCAGCGGGGTACCGGCCGTTCGGTCGACACCCTTGAGCCGACGTCCACCCTGACCCTGGACCAGATGGTCGCCGACACGATCGAGGTGACCCAGTACCTGTGCGACCGGTTCGACGAGCGGGCCGTCTACGTCGTGGGCAGCTCCTGGGGCAGCACCCTCGGCGTCCTGGCCGTCCAGCAGCGCCCGGACCTCTACCACGCGTTTGTGGGCGTCGGGCAGATGGTCGACCAGCTGGCCACGGACAAGCTCATGTACGCCGACTCGCTCGCGTACGCCGAACGCACTGGCGACAGGGCGTTCGCCGAGCGGCTGCGGGCGTTCGGTGAGCCGCCGTACACCGACACCTTTGCCTACACCCAGGCTCTGGCGGCCAACCCCGAGTGGCTGGACTACCCGAGGGGCGAGGACTACGACCCACGCTCCGAGTACCCCGCCAGCCTCTCCGTCGCCGAGTTCACCCTCACCCAGCAGTTCCGCGCCGCAGCCGGGATCTTCGAGACGTACGCTGTGCTCTACCCTCAGCTGCAGGACATCAACTTCCGCGAGAGCGTTCCGCGGCTGGAGGTCCCGGTCTACCTGATCGAGGGCATCCACGAGGCTCCGGGGCGTTCGACGCTCGCCGTCGAGTGGTTCGCCTCGCTCCAGGCCCCGGCCAAGCAGCTCGTCGTCTTCGACCGCAGCGGGCACAATCCGGAGCGTGACGAGCCCGGACGGTTCGCCGAGTACCTCTCGGACGTCGTCCTCTCAGAGACGGGGGCCTGAGCATGACGATCCGCGATTCACTCCTGACCGATCGGCTCGCACTGCGGCGCTTCACGGCCGCCGACGGTCCTGCGTTGCACTCCTACCTCGGCCGGCCCGAGGTCGTCGAGTTCGAGCCCTACGACCCGCTGTCCCCGGAGCAGGCCGCCGCAGCAGCGGTCGAGCGCGCCACCGATGCCAGGTTCTGGGCCGTCGACCTGCGCGCCGATGCGAGTCTCGTCGGGCACCTGTACCTCGCCCCCGTCGGCCCCGACTGGTGGCAGACCTGGGAGCTGGGATTCGTGTTCCACTCGGATCACTGGGGCCATGGGTATGCCGCGGAGGCCTGCACGGCGCTGCTCGACCACGTGTTCGCCGACGGCGCTCACCGCGTCGAGGCGGGGTGCAACCCCGCCAACACACGCTCGTGGTCCCTGCTCGAGCGACTCGGCATGCGGCGCGAGGCCCACACCGTGCGTTCCGTCGCCTTCACTCGCGACGGGGAGGGCCATCCGCTGTGGCACGACGCCTTCAGGTACGCCATTCTCGCCGACGAATGGAGGTCCCGACGATGAGGCTGTTCGCGGACGCCTCCGCGCTCTAGGCCTCCGGCGGCACCAACCCGGTGTGATGGGCGGCGAAGGAGAGCAGGTCTGCCCACTCGGCGGCTTGCACCTGGGCCGGCTTGCCGGCGCCGTGGCCGGTGGAGACCTCGATCCGGGTGAAGATCGGGGCGTCACCGGCCTGGGCTCGCTGGAGCGTGGCGGTGAACTTGTGACTGTGCAGCGGGACCACTCGGTCGTCGTGGTCGCCGGTCGCCACAAGGGTCGCCGGATAGGAGGTACCGTCATGAACGTTGTGCAGCGGCGAGTACGCCACCTCGACCTCGAAGTCCTGCGCCTCGTCGGGGTTGCCGTAGTCGGACATCCAGGCGGCGCCGATCGTGAACTTGTGGAACCGGAGCAGGTCCAGCACGCCGACGGTCGGCAGGGCGACGGCGAAGAGGTCGGGGCGCTGTGTCATCGCGGCGCCCACGAGCAGGCCGCCGTTGCTGCGACCATGGAGCGCGAGCTGCGCGGGCGTGGTGACGCCTGTGTCGACGAGATGCTCGGCGACCCCGATGATGTCGTCGAAGACGTGCTGCTTGTTGTCGAGGCGCCCGTCGTCGTACCAGTCGGAGCCGTATTCGCCGCCCCCGCGCAGGTTCGCGATGACCAGCACTCCCCCGGCGGCGAGCCAGCCGGACCAGCCGGGTCGGTAGTCGGCCAGGACGGGGATCTTGAAGCCGCCGTAGCCGTACAGCAGCGTCGGCGAAGGGCTCGCCGGCGAGTTGTCCGGCCGGATGAGGAAGTACGGGACCTGGGTGCCGTCCGCACTTGTCGCGCGGCCACGCTCGATGCTGTATGGACCGGCCACGCCTGATCCGGAGTCGACGAGATCGAGCGCCCGGGTCGAGCCAGTCGCACTGTCGATCTCGTACGCCGAGGTCGGTTCGGTCACGGTCGAGATGCCCACGTACGCGTGGCGCCGCTTCGGCGAACCGTCCGACGAGACCGTCGCGCCCGCGGGGAGGTCCACGGGGCCGAGGTCCGTACCGTCGAGGTCGTACCTGCTGATGCGCGGCGTCGCATCCACCAGTCTCTCGACCAGGAGGTGGTCACCCGCCGCGATGACGCCTGCGATCACGTCGTCGCCTTCGGCGACCACCGTTGCCACGCCGATGTCGCCGCCTGCCCGTGCCGCGTCGAGGTCGAACGAGACGACCCGTCCTCGGGATGCGACGAGGTCGGTGAGAACGAGGAGCTTCGCCCCGTTCCCAGGCTCACCCACCGACCGGATCACCGTGTACTCGGCGTCGGGCTCTCCCACGAGCGTGATCCGCTCGCCGATCTCGGTGCGTCCGTCGCGAGTCACCAGCGGGTGCACCCAGAGCAGGTTGCGGTTCTCGGTCCCCTGGCGTGGCAGGAGCCAGAGCCAGTGACCGTCGTGGCTGACGTCCCAGTCGAAGATGACACGGTCGAGCTCCGGCAGATCGGCGACGAGCTCGTCGGAGTGGTTGCCCAGCGTGTGCCGCATCACCTGCGGCCTCCCCAGGGCGCCGGTCTGCGTACCGACGGCGTCACCGAGATCGGTGAAGGCGTTGTAGAGGTACGAGACGTTGTCGGGCAGCCACGTCGGCTCAGCGAACTTCGTGACGAGCTCGGGCTCGCCCGTGTCCAGCCCGGTGGCCACCTCGAGCACGTGGATGCGCTGCCAGTCGGAGCCGGCATCCGACCGTGCCACCGCCAGGTAGCGTCCGTCGTCGCTGACCGTGAACGTGCTCAGCGAGCTGGTGGCGTCCGCCGACCAGCTGGACGGGTCGAGCAGGACTCTCGCGGCCGGATCCGCCACCTCGTCGACGCTCCGCCCGACATACCACACGTCCTGCGGCATCGTGCCGTCATTGCGGTTGAGGAAGTACCACCCGCCGTACTCATGAGGGATGCCGGCGCGCGGCCTCGAGGCGACCCGCCGCATGGTCTCGGCGAACCAGGAACGGCTGGGCAGCGTCTCGAGGTACGACTCGGTGGCCGCGCGTTGGGCGTCGACCCATGCCCTTGTCTCGGTGGAGTCGGGGTCTTCCAGCCACCGGTACGGATCGGCGATCCGGCGACCGTGCAACATCATGGAGGTGGCACCGCGTCGGCTCTCGGGATAGGTCACTCGCTGATTCTAGGCAGCGGGTCCGACCTGGCCGACGACAGCGTCGCGCCGCCAGGACCGCCTCAGGATCCGGCCACGTTGTTCCCACCTGCCACCGCGCGCTGCCACCATCGACTCATGACGTCTCCTGATACCCATTCCGGCCCCCGTTCCGTGGTCTCCGGCCTGTCCGGCAACGAGCTCTTCTGCATCGACCAGCTCGGCTACCGTGCCGGCGACCTGCTCGTCGGCAACAGCGTGTACTCCCTCGGCCTGCTCGGCGGCATCGGCAGCGCCTTCACCGCGATGGCGGGCGGTGAGGTGAACCAGATCACCGAGATGATCACCGCCGGACGCCACCTGTCGACGCAGCGGCTCATGAACGAGATGCGGCAGGCGTCCATGCACGGCGCCACGGGCATGTCGAGCGAGCTCATCTTCCACGCCGGCAACGTCGAGTTCCTGTCCGTCGCCTCCGGCCTGTACCGCAAGGACGGCCAGATGCCGCAGTGGGCGTTCACGACATCAGCCGACGCGCAGGAGCTGTGGTGCCAGGAGGACTCCGGGTACGCCCCCGTGGCGTTCGTGATGGGCAACGTCGCCTACTCCATCGGTGTCGGCCGAGGCATCACAGGAGCCTTCAAGCAGCTTCAGAAGGGTGAGGTCAAGCAGTACTCGGACATCTTCACCCACACCCGCAACCTGGCGTTGCAGCGGATCGTCGGTGAGGCGCAGTCGGTCGGCGCCAACGCGGTCGTGGGCATCAAGACCTCGATCCTTCCGTTCGGCGGGACCAGCGTGCAGGAGATGCTCATGGTCGGTACGGCTGCCCGCCACGACATGTCCGACGCGCACTTCGCGCGGATGGGCGTCACGACGAGCGACCTCACCGCAGAGGAGACCTGGAACCTCGCGAAGATCGGGTACTCGCCGCTCATGCTCGTGCTGGGCACGAGCGTCTACTCGCTGGGCTTCGTCGGCGGCCTCATGGCCTCGTTCAAGAACTACGTCAAGGGCGAGATCAGCGAGCTCACCGAGCTCATCTACGCCGCCCGCGAGGAGTCGCTCGCCAAGGTGCGTGCACAGGCCTCGGCCATCGACGCCGACGACGTCGTCGGCGTGAAGACCTACATCTACGACCTCGGCGGCGGCCTCATCGAGTTCCTCGCCATCGGTACGGCCGTGAAGAAGACCGACAGTGCGAAGACGGCGACAGACATGCTGCCTGCGCAGGCGATCATCCGCGACAAGGACACGTTCTTCAACGCTGCCGAGTCGTCCTACGGGGTGAGCCTCACGCGCGACTGACCGTGGTCAACCCGCGACCACGCTCGCGTCGAGCACGTGCTCGGCGGACCTGATCGTCTCGAGCAGGTCGGCGGAAGGGACGACCTCGAGTGAGATCGTCGCGACCGCGGCCTCGGCGCCCGCGAAGACCGTGTTGGACATGCCCTGGACATTGATGCCCGCGCGACTGATGGCGTCGAGGCAGGCCGCGAGAACGCCGGGCCGGTCATGGTGCCGGACGGACAGGGCGCAGACAGCCGGCGTCGTCTTCGCGATGTTGACGGCGTTCGGTACGTCCCCGGTGGCCGCGAAGACCGTGATGATGCGTACGGCTTCGGCGGCGATCGCCTCCTGCGCCTGAGCCGTGGACGCGCCGATGTGATGCGTGCCGTAGACACCGGCGTTCGCGCCGATCGCGCCGGTGTAGTCGCCGCTGCCGCCGGACGGCTCGTCGGCGTACACGTCGAGACCAGCCCTGATGCCCTTGCCCTCGATCGCCTTCGCCAGCGCCGTCTCGTCGACGACTTCGCCGCGGGACGTGTTGACGAACAGAGCCCCCGGCTTCATCGCATCGAAGAAGTCGGTGCCGCACAACCCGCGGGTCCCGTCAGTCAGGGCGACGTGGACGCTCACCACGTCAGCCAGGTGAGCGACGTCCAGGGGGGATGCGAGCGCCACGATGCCCAGCTGCTCGGCCCGTTCGGGTGTCAGGCTCCGGCTCCAGGCGACGACCTTCATGCCGAACCCCTTGGCGCGGGCGATCATCGCGCTTCCGATGCCACCGACGCCGATCAGACCCAGCGTCCGTCCGTACAGCCCGGCGGACTTGGAGTAGAGCGACTTGTTCCAGCGACCCTCACGCAGGTCGATCGAGTTGTCGACGACGCGCCTGTCGAGCGCCAGGATCAGGCCGAACGCGAGCTCGGCGACGGCGATCGAGTTCTTGCCGGGGCAGTTGGAGACGTAGATGCCACGCTTCGACGCGGCGGCCACGTCGATCGTGTTGTAGCCCGCGCCCGCCCGTACGACCAGCTTCAGCGGCCCGGAGGCGAGCACGTCCTCGGGCACCTTCGTGCTCCGCACGACGAGCACCTCTGGCCGTTGCGAAGCGACGGCCTCAACGAGCGAGGGACCAGAGAGCTGTGGATCGACGGTGACGTCCATGCCCGCGGCGGTCAGGGCGTCGATGCCGGAGCGCTCGAACGAGTCAGCAATGAGTACGCGCATGCCCCGAGCGTAGGACTCCCGCGCCCACCGCGTGGGACGTACCCCCCGCTCAGCCCCAGCAGAGGCAGAACGGGTGACCCGCGGGGTCGGCGTAGACGACCCAGCCCGACTCGGTGGCGAAGTCGGCCTTCTGCAGCACGTGGGCCCCGAGCTCCCTCACCTCGGCGTCCGCTGCGGCGATGTCGTCGACGTGCAGGTCGAGATGGAGCTGCTGCTGCTGTGCGCCGCCGGGCCACTGCGGCCGCTCATGGTCGAGAGCGAGCTGGATCCCGAGCTTCGACTGCCCGTCGACGACAATGTCGTGCCAGTCGGCGTCCCGTTCGACCGTCCCGCCGTACACGGCCGCCCAGAAGCTGCTCTCCGCCTCCAGATCGGGGGCGTCGAGAACGATGGTGGTCCTCTTGATGTCCATGGCCTCATCGAAGCACGGACCACCGACAAAGACAGCGCCACCGGCTCCCGAAGGAACCGGTGGCGCTGTTCGTTCAGAACCAGCGACGCCTCAGCGTCACTCCTTGACGTCCTCGTCGACCCAGTCGAAGGTCTTGGTGACGGCCTTCTTCCAGTTGCGGTAGATGCGGGCGACTTCGGTCGCGTCGGCGGACGGGGACCAGCGTGCGTCCTCGGCCCAGTTGTCGATGACGTCCTGCTCGCCGTTCCAGAAGCCCGTCGCGATGCCTGCTGCGTAGGCGGCACCGAGTGCCGTGGTCTCCGCAACGACAGGGCGAACAACCGGGACACCGAGCACGTCGGCCTGGAAGTTCATGAGCAGGTTGTTCTGGGTCATGCCGCCGTCGACCTTGAGCTCGGTCAGCGGGACACCGGAGTCTGCGTTCATGGCGTCGAGCACCTCACGGGTCTGGAAAGCCGTGGCCTCCAGGACCGCACGGGCGATGTGCCCACGGTTGACGTAACGGGTCAGACCGACGAGTGCACCACGGGCGTCGCTGCGCCAGTACGGTGCGAACAGACCCGAGAACGCCGGCACGAAGTACGCGCCGCCGTTGTCCTCGACCGAGGCCGCGAGGGCCTCGATGTCGGCTGCCGAGTCGATCATCTTGAGGTTGTCGCGGAGCCACTGGACGAGCGAGCCCGTCACGGCGATCGAGCCTTCGAGTGCGTACACCGCAGGCTTGTCACCGATCTTGTAGCAGACCGTGGTCAACAGACCGTTCTTGCTCGGCACGATCTCGGTCCCAGTGTTCAGGATCATGAAGTTGCCGGTGCCGTACGTGTTCTTCGCCATGCCGGGCTCGAAGCATGCCTGGCCGAACGTCGCGGCCTGCTGGTCGCCGAGGATGCCGGCGATCGGCACGCCACTGAGCAGACCCGTGTCACGGCCAACGCCGTACACCTCGGAGGAGGAGCGGATCTCGGGGAGCATGCTCATCGGGATCGTCATGTCTGCAGCGATCTCGGCATCCCACGACAGCGTGTTGAGATCCATGAGCATCGTGCGGGAGGCGTTGGTGACGTCGGTGATGTGAAGACCACCGTTGACGCCGCCAGTCATGTTCCAGAGCACCCAGGTGTCCATGGTGCCCATGACGAGCTTCCCGGCCTCGGCATCGGCGCGAGCGCCGTCGACGTTGTCGAGGATCCACTTCACCTTGGGGCCACAGAAGTACGTGGCCAGGGGCAGACCCACGCGAGCCTTGTACTTGTCCTGGTCGCCGCCACCGAGCTCGTCGACGATCTTGGCGGTACGGGTGTCCTGCCAGACGATCGCGTTGTAGACCGGTGCGCCGGTCTCCTTGTTCCAGACGACAGTCGTCTCGCGCTGGTTGGTGATACCGCAGGCTACGAGGCTGTCCTTGTTGACCTCGGCCTTGGCCAGGGCCTCGGCGACGACCTCACGAACGTTCTCCCAGACCTCGATCGGGTTGTGCTCGACCCAGCCGGCGCGCGGGAAGATCTGCTCGTGCTCCTTCTGGCCGCTCGAGACGATGCGGCCCGAGTGATCGAAGACGATGGCGCGAGAGCTGGTCGTCCCCTGATCGATTGCCAGAACGTACTTTTCAGTCATGATTCTCCAGTTCGTTGTGTTGATGTGAGTCAAAGAGAGATGACGCCACAGCCCGCCGCCATCTCAGGACGGCGGGCCGTGATCGTGTCAGGTGTGCGTGTTACTTGGGCAGCAAGACGCCGGACAGCAGTCCTGCGAGAACGCCGCCGAGGATCGGGCCGACAACCGGAACCCAGCTGTACGACCAGTCGGAGCTGCCCTTGCCCGGGATCGGGAGGATGGCGTGCACGATGCGCGGGCCAAGATCACGAGCCGGGTTGATGGCGTATCCGGTAGGTCCACCGAGAGAGACGCCGATGCCGAAGACCAGCAGGCCGACTCCGAGAGCGCCCAACCAGCCCATATTCACGACTGGCGTGTTCCCAGCGAAGCGGCCACCACCGGCAGCGATGACGACGAAGACCAGGACGAAGGTGCCGATGGCCTCTGTCACAAGGTTCCACCCGTAGCTGCGGACCTCAGGACCGGTCGAGAAGACACCGAGCTTGACAGCGGGATCCGCCACCTCGTCGAACTGCTTCTTGTACGCCAGCCAGCAGAGCACAGCACCGATCATGGCACCGACCATCTGCGCCCCGATGTAGGTGAAGATGGAGGCAGCGTCGACGGCGATGCCAGGCACGAACTCCTTGGCACCGGAGGCGACGATGCCCAGGGTGACCGCAGGGTTCAGATGTCCGCCGGACTTGTACGCGGTGATGACGCCCGCAAACACGGCGATGCCCCACCCCCAGTTGACATGCAGGAAGCCAGTACCGGCGCCCTTGTTCTTGGGGAGGATGTTGTTGGCTACGACGCCACCGCCGAGGAGCAACAGCATCGCCGTGCCACATACCTCAGAGAGGAAGATCGTTCCGAGAGTCACAGTCACCTCTTTCCGACATCCGGTTTCGGATGTCACTCGTCGCCTTCGGGACGTCTCCCAGACCTCGCCAGACTGGCTGGCGTTGCCCCATCGCTCTACCGCGTCGCTTCATTGACGACGCCGTGGTCTGGTGACGTTTTTGCCCGCGAAGGCCTACACGCTTGTGCAGTTGATTGATCATGGCCTGTGGTGCACAGTTGCGCTAGGAGTTGGGCATACGTGCAAAGGAGAGTGGGCTGAGTGCACGACCGACACAGCGAGATGTACGACGTAGCGGTTCGCTACTACATCCAGAACGAGACGATGGAGGCCATCGCGCGCCAGCTGGGGAGAAGCAGATCCTCGGTCTCAAGGCTGCTCGCGCAGGCCAGGGACACCGGTCTCGTACGCATCACGCTGCCCGAGCATCCCGGCACCGACAGCATTCCGGCGCGGCGCATCGGTGACGACTTCAGCGTCCGGGTACATATCGTCCCCGTGGGCGAGGCGACCCCGTCGGCCAGGCTAGACCGCGTCTCGCGGATGGCGGCGGCGATCTTCGCCGACTCGGTGAGCGATCACCAGATGATCGGCGTCGCGTGGGGCACCACGCTCTCCACCGTCGTGAAGCACATCGATCGGAGACCTCTGAAGGACACCACCATCGTGCAGCTCAACGGGGGCGCGAACGCGCGCGATCCTGGTACGGCCCATGTGGGCAGCATCCTCGAGGGTCTGAGCGCCGCGTTCAATGCAGCGGTGGTGCACTTCCCCGTTCCCGCCTTCTTCGACTTCGTCGAGACCAAGGAAGCGATGTGGCAAGAGCGCTCCGTGAAGCACGTCCTCGAGATGCAGCATCGCCTCGATCTGGCGATCTTCGGCGTCGGGTCCTTCGACAGCTCCATCCCGTCGCACGTCTACTCGGCCGGCTACCTGGACGACGAGGACATGGCTCAGCTCTCCCGTGACGGGGCTGTGGGAGACGTCTGCACAGTCATGCTCCGTGAGGACGGCACCTGGGAGGACATCGCGCTCAACAGCCGCGCGACGGGGCTTGCACCGCGCGACCTGCGCCGTATCCCCAAGCGCATCTGCGTCGCCTGTGATCCGGTGCGTGCACCAGCGGTGCTCGGCGCGCTGCGGCTCGGCGTGGTGACCGACCTCGTGATCGACGATCAGACTGCCGCCGCGGTCCTGGCGCGGATGTAGACGGGTCGGACCACTACTGAGCCAAAACCGTTCGTCCCGGCGTCGGTCGCCCGCTTAGTGTGGGCGACCATGGACTTCCACCTCGCGGAGATCGACCTCGCCAGCGACCCTGGCGCTCCGCTCTCCCGGTTCTGGGAGGGCGTGACGGCGCTCGGTCGTGCGGACTCCGTGGAGACGTTCGGGTACGAGGACTTCGCCACGACGGACATCGAGTCACGGCTCGAGAACCTTCGTGACATGCGAGAGCAGCGCCGCGTCGCGATGCTGTCGCTCGCCGGCCCAGAGCCCGACGGCGAGCGGGGCCCGTACGGACATCGCGTCGTACCGGCAACCGGTGACTCGACCGTGTCGCCCGACGATGTCCTCGGGACCATCGACGTCTCTGCGCCGATCCTCGACAACGAGCACATGGGCTATCTGGACCCCACCGTGCACCCCGATCATCGCTGCCACGGCATCGGCAGCGCGCTGCTGAGCGAGGGCGAACGGATCCTGAACGAGTGGGATCGGGCCACGATCCTGGTGTGGTCGGTCGTGACCTCTGCGGTGTCCGCACAGACCCAGGGAACGATCGTGGATCCGGGGGGAACGGTCACCCTGCGTACCGACGACCCCATGGTGCGTTTCGCCCTCGATCGCGGCTACGCGTTCAGCCAGGCCGAGCGGCACAGCCTCCAGCCACTGCCCGTACCCGAGGAGGTCCTCGCCGAGGCCCTTGTCGAGGGGGAGGCGCGGGCGGAGGGGTACGAGCTCGTCCAGTTCATCGGGCAGCCGCCCGAGGACCTCGCCGAGGGCCTGGCGCCTCTGTTCGCGGCGATGTCGACCGATCCCCCGCTGGGCGCCGTCGACTGGCGTCCGGAGGTATGGGACCTCGACCGGGTCGTTCGCGCCTACGAGCAGATGCTTCGCGGCCAGCAGCTGTACACGACCCTGGCCCGCCACCTGGACAGCGGTGAGATCGCCGCGTTCACCCAGCTCTTGGCGCCGTATGACAAGCCGGAGGTCGTGTTCCAGGAGAACACGCTGGTTCTCGGGAACCACCGTGGCCATGCGCTGGGGCTGTGGATCAAGGCAGCGAACTGCGCGCTGATCTCGCGAGAGCGGCCCAGCTCGCGCCGTGTCCACACGTGGAACGCCGACGAGAACGACTACATGCTGGCCATCAACACTCGGCTCGGCTACCGCCGCGAGAGCATCGGCGCGGCGTGGCAGAAGGTGTTCCGCTGAGGTTTGTATCAGTCGTTTGACACAAGGCCTACTCGGGGTGATCCTTGTATCACATAGTTGATACAAGGAGTTCGACATGGCCCTCCCGTTGGTTCTCGTGGTCCTCGTTGCCGCAGTTGCGGTCGGAGGAGTCGTGGGGTGGTCGCGTCGCCGGGTCATCGTCATCGAACCCCCCGCTCGTGCCGTCCTGGTACGGCTTCAGCGCCGCCGCGGAGGCGCGGTCCTGCTCGGCCTTGTGCTGGGTGGGTTGGTTGCTGCAGCCATGCTGCTCCTGGACAACGGCGACCTGGGCCGACTCGCGAGCATGGGGCCGGCCGCCGGTGGCACAGTCGCGGTTCTGGTCGTGGCGCTGGCCGAGCTGACGACGCCACACCTGGAGGGCGAGGTCCGGACGGCGTCCCTACGGATCCGCAAGCGACTGGATGCCGTTGACCCCCACGCACTGTTCCTTGCCGCGGCGATGTTCGCTGCGCTCGCCGTCGTTCTGGGCGTCGGATGGGCGATGGGCGCCCCGGATGACATGGGCAGGCCGGGCCGGTCGATCTCTACCACCTGCGGTTCGACCGGGTCCGGCGCCGGCCCGTGGCCCGGTTCGTTCTACGGCGGGCTCATGTACCTCGCGGTCGGTGTGCTCGCTCTCGCCACGCTCGCTGCGGTCATGGCAGTTGCCGAGCGTCCACGGGCAGGTGCCACGAGCTTGGAGACCGACACCCTGCTGCGCCGGGCATCGAGCGGCCAGATCCTGCTCGTGAGCACCGCAGCGGCCGCGGGCACGTTGGTGCCGGTGGCCGGTCTGATGGCGGTACTCCTGCTGGGCCTGGGGTGCCGTCCCTGGTGGTACGTGCCGCTAGGTGTGTTCTCGGGAGTCGCCATGGTTGTCGCATCTGGCGTGGCGGCCTCCTGTCTCGGCACCGCAGTGTGGGGACCGAGGATCGTCCCTCCCACGGAGGAGCCGGTGGTCGTCCGATGAGCTTTGAGCTGCAGCTCACGGTCGCGTTGAGCGATCCGACGCCGCCGTACGAGCAGGTCCGTCGTCAGTTGGCGGGCCACATCCAGGCGGGACGGTTGGCCGAGGGCTCAAGGCTGCCGTCGGTCCGGCAGCTCGCCGCCGATCTCGGGCTGGCTGCGGGAACGGTCGCACGCGCCTACCGCGAGCTCGAGGAGGCCGGACTCATCACGACCGGCCGCGCCAGGGGTACGCACGTGAACCAGGGACATGTACGAGAGCCGTTCCCCGACGACGTCGCACGAGCCGTTGCAGCATTGGCAACCGTGGCAAGACAGCACGGAGTGGGCATCGAGTCGACGATCGAGGCGCTGCGGAGCGCCTGGTAGACCGGCTCAGTCGGCGAGCGGTGCGTACCGGCCGCCCGCGGCCTTCAGGATCGACTCGCCGCCGTCCTCGGCGGTCAGCACCCAGCACCCTCCCGGGGTGACGGCGACAGTGTGCTCCCAGTGGCAGGCAACCTTGCCGTCGCGGGTGACAACGGTCCAGTCGTCGTCCAGGACGTCCGTACCGGGGTTGCCAAGCGTCAGCATGGGCTCGATGGCCACGGCCGCCCCGATCGGCAGCTTGGGACCACGGCCGGGCCGGCCGAGGTTGGGCACGTCCGGGTTCATGTGCATGCGAGTACCGATGCCGTGGCCCGTGTACTCGGCCACGATCCCGTACCGCGCAGGAGCCGCTCGCACGTACGACTGGACAGCCGATGAGATGTCCCCCACCTTCACGTCCGGGCGAACACGGGCGAGACCGGCGGCCAACGCTCCTCGCGTGACGTCGCTGAGCACGAGCCCCGCCGGGGCCACGTTCCCCACGGCCACCGTCAGCGCGGCGTCACCGTGGAAGCCGTCGATGATTGCCCCGAAGTCGATGGAGACGAGGTCGCCATCGGCGAGGATCCGGTCGCCAGGGATTCCGTGGACGATCTCGTCGTTGACGGAGATGCACACGACAGCTGGGTACGGCGGGATGCCGAACCCCACGTCATAGTTCAGGAACGACGATGTCGCGCCCTCACGGGCAAGCACCTCACGGGCCACCACGTCGAGCTCTGCTGTCGTCGTACCGGGTACCGCCGCTGCGGCCATCTGCGCGAGCGCATGCGCCACGACCAGCCCGGCGCGGCGCATCACGCGGAGCTCGTCGGTGCTCTTGATCTCGAGACCGGCGACGTTGAGTGGCATCAGACCCTGACGGTGTCGAGCACCGCCGCGATGCGGTCCGTGACCTCGTCCATGGTGCCGTCGCCATCGACCTCGACGAGGAGGCCCGCCTCGCGGTAGTGAGCGAGCAGAGGCTCGGTCTCCTCGGCGTAGACCTGCATGCGGTGCCGGATGGTCGTCTCGTTGTCGTCAGGGCGGTTCTCGATCTCGGCGCGGTGCAGCATGCGGGCCACGAGGGGCTCCGTGTCAGCTTCGAGGGACAGCACGGCGTTGAGGCCGTTCGCGCCCAGGATCCGGTCGAGCGCCTCGACCTGGTGCATCGTGCGAGGGAAGCCGTCGAGCAGGAAGCCTCTTGCGCAGTCGGGCTCGGCCAGCCGGTCGGCGACGATCGCCTCGGTCACGTCATCAGGCACGTAGTCGCCCGCGTCGATGATGCGCTTCACCTTGAGCCCCATGGCGGTGCCCCGGGTGATGTTCGAGCGGAAGATCTCACCGGTGGAGATCGTCGGAATGCCGAGGTGGGCTGCAATACGCACAGCCTGAGTGCCCTTCCCTGCGCCGGGAGGACCCATGATCAAGAGACGCACAGTGGTTTCCTTGCTTCGTTAGCGGTACGGCTCAGACTAACGAATGCCCCTTCGCAAGCGACCGGCGGGGTGCGCGCACCTCAGCGCAGGAAGCCCTCGTAGTTGCGCTGCTGCAGCTGGCTCTCCACCTGTTTGATCGTGTCGAGGCCGACGCCGACGATGATGAGGATCGACGTGCCACCGAACACGAACTTCTGGCTCGTGTTGAGCAGGACGATAGCCAGCGTCGGGATCATCGCGATGATCGCGAGGTACAGGGAGCCAGGCAGCGTGAGTCGGCTGAGCACGTAGCCCAGATAGCGTTCCGTCGGCTTGCCGGCCCGGTAGCTGGGTATGAAGCCGCCGTACTTCTTCATGTTGTCGGCGACCTCTTCAGGGTTGAACGTGATCGCCACGTAGAAGTAGGAGAACGCGATGATCATGAGGAAGAACGCCATGTTGTAGGCCCAGTGATCGCCCCTGGTGAAGTTCTGGGCGATCCAGGTACCCACAGCCGTGTTGGGCTGGAACTGCGCGTAGAGGACCGGCAGGTAGAGCATCGACGACGCGAAGATGACGGGGATGACACCCGCCTGGTTGACCTTCAGCGGGATGTAGGTGGTGGAGCCGCCGAACATGCGCGTACCGACCATGCGCTTGGCGTATTGCACTGGGATACGGCGCTGCGCCTGCTCCATGAAGATGATGCCGAGCATGACGAGGAGACCCACGCCGACGACGAGCAGGAAGATGAACCAGCCCTTGGTCGCGTCGGACTCGTGGGCGACCTTGATGGCCCACAGCGACGAGGGGAACTGGGCGACGATCTGGGTGAAGATCATGACGGACATGCCGTTGCCGACACCACGATCGGTGATCAGCTCGCCCATCCACATGATGATGCTGGTGCCCGCTGTCATCGTCAGGATCATGACGACGACAGGGAAGATGTCCTTGCTGTACACGATGCCGGTGCAGCCCTGGAACAGCTGGTCGTTCACCGCGAGCGTCGTGAACGCGGTCGCCTGGATGACGGCCAGGACCAGGGTGAGGTAACGCGTGTACTGCGTGATCTTCGCGGTGCCCGATGCGCCTTCTTCCTTCAGCGCCTCGAGCCGCGGGATCACGACGGTGAGGAGCTGAAGGATGATGCTCGCTGTGATGTACGGCATGATGCCGAGCGCGAAGATGGCCAGCTGCAGCAGCGCACCGCCACTGAACAGGTTGACCATCGAGTACAGACCGGCACTGTCGCCCGTCGCTGCCTGGGTGCGGCAGACGTTGAGCTGCTGGATGTTGACGTTCGGCGCCGGGATCGTCGAGCCCAAGCGGAAGACCGTGATGATGAGCAGGGTGAACAGGATCTTCTTGCGCAGATCCGGGGATCGGAACGCGGTTGCGAAGGCCGACAGCATTCGAGCCCTTTCATCGTCGCTCACAGCGCGTACGCCATGATCCAGCCGCTCGGCGGTCCGCCGACGGCAACCGGGGAATCGTACCAAGCACGGTCGGCAACTGCCGACCCGCTCCCACGCTGTTCACATCAGCGTGCGTACGGATCCCGGAGACGACCGCGGCAGGCCGGTGTCGCACCGACCTGCCGAAGCCTTGACATCACTACCGGCTCACAGCTCGTTGGCCGAGCCGCCTGCCTTCTCGATCTTGTCCTTGGCCGATGCGGAGAACGCGTGCGCGCTCACCTGGAGGGCCACGGAGAGCTCCCCGTTGCCGAGCACCTTGACGAGCTGCCCGTCACGGACGGCACCCAGCTCGACGAGATCCTCGACGCGGACGTCACCGCCCTCGGGGAACAGCTCGGCGAGCCGTGCGACGTTGACGACCTGGTAGCTGACCTTGAACGGGTTCTTGAAGCCCTTGAGCTTCGGCAACCGCATGTGGATCGGCATCTGGCCGCCCTCGAAGTTCGCGGGCACATTCTGGCGAGCGCCAGAACCCTTCGTACCGCGACCTGCTGTCTTGCCCTTCGAACCCTCACCGCGACCGACACGCGTCTTCGGCGTGTGCGCACCCGGGGCGGGCCTCAGGTGATGAACCTTGAGCGCCATGTCAGTCGACCTCCTCGACCGTCACGAGGTGAGCGACGGCCCTGATCATGCCGCGCACCTCGGGTCGGTCCTCGTGGACCTTGCTCTGCCCGATCTTCTTCAGACCCAGTGTCCGGAGCGTCTCGCGATGATTCGGCTTACCGCCGACGCCCGACTTGGTCTGGGTGACCTTCACCTTGGCCATCTCAGTGGATCCCTTCCGCCCGCGCCCTGAGGATGGCGGCCGGGGTGACATCCTCGACCGACTTGCCTCGACGACGCGCGACCTGCTCCGGCTCCTCCAGGCTCTGCAGCGCGGCCACCGTGGCGTGCACCACGTTGATCGCGTTGGACGAGCCCAGCGACTTGGCCAGTACGTCATGCACGCCGGCGCACTCGAGCACCGCACGCGCCGACCCGCCGGCGATGACACCGGTACCCGGCGAGGCCGGACGGAGCATCACGACGCCAGCGGCCTTCTCACCCTGGACGGGGTGCGGGATCGTGCCCTGGATGCGGGGGACGCGGAAGAAGTGCTTCTTCGCTTCCTCGACACCCTTGGCGATCGCCGCGGGAACTTCCTTGGCCTTGCCGTAGCCGACACCCACGTTGCCGTCGCCGTCGCCCACGACGACGAGCGCCGTGAAGCTGAACCGACGCCCACCCTGGACGACCTTGGCGACGCGATTGATCGCGACGACCCGCTCCAGGTACTGGCTCTTCTCGCGCTCGGCCTGCTGCTGGTTGCCCCGACGGTCATCGCGACCGCGGCGCTCACCGCCGCGGCGCTGCTGCACTTCAGTCATGTAGCAAACCTTTCCGTCAGAAACCGAGTCCGGCCTCGCGAGCGCCCTCAGCGAGAGCAGCCACGCGGCCCTGGAACTTGTTGCCAGCTCGGTCGAACACAACCTTGTCGACGCCGGCCTTCTTCGCACGCTCGGCGACCAGCTTGCCGACCTCGCGTGCCTTCGCCGACTTGTCGCCGGCGCCAGACCTCAGCGAGACCTCGAGCGTCGATGCCGAAGCCAGCGTGTGGCCGAGCCCGTCGTCGACGACCTGAGCCACCATGTGGCGCGAGCTGCGGGTGACGACGAGGCGCGGACGCTCGGCCGTGCCGGAGATCGCCTTGCGGCCACGCACCTGGCGACGGGCCTTCGCCGCCGTCTTGTCCGCGAGGTGTTTGCGCACCCCCAGAGAGATTGCCATCACTTACCTGCCTTTCCGGCCTTGCTGCGCACACGCTCGCCGCTGTACCGCACACCCTTGCCCTTGTACGGCTCGGGCTTGCGGATCTTGCGGATGTTCGCCGCGACTTCGCCAACCTGCTGCTTGTCGATCCCCTGCACCAGGAACCGGGTGTTCGTCTCGACGACGAACGTGATGCCCTCGGGCGCATTGACGACGACCGGATGGCTGAAGCCGAGCGCGAACTCAAGCTGCGTCGGGCTCTTCGGCATGACGCGGTAGCCGACGCCGACGATCTCGAGCTTCTTCTCGAAGCCCGCGGTCACGCCGGTCACCATGTTGTTGATGAGCGTTCGGGTGAGGCCATGAAGCGAGCGCGAGACACGCTCGTCGTCAGGACGGCTTACCTCGATCGAGCCGTCTTCTGCGCGCGCCACCGTGATGGGCGCTGGAACCTTGTGCGTCAACGTGCCCTTGGGCCCCTTGACCTCTACGTCCTGGCCGTCGAGGCTAACCTCGACGCCGGCCGGAACAGGGACCGGGAGTCTACCGATGCGAGACATTCTGCATTCCTCCCGTCACCACACGAAGGCGATGACTTCGCCGCCGACGCTCTTGTGGTTGGCTTCTTTGTCGGTCAACAGACCCTGGCTCGTCGAGATGATCGCGACGCCCATCCCGCCCAGTACCTTCGGCAGCTGGTTCGACTTCGCGTACACGCGAAGGCCCGGCTTCGAGATCCGGCGGACCCCTGCCAGCGAGCGCTCGCGGTTGCGCCCGTACTTCAGCGTCACCGTCAGCGTCTTGCCCACCTCGTCCTCAGTCGGCTCGTGGACGGAGTACTCGCTGATGTAGCCCTCTTGTTTGAGGATCTCCGCGATCCTCACCTTGATCTTGGAGGAGGGCATGGTCGCTTGGTCGTGGTACGCCTGGTTGGCGTTCCGCAGACGTGTGAGCATGTCTGCGATCGGATCAGTCATCGTCATGGCGTGGTTAGCCTCTTTCTCGCGGGGGTTTCAGTCGAAAGCTGACCTACCGCGTTAGGCCCCGGACGGTGTCCGGGAGCTGTCTGGGTCCGGCCACAGGGCCGGGGGTGTGAAGGAGTTGAGTCGGGCCGGCGTACGCCGGTCCTCGTCACCAGGAGGACTTGGTGATGCCCGGCAGCTCGCCACGGTGGGCGAGGACACGGACGCAGATTCGGCACAGGCCGAACTTCTTGTACACCGACTGCGACCGGCCGCACCGCGTGCAACGGGTGTAGCCGCGCACCGCGAACTTCGGCGTACGGGCTTGCTTAACCTTGAGGGCTGTCTTCGCCACGGGTGCTCCCTAGCTCACTTCTTCTTCTTGCCGACGGCCGGTCGGCCCTTCTTCTGCGCCTTCGCCGGAACATCGGCATCGGCCTTGAACGGGAATCCGAGGTGGCGCAGCAGCGCGCGGCCCTCGTCGTCCGAGCTTGCCGTCGTCACGAACGTGATGTCCATGCCGCGGAGCCGGTCGACCCGGTCCTGATCGATCTCGTGGAACATGACCTGCTCCGTGAGACCGAACGTGTAGTTGCCCTTGCCGTCGAACTGCAGCGGCGACAGGCCACGGAAGTCACGGATACGGGGCAGCGCCAGCGTGATCAGCCGGTCAGCGAACTCCCACATCCGGTCGCCGCGCAGCGTGACGTGGCAGCCGATCGGCATGCCCTCACGCAGATGGAACTGGGCGATCGACTTGCGAGCCTTCGTCACCTGCGGCTTCTGACCGGTGATCGCGGTGAGGTCGCGTACGGCCATGTCGATGATCTTCGAGTCACGCGCAGCCTCACCCACGCCCATGTTCACGACGATCTTGACCAGCCCGGGGATCTGCATGGGGTTGCTGTAGGAGAACTCCTCCTGCAGCGCCGTGGCGATCTCAGCGCGGTAGCGCTGCTTGAGCCGCGGCTGGACCTTGACGGTCTTCTCAGCCTGGGCTGTGGTCTTCTCCTCGACCGTGGTGCTCATCAGATCCTCTCCCCGGTCTTACGGGCGATGCGGACCGCGTGAGTCTTGGTGTACTCGGTGCCGTCCGGACGCGTCCTGGTGACCTCTTCGCGGACGTAGCCCACGCGGGTGGTCACGTCCCTGTCGTCTTCCTTCACCACGAGCATCACGTTCGAGACGTGGATCGGGGCCTCAGAGGCGATGATCCCGCCCTTGATGACCTGGCCCGACTGCGGCTGGGGCGCGCTGTCCCTCTTGTGACGCTTGACGATGTTGACGCCGGAGACGACCACTCGCTGACGCTCGATGTCGACCTTCAGCACCTCGCCGATCTTGCCCTTGTCGCTACCGGTGATCACGCGGACGCGATCACCCTTCTTCACGTGGAGTGTGTTTGCCATGTCAGATCACCTCAGGTGCGAGCGAGACGATCCGCATGAACTTCCGCTCGCGCAGCTCACGGGCCACCGGGCCGAAGATGCGGGTGCCGCGGGGCTCCCCGTCGCTCTTCAGGATCACGGCGGCGTTCTCGTCGAACTTGATGTACGAGCCGTCTCCGCGACGGTGCTCCTTGACGGTGCGCACCACGACGGCCTTGACGACCTCGCCCTTCTTCACGTTGCCACCGGGGATCGCGTCCTTGACGGTCGCGACGATGGTGTCACCGATGTGGGCGTAGCGACGCTTCGAGCCACCGAGCACGCGGATGCACAACAGCTCCTTGGCACCCGTGTTGTCAGCGACCTTCAGCCGCGACTCTTGCTGGATCATTTCTTCTCCTGTTGTCCGGTCGGTTCCCCGTAGGGCCTGACGGAACGAGTGGTGGTGTTACTTAGCCTTTTCGATGACCTGGACCAGCCGCCAGCGCTTCGTGGCGGACAGCGGTCGGGTCTCCATGACACGTACCCGGTCGCCCAGGCCGGCCTCGTTGGCCTCGTCATGGACCTTCAGACGTTCGGTGCGACGCATGACCTTGCCGTACAGCGAGTGCTTGACACGGTCCTCGACAGCAACGACGACGGTCTTGTCCATCTTGTCGGACACGACGAGGCCCTCGCGGACCTTCCGGCCCGCACGAGCGTTGTCAGTAGTGCTCATCGTCAGTTCTTCCCTTCGTCAGGATCAGGAACGATCCCGAGGACGCGCTCCTGGATGACCGTGTAGATGCGCGCGATGTCCTTGCGGACCTCACGCAGCCGGCCGTGGGACTCGAGCTGTCCGGTCTGGTGCTGGAAGCGGAGCGTGAACAGCTCCTCCTTCAGCTCAAGGACCTTGGCGTCCAGCTCGGCGCGGCTCAAACCGCGAAGATCGTCGGCAGTCGTGGCCTTCGCCATCACAGATCACCTGCTTCCCGCTTGATGAAGCGCGCCTTGAACGGCAGCTTGTGGATGGCGAGGCGCATGGCCTCACGGGCCGTGTCCTCCTCGACGCCAGAGAGCTCGAAGAGCACCCGGCCTGGCTTGATGTTGGCGATCCACCACTCCGGCGAACCCTTTCCGGAACCCATGCGGGTCTCGGCGGGCTTCTTCGTGATCGGTCGGTCCGGGTACACGTTGATCCAGACCTTGCCGCCACGCTTGATGTGACGGGTCATGGCGATACGCGCAGCCTCGATCTGACGGTTGGTCAGGTACGAGGACTCGAGGGCCTGGATGCCGAAGTCGCCGAAGGCGAGCTTGGTCGCCCCCTTCGCATCGCCAGTCCGGTTCGGGTGGTGCTGCTTACGGTGCTTGACGCGACGTGGAATCAACATGTCAGGCTCCTGCGGTTTCTGTGGCCGGGGCCTCAGCGGCGACGGCATCCTCAGCCCGGCGACGGCCACCGCGCTCAGGGCGGCCGGAGCCGCCCTCGCGACCCGGACGACGCGTCGGACGCGAACGGCCGGTTGTAGCCTGACGTGCGGCCTTCTGGGCTGCGCGCTCCGCGCGAGTGCCCGTGACATCGCCCTTGTAGATCCACACCTTCACGCCGATCCGGCCGAACGTCGTCTTGGCCTCGTAGAAGCCGTAGTCGATGTCGGCGCGCAGCGTGTGCAGCGGGACGCGACCCTCGCGGTAGAACTCCGAACGGCTCATCTCAGCGCCGCCCAGTCGACCGGAGCACATGATCTTGATGCCCTCGGCGCCGGAACGCATCGCCGTCTGCTGCGCCTTGCGCATCGCGCGGCGGAACGCCACACGGGCGCTCAGCTGCTCGGCGACGCCCTGCGCGACGAGCTGTGCGTCGATCTCCGGGTTCTTCACCTCGAGGATGTTCAGCTGTACCTGCTTGTTGGTCAGCTTCTCGAGCTGCGCACGGACGCGCTCCGCCTCGGACCCGTTACGGCCGATGACGATGCCCGGACGCGCGGCATGCAGGTAGATGGTGACCCGCTCGCTGCGACGCTCGATCTCGACCGAGCTGATGCCGGCCCGCTCGAGCGTCTTCTGCAGGTACTTGCGGATCTTGACGTCCTCGCCTACGTACGCCGCGTACTGCTTCTCGGCGTACCAGCGGGCTGTGTGGTCGGTCGTGATGCCGAGACGGAAGCCAATCGGGTTGACCTTCTGACCCATGCTCAGGCCTCCTTCTTCTCGCTCGTCGGGGCCTTAGGGGCCTTGTCGGTCTTGGCAGCCTTCTTCTCGGCCTTGGCCTTCTTCGGGGCGGCAGCCTCGCCGCGCGGCTCGACGACGACGGTGATGTGGCTCGCGCGCTTCAGGATCCGGCTGGCGGAACCCTTGGCCCGCGGACGGATCCGACGCATCGTGGTGCCCTCGTCGACGTACGCCTGCGAGATGAACAGATTCTCGATGCGCAGTGCGGCTGTCTGCTCGGCGTTCGCGGCCGCCGAAGCGACGACCTTGTACACCGGCTCGCTCGCAGCCTGTGGCGCGAACTGCAGCAGCGCTAGGGCGTCAACGACGTCCATGCCGCGGACCATGTCGACGACGCGTCGGACCTTCATCGGGGTCATACGGACGTGACGCGCGATTGCGTACGAGCCGGGCCGCTCCCCGAGCAGAGCCGAGCGACGCGAGGGCCGCTGGGTTGTTTCGCTCATTGTGTGCTTCCTCTTCCCGTTACCGACGCCGCGACTTCTTGTCGTCCTTCACGTG
>JBBQBP010000025.1:0-44247 GCA_038317635.1 Propionibacteriales bacterium
GTCGCGATGGCGTTCAAGCTGATCGAGTCCGCGCAAGCCCGATGGCGTGCCGTCAACGCACCCCACCTCGTCGCCCTCGTCCGCGCCGGCGCCACCTTCACCAACGGCAAACTCGTCGAACGACCCCACGAATCAGGATCCCATCAGCAAGTCGCCTGACACACCGATCCACAGGTCTTGACTATTGCTCTTCGCCGCCGAGGTACGGGCGCCATGGCCGAGTCCGCGTTGGAAGAATGCGCGGATGCAATTCTCTCCTTGAGAAGTTTGGGTCCGGAGCTACAATCCATTTTGAACGTTGAACCTTCAACAACGTTGAACATTTCATCGGGCGGCAACGCGGTCTCCCGAGACCACGCGCGTGCGCACCGACCTGAGCAAGGAGGCTGTGTCATGAGTAATCACGCAGATCGCGGAGATGTGGACGTGCGTTCCGACGATCCGGGAGAAACCGGCCCGATCGTCATGGGAACCTCCCGTCGACGTGTGCTGCGTACGGCGGGAATGGTGGCCGGCGTCCCGTTGCTGGGAGCCGTTCTCGCGGCCTGTGGCGCGAGCACCTCGAATGCATCTACTCCGGCGCCGGGCGGTTCTGGATTCTCGCAGGGAAAGGACCCCTTGCCGCAACACCCGGCATACAAGTTCGCCTTCATCAACCACGTGACCACCAACCCGTTCTTCACTCCCACCCGGTACGGCATCGCGGATGCCTGCGACTTTCTCGGATGTACCTACTCGTGGACCGGGTCGACGACGTCGTCGCCGAGCGAAATGGTCACGGCCATGAACACGGCGACCGCGGCCGGCGTCGACGGGATCGCGGTGGCGGTGATCGACAACAATGCCTTCGTCGGGCCGATCAACAGTGCCCTGGACAGGGGCATTCCGGTCGTCGCCTACAACGCCGACGCGACCAAGAACGTGCAGAACAACCACTACATGTCTTACGTCGGGCAGGACAACTTCACGGCGGGCCAGGTGCTCGCGCAACGGCTGGTGGCCGATGGGGCCGTCAAGAGCGGTGATCTCGTGGGCGCCATGATCGCCACGCCCGGCACCCTGAACATCCAGCCGCGCCTCGACGGCATCATCTCGGTGCTGAAGCCCGCGGGCGTGGAGGTCGCCACGGTCGCCACGGGAGCGCTGCTCACCCAGGAGTTCACGGCTGTGGACGCGTGGTACCAGGGCCACACCAACGCCAAGTTCATGGTCGCGGTCGACGACGGGAGTTCGGAGGCGGTCGCCGACGCCATCAAGAAGTACAGTCTCCAGGGCAAGGTCGGGGGGGCCGGATGGGACGTCTCCACCCCGGTGCTCAATGGGCTCAAGGCCAAGTCATTGCTCTACACGATCGATCAGCAGGCCTACCTGCAGGGCTTCATCCCGATCGTGCAGATGTTCATGTATAACATTTCGGGCGGGTTGATGTTGCCCTGCAACACCGACACGGGCCTGACAATCGTCACCCAGAACACGGTCGACCCCTACTTGTCGAAGCAGACGCGCTTCGAGGGATCCAACAAGGCCGAGGAGATTCTGACCCGTCCGGCGAAGATCACGGTGTGACATGAGCAGTCGCAACTCCGAAACAACCCAGGAGCTGACCGCAGTTAAACACGGTCCCCGGGTAGCGGCCACGGTGGGGCCACGCTGGGATTGGCGGAGGTTCGTCGAACGCCAGGAATTTGCGGTGTTTGTCGTGGCCCTGGTATTGCTCATCTATTTCGGCGCGAGTTCGCCGCAATTCCTCACTCAGTTCAACATAGTTACCCTTGTCGATTTCATCGCGCCCGTCGCCGCGATCGGCTTCGGTGAGGTGATGCTGCTGACGTTGGGCGAGATGGATCTTTCCGCGGGCACGATATTCGTCTTCATGCCGTTCGTCACGCAGGCACTCAATAGTTCCGGCCTGCCGCTGTTCTTCTCGATCCTTATTACCCTCGTAGTGGGCGGGTTGGTCGGCGTCGTCAACGGGTTGATCGTCGTGGTGTTCGGATTGCCGTCCTTTATCACGACGCTCGGCACACTGTTCGCGCTGGATGGCGTCATGCTGGTAACCACTAACGCCGTCGAAGCGAGCATGCCTAACAGCGGCACCACGGTAGAGAAGATCTTCGGGCTGGGCAAGTGGTCGGAGATCCTCTGGGTCCTGGGACTGCTCATCGTGATGTACCTGATCCTCCACCGCAGCCGAATGGGCCTGCACGTCACCGCAACGGGCGGCAACCGCACCGGGGCTGCCGAGGCGGGCATCCCGGTGGAAAGGGTGATCGTGTGGGCCTTCGTCATGTCCGGCGTCCTGGCAACCTTCGTCGGCATCATCGACGCGATCCGTGTCGGCACCATCGACCCCGGCAACCCGGGCACCACCGAGATGTTCTATGCCATGGCTGCCGCGGTCATCGGTGGCACGGCGACGACGGGAGGCAGCGGCACCCAGATCGGTGCCGCGCTCGGTGCCACCGTGTTCGGCATCCTGTACGTCGGGTTCACCCTCAAGGGGATCAACGCCAACGCCTTCGTCCTGATCCTCGGAATCGCGATCCTCGTCGCGATGGCCGTCAACGTCCAGCTCGCCCGTGTCACCCTTAGACGCGGCGCGTCCGGGGGAAGGAAAGTGAAGTGACCACGGCAAGCGCGAGCACCACCGCCGACGCTGCCCCCAACGACTCCGATCAAATCCTGCGGCTGGAGGGGATCCGGAAAAGCTTCGGGCCGGTCCAAGTGCTGCAGGGAATCGACATGGTGCTGCATCGGGGCGAGGTTCTCGGGCTTGTCGGGGACAACGGGGCCGGGAAGAGCACCCTCGTGAAGATCCTCACTGGTTACCAGCGGGCCGACCAGGGACGCATCTTCCTCGAGGGGAAGGAGGTGCACTTCACGTCGGTCGACGGTGCCCGCGCCCACGGGATCGAGACCGTCTACCAGGACCTCGCGCTCATCCCCCAGCTGTCCATTTACCACAACCTCTTCCTCAACCGGGAGATGACCGTGGCGGGGCCCCTGGGCCTGTTGAACAACAGGCGGATGCGTGCGCTGGCTGGCCAGTACCTTGCCGACATCGGCGTCGACATCCCCAACATCGACGCCCGGGCGGAGACTCTCTCCGGAGGTCAGCGCCAAGCCATCGCCGTGGCGCGCGCGTCGCGGCGGGACGACACCAAGATCCTCCTGCTCGACGAGCCGCTGGCCGCCATGGGTGCCCGTGAGGGCGCCCTGATCATCGACCTCATCAAGGACCTGTCGAAGAGCCGGGGCGTGTCGATCATCGTGGTCGATCACAACTACACGCACTTGTTCGAATTCTGTGACCGTGTCACCGTCATCCAGCAGGGGGTGATGACGCTTGATCAGCGCACTGCCGACACCTCGCTCGAAGAGCTGATGGACTACATGGTCTCCGAATTCCGTCGGCAGGTGGCGTCCGGGCGGGCCGAAGGGTCTCGCTGACGTCGGGTGCGGGGAACCGGCTCGGCGGACGACTGTCGGGTGGAGCCGGGCAACCGTTTCCGGCTGACTCGCCTGAAGTACGTTCCAGGGCCCTGGCCCTTTGAGGCATCCGGCTCACGTGCGATTCACATGAGGAACTGCCCGCGACGCCGGCCGACGCCTCAACCCGGCCGCGCGGTCAGTATGACGTCTTGGCGAGATGGTTGGCCGCAGCGCCGACAACGTGCTCAGAATCCTGGCATCGCAGTGGGCCAGATGTAGGTCTATGACGAAACGCGGTGGAGTTCCGCTTCAACGAAGAGCTGATCCCTACGGCGAGTGGATCGCGACGGCCGCACCCGCGACGGGAACAGGCGTCGACTAGCGTTCTGGGGGTGACCTTTGAGCCGCCCGCCACGTCCGTCCTGACCACTCTCGGCGTCGGATACCGCGTCGTCGAGTACGAGCCCGTCTCGTCCCTCGAGGAGGCCGCCGCGCAACGCGGGATCAGCCCCGCCGACATCGTGAAGACGATCGTGGTGAGGATCAGCGACGAGTCGTACGTGTTCGTCCTCGTGCCGGGGGACCGTGCCATCTCCTGGCCGAAGCTCCGAGCCCATCTCGGGACGAAGCGACTGTCGTTGCCGGATCCGGACACGGCACAGGCCGTCACCGGGTACGTGCGCGGCACGATCACGCCCCTCGGCTCCAGCCATGCCTGGCCCGTCGTCGCTGACGCGTCGATGCTCGGCCGTACAGTCGCCTTGGGCTCGGGAGCCCCGCACACCCACGTCCTTCTCGATGCGGATGCCCTTGTCGCGGCGCTGTCCGCGGCGGTCGTCGATGTCACGGACGTCCGTGGCGGAGCGGCGCAACGTTCGATCACGTGATCCGGAGCAGTCTGGCTGCCGCCTCATCGGATGTGGAGTTACGGGACGACTTTCCGCATCGGAGACGTACGAGCGAATGGACTCGTGGCGGCCCGCAGCACTCGCAGTTCTGATGCCCTGCCCTAGGCGCGGAGGCTCCGGATGGCCGCACCGTCAGCATAGAAGTGGAGGCCAGCCGCAGTTCAGATCCGCAACGACCCCTCGACGCACTCGGCGCGTCAGCTCATCCAGGTCGCTGCCCGGTGCGCCCGGTTGGTGTCCGCATGACGACGAGTGATGCGGCCCGGCCCTTCGTGACTTGTGCCCGGGTGGCGCCGCGCCCACCCAGGTCCGGGTGTCTGCATCCTCAGCGACTGCGGCCCGCTAGACCGAGGCTGTCGGGCTATCAGCGCCCAAAGCCCTCCCATGACCCGAACAACTTCGCTCGAGCTGGAAACAGTCGAGTTCAGATTCAACGTGTACCGCTGCGCGAAGCCGGACTTCTCGGGCATTTCGCGGGCTGGATCGAAGGCCTGCCGGGTTATACCGAACTTCGCGGGCATATGAGGCCCGGGTGAAGCCCTGTATGCCCGAGAACTCCGGGCTCTCGCCTATGACCCGGCGCGACGCGCTCATAAGCCGAACAAGTTCGGGGGGTTGCGGCCACCTGGGATGAGGCTCTTCTCAGGGTCACCCCTGGCCTGACTTCGGGGCCGGCTCCGTCGCCTGGAGTTCGTTCACACAGCGTTTGCCAGGCAAGGCCCCGCCGCCACCGCGTCGTGCCACTCTGGGAGCAGAGGAAGGGAACTGTGATGAAGGTTCTTGTCGCTTATGCCACTCGGCACGGCGCGACCGCCGGGATCGGCGTCCGGATCGCCGAGAAGCTCACGGCAGCAGGGCATGAGGCGTGCGCCGTGCCGGTCGAGGACGTGACCGACCTCGACAGCTACCAGGCGGTCGTGCTCGGCGGCGCCGCGTACATGTTCCACTGGCTCAAACCGGCGGTGCGGTTCGCCCGCCGGCATCGCACGGCTCTCGCGACCAGGCCCGTGTGGTTCTTCAGCAGCGGGCCTCTGGGAACGGACGAGGTCGATGCGGAGGGCCGGGAGGTTCGGACCTTCCTGAGGCCGAAGGAGTGGGACGAGCTCGTCTCACTCATCCACCCGCGGGAGGAGCGGGTCTTCTTCGGCGCGTACGACCCAAGCGCTCCACCCATCGGCGTCGTCGAGAACTTCACGCGACGCATGCCCGCGGCGGCCGACGCGATGCCTGCGGGGGACTTCCGCGACTGGGACTCGATCGACGACTGGGCATCGGAGATCGGGACGACCCTCTCAACCGGGTAGACCGATCGGGATGAACTAGTCGAAACGGCCGTGTCGCAGGCACGCGGGGTCCAGCGCGCGCATGAAGTCACTCAGGCGGTAGAGACCTCACGAAGCGTCCCGTACGGCCCGACGGCGTAGTGGTAGCCCGCGGGGGAGGTCCACTCGAGCCAGCCACCCTCGTATTGGGTGAGCTTCCACTGGCGCTGTCTTGGCTCGATGTGGCTTACGGGTGAGCGGAGCGAGATAGACGATGCGGGTCTGGGCGCGAGGTCGGCCCCGCGAGTGGTCGTAGGCGACGGTGTGGTCGAGGTCGAGGCCCCGGCTGGGATGAGTGCCGTACGGGAACGCGTCGACCAGTGTGCGGTCACAGAAGGCGGTACGGATGGCATCGGGATCTCGTATGCGTCGACCGGCGAGCCCTTCGCGATCTGGTCTCCAGCGCAGAGAATGTGAACCCATCAGAGTGCCGCATTGCGCCCGGCTTGACGTAAGCATAAGATTCTTCTCATCACAGGGGGGACTGTGGTGCTGCTCTTGGGGGGCAACTGGCATGACAGAACACATGATGGTTCCGGGTCAGGCTTTGGGGAGCCCGATCCTTGGAGATCCGAACTTCGGGCCTGCGATTCCGATCGCTTGCCGTTCCTGCGGATCATCGCTCGTCTACCCTCGTCCCTGCCCACAGTGCGGCGCGGTATCGACGTGGGTCGACATCGACACCGTTCCCGAGCCGCCTTTGGGGACAGCGTGCTGGCACCTGCGCGAGGGCGACCCGTACGGCGTCGAGCGCTGGTGGGACGGCCACCAGTGGACGACACAGATCGCCGGCGGGGAGAAGATGCGCTGGCTCGACTACCTCACCGCGCTCCCGGCCGACCTGCGGACGTACTACACGGCCGATCAGATCGAGCTGCTCACGGCCGAGGTGGAGCGCATCGCCTGGGCGATCGATCCCCAAGGTCCTCCGTCGGCCCGCAAGCGGTCCTGGGTGGCACGGCTCGCCGGGCGTTCCTGACCCCCCGTTCGTTGTCCTGGCCCGGGTAGCCTGGGCCTCGTGATCCGGATGCCCAAGATGCCGCAGCCCGCGAAGCCGGGCGAGCTGACTAGGCCAGATCTGTCCCCGTCGCCGCCGCGGCGAACTGCCACCACTTCGTCTCCAGAGCCGGGTTCGACGCGGCCGCCGAACGTCCCGCCAGCGTCGGATATCCCCGCTGCCCCAGCCAACTGTCAGGACCCGTGTACGAGCAGCGCGGTAGCTCCTGAGTCGCCGCGAACAGCGTAGGCAGCGCACCTCGCCACGCCGGCTGGCCGAGGAGCTTGTTCGCGCCGGTGACCAGCCGGTCGAGGCGGTCGTTGCCGGTGACGTTGCTGATGCCGGTACCGGCCCAGCCCGGATGACACAGCTGTACGTCGACCCGCGTGAGGCGATGAGACAGGCCGAGGCCCCACACCATGTCCGCCAGCTTGGACTGGGAGTAAGCGGCGGCCGTCGTCCACCTGCGATGCATGAAGTTCGGGTCGTCGAAATCGAGCACGCCGCTCCTGTGCGAGTCCGATCCCACGATGACCACCCGGTCGGCGACCTTGTCCGCGACGAGGTTCGTGTACGCGAACGGGCCGAGCGCGTTGGTACCAAGGAGGCACTCGAAGCCGTCCTCGGTCTCCTGGCGGTGGGTGGTCACGCGGCCGGCGTTGTTCACGAGGACGTCGACGCGCGGCGTCGCCTCTGCGGCTCGACGCACCGAGGCCAGCGAGCCCAGGTCCAGCTCGACCACCGTGGCAGGTCCGTCGAGCGATCGGGCCACGGCCTCACCCTTGGCGACGTTGCGTACGCCCAGGACCACCGTTGCCCCCGCCCTCGACGCTGCTTTCGCCGCCTCGAGCCCGATGCCGCTGGTCGCCCCGGTGATGAGCCAGGTCCGTCCGGCCTGGCTGGGCATGTCCGCCGCGGTCCAGCGCTGTTTCATGCGGTCTCCTCGAAGTCGATGATGCGTGGCAGAAGTGTGACCAGCAGCGGGGCAAGCTCACCGGTGGGGTGATCGAGGTCCAGCCACCGCAACTCGGCGATCTCGGCCGCCGGGCGGAGGGTGTTGGTGACGCGTCGTGTCCACGCGTACACCCCAGCTCGTACCGTCGTGTCCGGCTCGTTCGCCGCGACGTCGTGGTGGACGCCCCAGTCCATCAGGTCGTCGCCCGCGAGCTCGAGCCCGACTTCCTCGGCCAGCTCACGGATCGCGGTCGCTCGCAGGTCCTCACCTGCCTCGGGCTTACCCCCTGGGAGCATGAACCGCCTCGTACCGGACTTGCGCACGGTCAGCACGCGTCGATGCTCGTCGAGGACAACCACTGCTGCCACCACCACAACCGCCCCAGACGTCACGTCCATGACCCTAGCCGTGCCAACGAAGTGACCAGCGTCGTCCCGCCGGTACGGGGCTTGCCAGGACCAACCCGCCGATCCAGGCACCCGTCGACCCGAGTGAGAGCGGGCCCGCGCGTCACGCTGCCGTGCGCGCTGGCCGCGTCGTTCACCACATGCTCCCCACGCTGTACCTCGTGCTCCACTGACGCAGCCCCCTATTCGGCGCGTTCTGGCTCGCGAGCCCTCGACCTCCGGTGCACCAGGTCGACCACGCCTACAACCAGCGCGAGCGCGACGAAGGCGAGCGTCGCTCGCAACCCGATGGCAGCGGCAGCGTTGGCGTCGTGCGTCCTGCGGAGAGTGCCGAAGTACAGCGCGCCGATGACCGCGATCCCCGCTGCCGTCCCCAGCCTCTGACCCGTGTTCAGGACCCCGCCGGCCGTCCCCGCCTGGTGCACGGGCACGTTCGCGAGCGTGAGGGTGACGTTGGGGGAGATGACCAGGCCCCCGCCAAGACCTGCCACGAGCAGCGGCGCGACGAGCCACCACCCGGTAGCGGTGCCGAGGTGTGCTCCCAGGACCAGGTCCGTGGCGACGAGCCCCAGCCCGACGACGACCAGGCCGATCACCACCACCCAGCGACCCATCCGGTGCACCACCCGTCCGCCGACGGTCGCCGTCACGGCCGAGCCGAGGGCGAACGGCGTCAGCGAGAGGCCCGCCTGCAGCGGCTCGTAGTGGAGCCCGTCCTGCAGGAAGAGCGTCAGGATGAAGACCACTCCCGTGAAGCCCGCGAAGTAGATGGCGCCGAGCAACGCCCCCGCTCCGTACCCCGGCCTGGCGAACAACGACAGCCGCACCATGGGAACCCGGCCGGTCACCTCCTGTCGGCGCTCCCACCACCAGAACGCGACCAGCGCTGCCAGGCCGGCGGCGACGAGCAGCACGTCTGTCGTCCGCCATTCCTCGGACACCAGTGGCCAGAGCACGCCCACCACCCCAGCGCCGAGCAGCAGCGCGCCCAGCGGGTCCAGGTCGTGGACGGGCTCCGGATCGACCATGGGGTCGATGAAGCGCCGCGCCAGGATGATCGCGAGCAGCCCGACGGGCAGGTTGACGAGGAACACCCAACGCCAGCCCTCGGCGGTCCCAGCCACCGCGAGGATCACCCCACCCAGTACCGGACCGATCGCCGTGGAGATCCCGATCGTCGTGCCGAGCCGTCCGAACGCCCGTCCGCGTTCCGCGCCACTGAACAGCTGCTGGATCAGGCCGGAGACCTGCGGGTTGATGATGCCGCCCCCGACGCCCTGGAGCAGCCTGGCGCCGACCAGCCACCCCGCGTTCGGCGACAGCCCGGCAGCCAGGCTTGCGACCGTGAACACGCCGACCCCGACGATGAACATCGTCCGGCGGCCGCGGGCGTCGCCCAGGCGTCCAGACGCGACAAGTACCAGACCGAAGGACAGCGCGTAGCCCGACACGATCCACTGCAGGTCGGCGGCAGAGGCGCCGAGCGCTGTACGGATCGACGGGAGCGCGACGTTGACGATGCTGACGTCGAGCAGGGTCATGAAGCCCGCGGTGAGCGCGACGCTCAGGGCCTTCCAGCGGCGAGGATCAGGCGCTTCGTGAGCCGAGGACGGGGTCGGGGCCACTCCTGGATCAGACATCGTCGCCCAGCCTAGGTGCTCCTCTCACCATGTCTGATCGCGTCCTCAGTCTTTTCTCAGGATCTCATTGCGCCCTCTGACCAGGCGTGATAGGAAGACAGAGCCCCCCAGCCACCCCTCCTGCTCCCGTCCCCCCAAGAAGCGGATGTGGCTCAACCAGAACGAAGGAGTTCTGAATGTCCAACCTGACCCGTCGCGGACTACTCATCGGTGGCGCAACCGTGGCCGCAGTGGCTCTGCAGCCTGGGATCGCCTATGCCCACGAGAGTGGCGACAAGACCCGTACCGTCCCCTTCACCCTCAACGCCACTGTGTTGGACGGCGGCGAGCAGGTCACGTCCGTGACCCTCGACACGAGCTGTTTCGGCGTGATCGACCCCGCCAGTCTCACCACGGGCACCTTCACGGTCCACGCCAAGGCCACCAGCCCGCTGACTGTCGCGCCCGGGATGATCTTCAGCGAGTACGACCTCGACCGCGTCGTCACCAAGGCCCGCCTCGAGCACGGCAAGATCGTGCTCGACCTGAAGACCACAGATCTCGTGGCGGGAGGGGGGACGCTCGGCTACATGACCAGGAACAGCAGAAACGTCATGCTCAACCTCGTCTACACCATCACGCAGAATGCGGCTCTGAAGTTGCGCGGCCATGGCTCGCTGACGCTCCCCGGCTTCACCCAGGGCAAGCTGGTCGATCCCGAGGTCGACGCGTACAGCTACCACGTGTCCAAGGACGGCATGAACTACCGGCTGTTCTCGCCCACGCAGGGCGGCGGCCGGGAGCGGGATCACGGCCGCGGGAAGCGTCCGCTCATCGTGTGGCTGCACGGCGGCGGCGAGGGCGGCTCGCTGCCCGACAACTACTACGACAACGAGTCGCTGCTCCGCGCGAACCGGGGCGCCCTTGGCTTCTCGACGCCTGCGGCGCAGAAGATCTTCGGCGGCGCGTACGTCCTCGCCCCGCAGGCCGAGTCGGCCTGGATGTCGGACGGTCCCGGGTACGCACCTCGGATCAAGGCGATCATCGACGACCTCGTGAAGCACTACCCGATCGACGTCAGCCAGATCGAGGTCGTGGGCTGCAGCAACGGCGGGTACATGTCGCTGTACCTGTCGTACGTGTACCCGAAGGCGTTCTCCGCGTCGGTGCCGATCTGCCCCGGTGCGAGCCCTGTCTTCTTCACCGACGCACAGCTCGCCTCGATCTCGACCCCGACGTGGCTCGTCCAGTCGAAGGCCGACACAACGCTGCCGCCCGCGGTCAACTCCATCCGGGCCCACGCCCTGATCCCCGGCTCGTTGCTGTCGCTGTACGACACGGTCACATGGAACGGCATCACGTACAACGGCCACTGGTCGTGGATCTACGTGGCGCGCAATGATCCGAAGATCGACGGCCAGCACATCTGGCAGTGGATGGCGAAGCAGCACCTCTCCACACGCAGGTAGTCCACGAAGGTACTGCCACGGGGCGTCGAGCGATCGGCGCCCCGTGCGTGTGGGCATCGAAGGTAGCGTGGCCGCATCGTGGAGAAAGTCATGCGGAAGGAGCCGATCGTGGTTCCTGTGCTCTATGGGCTCGCCATGGTTGCTGTCATCGTGGGCGTGGATCTGGCCTTCTTCAGGAACTTCGCCTGGGCACGGCTGCTGGTGAACGTCGGCATCGTGCTGGTGTTCGGGGCGTTCTACCTCAGGTTCCTGCGACCCTGACGGGCTGACCCGCCCACGACGGCCAGCGCAGGACCCGATCGGCCTGGTCGCGGTGGCTCGCGACGAGCGCCGCGTTGGCCTCGTCCGAGGTCAGCACGTGTGTGCGGGCTCGTTCGATCGGCTTGCCGTACCGGACGTGCCTGGCGATCAGGTGCTCGAGCCGTACGGACTCGTTGGGCGCCTCGAGGAACCAGACCTGGTCGAGCATCTCCCTCGCGGCGCGCCAGTCCGGGTGGAGCAGATAGTTGCCCTCCGTGACGACCAGCCGTACGGATCGAGGCACGGCGATGGCGGCGTTCACGGGGTCCTCGATCTCGCGCCGGTACTCGGGCGCGTACACGATGTCGTCCTCAGCAGTACGCAACCGCGAGAGCAGCGCCGCGTACCCCGCGGCGTCGAACGTGTCCGGTGCCCCACGGCGCGTCCGGCGGTCGTCGTCGGCGATGACCGACTTCGCGAGGTGGAACCCGTCCATGGCGACCACGACGGCCACGCCCGGAGAGGGTGTGTTGACCGCGTCCGTGAGCAGGCCCGCAAGCGTGGACTTGCCGGCACCGGGAGCTCCGCAGATGCCGACGATGGTGCGTTGGCGAGCTCGACTCAGCTCGAGCAGCTCCGCCGCCAGCGCGCCGACATCGACGGTCATCGGATGAGAAGCTCGCTCGCCTCCAGGAACCGGTCACCGAATGCGTCGTCGAGAGCCTGCTTCGGAGGATTCTTGAGCTGGCGTTCCGTGTAGTAGCCACCGGGTTGCCAGTCAACCCCGGGCTTGGTCGTCGCCAGCCAGACCAGCGTGTCCGCGCCCTGCTCGGGGGTCCGCATGAACCGCTTGCCCAGGCGAGAGCCGTAGAACAGCTTCACCAAGCGGCCCGCGCCTGAACCGAACGATGTCGCCACGACGCCGGGGTGAAGAGACACGGTGTTGATTCCGTCCGCGGCGTACCGGCGCTGCATCGCCTTCGCCGTGACAATGTTGGCGAGCTTCGCGGCGCCGTATGCACCGAACGAGGTCCAGCCCTTCTCCTTGCCCAGGTCGGACAGGTCGATGGCGCCCTGGAACGACGCCATGCTCGAGGTGAAGATGATCGTTCCCTCGCCGGCTCGCAGCGACGGCAGCAGCTCGTTCGTGAGCAGAAGTGGAGCGAGATGGTTCACCTGGAACGTCGTCTCGTAGCCGTCGCCCGTGACCGTACGGGGCGCGAAGACCCCACCCGCGTTGTTCGCGAGGACGTCGATGACCGGGTGCTGCTCAGAGAGCTTCGCTGCCAGCGCCCGTACATCCCCGAGCCGTGCGAAGTCGCAGGCGTGGTACTCGCACTCCAAACGCTTCCCGATCTCCGCGATCTTGTCCGGGTTGCGGCCGACCAGCACCAACGTGGTGTCGGTTCGGGCGCTCAGCGCCTCGGCGGCCGCTCTGCCGATGCCGTCGCTGGCCCCTGTGATGACGATGATGCGTTCGCTCATGTGTGTCCTCTCTGCGAGCGCCACTGTACGTGGCGGTATCCGGGTGGCGGTGAGGGGTGCCTCCAATGAGAGGATGTGGGCCGTGCGCGTCTACAACTTCTCCGCAGGTCCCGCTGTCATGCCTCTCGAAGTCCTCGAGGAGGCCGCCGCTGAGCTGACCGACTGGCAAGGCTCCGGCATGAGCGTCATGGAGGTCTCCCACCGCGGCAAGGCGTTCGTCGCCTGTGCGGCCGAGACCGAGGCGCGGTTCCGTTCGGTCATGGGCATCCCCGACGACTACGCCGTGCTGTTCCTGCAGGGCGGCGCCACGGGTCAGTTCGCGGCGGTGCCGATGAACCTGACCGCTCCGGGCGACGCTATCGACATCCTCAACACCGGCCAGTGGTCGGCGAAGGCGATCAAGGAGGCGAAGAAGTACGGCCTCGACGTCCGTGTCGTCGCCGACGAGAGCGCCTCGAGCTACACGACCACCCCCGCCGCCGGCTCGTACGCGCTGAACGCGGACTCGAAGTACGTCCACTACACGCCGAACGAGACAATCGGCGGCGTGGCGTTCGGCTACGTACCCGAGACCGGCGACGTGCCGTTGGTCGCCGACATGAGCTCGATGATCCTGTCGCAGCCGATCGACGTCTCGAAGTTCGGCCTCATCTACGCCGGTACGCAGAAGAACCTCGGCCCGGCCGGCATGTGCGTGGTCGTCGTCCGCCGCGATCTCATGGGCCACGCCCGCACCGAGACGCCGACGATCGTCGAGTACTCCGGGATGGCCGCGAACGACTCCATGCTCAACACGCCGCCGACGTTCGGCATCTACCTGCTCGGCAAGATCCTCGCGTGGATCGAGGCCAAGGGTGGCGTCGAAGGGATGGGCGCGATCAACAGGGCCAAGGCCGCCGCGCTGTACGACTTCATCGATGGCCACGACTTCTACTCGAACCCCGTGGCTCTCGACAGCCGGTCGATCATGAACGTCACGTTCCTGCTGGCGAACCCGGAGCTCGACAAGCAGTTCGTCTCCGAGGCGACCGCGGCCGGGCTGACGAACCTCGCGGGCCACCGGTCGGTCGGCGGCATGCGTGCCAGCATCTACAACGCCATGCCGCCCGAGGGCGTCGACGCGCTGATCGCGTTCATGGACGAGTTCGCTGCCAAGAACGGCTGAGCACGTGAGGATCCGCACCTACAACGCCATCAGCCCGCTCGGCCTCGATCGGCTGCCCGACTCGTACGAGGTGGGCTCGGACATCGAGAACCCCGAGGGTGTCCTTGTCCGTTCCGCGGACCTGCACAGCGTCACGCTGCCTGAATCGGTGCTGGCCGTGGCCCGTGCCGGCGCCGGTACGAACAACATCCCGGTCTCCGACCTCAGCACGCGCGGCATCGTGGTGTTCAACACCCCGGGGGCCAACGCCAACGCGGTGAAGGAACTCGTCATCGCAGGAATGCTGCTCGCTGCGCGCAACCTCGTCCCTGCGGCAGCGTTCGCTGCCGGTCTCACCGGCACCGACACAGAGATCAACGCGGCGACGGAGAAGGGCAAGAAGGCGTTCGTCGGCTTCGAGCTGCCGGGCAAGACGCTCGGCGTCATCGGCCTGGGCGCCATCGGCGTGCAGGTTGCCAACGCCGCCCGCAGCCTCGGCATGCGAGTGCTCGGCTTCGACCCGCAGATCACGATCCGTCACGCCTGGCAGCTCGCGAGCGACGTCGAGCGCGCCGCCACGCTGGAGGACGTGTTCGCCGGCGCCGACATGGTCACCGTCCACGTCCCGCTGCTCGACGCCACGAAGGGCCTCGTCAGCGCGGAACGGCTCGCGCTGATGCGGCCCGGGTCCGTGCTGCTCAACTTCTCGCGCGCCGGGATCGTCGATGAGGCTGCAGCCCTCGCTGCGATCGAGGACGGCACGCTCGCGTCGTATGTGTGTGACTTCCCGTCGGCGTCCCTTCTCGGCAAGGACAAGGTCGTGACGTTGCCGCACCTCGGTGCCTCCACCAGCGAGGCCGAGGACAACTGCGCCGTGATGGCTGCCGACCAGCTGGCGTCCTATCTCAACGACGGCGAGATCCGGAACTCGGTGAACTTCCCCGAGGCGTCGCTGAGGCGTGTTCCCGGAACGGCGCGTCTGGCGATCGCCAACTCGAACGTGCCCAACATGGTCGGTCAGATCTCGACGTTGCTCGCCGAGGCGGGCCTCAACATCGCCGACCTGCTGAACAAGTCGCGCGGCGACCTCGCGTACACGCTCATCGATGTCGACGGCGACCTGCCCGACAGCGTCATGACGAAGATCCGCAGCATCGAGGGCGTCCTCGCGGCTCGTCGGCTCTGAGCCGAGCGGGTACTACAGCCACTCGAGCCACTGGCCGTGGCTGCCGACGCGCGCCAGCGGCGTGCCGTCGAGCGCGAGCACGAAGCACGGGCGCGGGTCGGCGCCGAAGTCTGCAGGCAGCGCGTCACGTATCGTCCGGACCACCTTGAGGCCCTCGTTGGTCACCCAGTGCACGCCGAGGTCAGCGAGCAGAGCGAGATGACGTTCGCGGGCCTCGCGAGATAGGTAGGCGAGCGTCGCGGAATGTACGACGACGACGGTCGCATCGCGCGGAGCCGCTGCGACCACCCCCGGCAGTGCTTCGGTGATGTCACCGGCGACCCGCAGCGCCTCGAGGCCCGCGACCGTACGCAATGCTGACGCGAGTCGTTGTTCGCGGACCTCCTCGCCCGGCCAGACGAGAGCGCGCAGCCACGCCGCGTCGTCAGGGTCCTCGGGATCGAGCGGGTTGCGGTCGATGCCGGCGCGCCAGGCGATGGTGGGCAACTCCAGCGGGAGTCCGTTTCCGGTGACTCGGCACTCGACGGTCACGTCGCCACGATTCCCCCGCGAGACGACGGTGCCGTCCGCGAGCGTCCACCGGTAGCCGTACAGGTCAGGGAACAGCCCGAGCCCTGCCGACATCCCCACCTCGATGAGCGCGATCGGCTGGGGGAGCGAGGCGAGAATGGGCGCGATCACCGCACAGCGGCCCACCTCGTTGGTCTGCGTGAAGCGGGTCGTGACGAGCTGCTCGATCTGAGGCCAGTGGCTCGCGACCCAGTCGGGCAGCGAGGGGTCGGCGTCGAGCGGACCGCCGAGGAACTTCAGCGCACCGAGGAAGAGGTTCGGCTGGCGCGCGAAGGGCGGGAGCGCATCGAGCCGGTGGGCGATCAACGGTGTCGTGGACACCTGGTGGCTGACTCGTGCCCAGGCGGGGGAGCTCGGCTCGACCTCGGTCGCGAACCACTCGTAGAGCTCGGGGATCGCCGCCCTCTCCCAGTACCGGCTCGTCTTCATGATCGGGACCCTACGACCCCGCTCGTAACATGTCAGCGAGCAGTGGGCGCCGCGTCGCTGGGCGATGCCGAGTCGTAGGGTGACCATGTGACCTCATCCGAACCTTCCCTGACCACTCCGATCGACCCGAGGACCATCGACGCCGTGGTGTTCGACATCGGCGGGGTGTTCACGATCCGGCACGGGGACTTCGTGCGGTACGCACTCAGCACAGGGGGATTCGACGCGCCGACGGACCCCGGGGCGTACCACCGGGCCCACCATGCCGCGGTACGGGCGATGTCCGACCTGCTCACCGACAGCGGCGCTGTGCATGAGTACGAGGACGGCATGTGGACGCACTGGGAGCGCGGCTACATGCGGGGGCTGGGCGTCGCGGAGGTGCAGGTGGCCGCCGCCGCCGAGGCGGTCATGGCGGTGGCGTCGGCCACCGAGATCAAGGAGATGTGGAGCCAGCTGCTCGATGAGAACATCGAGGGCTTCCGCCGCATCGTCGCCTCGGGGATGCCCGTGGCGATCGTCAGCAACAACGACGGTACGGCCGAGGCCCAGCTCCGCCACTTCGGGATCTGCCAGGTCGGCGCCGGTCCGCTGCCGAGCGTGGCCATCGTCGTCGACTCCGGTGTCGTGGGAGTCGCGAAGCCCGACCCGGCGATCTTCCGGCCTGCGCTCGAGGCGCTCGGCACGGACCCCGGACGCACGCTGTACATCGGGGACACGGTGCACGCGGATGTCCGTGGCGCCGAAGCGGCCGGGATGCGCGTCGTACAGCTCGACCCGTACGACCTGCATGCCGAGTTCGACCACGCCCGGCTGGCCACCGTCGCCGCGCTGGCGGATCTGCTCGGCGTCTGAGCGGCCCTCGGCGTCGACCACGACGGTGCAGGGCCGGTCACGCACCGGCGGTCGTCGACCTAGAGGGCGAGCGCGTCCAGCTGCGTGGTCGCGGCACGAGCCTCCCGTGCCGAGGACCACGCAACCGCGAGGCGTGCCGTCGCTTCGTCGATGACGTCCGGCGGCAATGTCAGCGGGAGCCGGACCCGGTTGGTGTGGGTGCGGTCGGGGGAGAACCGGGGCCCCGGCGCCATGGTGACGCCGTGGGAGCGAGCGGCCAGTGCGAGCTCGGTGCTGAGCCGGGCCGGCAGCATGATCCACAACGCGAGACCGCCGGCCGGAGTAGGCACCTGCCAGTCGGGGAGGCGCTCGGCCAGGGCGGAGTGCCACCGAGTACGGGCTCGCCGCAGCCGGTCGATCACGGCGGCGTGGATCGGTGCGGGATTCTCCAGGTACGTGGTGGCGACGAGCTGGTCGAGCGCTGACGGGCCGAGGCTCAAAGCCTCCGACTGGCGCCGCATGACATCCACGAGCCGCGGAGGACAGCGGAGCCAGCCGACCCGGAAGCCGCCCCACAGGATCTTGGACATCGATCCGACGCTCACGACGTCGTCGCTCACGGCGGCGAACGGCTGCGCTGGCTCCGACTCGCCGAAGTCCAGCTCGACAGGAGTCTCGTCGACGAGCGGTACGACGCCCGCATCGGCGAGGAGCTTCGCGAGCTGGATGCGCTGCTCGGTCGGCATCAGCAGGCCGGTCGGGTTGTGGAAGTCGGGGATGAGGTAGGCGACCTGCGGCCGGCTGCGCCGGATCGCGTCGGCCCATGCCGAGAGGTCCCAGCCGGTGTCGAGCGCGACCGGTACGGGACGGGCACGGATCGTGGCGATGGCGCTCAGCGCGCCCGGGTACGTGGGGGAGTCCACGACGACGCGGTCACCAGGACGGGCCAGGGCGTGGAGGGCGACCGAGATCGCGAGGACGGCGCCGGCTGTCACGACGATCTGGTCGGCGCTGGTCGGTACGCCACGGGCGGTGTAGCGCGCGGCGATCTGTTCGCGCAGGTGCAGCGCTCCGTACGGCTCGTACCCGGCGCCGGCCAGTGTCGCCGGCAACCATTCGAGTGCCCGCCGTACGAGGTCGGCGGTGCCTTCCGGCGCCAGGCCGGCGGCGGCCGAGAGGTCGATCGTGTCGTGGCGGGGCGTCGGTACGAGTGACAGCGTCGGCGTGCAGTCGGTCACCGGCAGCCGCACGGTGGTGCCCGAACCCTGGCGAGCCACCGCCCAGCCGGTGGCCACGAGCTCCCTGAACGCGCGGGTGATCGTCGTACGGCTGAGGCCGAGGATCTCCGCAAGCATGCGCTCGCTCGGGAGCCGGCTTCCGGTCGCCAGGCGACCATCCATGACCATGCCCCGGATCCCGTGGGCGAGGCCGAGATAGGCCGGAGCGTCGGACGACAACGGCAGAAGATCGATGAACTGGTTCGTTCCCACGAGGCCACTATGGCACAAGTGGCTATTTTGAAACAGTCCACTTAGTTGGGAGGATCGGGCCATGCGCTTCACAGACCTCCTGCCTCGACGCCTCGCCCAGCTCCTGCTGGGCCTGTTCCTGTACGGCTGGTCGATGGGCATGATGGTGCGAAGCGGGCTCGGGCTGGACCCATGGGACGTGTTCCACTACGGGCTCGCGCGCCATCTGCCCTTGTCGTTCGGGCAGGTGACCATCGTCGTCGGCGTGATCGTCCTGCTCGCGTGGATCCCCCTGCGGCAGCGGCCCGGCGTCGGGACTGTCCTGAACATCTTCGTCATCGGCCTGTCGGCGGACTTCGGCCTCTGGATCATGAGCCAGCCGGTCAACCTGGTGGGTCGGAGCGCCCTCCTCGTCGGCGGCATCGTGCTCAACGGCCTCGCCGGGGGGCTCTATGTGGGCGCTCACCTCGGCCCGGGCCCGCGAGATGGGCTGTGGGTGGCCATCACGCGCAAGTACGGCCTCAGCATTCGGCTGGTGCGGACCATCATCGAGCTCACCGTGCTGGGGGTCGGTTGGCTCATGGGCGGGGTCGTCGGCGTCGGCACCGTCCTGTACGCCCTGTCCATCGGGCACCTCAACCAGTTCTTCCTGGCCCGTCTCCAGGTCTCCACGGCGGAGGTCCATGAGCCGCTGGTCGAGCCCGAGCCGGTCGTCTGATCCACCGGCGCCACGGGGCGCATGCTGGGACCGCCATGCTGGTATGTCGCACTAGCTACCCAGCGTCGCGCTCCCGCGGCGAACCGCCTAGGCTGACCAGTGGACCCGGCGTCGGCGCCGAGGTCGACCCTCGCGAAAGGCCCCGACACGTGAACAGCCCTCTGACCTGGACAGACCTCGACAAGCGGGCGGTCGACACCGCACGAGTGCTCGCCGCGGATGCGGTGGAGAAGGTCGGCAACGGACACCCGGGCACAGCGATCTCGTTGGCACCGCTCGCGCACCTGCTCTACCAGAAGGTCATGATCCTCGACCCAGCGGACGCAGACTGGCTCGGTCGCGATCGGTTCGTCATGTCGGCCGGCCACGCGTCGCTCACCCAGTACGCGCAGCTCTTCCTCGCGGGCTTCGGGCTCGAGATCGACGACATGGCCGCGCTGCGCACCTGGGGTTCGAAGACGCCCGGTCACCCCGAGGTGCACCACACCAAGGGCATCGAGTGCACCACCGGGCCGCTGGGCACCGGCGTCGCCAACGGTGTCGGCTTCGCAATGGCCTCCCGTCGCGAGCGCCAGCTGTACGACCCGAACGCGGTTCCGGGCGAGTCGGTCTTCGACCACTTCGTCTACGTGATCGCCGGCGACGGCTGCATGCAGGAGGGTGTCTCCGCCGAGGCATCCTCCCTCGCTGTGACACAGGAGCTCGGCAACCTCGTCCTTTTCTACGACGACAACCGGATCTCCATCGAGGGCGACACGAAGATCGCGTTCTCCGAGGACGTCGAGGCCCGCTACGCCGCGTACGGATGGCACGTCCAGCACGTCGACTTCACCAACGGTTTCACGACCTACGAGGAGAAGGTCGGCGAGCTGTACCAGGCGATCGAGGCGGCGAAGTCTGTCACAGACAGGCCATCGTTCATCAAGGTGACCACGATCATCGGATGGCCGCTGCCGACGCTCGCGGGCAGTCACGCGGTGCATGGCGCCAAGCTCGGAGGCGAGGAGATCGCCGGCCTCAAGCGCGAGCTCGGCTTCGACCCGGACAAGTCGTTCGACGTCGCCCCTGAGGTTCTGTCGTACACCCGCGCCAACGCTGCAGACCGGGCCAGGGCCGCGCGTGAGGTGTGGGATGCGCAGTACGCGACGTGGCGGACCGCCAACCCGGAGCAGGCCTCCATGCTCGACCGGGTCATGGCCCGCGAGCTGCCGGCCGGCCTCGAAGACGCGCTGCCGACATTCCCTGCCGACAAGCCGATCGCAACCCGTGCGGCGTCGGGCAACGTGCTGAGCGCGCTGGCGAGCGTGCTGCCCGAGCTGTGGGGCGGCTCGGCCGATCTCGCGGGCTCGAACAACACGACGATGAAGGGTGTGTCGTCCTTCATCCCCGCCGACCGGTCGTCGAAGGAGTTCACAGGCGATGACCTCGGTCGCACACTGCACTTCGGCATCCGCGAGCACGCGATGGGCAACATCCTCAACGCGATCAACCTGGAAGGCTTGACCCGTGCGTACGGCGGCACGTTCCTCGTCTTCTCCGACTACATGCGGGGGTCGGTGCGGCTCGCCGCGTTGAGCAAGGCGCCGACGATCTTCGTCTGGACGCATGACTCGATCGGCGTCGGCGAAGACGGACCGACCCACCAGCCTGTCGAGCACGTGCCGAGCCTGCGCCTCATCCCGGGCCTCGACGTCGTACGCCCTGCGGACGCCAACGAGACCGCCGCCGCGTGGCTGCAGATCCTCAAGAACACCGATCGTCCCTCGGCGCTCATCCTGACCCGTCAGAACGTCAGGGTCTTCGACCGGTCGGAGGGCAGCGGCTACGCGAGCACCGACGGTCTCGCCAAGGGTGCGTACACGCTGGCCGAGGCCTCTGCGGAGCCGAAGGTGATCCTCGTGGGCACCGGTTCGGAAGTCGAGATCGCCGCGGGCGCCCGCGACACCCTCGAGGCCGCTGGCGTGCCGACGAGGCTCGTCTCGATGCCGTGCGTCGAGTGGTACACGGCCCAGCCGGACTCGTACAAGGCCTCGATCCTGCCGGCCGGTGTGCCCAAGGTCGTCATCGAAGCCGCGCAGCCGATCGGCTGGCGCGACGTGCTCGACGGCACGGTCACGGCCATCGGCATCGACCACTTCGGCGCTTCCGCAGCCGCGGGCGTGCTCTTCAAGGAGTACGGGCTCACGGCTGAGGCAGTCGTCGAGGCGGCTCAGGCCCTCATCTGATCGCGGAGTCGGACGATCCCCGCCACGAGCGTGGTGGCGGGGACCGACATTCTTGTACGTCGTCAATCAGCGGATGACGGCGAAACCGCCGGTCCAACCGAGCTTCTCGCCGACCGCGAGCGTGAGCTGCAGGAAGCCGAGGGCCTCGAGCTCGTGGGCACGGTTCAGTGAGCCGGCATCGATCGCCGATACGCCCCCGCCCTCGAGCGCGGTGGCGAGCATCTTCTTGGCCGCGTCGTCGTCACCCGCGATGAGGACCGTCGTTGGCTGCCCGCCGACCTTCTTCGAGGCGAGCGTGGCGGCGAAGGTGGTGTTGAACGCCTTGAGCACAGTGCTCTCGGGGAGCTTGGCCGCGATCTCGGCCGCCGCTGAGCTGCCGACCGGCACGGACAGTGAGTCGAAGGTCTCGAAGTTCAGCGGGTTGGTGATGTCGACGACGACCTTGCCGCGCAGCTGGTCACCGTACGTCGCAATGACGTCGCTCACCGCGGGGTAGGGCACCGCGAAGATGACGATGTCGCCGTCGACTGTTCCGCTCTGCCCGTGGCTGATGTGCGTGACGGTGCTGCCGCCGTCGGTGAGAACAGAGCCGATGGCCCCGCCCATCTTGCCGGTGCCGATGATCGTGAAGCGTGCCATGTGAGTCTCCTTCTGAGCCCCCGGATGGGGGATACTTGTACCTACAACCATGACCGTAGCACGAAATAGTTGTACCTTCAACTATCAGGTAGGATGATCCCATGACATCGCTGAGCCAGCCGGAACGGGTCGCTGTCGCGCGCCTTCAGGCCCTGCTGGAGCTGCTGCCGACCGCACTGGACAGACAGCTGCAGTCAGCCGGTGTCACCGCTTTCGAGTTCACGCTCCTCGAGGCTCTGGCCGGGACGGACGACCATCGGCTGCGGCTGTCGGCGCTCGCGGCACGGACGAACGCGTCGCTCGCCCGGCTCTCCCGGGTCGTCACCTCGTTGGAGCGCAAGGGCTTGGTCGTACGCATGCCATGCCTGGCCGACTCCCGCGCGACCAACGCCGTGCTCACGAAGGCGGGTGAGCAGGCCTACTCACAGAGTCGGGGGCTGCACGCCCACGCCGTAAGGACCCTGGTCCTCGACGCGCTCGATCCCGCCGAGGTGGACGACCTGGCCCGTCTGACGCTCGCCATGCTGACCAAGCTCGATCCGGACGGGCGCCTGACCGTGACCGCCGAGAGCGTCTGCGCCGCGGATCCCGTCCCGTAGCGCGCTCTCCTAGCCGAGGTCCGTACATTGGGTGCATGCGCGGATTCAACAACCTCCTGAAGTCCCTTCTCGCCAAGTCTGGCCCTGGGCGCGTGACGCTCGAGATCGACCTCGACAGGGGCGTGCTGCGCGCCGCCCCGGAGAACCCGCTCGAAGCGTTCCGTGCGATCAACGCGCCGACGATCGCCGGCCTCAACCAGGCGCTCCGTGAGGCAGTGCCCGACGAGCGCGTCGCGGGGCTCGTGGTCCACATCGGTACGTGTCCACTCTCGGCCTCACTCGTCGACGAGGTCGGTGCGGCGATCAGGCACTTCGGAGAGCACAAGCCGACCGTCGCGTACGCGGAGACATTCGGCGAGCTGACCTCGGGGATGTTCGCCTACCGCCTGGCCACGGCCGCTTCGACGATCTGGCTGCAGCCGTCCGGCGCGGTGGTGCTGAGCGGCGTGCACGTCGACATGCTCCTGCTGCGGGGCGGCCTCGAGAAGATCGGGATGGATCCGCAGTTCAGCCAGCGCAAGGAGTACAAGACGGCTGCCGAGACGTACTCAGCCTCAGCCGTCAGCGATGCCAACCGCGAGATGAGCAGTCGGCTCGCCGACTCGCTGGTCGAGGAGACCATCGCCGTCATCAGCGAGCGCCGGGGGCTGACCGCCGACGCGGTCCGCGAGGTCCTGGAACGCGGGCCCGTCGCCGCCGAGGAGGCGCGCGCGCTGGGTCTCGTCGACCATCTCGGCTACAGGGACGACGTGTACGCGGACGTCCGCAGCACGTGGGGCAACGACGCCACACTGCAGTACGCGTCGCGCTACATCGGGTCGATCGCGGCCAGGGCGATGTCGAGGCTGGCCACGAAGCCGACGGTCGCCGTGGTCTCCGTACGTGGCGGGATCGTCAGCGGCCGCCCGGTGCGGTCACCGCTCGGTGGGCCGCAGGCGGGGTCCGAAGTGGTCCTCGAGCACCTCCGGCACGCCCGCATGGACGACAACGTCAAGGCGGTCGTCCTGGCCATCGACTCCCCAGGTGGCTCCTACATCGCGTCCGACACGATCCGCGCAGGCGTGCTCGAGCTCAAGAAGGCGGGCAAGCCCGTGGTGGCCACGATGGGCGATGTTGCGGCGTCGGGCGGCTACTTCGTCGCCATGGGTGCGACGGAGATCGTCGCGAACCCGTCCACGCTCACCGGCTCCATCGGCGTGTTCGCCGGCAAGATCGTCAACCAAGGGCTGTACGACAAGCTCGGGCTGGTCCGCGAGGACGTGCAGTCGGGCCGTCTCGCCGGCATGTTCGCCAGCAACCGCGGCTTCACGGACGACCAGTGGAAGATCCTCGATACCTGGCTCGACCAGGTCTACGAAGACTTCACGACCAAGGCGGCCGCTGATCGCGGCATGCGGGTCGAGGAGCTCGAGCCGCTCGCCCGAGGCCGTGTCTGGACCGGTGCCGACGCCAAGGAACGCCGCCTCGTCGACCATCTGGGGGGCCGCGAGGTTGCCGTCGAGCGTGCGTGCGCGCTCGCGGGTCTCGAGCGGGACAAGGTCTCGGTGCGCCCCTTGCCACTCCTCGGGCTGCTCGAGCGGCTGCAGCCGGCTCAGTCGTCGGAGCGCCCCGGAGGGCTCGACGCCGCGACGGTGACGGTGGACCCGCGGCAGTTCCTCGCCGGGCTCACCGCGCAGCTCGGGCTCCACCCGAGCGGGGTGCTGTCGATGCCGTACACCATCCGGATCAGCTAGGCATCCCACCGAGTTCCGCGAGCCGCCGTTCCAGGTAGCGGCGCTCAGGGGCGGTGGGCGCCATCTCGAGGGCGGCCCGGTAGTGCTGGACCGCCTCGGAGACCCGACCGGCCCTCCGACACAGGTCCGCCCGGGTCGCCGCGAGGAGGTGGTGACCCTCGAGCGTTCCGGCCTCGACGAGGCGGTCGAGCGCGGACAGCCCCGCGGTGGGACCTGCCGCCATTCCCCACGCGATCGCGCGGTTGAGCGCGATGACGGGGGTCTGCGGCAGCTCGTCGTAGAGCGCGACGATCGACGACCAGTCGGTCTCACCGGCGGATCGCGCCCGGGCATGGACGGCCTGGATCTCTGCCTGAACCCGGTACGGGCCCCTCGCGGCGGGGTTCGATCTCGCGAGGAGCTCCAGCCCCTCGGCGATCTCCGCGGCGTCCCACAGGCCGCGGTCCTGCTCCTCCATCGGCACGAGGTCGCCGGCCCCGTCGACCCTCGCGTCGGCCCGTGCGTGCTGGAGCAGCATCAGACCGAGCAGCCCGATCACCTCGGCAGCAGGCAGCATCGTGAGCACGAGCCGCGTCAGCCGGATCGCCTCCCCCGCGAGGTCGGTCCGTTGGAGGTGTTCCCCGGCGGACGCGGCGTAGCCCTCGTTGTAGATGAGGTAGACGACTGCCAGCACGCCCTCCAGCCGTTCGGGGAGCGCTTCGGGAGGCGGCACACGGTAGGGGATGCCGGCCTCCCGGATCTTGGACTTGGCGCGCACGAGGCGTTGGGCCATCGTCGACTCGGTCACCAGGAAGGCCCGGGCGACCTCTGTGGTCGTGAGGCCGCCGACGGTGCGTAGCGTCAGGGCAACACGGGACTCCAGGGGGAGCGCCGGGTGCGCGCACGTGAAGACGAGCCGCAGCCGGTCGTCCCACCCGCGGTCGGCCAGAGCCAGTTCCGAGGGATCGTCAGGTCGGCGTCCTCGCGCCTCGTCCATCTCTCGCCACTCCTGAAGCTTGGTCGCCTCGACCCCGCGCCGCCTGAGCCGGTCGAGGGCGATGTTGCGCGCGGTCGTGGTGAGCCAGGCCCCGGCGTTCGTCGGAACGCCGTCCCGTGGCCACGTGGTGATGGCCCTCTCGAAGGCTCCTGCGGCTGCGTCCTCGGCCAGGTCCCAGTCGTCCGTGAACCGGATGAGTGTCGCCACGAGCCGGGCCCACTCGGCCTCGAAGGACGTCCGGACGGCCGCGCTGACGGCCGGATCGAGCCCGGCCGCCGCTGCCGTCCGTCCGGTCGTCAGCTCGCCACCCCCAGCGCGGGCTCGGTCCGTCGCTCACGCTCGGCCGCCTCGCGCTTCTCACGCGCGACGTGGTCGTCGTCCACATCGAAGGGCCACGTGGGACTGAGCACGATGACCCCGCCTCGGGCCATGGGATGCGCAGCAGCCACCTGAACCGCCTCGTCGAAGTCGGCGACCTCGATGAGGTCGAGACCGGCGATCCACTCCTTCGACTCGGTGAACGGACCGTCGGTGACCAACACCTTGCCGCCTCGCGATCGCACCAGGGTGGCGTCCGCCGTCGGCCGAAGGACCTCGCCGAACAGGCGTACGCCACGGGAGTCCATCTCCTCGACCCACGCATCGACGTCGTCGGGACCGTCCCTCTCGCCCGAGGGGTCGGCGCAGACGAACATCACGTACCGCTTGCCCTTGACCGGTCGCTCGTAGAAGCCCTGAGGGACGACCTTGCTCTCAGGGCTGGCATCCGGCCAGACCATGAAGGGACGAACCTCCACCGTGCCGAAGCGCGCGGCCGGATGCTTGGACGCGACCTCGATGGCCTCGTCGAGATCACGGCAGTCGACGATGTCGAAGCCGCCGACCCACTCCCTCGCCTCGGTGAAGGGTCCTTCCGTGAGGAGGACCTGACCGCCCCGGACCCGCACCGTGGTCGCATCCTGGCTCGGACGTAGCCGTTCGCCGAACTCGCTGATCCTGCGGGCGATGACGTCAGCCACCCACTCGGCCACGTTGTCGTCGGCCGGTTCGTAGGGCTGAGGGTCGATGCCCTCCGCGTACATGAGCATGTATTCCATAGCTCCACCTTCCTTCCTGCCCCTACGACGAACGGCGCGACCGAGGATCGACACTCCGTATGCACACGCTAGACAGAGTGCATCACCTCAGGAGCCGTCGAGGGGTGAGCCGGTGGGCTCTCTGCGTACGGTCGCCGGGGGCCCGTCGGTTCGGGAAGGCCGCCGCAGGGTCTGGATGAGCAGGCCTGCCGCGACGACGGCTGCCGTCGACGCGACGACTGCCGCGGCGGCCAACGGGCATGAGCGGTTGGTTGCGCAGGTAGCCGAGATAGGTGCTGATGCTCGCCACCTGGATGCCCAGGGCGGGGATGAGGAACCGGAGGTCCACGAGGCACGCCACGACGAGGAGCACCTCGGCGAGGTAGAAGTACCGCTCGTGCATGTTGGGCAGGAGCAGCGGTATGAGGAGCGCCGCGGTGGCAGGGACGAGGACGATCTCACCTGCCACGAGCGGCCTCTTGCGCAGGAGCAGCCAGACGCCGATCCCGAGGACGACCAGCGCGGCCAGCCCCAGCCCTGCGTAGAGCCATACCGAGGACGAGGGCAGCCAGGCGTACGGCGTGGGCGCGTTGTACGTGAGAGCGGCGTCCTGGGTGGCTGTCGGTGCCCCGGGCGGTAGCCCTCCCCGCGGCCCGCCGTGGCCTCCCGCCGGTCGAGCACTGGCAGGGGCCGCACCTCCGATGGCACCTCCCACCCCGGAGGGATTGCTGATCTGAGCTGGGTGGACCGCGAACACTGGCTCAGAAGGCTTCGGCCTGCGACCAGCGCGGGGAGCAGACAGGCGAGGAAGCTCGCGGGCGCCGCGATCAACGACAGCAGCCGCAGCCGGTTCACGAGCAGGACGCCGACGAGCACCGGCAGCAGGAAGATCGTCTGCAGCTTGAACGCGAAGGCGACGCCGAACCAGGCAGAGGCGGCCCACGGACGACCTCGAACGAGCGGGACGAGGCTGGCAAGGCAGAACGTCGCGTAGATAGATGGAGTCGCACTCGCCCATACACCGCTGTTCATCACCACGGTCGGGAGTAGGGAGACGACGGCGAACGTCACGAACGGGAGCCACGTTGAGCGGGGACGCACGGCCGCCGCCAGCCGCGAGGCGGTGACCGCGAGGAGAAGGTCGAACGCGATCGAGATCGCCTTGATGGCTACGATCGCTCGCACGGGCAGGAACTCGGGCTTGTCGTAGTTGCAGTGCGTGCCCCACGGGTTCTTGTCGGTGAAGGTCCAGCCGGTGGTGCCGGTGTACATGCTCCACTGGGTCTGGCCGTTGCCGCCGCCGGAACCGCCGTCGAGTCCGAGGCCGTACACGCTGACCTTGGACTTGTTGAAGCCGGCCTCGTCACCGCGCTTGCCGCTCGTGTCGATGTGGGGTGGGCGATCATCTTCTCGTACGTGCCGCCGTCCGAGGGGTTCCACGTGAGTGTGGCCAGATCGGCCTCGTTCACGCCGGCAGCCTTGATGAGATCCTTGTTGTAGAAGATCGAGACGGTGTCGAAGTCCTTTCGGCAGGCCGTAGCGCTTGCCGTCCTGGCCGACCCACAGGTCAACGAGGCCCTTCTGGTAGGTGTCGGTCTTGACGCCGTCGCTCGTGAGCGCGTCGTCCAGGGCGACGAGCTGGCCCTGGATGACGAACTCGGGGTACTTCGACAGGTGGTTGGTGAAGACGTCCCTCGGCATCGAATGGGACCTGCGGCAGGCGACCGACACCGAGCGCGCCGACCTCGCATCCTGGATCGCGTTCTACAAGCATTGGCGCGACCTGATCGGAACCTGGACCGTCGTCCAGGTCGCCACCGACGACAGCCAGGTCGCCAAGGGTGTCGTCGCACAGGATCGCTCCGCGGCTCTCTTCTCGTTCGCCTCGGTCGACCGGCCGACGGTGGTCCAGCGTGGCCGCGTGCGGTTCCCGGGACTCGACCCGGAGCGCCGCTACCGCGTGGAACCCGTCATGATCGGCCGGCCGCCTCCGGGCCTTCGGATCCCCGCGTGGTGGGGGCAGGACGCCGATCCTCGCGCGACCATCCTGCCAGGGCGGGTGCTGGAGCGGGTCGGCTTGATGGATGCGCCGGTCGACCCTGACCAGGTTGTCCTGTACGAGCTGAGCGCGGTCGACGACTGACGACCGCGACAGGAGATAGGGCAACGAGGGGGTCGGCCATCACCGGCTCGTGCTGCCTCAGGACTCGGCGACCGCAAGTATTCGTGGGGTTGCGAGCGTCTCACGTGGGAAGAAAGCGCGCAGACCGTTGCGCCGCAGGACGTACCAGATGAGGTTAAAGCTCGTCAGCCCGCAGACGGTCGAGGCCGTCATCATCGTTCCAGCATCCTTGACCAGAATCCCCCAGACGAGCCATACCGCCTGGTTCAGCACGGCCACGCCCACGAACAGGGGAGAGACACCAGTGACATGGGGTGCGCGGACGATCTGCATGCTCTGACCGATGTTGGAGATCAGGGCGACCGCGATCGCCACGATGCCGTACGCGGCCGACCCCAGCACATGGTCGACGGTGATCATCGCCGCGGCCACCATGAGGCTCGGCAGAATCAGGGTGAGATAGCGGCGGCGGAACTGTCGCGCCAGCAGATAGAGGATCGGCAGGGTCGAGCAGAGCGCCATCGAGTTGGTGAGGATCAGCGCGAACTGTTCGAGGCGCACGCCGTGAGCAGCCCAGGCGATGTTCATCGCCAGGATCGACCGCCACGCAGTGAGCGACAGACCGTCGACCTTGCGGGTACGTGCGAGGCGTACGAGCTGGGGCAGCGCGACGAACATCCCTATTCCGACAGCCAGCCATCCGATGACAACGACGGCGACCACTAAGACTCCAAGCACGAGAAGGTATGACGCAACGCTACCCGGTTGGCCAGGAACCGGTGACCGGATGTGAGCACGTCTCACGGACGGTGCGGATCGGCTGGCAGTGCCCCAGTGTCTCGTCATCAAGAGGTTCTCGCTATCGTGTCTCGCGCATAGGGCGCCGAGTCGGCGCCCGAGGAGGAACGCATGAAGATCGGGATCCCGAAGGAGTCGCAGGCCGGCGAGAAGCGCGTGGCGGCGACACCCAAGACCGTCTCCCAGCTCCGTGGACTCGGCTACGAGGTCGTCGTCCAGTCCGGGGCCGGGGAAGCTGCCAGCTATCCCGATGCGGCGTACGCCGCGGAGGGCGCCGCGATCGTCAAGGGCGTGGCGGTCTGGAAGGCCGACATCGTCACGAAGATCAACCCGCCGACTCCGGCCGAGATCGGGCGGCTCGCGAAGGGCACGACGCTGGTCAGCCTCCTCGCGCCGCGGCTCGACCCCGACCTCGTCCAGTCTCTTGTCGCCGCGGGCGTCACCGGCATGGCCATGGATGCCGTACCGCGCATCTCGCGCGCTCAGGCCCTCGACGTGCTGTCGAGCATGGCCAACATCGCCGGCTACCGCGCGATCATCGAGGCCGCCCATGAGTTCGGCTCGTTCTTCACCGGCCAGGTGACCGCCGCCGGCAAGGTACCGCCCGCCAAGGTGCTCGTCGTCGGCGCAGGTGTCGCGGGGCTCGCAGCGGTCGGTACGGCCATGTCGCTGGGCGCCATCGTGCGCGCGACCGATGCGCGACCCGAGGTCGCCGAGCAGGTCGAGTCGATGGGCGCCGGCTTCATCAAGGTCCAGGTCGGAGAACAGCAGGTCTCGGCGGACGGCTATGCCAAGGAGATGTCCGACGACTACAACTCGGCCGCCGCTCGCATGTACGCGGAGCAGGCACCGGACGTCGACATCATCGTCACCACAGCACTCATCCCGGGCAAGCCGGCACCGTTGCTGATCACCGGCGACATGGTGGCCTCGATGAAGCCCGGGTCCGTCATCGTCGACATGGCCGCGGCCAACGGCGGAAACGTCCAGGGCTCGGTCGCCGACAAGATGGTCGTCACCGCGAACGGCGTGAAGATCATCGGCTACACCGACCTCGCGGGCCGTCTCCCCACCCAGGCCTCGCAGCTGTTCGGTACGAACATCGTCAACCTCATGAAGCTGGTCACGCCAGCCAAGGACGGCGAGCTGGTCCTGGACCTGGACGACGTCGTGGTCCGCGGCATGACGGTCTCCAAGGACGGCGAGCTGCTCTGGCCGCCGCCACCCGTACAGGTCTCCGCCGCACCGGTCGCCGTCGTGGCACCACCGCCACCGGTGAAGGAGAAGAAGAAGGTCAGCCCGGCCAGGAACATCACGATCCTCTCGATCTGCGCCGCGGCTCTCCTCGCCCTGTTCTGGGTCTCGCCCGAGTCGTTCCTCGGCCACTTCATGGTCTTCATGCTCAGCGTGGTCATCGGCTACTACGTCATCGGCAACGTGCACCACGCGCTGCACACGCCGCTGATGAGCGTGACGAACGCCATCTCCGGGATCATCGTCGTGGGCGCTCTGCTCCAGATCGGCACAGCGAACACGGGCATCGTCGTGAGCGTGCTCGCCTTCCTCGGCATCCTGCTTGCCAGCATCAACGTCTTCGGCGGCTTCACCGTGACCCAGCGGATGCTCGCCATGTTCAGGAGGGCCTGACCATGACCATGACCCTGATCCAGGGCTCGTACATCATCGCCGGACTGGCGTTCATCCTCGCCCTCGCCGGCCTGAGCAAGCACGAGTCGGCCAAGTCCGGCAACACCTACGGCATCATCGGCATGGGGATCGCGCTGGTCATCACCGTGCTCGCCGCTGTCATCGGCATCAACGCGGTCAACAATGCCCAGGACCGTCCGGGCACGGGCCTTCCCGCGCTCGGACTCATCTTCGTGGCCGTCCTCATCGGTGCGTCCATCGGTATCTGGCGGGCCAAGAAGGTCGAGATGACCGGTATGCCCGAGCTCATCGCGATGCTCCACAGCTTCGTGGGTCTCGCGGCAGTTCTGGTCGGCTACAACTCGTACCTGTCGGCCGCCGGTCATGACGACAAGGTCCATCTCGCCGAGGTCTTCATCGGTGTCTTCATCGGCGCCGTGACCTTCACCGGGTCGATCATCGCGTTCCTCAAGCTGAGCGCCCGGATGAAGTCCGCGCCGCTCATGCTGCCCGGTCACAACTACATCAACCTCGGTGCCGTCGTCGCGTTCCTCGGCCTGACCGTGTGGTTCGTGATGTCGCCGGCTCTGTGGCTGCTGCTTCTCATGACGGCTATCGCGCTCGCGCTCGGCCTGCACCTCGTCGCCTCGATCGGTGGCGGGGACATGCCGGTGGTCGTCTCGATGCTGAACTCCTACTCCGGCTGGGCCGCGGCCGCCGCGGGCTTCATGCTCAACAACGACCTGCTCATCATCACGGGCGCACTCGTGGGGTCGTCTGGTGCCTACCTGAGCTACATCATGTGCGAGGCCATGAACCGGTCGTTCATCTCCGTCATCGCGGGCGGGTTCGGCTCCGATGGTGCGATCACAGGACCAGCCGTGGACTACGGCGAGCATCGGGAGATCAGCGCCGAGGGCGCTGCCGAACTCCTCGAAGAGGCTAAGTCAGTGATCATCACCCCTGGGTACGGGATGGCGGTCGCGCAGGCTCAGTACCCGGTGGCCGAGCTCACGACCAAGCTGCGGGCGATGGGCATCACCGTACGGTTCGGGATCCACCCGGTCGCCGGCCGCCTGCCCGGCCACATGAACGTGCTGCTCGCCGAGGCCAAGGTGCCGTACGACATCGTGCTCGAGATGGACGAGGTCAACGACGATTTCGGCGACACCGATGTGGTGCTCGTGATCGGCGCGAACGACACCGTCAACCCGGCCGCCCTCGACGATCCGTCGAGCCCGATCGCGGGCATGCCGGTGCTCGAGGTCTGGAAGGCTCGGAACGTCATCGTGTTCAAGCGGAGCATGAATGCCGGCTACGCCGGGGTACAGAACCCGTTGTTCTTCAAGGAGAACGCACAGATGCTGTTCGGTGACGCGAAGGTCCGCGTCGAGGACATCCTCCAGGCGCTGGCGAGGACACGAGTCTAGGAGCAGACGTGATCGTTACCGCCGGCGTCGAGATCGCCGCTCGCGACGGGATCGTCCTGCGGGGGGACGTTGCGAGGCCTGACGGCTCCGACCAGGTTGCTGTCCCGGTACTCCTGCAGCGGTCCCCGTACGGGGCGCAGCGGTCCGGGACGGCCGCTCTCCTGGGGCTGCAGGACGAGCCGTGGGTCTCGCTGCCGCTGGCGATCGGCGGGTCCGGTCTGACGCTCGACGAGGTCGTCGGCGCAGGGTTCGCCGTCGCGGTCGTCGACTGCCGGGGGACCCATCGCTCCGGCGGTACGTTCCGCTGGATGGCCACCGAGGCGACCGACGGCGTCGATGTCGTCGTGTGGCTCAAGCAGCAGCCCTGGTGCGACGGGACGGTGCTCGGTTTCGGCGGTTCGTACGTCTCCGCGACGCAGGTCGTCACCTCCCTCGCTGACCCGTCCACACTGTCGGCGATCTCTCCCTGGGTCGCTCTCTCGCGGCCGGACACCGATATGGCGGGGCGGGGCGGCATCCCGCTCTACGCCACCACGTACAGCTGGGCCGCGAACCGCGTGAACGATGCTCTGGTCAGGGCGGAGCAGCCCGCTCGGGCGGACATCCCTCTCGCCGAGGGGTTCGACCCGGCACCGCTGCTCGCGCAGCACACGCTGCCGAAGCTGGCCGCCGTGCTTGCCACGGCACCTCAGGGCGCGCACGTCGCCGAGTGGCTCGCACATCCGACGTACGACGACTACTGGCGGCTCGTCGAGTACCCCGAGCCTGCGCTCCGCCGACTGGCCGTGCCGGGGTTCCACCTCGCGGGCTGGTACGACCTGTTCCTCGGCGGCACGCTGCGCAACTTCACCGCGATGCGTCGCGGACCGGCCGGCGACCGCCAGCACCTCGTCATCGGTCCCTGGACCCACAGCGACCAGATGGGCCGAATCCCCAGCGGGCATGACTTCGGGCCGGGTTCGACGCTCACCGGCGGAGGCATCTCCGCGCTCCAGCTCGACTTCTGGCGAGCGCACGGACTCGGGGCGCAGGTCAGTGGACTTCCTGCCGTCCGCCTGTTCGTGATGGGCGTCGACGAGTGGCGTGACTATCCCGACTGGCCCGTACCGGGGACGCAGGAGCTCGACCTGTACCTGTCGGACGGCGTGCTGGCCCCGAACGTCACGGAGGCCAACGGGACGACGACGATCACGCACGACCCGATGGATCCTGTGCCGACGATCGGCGGACAGATCCTGTACGGGCCGCCGGGCTTCGCCGGCCCCCACGACCAGCGACCCGCCGAAGCGCATCCGGGCGTGGTCTCCTACACGACCCCACCCTTCGCGGAGACTTTCGAGGTCGTCGGCCCCGTCACGCTGCGCTGCTGGGTCTCGGCCGACCAGCCCGACGCGGACCTGCACGCGGTCCTGACCGACGTCGCGCCCGACGGCACGTCGCGGATCCTCACGGACGGCGCGCTGCGCCTGTCGCGGCGAGTCGGCCTGGATCGTGTGGCACCGCTCGTACCGGGTGAGCCGGTCGAGGTCGAGGTCGATCTGTGGGCGACGGCGAACGCGTTCCTGCCGGGCCACTCACTGCGGCTCAACCTCGCCGGGGCCAGCTTCCCCCGGTACGTGTCCAGGCAAGAGCCCGTCTCGCTCCAGGTCCACCACGGGCGCGCCTTCCCGAGCCGCCTCGTCGTTCAGCTCAGCGCGGCATCCGCGCTGTAGGTCTGGATCCTGTACACCGACGTCGTCGCCGCGATGTAGAGGTGACGGTCCGGTGCGAAGCAGACGTTGGCGACCCGCTCCGGGATGTCGAGGGTTCCGAGGACCGTCCCGTCCGGGTCGGTGACCACGATCGAGTCGTCGTCGGACATCCAGAGCAGCCCTTCCGTGTCCACGCGGAAGCCGTCGATGACGCCCTTGAGGCCGGTGTAGAACAGGCGCCCCTGTCCGCACTGTCCGTCGACGACGTCGTACGCCCAGACCTTGAAGCCGTCGTGGTCCGCGGAGTTCGCCACGTACAGGACGCTCTCATCGGGGGCGAAAGCGAGGCCGTTGGGACGGTCGAGGTCGGTGATCACCGGCGTCAGCCGACCGGTCGACGGTACGTAGCGGAAGACCCAGCACGCTTCGTACTCGAGCTCACCGGGGTGGCCCTCCTCGGCCTTCAAGATCCCGTACGGCGGATCGGTGAACCAGATGGCGCCGTCGCGGGCGACGACCAGGTCGTTGGGCGAGTTGAACCGCACGCCGTTGACCGTGTCGACCAGCACGGTCGTGGTCAGATCCGGGTGCAGCTCCTCGATAGCGCGCCGTCCGTGCGAGCACTGGTAGGCGCTCCCGTCGCGCGCGAGCGTGCGTCCGTTGGAGAACTCGGCGTCCGGGATCGCGACCTCGAACTCCGTCTGTCCCTCACGCCACGACAGCACCCGGTTGCCCGGGATGTCGCTGACGAGGAGCTGGTCGTCGATCCAGGCGGGCCCCTCGAGCCATTGCCCGCCCGTCGCCAGGCGCTCAGGCGCCTCGTCGGCCCACAGTTTCCGGCGATCTTCAGATCCCATCGTTCCTCCTTGACCTGACGCTACCGGACGCGAGATTTCTGCGGTCAAACAGGTACAGTTCCGCGTAGCGGCACCCTAGGCCGCGAAGAATCGTGAGGAGCGCTTCGTGACGTACGTCATCGCCTTGCCCTGTGTGGACATCAAGGACCGCGCCTGTGTGGACGAGTGTCCTGTGGACTGCATCTACGAGGGCAACCGGATGCTGTACATCAATCCGGAAGAGTGCGTCGACTGCGGCGCCTGCGAGCCGGTGTGCCCGGTCGAGGCGATCTACTACGAGGACGACACGCCCCCGGAGTACTCCGAGTACCTCGACGTCAACGCCAGCTTCTTCGACAAGATCGGTTCGCCTGGTGGCGCGGCGAAGATGGGTGTCATCGACGACGACCACCCTCTCGTCGCTGCGCTGCCACCTCGAGGCGAGTGAGCACCACGGCCCTCTTCCGGCCCCTGGACCTGCCCGACTTCCCGTGGGACACGATCTCCGGGGCCGCGGCGCGCGCCCGGAGCCATCCGGACGGCATCTGTGACCTGTCCGTCGGCACACCGGTCGACCCGACTCCGGAGCTGGGCCGACAAGCACTCGCTGAGGCATCGGATGCGCACGGCTACCCGCTGACCTGGGGCACGCCCGCGCTTCGCCAGGCGATCGGGGACTACCTCACGCGGCGCTGGGGTGCGCCGGAGCTCGGCGACCGCGGCGTCCTGCCGGTCATCGGCACCAAGGAGCTTGTCGGCTGGCTGCCCACGTTGCTCGGGCTCCGCGCGGGCGACACCGTGGTGATCCCCGCGACGGCCTACCCGACGTACGCGGTCGGGGCCGCGGTGGCCGGGTGCCGCGTCGTCACCGCGGAGACCGCCGCCGATGTCGCGGACGAGCGGCCCGCGATGGTCTGGACGAACTCGCCGTCGAACCCGACCGGTCGCGTCGCGGACGCCACGGAGACCTCGGAGTGGATCGCCTACTGCCGTGAGCGTGGCGCGATGCTGGTCGCCGACGAGTGCTATGGGGAGTTCGGCTGGGACGCCGAGCCGGTGTCCGCGCTGGATGCCCGGATCAACGGCGGCGACGTCACGGGGATCATCGGCGCCTACTCGCTGTCGAAACGGTCGAACCTTGCTGGCTACCGCGCCGGCTTCGTCGGCGGCGATCCGGCCGTCGTGAGCCATCTGCTCGAGGTGCGCAAGCACCTCGGGATGATGGTGCCCGCGCCCGTACAGGCCGCCATGACCGTCCTGCTGGGCGATGAGGAGCACGTACTCCGTCAGCGTGACCGGTACGCGTCGAGGCGCCAGATCCTGTCGGCCGCGCTCACCGCCGCCGGGTACCGCATCGACCACTCACAGGCCGGTCTGTACCTGTGGGCCACCCTCGGCGAACCCGGTCGCGTCACCGTCGACCGCCTCGCGGACCTCGGCATCCTCGTGGCCCCCGGTGACTTCTACGGCACCGCCGGCGCGGACCATGTACGGATCGCGCTCACGGCCACCGACGAGCGGATCGCCGCCGCGGCACAGCGCCTCGTCGGCTGAGTCTCAGCCGAAGCTCACCATCACCGTACGGCCGACCGGGGTCGTCGCCGCCGACCACAGGGGCAGGTCGGTCGTCGATGGGTGCCATGCCTTCTCGCCGGTAGTGATCTGGGTGATGCCGAAGACGGAGGCCCAGGCCTGGCCGGCTGCGGCGACGGACCAGGCGGTGGCGTCCGCAGCCGCCGTGACGTCGACTCTGACCGGGGGTCCTGCAACGCTGGCGCCCGGCGCCGTTCCCCCGTACGTAGCCTTGACCAGCGCCGCGTAGCCGGACGGATCAGCGGCCTTGGAGGTGGTGGACAGGCAGGTGAACGCGGCGGCGGTCTCGCCCGACATCGCGCTGGCAAGGATCTTCGCGCGGTCGACGTGCTTGCGATATCCGTCGGGGACCCCGGAGCGCTGGACCGCCTGTGCGACCTCGGTGATGTCGCGGGTCTGCCAGTTGGAGATCCGCACGAGCGCGTCGTAGAACTTCCCGGCTGAGTACTGCGGGACCATGATCTGCTCGACCGTGCCCCAGCCCTGGGACGGACGCTGCTGGAACAGCCCGACCGAATCCCGGTCGCCGTAGTCGAGGTTGCGCAACCCCGACTCCTGCAAGGCGGTCGCGAAGGCGATCGAGACCGCCCTCGGCGGTAGGCCGCGCTGGACGGCGACTCCGGCGATGATTGCGGCGTTGTACGACTGCTCGAGATCCAGCTGAGCCGTCTGGCCACCGATGGTCGCCACGCAGCCGTTCCGTGGTGACGGGAAGCTCGCGGTGCCGTGGCCCTCCCACCACCGGACAGCCACCCCGACGACGAGCGCCATCACCAGCCCCAGCAGCCCGAAACCCACGAGTCCGACCAGCAACCGGCGTCTCGCGTAGACGCCTTTGGAGGCGACGGGCGAGGCAGCACGCTTCGGCACGGACGGGCCGGTCATGACTCAGCCGTTGGCGTGGAGCGCGTCGTTGAGCGTGATCGCTCCGCTCGTACGGGGCCGCGCCTCGACGCGGCCGCTGACCGAGTCACGGAGGAAGAGGAGCCCGGACATGCCGGACAGCTCAGCGCCCTTGACCACGCGACCGTCGGGCAACGTCACCTTCGTGCCGGCCGTCACGTACAGGCCGGCCTCGACGATGCAGTCGTCGCCGAGCGAGATCCCGACACCAGACTCGGCGCCCAGCAGGCATCGTTCTCCGATCGTGATGACCTCCTGGCCACCACCGGAGAGCGTTCCCATGATCGAGGCGCCGCCACCCACGTCCGTCCCGTCGCCGACGACCACGCCGGCGGAGATCCGGCCCTCGACCATGGACGCGCCGAGCGTGCCGGCGTTGAAGTTCACGAAGCCCTCGTGCATGACGGTCGTGCCGCTGGCGAGGTGGGCACCCAGGCGTACCCGATCGGCATCGGCGATCCGCACCCCGCTCGGTACGACGTAGTCGACCATCCGCGGGAACTTGTCGACACCGAAGATCGTGAGGTGCTGTCCCGCGAAGCGGCATGCGCCCCGTACGGTCTCGAAGTCCTCCACCGCGCAGGGTCCGGAGCTCGTCCAGACGACGTTGGGGAGGACTCCGAAGATGCCGTCGAGGTTGACCTCGTGGGGCTTCACGAGCCGGTGGCTCAGGAGGTGGAGCCGCAGGTACGCGTCCGGCACGGTCTGGGGTGGAGCGTCGAGGTCGATCTCGACGAACTTGGGCTGGCAGCGGGTGCCGCGTCGAGCGTCGGTCGTCACGTGGAGCATGAGCGGAGCCTCGGCCCCGTCGTAGGCGCCCAGGACGGGTGACGCGAACCAGGTGTCTAGCACCTGGCCGCTCTGGTGAACCGTGGCCAGCCCCCAGCCCCAAGCCTGGCGCGCGGCGGTGTGGGTCATGGGCCAAACTCTAGCCGCGCTCCCTGGGAGGCACGCTTCAGCGGGCCGGACAGGACCGTGGCTCGGCACAGAACGTGTATGGCACTGAACAGTCGTGCAATAATCAGTACATGCGTGCAGCACCCGAGGACTTGACCGCCAGCGCCCGGATCCGTGACGCCGCGATGGGGCTGTTCGCCGAGCGGGGCTACGACGGCGTGTCGATCAGGGACGCCGCGGCAGCCGCTGATGTCTCGGCGTCGTTGGTCGTGCACCACTTCGGCAGCAAGGCGGGTCTGCGCGCGGCCGTCGACAGCCGAGCGGTGGCGCTCGTCACCGAGGTGCTCGTGCAGGCCTTCACGGCGATCGGAGACGAGAATGCCCCCGCGTCCACGGGGCAGCTGTTCGCCACCTCGCTGCGCGGCGAAGGTCCTGTTCTGGCCTATCTGCGCCGCATGCTGATCGAGGGTGGCGAGGCGGCCGGTGAGCTGTTCACCCGGCTGCTCGACGGCACCGAGGCCGAGCTGGAGGGAATGGTGGTGCAGGGCGTCGTGCGGCCCAGCCCGTACCCGCGCTGGCGGGCAGCTTTCCTCCTGGCCAACGACCTGTCCGCGCTGCTCCTGGGGGACCTGCTCACGGCGACGCTCGGCGAGAGTCCGCTGAGCGAGGACGGGATGGCGCGCTGGACCGAGGTGCTGATGCAGACGTACCGAGAGGGCGTGTTCCTCGCCTCGCCCGGTTCGGCACCACCCGCGATGGACGAAGGGGAGTCTTGAGATGACCACAGCAGCTATCGAGGCAACGAGCCTGGCGAAGAGGTTCGGCTCCGCTCGGGGGATCGAGGCCGTCGATCTGGACGTCGCGCCCGGTCAGATCTACGGCTTCCTCGGTCCCAACGGGGCCGGCAAGAGCACCACGATCCGGATCCTCATGGGCCTTTACCGATCGTTTCGCGGCACCGCGCGGGTCCTGGGCCACGACTGCCGGACGGAGTCCGTCGCGATCGCCCGCCTGACCGGCTACCTACCCGGGGACCTGGCGCTGCCGACCGCGTTGACGGGCCGCGACGTCCTGACGCGGTTCGCCCGGATCCGGGGTATGACCGAGACCGCCTACCGGGACGAGCTGGTCGAGCGCTTCACGGTGGAGCTCGACCGGCCGATCCGGACGCTGTCCAAGGGCAACCGGCAGAAGCTGGGTCTGGTCGCCGCGTTCATGCACCGGCCCGAGCTGCTCGTCCTGGACGAGCCGACGTCCGGCCTCGACCCTCTGCTGCAGGAGGAGTTCAGCGTCCTGCTGCGCGAGACCACCGAGTCGGGACGGACCGTACTGCTCTCGTCTCACGACCTGGCTGAGGTGCAGCGTGTGGTGCACCGGCTGTCGATCATCCGGGAGGGCCGGATCGTGGTCGCCGGTACTGTCGCGGAGCTCCGAGAGCGCGCGCCGCGCACGATCGAGGTGACCTTCGACCGCCCGGTCTCACCCGAGCAGCTGTCCGGCTTGGAGGGCGTCCGGGTCAGCGCACAGGCACCTGACCGTCTGCGACTGGCCGTCGCCGGGCCGATCGCCCCGGCCCTTCGCGCGGTCGCCGCACTGGACCCGGTCGATCTGGAGGCACGCCCCGCGGATCTCGACGAGCTCTTCCTCAGCTACTACCGCGACACGCCCGAGGAGACGTCCCATGTTGCCTGAGCTGGCCCTGCTGGACCTGAGGCTGCGCCGTCGCTCGATGTTCGGGTACGCGATCGGGCTGGCCATCTACACGTTCGCGATCATCGCGATCTACCCGTCGGTGAAGGGTGACCCGTCGCTGGAGCAGTTCGTCGAGAGCAACCCGACAGCGGCCGCGGCGTTCGGTGTGTCCGGCTCGTTGACGTCTCCGGTCGGCTGGGTCAGCGGCAACCTCTACGCGAACTTCCTGCCCCTGATGATGCTCCTGCTGACTGTCGGCTATGGCGCCGCGGCGATGGCCGGGCAGGCCGAGGACGGGCTGCTGGGCGTCTTGGCCACGCTCCCGGTGAGCCGGACTCGCCTGGTTCTCGAGAAGGCGGGGGCGATGGTCGTGCTGGCGCTTCCGCTGTCGATCGCCACCGCGGGCATGGTGGTCCTGGGCAGGCAGTACAACCTCCACCTCGGCATCTGGGCGGTCGCCGGCACGACGCTGGCGGTGCTCCTGCTCGGCCTCGACTTCGGTCTTCTCGCGTCGGCCGTGGGCATCCTCACCGGTAAGCGGGGGGTCGCTGTGGCTGTGAGTGCGGGGGTGGCGTCCGTCGCCTACCTGATCAGCTCGCTGGCGCCGGTGGTGGACTGGGTGCACCGGATCCGGTTCGCGTCCCCGTTCTACTGGGCGGTGGGGAACAACCAGCTCGCCCACGGTCCCTCTGCGGTTGAGCTGTTCGTCCTGACCGGACTGGCGGTGGTGCTCCTCGGTGCTGCGTTGGTGGCCGTTCGTCGGCTCGACATCCCCTGAGCTGAGGTCTCGGTGGGGGCACTGGCAGGGCCTGGATGAGGATCGGCCGCCGAACCTAAGGTGGTTCCAGGAACTCGGCGCGAAAGAGAGAACACCATGGACTACGTCCGTTTGGGAGCATCCGGTCTCAAGGTCAGCCGGATCTGTCTGGGCTGCATGAGCTTCGGCGACGCGTCGCAGAGGGGCTGGACGCTCGACCAGGAGGCGGCCGAGCCGATCTTCCGAAAGGCGCTTGAGCTGGGCATCACGTTCTGGGACACCGCCAACGTGTACGGGCACGGCAGCAGCGAGGAGATCGTGGGCCACGCGATGAAGGAGTACACGCAGCGCGACGACATCGTCCTGGCCACCAAGCTGAACGGGAAGATGTCCGACGGGCCCGGCGGTCAGGGACTGTCGCGCCGCGCGGTGATGGAGCAGGTCGACGCCTCGCTGACCCGGCTGGGCACCGACTACATCGACCTGTACCAGATCCACCGCTTCGACCCCGAGACCCCGGTCGAGGAGACGATGGAAGCGCTCCATGACGTCATCAAGGCTGGGAAGGTGCGCTACATCGGCGCGTCCAGCATGTACGCGTGGCAGTTCGCCACGATGCAGCACGCCGCCGATCTGGGCGGGTGGACCCGTTTCATCTCGATGCAGGACCAGTACAACCTGATCATGCGCGAGGAAGAGCGTGAGATGTTCCCGCTTCTGGACCACCAGGGCGTGGACAGCATCCCATGGAGCCCGCTGGCAGGTGGCCGCGTGGCCCGCCCGTGGGGCGATGCGACGACGAGCCGGGGGAGCCAGAACCCGGACACCGACTTCCATGGCCGTCCGCTCTTCCTCGACAGCGACAAGGACATCGTCGACGCCGTCCAGGCGATCGCCGAGTCCCGGGGCGTCTCGATGGCGACGGTCGGGCTCGCGTGGGTGCTCAAGAATGACGTGGTGGCGGCACCGATCGTCGGTGCGACCAAGGAGAAGCACCTCACCGACGCCGCGGCTGCCCTGGAGATCGAGCTGACCGTCGACGAGCTGGTCCGTCTGGAGGAGCCGTACGAGATTCGCCGGCCCACATACTTCTGAGCCGACACAGGCGCCGACCGACTAGTTTGGGCGGGTGCTAGAACTCACCGGCGACCTTGTCGACCTGCTGCGTGCCATCACCGACGTCGAGTCAGTGAGTGGCAACGAGAAGGCGCTCGCTGACCTCGTCGAGACGGCACTACGTGCGCTGCCGCACCTGGAGGTGGTCCGTGACGGCGACGCGCTCGTCGCCCGTACGCATCTCGGGCGCGCGGAGCGGGTCGTGATCGCCGGACACCTCGACACCGTGCCCGTGGCAGGCAACCTGCCCAGCACGCGCCAGGTGGTCGACGGTGAGGACCGCGTGTACGGGCGGGGGACGTGCGACATGAAGGGTGGTGTCGCCGTACAGCTCGCGGTCGCCGCTGCTGTGCCCGAGCCCGTTCGCGACATCACGTGGATCTTCTACGACCACGAGGAGGTGGACGCCGAGCGGAACGGGCTGAACCGGCTCTCGCGGACCCATCCGGAGCTCCTGGTCGCCGACCTCGCCGTTCTCATGGAGCCGACCGCGGCCGCGATCGAGGGCGGGTGCCAGGGCACACTCCGCGTCGCGGTCCGTACCTCCGGGCAGGCCGCCCACTCGGCCCGGTCCTGGCTCGGCCGTAACGCCATTCACGCGGCGGGCGAGGTGCTGCGCCGGCTGGAGTCGTACTCACCGGCCCAGGTCCTCGTCGACGGGCTCCTCTACCGCGAGGGCATGAACGCGGTCGCCATCACGGGCGGCATCGCCGGCAACGTCGTCCCGGACCGCTGCGAGGTGGTCGTCAACTATCGCTTCGCTCCCGACAAGGACGAGGCGGCTGCGGTCCGCGAGGTGCGGCGGCTGTTCCACGGGTACGAGGTCGACCTGCTCGACATCGCTCCCGGGGCCCGGCCAGGGCTCGACCTGCCCGCTGCCCGGGCCTTCGCCACAGCCGTGGGTGGATCACCACGTCCGAAGTACGGCTGGACCGATGTCGCGCGGTTCTCGGCGCTCGGCGTCCCCGCGGTGAACTACGGCCCGGCGAACCCCAACCACGCGCATGCCGACGACGAGCACTGCCGCGTCGAGGACCTGTACACATGCCGCGACGCGCTCGTGCGCTGGCTCACGGCCTGAGGCGCTCCCCGGGCCGCTACGCTCGTGACCGTGCCCAAGGAGTCGAAGACCCAGAACCAAGGCCCGGTCATCCGGCGCCGCGCCGACCGGCAACCGACCACGACGGACCAGCGCCTGCTCACGAGTCGTGGCCCCAACGACTGGGTGCACGCGGACCCGTGGCGGGTGCTGCGCATCCAGGCGGAGTTCGTCGAAGGCTTCGGCACCCTCGCCGAGCTCGGCCCAGCTGTCAGCGTGTTCGGCAGCGCCCGGACGAAGCGCAACCACCCCATGTATGTGGCAGCTGAGGCCATCGGGCGGCGGCTCGCTGAAGAGGGTCTCGCGGTCATGACCGGTGGCGGCCCCGGTGTGATGGAGGCGGCCAACAAGGGAGCTGCCAAGGCTGGCGGAACGTCCGTCGGTCTCGGGATCGAGCTGCCGTTCGAGCAGTCGCTCAACAAGTACGTGACGTTGGGGATCAACTTCCGCTACTTCTTCGCCCGGAAGACGATGTTCCTCAAGTACTCCCAGGGCTTCGTCGTGATGCCTGGTGGTTTCGGGACCTTTGACGAGCTCTTCGAGGCCGTCACGTTGTCGCAGACCCGCAAGGTGACGCATTTTCCCATCGTGCTCTTCGGCAGCGAATACTGGACGCCGATGCTCACGTGGCTGAAGGACACCGTCGCGACCAGCGGCTACATCTCCGACGACGACCTGGACATGCTGCGCGTCACGGACTCTGTCGAGGACGCGGTCCAGGCGATGCTCACCCCCGTACCGCCCCTGGCGCCCCGCGACCCGAACTAGGAGACTGGCATGGAATGGATCCTGGCCGCCCTCGCTATCGGCGTTGTCGGCCTTGCTGCTGCGGCGTCCACGGGACGCTTCGGAGAGATGCCCGAGGTCGTTGACGATCGCGTCTATCCCGTTGTCCCAGCGACCGGACCTCTGACGAGCACGGACCTCCGCGACATTCAGTTCGCTGTGGTTCCGCGGGGCTATTCGATGGAACAGGTCGACGCATTGCTGGAGCGTCTTGCTACACAGATCGACCTCAAGGAACCCGCTGATCAACCCGCTCGGCCCGTCGTGGCCAACCCTGGTCCTTCAGACCTGGAATAATGGTCACCGAACAGACACGAAAGGGAGACGCGATGGCCGCGATGAAGCCGCGAACCGGTGATGGACCCATGGAGGTCACGAAGGAGGGCCGCGGAATCGTCATGCGCGTTCCCGTCGACGGGGGAGGACGTCTCGTCGTCGAGCTCAACGC
>JBBQBP010000026.1:0-44174 GCA_038317635.1 Propionibacteriales bacterium
GCCGATCTCGTCGAGGGTCTTGGGCTGACCGTCGGTCAGGCCGAAGCGCATCGACACCACGCCGGCCTCGCGCTCGGAGAGCGTGTCGAGGACCGCGTGGAGCTGCTCCTGGAGCAGGGTGAACGACACGGCATCGGCCGGGACGATCGCCTCGGAGTCCTCGATGAGGTCACCGAACTCGGAGTCGCCGTCCTCGCCGAGGGGCGTGTGCAGGGAGATCGGCTCGCGGCCGTACTTCTGGACCTCGATGACCTTCTCGGGGGTCATGTCGAGCTCGACGGCGAGCTCCTCGGGCGTGGGCTCGCGGCCCAGGTCCTGCAGCATCTGGCGCTGCACGCGGGCCAGCTTGTTGATGACCTCGACCATGTGGACCGGGATCCGGATGGTGCGGGCCTGGTCGGCCATGGCCCGGGTGATGGCCTGACGGATCCACCACGTGGCGTAGGTCGAGAACTTGTAGCCCTTGGTGTAGTCGAACTTCTCGACCGCACGGATGAGGCCGAGGTTGCCCTCCTGAATGAGGTCGAGGAAGAGCATGCCGCGACCGGTGTAGCGCTTCGCGAGCGAGACGACGAGTCGAAGGTTGGCCTCCAGCAGGTGGTTCTTCGCACGACGCCCGTCGATGGCGATCCACTCGTAGTCCTCGACGTCCGCCGTCTTGACGGGACTCGTGTCGTTGAGCCGCTCGTCGGCGAACAGCCCGGCCTCGATGCGCTTGGCGAGCTCGACCTCCTGCTCGGCGTTCAGCAGGGCAACCTTGCCGATCTGCTTGAGATAGTCCTTGACGGGATCGGCGGTGGCGCCGGCTGCCATGACCTGCTGCTCAGGCTCGTCCGCATCGTCCGCGTCGGAGAGGCTGTACCCCTCCTCCTCGGTGATCTCCTTCTCGACCACTGCCTCTTTCTCCGGCTCGAACGCAGCATCGTCGACATCCTCGAGTCCGCGCTTCTTGCCGCCCACAGTCAGTACGACTTCGTCGCCTTCACGGACGAACGCGACCGTCTTCTCCGTGCTCCCGGAGAGGGCTGCCACGATGGACGGGGTCTCTTCCTCGTCCTCGCTGTCCGCGCCCTCGAGGTCGACGGTCAGGTCTTCGATCTCGACGACCTCCACCTCGTCGGGCTCCGCGTCGGCGTCAGGATCGAGCTCGTCCTCGGAGTCCTCGTCAGCAGAGACGACCTCGGATTTCGGAGCAGCCTTCTTGCGTCGGGACGCCGGGGTGACCGGTTCGCCAGTCGCTTTCGCCCGGCTACGCCGCGGCGCAGGTGCCGCCGCGGTTGTCGCCTCGGACTCACCGTCTGGGACGGCCTCGACGATCGCGACTCCCCGAGAGTGACGCTGGGGGGCAGGCGTCGCGTCTGAGTCGTCGGAACGGGCTGCTGCGGATCGAACCACTGTGTGCCTCTCATGGGAGGGGTTTCTGACAAGGACCTTCACGCTGGGCACCGCTACTAGAGCGTGCAGCGACCCGCGAGTGTCAATGGCCCAGAGACCTATGATGCCACGCCCCTGCATCTCGTCCAACTCCGGCCTGGCCCTAGAGTGACGCGCGTGCCAGCACCGCTGCCTGACCGGATACCCCGACAGACCACGATCCATTCGGTGACGCTTGTCGACCACTATGCGTGGCTCGACGATCTCGAGGACCCCGCGGTGCTGGCCCACCTCGAGGCCGAGACGACCTACGCCGACGAACAGACCGCCCACCTCGCTCCTCTCAGGGAACGCATCGTGGCCGAGATCTCGTCCCGGACCCTGCAGACCGACCTCAGCGTTCCCGATCACGACGTCGACAGTTCCGGCCGCGCCTGGTGGTACTTCGCCCGTACGGTCGAGGGCCACGACTACCCCTCGTTCTGTCGCGCCCCTGCACCGTCACGCGACGACGTACCCGACATCTCTCACCCGATCGCCCGCGAGACGGTGCTCATCGACCTCAACAACGAGTCTGCCGGCCACGAGGTGTTCGCCGTCGGGGATGTCGATGTCTCTCCGTCCGGCGACATCCTGCTCTGGAGCTGCGACACGGCCGGGGACGAGCTGTACAGCGCACGCTTCCGCGACCTGACCACTGGCGACGAGCTTCCCGACCTCTTGGAGGACGTCGCAAGCGTCTGCTGGATCGACGACCAGCACGTCGCGTACACGGTCCTCGACGACTCCTGGCGTCCGTACCTTCTGCGGCGTCACACCCTGGGGACGCCCTTCAGCGAAGACGTCGACATCCTGCGCGAGGACGACGAGCGGTTCTGGCTGTCTGCCGGACGGTCTGGCGACGACCGATGGCTGGTCATCGACAGCGCGAGCAAGGCCTCCAGCGAGGTCTACCTTCTCGACACCCAGACCCCGACAGGCGTTCCCCTGCTCGTCGCACCTCGCGTCGAGGGTCTCGAGTACAGCGTCGAGCCGGCAGGTGAGTGGCTGTACGTGGTCCACAACGCCAGCCATCCCGACTTCGAGCTCGCCGTGACACCAGCGCGGCCCGACCAGTGGGGAGTGTGGTCGACGGTGATCGGCGGTGAGGACGGCGTCAGACTGCTGGATGTCACCGCGTACGCCGATCATCTCGTCGTCCATCTCCGCCGCGACGGACTCCCCCGCGTCATGGTCGTCCCGAGGTCAGAGGACGGGTCGGCAGGTAGAGGGCTTCTGCTGGACGCCACCGCCGACCTCGAGTCGGTCGGCTCCGCGGACCAGCAGTACAGCGCAGACCGCCTGCGCCTTCACCGGGAGTCCTTCGTCGATCCGGCGACCGTCGTCGAGGTCGCTTGGGACGGGACCGGCGAGCGCATCCTGAAGCGCCAGCCGGTGCTGCCGGACCCCGAGGGACGACCGTTCCGTTCTGAGGACTACGTCCAGTGGCGACTGTGGGCGCCGGGCAGCGACGGCGTACAGATCCCTGTGTCGCTGGTGGCCCGCAAGGACACGGCCTGGCCCGCGCCATGCGTGATGTACGGGTACGGCGCGTACGAGACCAGCCTCGATCCCGGCTTCTCCGTGGCACGCCTCAGCCTGCTCGACCGGGGCGTCGTCGTGGCGTACGCCCATGTCCGTGGCGGCGGCGAGATGGGCCGTGCCTGGTACACGCAGGGAAGGCTCACGGCCAAGCCGACGACGTTCAGCGACTTCGTAGCCGTCGGTCGCCACCTCATGAGCGCCGGCGTGGCCGCGCCCGGACGGCTCGCCGCCCGCGGAGCCTCCGCCGGGGGACTCACCGTCGGGGCAGCGATCAACCTCGCGCCCGACCTCTTCTGCGCGGCGCAGGTCAGTGTCGGCTTCCTCGACCCGCTGACGGCGATGCTGGCGGAGGACCTTCCGCTGACGATCACCGAGCGCGACGAATGGGGTGACCCGGTCGCCGATCCCGAAGCCTTCGCCACGATCGCCGGCTACAGCCCCTACGGCAACATCGGCGAGGGCGGTTACCCGGACATCCTGGCCACGGCGGCTATCCATGACCAGCGCGTGGCCGCCTCCGAACCGGCGAAGTGGGTGGCTGCTCTCCGGGCGAGACCGAATGCGTCAGGACAGGTGCTGCTGCGCGTAGAGCTGGGCGGGCACCAGGGCGCGACGGGCCGCTACCAGGCGTGGCGCGACGAGGCGTACGAGCTGGCCTGGCTCTTGGACAGGCTCGGAGCGACCCCAGGGTCCCCCGACATCACATCAGGGTAGGTTCAGGGTCCCTTTCCGGCGGTGGAGGGAAACCTTTCGGGGTACTCAGGCGTTGTGATGGTGACGACGAAAGGATCCCCTCATGGCATTGATCACTGCCCGCAGGACCCGCACCACCGAAGGAATCGATGGCAAGGATGCTGTAGGTCTCTACCTCGACGGAATCGCCAAGACCGCGTTACTGAGCGCCGAGGAAGAGGTGGAGCTCGCTCGTCGCATCGAAGCCGGGCTGTACGCGCAGGCCATCCTGGACGGCGAGATCATTGACGAGGCCCGCGGCAAGAAGCCGATTCGCGTGACGCGCGCCGAGCTCCTGGAGCTCGCCCAGATCGGTGAGGAAGCGATGAACCGCTTCGTCACCGCCAACCTGCGCCTGGTCGTGTCGGTCGCCCGCAAGTATGGACGCTCCGCGATGCCGCTGCTCGATCTCGTGCAGGAGGGCAACACCGGACTGATCCGCGCCGTCGAGAAGTTCGACTACACGAAGGGCTTCAAGTTCTCCACCTACGCGACGTGGTGGGTCCGCCAGTCGATCAGCCGCGGCATCGCGCAGCAGGGCCGCATCGTCCGGCTCCCGGTCCACGTCGCCGAGCAGATCAACCAGGTCTCGGCCATCCGTCGCAACCTCGAGCGCAAGTTCGGCCGTGACCCAGATCTGAAGGAGATCGCCGAAGAGATGGGGATCGAGGAGGAGAAGGTCCTGGAGCTCATCCAGTTCTCGAGAGAGCACGTCTCCCTGGACGCGCCGGTCGAGGAGAACGGTGACACCGCGCTCGGTGACCTCATCGCGCGTGAGCCCGCCCCTGGTCCCGACGAGATGGTGCTGGACGCCGAGGAGCGTGCCCGGCTCGAGCAGATGCTCTCCAGGCTCGACGAGAGGTCCGCCGATGTCGTACGCCGTCGGTACGGTCTGCTCGACGGCCGACAGGCCAAGCTCGCGGACATCGGTGAGGTCTGGGGCATCACCGCGGAACGCGTCCGGCAGATCGAACGTCACGCCATCGCGAAGCTGCGCAGCGGCGAGCTCGCCGCCTGACAACCCCAAGCGCCGCCCCTCTCGAGGGGCGGCGTTGTCATGTCTGGGGGTCGACCACCCGGATCAGGCCCTCCTGGGCAGTCGTGGCCGCCAGCCCGTCGGCCGAGAACACCCTCCCCAGCGAGAAGCCGCGCGCTCCCGACGCTGACGGGGAGATCTGGTCGTACAGCACCCAGTCGTCGACGCGTACCGGCCGGTGGAACCACATCGCGTGGTCCAACGATGCCGCGACCATCCCGGGTCCGTACGACAGGCCGTGCGGGATCAGGCTCACGCTGAGGATCGTCAGGTCCGACAGGTACGCGAGGACGGCTTGGTGGAGAACCGGGTCGTCCGGCAGGCGGCCGTTGGCCCGCACCCACACGGCGAGCGAGGCTCGATGGTGAGGAGGCGCGTCCTCGAAGCCCGACGCGTACCGGACCTCAAGCTCCTCCCACTGGCCGAACGTGGGCCGCGCGGACGGACCGAGGCGACGGACAAGGACGTCCGACATGCTCGGGCACTCGTCCGGTCCCGGCACGTCGGGAACCGGATCCTGGTGGTCCAGTCCCGGTTCGGGCGCCTGCGCCGAGCAGACCATGGTGAACATGCGTCGCCCACCCTGGCGGGCAGTCACGAGCCGCGTCGAGAAGTGGTTCCCATCACGAGTCGGCAGCACGTCGTACAGGATCGGCGAGTCCGCGCGCCCGGCCTCAAGGAACTGAGCGTGCAGCGAGTGGAGGACACGGCCCTTCGGGAGCGTGCCGTAGGCAGCCACGACGGACTGCGCAAGCACCTGCCCTCCGTACGTGCGCTGCAGGCGGGTCTGGGCGGCAGGGCCGCGGAACAGGTCCGGTTCGATCTGCTCCAGGTCGAGGACCGCGACCAGATCGTCGATGGTACGTGGCATGGCTTACGGGTTCTGGTCCTGCTCGCGGTCCGCGAGGAACTTCTCGAACTCGGCGGCGATCTCGTCGGCTGTGGGCACGGGCGCGGCACGGTCGTGAGCGGTGTCGAAGGCATCCTCCAGTGCCGCGACGAGTTCGGAAGTCTCCGCCGACCCGGAGACCTCCGCGTCGATGAGGTCGTTGTTCTCGACGATCTCATCAGCCAGGTCACCCAGGGGGATACGCAGCCCGATGTCCTCCATGAGCGACTCGAGCACGACCTTGACCGCCTGCGGGAACTGGACCTGGGACAGGTAGTGCGGCACGTGCGCGACGTACCCCATCGCGACCCGTTTGGCCTCTCCCGCACGGAGCTCGAGCATCGCGGACCACTGGCCCGGCACATCCATCCGATCGATGAGCGGTGGGTTGTCGTGGGCGAGATCCTGCAGCGTCGCGTGACGGGTGATCCCGGTCGGCCGCGTGTGCGGCACCGCCATCGGGATGCCAGAGGCCGTGTAGAGCCGATCGACTCCCAGCTCGTCGCAGATCGCCAACGTCACCGTCACCATCTGCTCCCAGCGGGTATCCGGCTCCTGGCCATGCATGAGGAGGAACGGGCGTCCGGTCTCGTCGGTGAGCTTGTCGAGCACCAGGTGCGGCATCTGGATCGCGGTCCAGTGGTACGTGTCGAACGTCATGATCGGGCGGCGGCTGCGGTAGTCGTGGAGCACGTCGACGTCGAACGTGGCGACACGCTCGGGGTGACAGGTGCGCAGCAGATGGTCAGCCGTTCCATGCGTGACCCTGCCGGCGTCGAGGAACCCGTCCAGAAGATGGATGAGCGGCGCCTGGATGCCACGTACAGTCTCCCAGGTCTCCGGCACCACGTCGTACAACTCTCGCGGTTGGTTCACGTCCCCGAGGCTACGGCCTGGAGACAACGGCCGCCTGCGCTACGCATAATCGTTGCCGTTCAGGAGTCGCGACGCGGTCGCGCGAGGCCCTGTTCGGGTAGCCGTTCGCGAGGTAGAGGTACACCGGGCCGGGAGCGCCTCACGGCGCGGGGCCGCTCGTAGCGGCTGATGTTGGAGCCCGGGGCATCCGCGACCCGGCGTACCAGGCGCCAGTGTAGGGGCCCCACCCCAAATGGACGCCGAGGGTTAGGAGAGTCTTCCCGACAGCTCCAGGTGTCCGGCGCGCTCGAGCTCGTCGGCCAACGTGATCATCCGGGCGCTCTCACGGACGCTGGACGAGCTGACCTCGGTGAGCGCCCGCCCTGCGCCCAGGACGTGCAGGACGGCGGAGCCTCGCCACAGGACGTCCGCGAAGTCGCTGCGGACGATCCCGCGCAGGACGTCGTCGATCACGGCGCACATCGCGTCCGGATCCGGGGGATCTGCGGCACCGGCGACGGCGCGGGCGACCTGGGCAGTGTCCTTGCCCGCGTCGTACGCCCGTGACGCCCGGACCGGGTCGGCGTGGATCCACTCCCGAATCACGTACAGCCGCCACAGCGCCCCCGCCAGCGAGTCCGGGGTGGACGACGACCACATGTCCGCGAGCGTCTCCATCCCCTCGGTGTCCGCGAGGTGCACGACCCGCTCGGCGAGCTCGGCATCCCCCTCCGCCCTGGCACCCCGGACGAGGACCGTGGCCGTACGTTCTGCGATCTCGAGGAGCTCGTCCGGAGCCGGTCCGTCGGCGACAGACTCGAAATAGGCCGCACCCAGGGCAAGCGGACGGTGATGGTCACGCGGCATCCCGGTCACCTCCTGGTCGACGGGTACCTGGCCAGGATAGGAGACGGCGGCGAAGACCTCGCCGACGACAGGCCGCGACGACCCTCCCGTACAGGTCTCGCAGGGCCCTCGCTATGCCGAGTTGAGGAGCTTCCAGTGCCCTTCGGAGACGACCTCGATGCCGGCATCGGTGACCTCGATGGCCGTCTGATCGTCGATTGCGTACGCCGGACCTGAGATCCCGGTCGCCCACCTCTCGGCATCGGACAGGGTGTTCTCCGGCATCAGCTCGTGGTCGAGGTGCGGAAAGATCGAGAATCCGACGAGCCCCAACGTGCTGTCGTCACCAGGAACTGGAGGCTGCCAGCGGACGAAGTCCGCCCCGATGCGGGGCGTCATGACCATGCTTCCCGCGCTCATTCCGACGTAGACGGTCTCGCTCAGTGACGGGATGAGATCCGCGAACCCGGACTGCCGCATCCAGTGGCACAGGTAGAGGGCATCTCCGCCCGACACCAGAAGCACGTCTGCGTCTTTGACCTTCGGAACCCAGTGGACCTCAGCGATGCTGGGAAGCGCGGTCAGCTCCAGCACTCCTACGGACTTCCACCCCAGCTCGGTCATCGGCTCAGCCGATCGTCCGCTGATGAAACGCCACGCCCCCGCTCCGGGACCCGCGCTCGGATGCCCGTACATCGCAGTGGGGATGCACAGTGCGCTGCACTCGGCGATCGGTCTGCCCAGCATCTCGACCAGCGCGTCCTGGATGCTCGCGTTCTTGACGCCCGCTGAGGTAAGCAGCAGCCTCATGAGACCTCCTGGTCGATGTTCTCGGCATCAGCCTGATCCATGCCGGACGGCTCACGCAAGAAGCGACCCTCGCCTTTCACCCGCTCAGCTCATCGGCAGGCCGCCATGGCTGACCGTACGCGCTTGGCCGAAACCGGCTCGGCCGTACGGAGCTGCTGGGCGAAGAGGCTGACGCGCAGCTCCTCGAGAAGCCAGCCGACACCCGCCACGTCTGCCGGTAGGGGACCTTCGGGGACCGAACCCACCAGCGCCGCGTACTCGTCCTCGAGGTCGACGATGACGTCGGCGGACTGCCGCTCTCTCGCGGGGTTCGTCCCGTACGCCACCAGCCGCAGCTCCGCCGCGTGCAGGTAGCGGGAGAGCCGCGCGAACCACGGGTCCGGAGTGGCCAGGATGAAGCCTGGGTAGACGAGGTTCGCAACCTGCTCACGGACGTCGTCGGTGACGTACGAGGTGGGCATGGTCCCGAGCTGACGCGCCACCTCCTGCTGACGGGCCAGTACCTCCCCGACATACGCGACGACACCTCTCATCGTGTCCGCCTGCCGTTCCCGTACCGACACCTGAACCTCCGCGAACCGACCCGCGTCGCGTACCTGCCATGCGTCGACGGCCAGCGCCGCGAGCGCAGTGTCGACAGCGCGCAGGCGAGCGTCGGCGAGAAGGGCCGGGATCGTGGGGTACGGGCTCGCGCCGAGCTGAAGCTTCGTTGCGTTCGACATCCTCGAGACCACCCAAGTGGTCGGATCGGGCGACGTGAGCTGCATCAGCCTGCGCAGACCACGAGCGTGGGACGCCCGAGCGCGCTCCTCGGTGTCCAGGACCACGACGCCGACGGCTGCGCCCTCGTCGCGCAGGGCGGGGTAGCCGACGACCTCCGTCGTCCCGGACATCGTCGTGAGCCGCTGCTCCAACGCAGGGAACGACCAGGACGTGGCGCCCGTGACCGAAGCGCGCTGGTTGACCTTCGTCAGCGTGCGGCTCACGGTCTTCGTCAACTGGCGCTGGAGCGCGGCGAGGTCGTCTCCCCGGGCCACCTCTTTGCCGCCATCGACGACAACCAGCGTCGGCCTCAGATGCGCCGGCAGCTCCCGGTCGCCCCACGCCCCTGCCGGATCCGTGCCGGTCAACATACGGAGCGCCACGGCCAGCGCATCCGGGAACGAGATCGTGTCGGGAGCGGTGTCACCCTCGGGAGCGGATGCGACGTCGGGGCGCTGAGCGAGCCAGGCGAAAGCGGCCGCGGCATGGTTCGGAGCCGGTACGAAGGAGGTCCGCACGCCTTTGGGCAACGACCGGATCAGCTCGGTCGCGAGATCCTCCCGGTAGCCCGGTACGTGCCAGGTGAACGCTGCGGGCGGCAGCTGGTTGAGCACCGCGACCGGAATCTCGATCGTCACGCCGTCGTGCTGGGAACCGGGATCGAAGACGTACGTGATCTCGAGCTCGTGCCGGCCCACCCGCCACCAGTCCGGGAAGCCCGCGGCGGAGATGTCAGCCTCCTCGTTCGCGACGAGGTCCTCCAGGGCCAGGTCGAGGTACGCGTCGTCCTCGACCCGCTTCGTGCGCCACCACGTGTCGAAGTGACGCTGCGATACGACGTCCGCCGGGACGCGCGCGTCGTAGAACGCGAAGATCGTCGCGTCGTCGACCACGAGATCGCGGCGTCTCGTGCGCTCCTCGAGCTCCGCCGCCTGCTCTCGCACTTCTGCGTTGCGCTGTACGAAGTGGTGACGGGTGCGCCAACGGCCCTCGACGAGCGCGGACTGGATGAAGATGCGCCGGGTCTCCTCCGGGTCGATCCGCGAGTACTGGACGGTACGACCGGCGATGATCGGGATGCCGTACAGGCTGACCGCCTCGTATGCGAGCACGGATCCCTGAGTCTCCGACCAGTGAGGCTCGGAGTAGTTGCGGCTCAGGACGTGCTCGGCGACCGCCTCGATCCACTCCGCCTCCACCGCAGCGACCGTCCGTGCCCAGAGCCGTGTCGTCTCGACGAGCTCGTACGCGACGGCCAGGGGTGGTGGGGTCCTCGCGATCGCAGACCCGGGAGCGATGGCCCACGCGGCGCCGCGGGCACCTCGGTACTCGCGAGGTCCGAGTCGCGCACGCTTGCGGGCAGGCAGGTCGGTGCGTTCGTTGCGCGTGTCGAGCAGCCCCACATGGCTGAGCAGCCCGGACAGGATGGCGGTGTGGACGAAGTCGGCCGGCGCGGGTTCGGCGTTGCGGTCGAGACCGAGCTCGTCGCAGATCTGGCGCAGCTGGGTGTGCAGGTCCTGCCACTCCCGTACCCGCAGGAAGTTGAGGAACTCGTCGCGGCAGAGCCGGCGGAACGCGTTGCCGGAGACCGCCTTGCGCCGATCGCGCAGGTAGGCCCAGAGCCGGAGGATCGCCACGAAGTCGGAGCCGTCCGGAGAAGCCGGCTCGCCGTCGGTGCCGGGAGCCGGCGCCCAGAAGCGACGATGAAGCTGGTCAGCCTGCTCGCGCTTCTCCTGTGGACGTTCCTTGACGTCAGGGATCGCGAGCGCCGCGACGATGACCTGGACCTCGCGGAGACAGCCTCGCTTCGAGGCCTCGACGAGCATCCGCGCCAGTCTGGGATCGACCGGGAGCCTGGCGAGCTGGTGGCCGACTGGCGTCAGCCGTGGGCTCGTTCCGCGTCCTTCGAGGGCGCCGAGCTCGCTGAGCGTACGGATGCCGTCAGTGATCTGAGCGGCGTCCGGAGGCTCGACGAACGGGAAGTCGGCGATGTCCCCGAGCTCGGCCTCGGCCATCTGGAGGATGACGGATGCGAGGTTGGTCCGCAGGATCTCCGGCTCGGTGTACTGCGGACGCGAGTCGTAGTCGGCCTCGCTGTAGAGGCGGATGCAGATCCCGGGCGCCACGCGGCCACACCGGCCGGCGCGCTGGTTCGCCGATGCCTTCGAGATGGGCTCGATGGGGAGCCGTTGGACCTTCGTGCGCTTCGAGTAGCGAGAGATCCGGGCGGTGCCGCTGTCGACCACATGCCGGATCCCCGGCACCGTCAGTGAGGTTTCCGCGACGTTCGTGGCGATGACGACGCGCCGTCCGGTGTGCGGCGCGAAGACGCGATGCTGCTCGGCGACCGACAGCCGCGCGTACAGCGGGAGCACCTCGGTGAACCGCAGCTGGCGTGCGGCGATCGCCTCGGACGCGTCGCGGATCTCCCGCTCACCGGAGCAGAAGACGAGCACATCGCCGTCCCCGGATGCCTGCAGCTCGACCACCGCGTCGCAGATCGCCTCGGTGAGGTCGCGCTCGTCGGCGGGCGGGGCCGGTCTCGCGGGTTGTCCGTCGTCCTCGTCGGCGACCGCGCCGTCGTCGCGCACTGGCCGATAGCGGATCTCGACCGGGTACGTACGGCCCGACACCTCCACGATGGGAGCGTCGTCGAAGTGCTCGGCGAATCGTGACGTGTCGATCGTGGCGCTCGTGACGATGACCTTGAGGTCGGGTCGTCTCGGCAGGAGCTGCTTGAGGTAGCCGAGCAGGAAGTCGATGTTCAGGCTGCGCTCGTGGGCCTCGTCGATGATGATCGTGTCGTAGGCGCGCAGCTCCTTGTCATGGGAGATCTCGGCCAGCAGGATCCCGTCCGTCATCACCTTGACGCGGGTCTCGCGGCTGGCCTTGCGGGTGAACCGCACCTGGTAGCCGACGACATCGCCCAGCTCGGTCCGGGTCTCCTCCGCGATCCGCTCAGCGAGCGTCCGAGCGGCGATGCGCCGAGGTTGGGTGTGGCCGATGCTGCGCCGACCGGCCAGCAGGCAGATCTTCGGCAGCTGCGTCGTCTTGCCGGACCCCGTCTCGCCGGCGACCACGACGACCTGGCTGCTCAGCAGCGCCGCCGCGATGTCAGGCACAGCGGTGGCGATGGGCAGGTCGGGATCGACGACAAGGTATGGCTGCATGGCCGTCACAGCCTACGGTCCAGCCCGACAGGTCTAGCGTTCGGTCTATGGACGAGAGCCGAAGGTACGAGGTGCTGCCGGGCAGCCACGGGAGCAAGGTCCTGGTCCGTGCCAGGGGCAGTGAGGTTCTGCGTATTCCTCGGATCAACCGTGGCACCGCCTTCACCCAGCAGGAGCGGATCGACTTGGGGCTCGTGGGACTGCTTCCCAGCGGGGTCACGCCGTTCGAGGGCCAGCTGCACCGGGCCTACCAGCAGTTCCAGTCAGCGAACACCAACCTGGACAAGTTCACGTACCTCCAGGCCTTGAGGGACCGCAACACCGTGCTCTTCTACCGCCTGCTCTCCGACCACCTGCCGGAGATGATGCCGATCGTCTACACCCCGACGATCGGCGAGGCCATCCAGAACTTCAGCTGGGCCTACCACCAACGGCTTCATGGCGTCTACCTCTCCATCGACAAGCCCGATGCCGTGGAGGCTTCCCTCCTGGCCTTCGGTCGGACGCCGGAGGACGTCGACCTCGTCATCGTCACCGACAGCGAGGGCATCCTGGGCATCGGCGACCAGGGTGTGGGCGGGATCCAGATCTGCCTCGGCAAGAAGAGCCTGTACACGGCCGCCGCAGGGATCGACCCGAACCACGCGATCCCGGTGGTCATCGATGTCGGAACGGACAACCTCGCGCTGCTGAACGACGAGGTCTACCTCGGCGAGCGACACTCTCGCGTGCGCGGCGAACGCTACGACGCCTTCATCGACCTGTTCGTCGAGACCGTGAAGCGCACCTTCCCCCACGCCATGATCCACTGGGAGGACTTCGGCGCCTCGAACGCCCATCGCATCCTCAAGCGCTATCGCGAGGAGATCTGTACGTTCAACGACGACGTCCAGGGCACGGCAGCGGTCGTGGGTGCCGCCGCGCTCGCCGCTGTGCGGGCGAAGGACGAGCGGATGAGCGACCAGCGGGTCGTCATCTTCGGCGCCGGTACCGCGGGCGTCGGGATCGCCGACCTCATGCTCGACCTCATGGTGGCCGAGGGCTTCGACAGGGAGGAGAGCCGGTCCAGGTTCTGGTGTCTCAGCAGCCAAGGGCTCATCACCACGGCCACGACCAAGATCCGCGACTTCCAGCAGCCCTACGCCCGCCCTGCCGACGAGGTGGCCGGCTGGGATGTCCCACACCCGAACAGGATCGGACTCCTGGACGTGATTCGTGCTGTCGAACCCACGATCCTTGTCGGCACCTCAGGACAGGGCGGTGCCTTCACCGAACGAGTGGTCAAGGAGATGGCCAGCCACGTCGAGCGTCCCGTGATCATGCCCCTCTCCAACCCGACGGTCCTTGCTGAGGCGCTGCCCGGCGACGTCCTGTCCTGGACGGACGGCCGAGCCCTCATCGCCACGGGGTCGCCGTTCCCACCGGTCAGGCACGGCGACGTGACGTATGCCATCGCCCAGGCCAACAACGCACTGGTCTTCCCTGGTCTGGGACTGGGCGTCGCCGTGAGCAGAGCGAACCGAGTCAGCGATCACATGATCACAGCTGCCGCTCAGGCGCTGGCGTCGATCCCGCACCTCGCGACACCGGGAGCCTCACTGCTCCCTTCCGTGGACCGGCTGCGGGTAGTCTCCGCGACGGTGGCCGTGGCAGTGGCACGCGCCGCCATGGACGACGGCGTGGCCGAGGAGCACCTTGCCGACCCCATCCAGCAGGTGCACGACGCGATGTGGCTTCCGGTCTACCCGGAGCTCATCGTCGAGTAGGTCACCTCACGAGGCAGACCGGGCACAGCGAGTGCGCCAGGATCCCGCGGAGCGGGCCCCCGAACGACATGCCCGTGACCGGGTGCGGATGGATGCCCAGAACCAAGAGGTCGATGGTGCTGGTCTGGTCGACCAGCTCCTCGATCGGCACGCCTTCGAGGATCTCGCCTTCGATCTCCACGTCGGGGTAGTCCTTGCGCAGCTCGTCGAGCATCCTCCCGAGCTCTGCCCGGGCCTTCGCGGTCGACTCCGGCGTCGGCGCCGCCTTGAACGCCGCGAAGAAGCCGGTCGGGGACGGCGCGACGACGTGCGCCACGACGAGCGCACAGTTGCGATCGCGGGCCTCTTGAAGCGCCCACTCGACCTGGTGCTTGGCCTTGTCGGGAGCAGTGACCGCGACGGCGATGCGCTTGTGGGCGCCGGTCCGGCCAGGGGTCGAAGCCGCGGAGATGACGACCACCGCGCAATGCGCGGAGGCACCGAGGGCCAGGCTGGTGGAGCCGATGAACATCCGGTCGAGCCCGCCCGAGGCACGCCGACCGACCACGCACAGCTCGGCGCTCTCGGACAGGTCAGCGAGCACGGCAGTGGGATGCCCCATGAGCACCTCCGAGCGGACCCGGTCCGCCGGGAAGCCGTTGTCGGACAGGAAGAGCTTGGCCACGGCGAGGGCCTCCTCGCCGACGGAGGACAGGATGGTCGGGTCGTAGACGACCCCCCAGCCACTGGTCAGGACGCCATCGTCCACTGCATGGACGAGCCAGATGTCGTGGCCAGTACGCTCAGCGGTGCCCAGCGCATACTTCACCGCACGCATGGCGTCGTCTGATCCGTCGACGCCCACCAGGATGCGCGGCCGAGACGGCCTCTGGTCTTCAGCGAACTCCTCGGTACTCATGGCCCAACCCTAGTCTCCGCAGCGCTCACTCGGTCTGTGTGCGGTCCATGAGCTCGGCGCCCACGTCCGCCAGCAGATCGGCCACCGTCCGTACAGCCCGACGCGCGTAGTGGTCCGGCCTGGCGAGCGCGACGATCGCTCGCTCCGAGTTCACCCCTGCCAATGGCCGGAGGACGGTCGCCGGGTGCGTACGAGTCGTGAAGCGTGGGAGGAGCGCCAAGCCCTCGCCGGCGGCAACCATGGACTCGACCAGACGGTTGTCGACCAAGCGCATGCGCCGCGTGAGCTGGGTCCCGGTCATCGCCTCCACGGCGAGCAGCACCGAGTCGAAGGGGAAGCCCACCGGTACGGCGATCCACGTCGTCCCGACGAGATCCGCCGGGACCAGCGTCTGCTTGGCCGCGAGTGGATGCCCGAAGGGCAATGCCACGTCCAACGGCTCGCGCGCGAGGACGCGGCAGACCAGGCCGGCTGCACCGGACGGCACGTCGCCGGTCAGGCTGTGAGCGATGACGAGGTCGTGGTCGAGCGTCTCCCGAGCGAACGCCTCCTCCGCGACGTCGAAGTCGCGCACGTCGACGGTGATCGCCGAGCCGTGCAGTCTCGTGACCAGGTGCGGCAGCAGGGCCTCCCCGGCGCTGGGCAAGGTACCGATCGACACCTCGCCCCCTGGCTGACCGAGGCGTGACTCCAGTCGTGCCTCCACGTCGGCGAGCACCCGGCCGACCTCGTCGGCGCTCTCAGCGAGCAGCAGACCCTCGGCCGTCAGGCGGAGCCCTCTGGACACGGGCTCGACGAGCCTGACGCCCAGCTCCCGCTCGGCGGTACGGAGCTGCTGCGACACGGCTGACGGCGTGCGATGGGTCGCCTCGGCGACGGCCGCGAGCGTGCCGCGGACGGCGATCTCGCGCAGCAAGAACAGATGACGTACCTCCATGTAGGAAGCCTACATGTACGCATCAGAAGTATTCGCTTGTCCTTCACTGTCATTGCCGCGAGAGTAGCGGCGTGCCGATTCGTCATGTTCTGCTCGCCGTGTCCGTCGCCGTCATCTGGGGCGTGAACTTCCTCGCGATCCACGAGTCTCTGCAGCAGTTCCCACCGCTGTTCCTCGTCGCGCTCAGGTTCGGCATCCTGGCGATCCCCACCCTGATCTTCATTCCCCGCCCGGCGGTACGGACCCGTTGGCTCATCGGGTACGGGCTCGGCTTCGGAACGCTTCAGTTCATCGGTCTCTACCTCGGGATGGCAGCGGGCTTCCCCTCCGGCCTCGCGTCGCTCGTGCTGCAGTCGAGCGCACCGTTCACCGTGGTTCTGGGAGCGCTGCTGCTTCGCGAGAAGGTCTGGGCACGCAGCGCCGTCGGGATCGCGATCGCTGTCGCGGGACTCATCCTCGTCGGCGTCGCGCGTGGGTCGGTCGGTAGCTGGTGGCCGTTCCTGCTCGTCGTCCTCGGCGGCTTCGGCTGGGCGCTGGGCAACCTGTCGACCCGGAAGGCGGCCGCGCCGAACCCGTTGCACCTCACGCTGTGGATGTCGGTGGTCCCGCCACTGCCGATGCTCGCGCTGTCGCTGATCTTCGAGGGCCCGCACCGCATCGGAGCGTCGATCGTCGGCTCGCTCCAGCCCGCAGCCGTTGCGGCGTGGGCCGGCCTCGCGTACACCGTCCTCATCGGCACCGTCGTGGGGTCAGGGCTGTGGGTCTGGCTGATGAGCCGTCACCCAGCCGGACGGGTCGCCCCGTTCTCCATGCTCGTGCCGGTCACGGGCCTCTCCACCGCCTGGCTGGCGCTCGGCGAGAGGCCCCAGCCCCTCGAGCTCCTCGGCGGGCTGGCCGTGATCGGCGGGGTGTTGTGGGCGAGCCTGCGCCGCTCCCCCACCAGCGTCGCCGCCACACCAGCCGATCAGTCGAGCGCGGAGATGGCGCGGCCGGTGAGCCTGTCCACCGTGATACCGATGACGACCTCATCGTGGCCCGCGACCCAGGGCCGCGGGGAGACGTCGCCCTCGTAGATCATCGCGTGCCCGTGGGCCAGGACCGACCAGCCGCTGTGAAGCTCCTCCGAGACGTCGTCGACCTGTACGCTCACCCGCTCGCCGTGGGCGAGCCGAGAGAGCACCCCGATGCTTGACGTCGCGAAGATGAGCACCCCCGCGTCATCCACCTTGTACGCCACGGGGAGCACGAGGATGTCGCCGGATAGCCCCACGAAGCCGATGCGCGCGACGCCCTTCGCCGCGAGCAGCCGCCGGCACTCGTCCGGGTCGATCGACTCGTCGTAGACGGTGCTCACAGGGCAGGCACCTCGGCTCCGAGCTTCCAGCCGCGCACCTCGGGCAGATCCTCGAGGTGCTCGACGATGTATTCCTCGTGCCGCTCGAGCTGCGTCACGCAGTACTCACGGAGGTCCTCCGCCCCGGCCGGAGCAACGTGCGCGTTGTTCAGCGCATCGAGCACCAGGTGGTACCGCGACGCGCGGTTGCGCACGACCATGTCGAACGGCGTCGTCGTCGTACCTTCGTCGATGAACCCGCGCACCCGGAACCGGTCCGCGTCGGGGCGACCGTGGACGAGCATGTGGATGGCACCCGGGTAGCCATGGAACGCGAACACGACGTCCTTGGTGTCAGTGAAGAGCTCGCGGAAATAGGTCTCCGTCATACCGTGCGGATGGTCCTTCGGCCGCCGCAGCGTCATGAGGTCCACGACGTTGACCACTCGGACGCGCAGCGACGGCAGCCGTGTTCGGAGGAGCTCCGCGGCCGCCACGGTCTCCATCGTCATGATGTCCCCCGCGCATGCCAGGACGATGTCGGGTTCCCCCGGACCTTCCGGCGTCCCCGCCCACTCCCAGATCGAGGCGCCCCGGGTGCAGTGCTCGATCGCCTCGTCCATGGTCAGCCACTGGGGCTGCGGCTGCTTGTCGATGACGATGAGGTTCACGTACGACGTCGATCGGAAGCAGTGGTCCGCCACCGACAGCAGGCAGTTCGCATCCGGCGGCAGGTAGATCCGACTGACGTCGCTGCGCTGGTTGAGGACCACCTGGATGAGCCCGGGGCCCTGATGGCTGAAGCCGTTGTGGTCGTTTCGCCACGCCGTGGAGCTGAGCAGGATGTTGAGGCTGGGCACCTTGGCGCGCCAGGGCAGCTCACCTGCCTCCTGGAGCCACTTCGCGTGCTGCACCGTCTGCGAAGCCGACACCATGGCGAACGCCTCGTACGTGGCGAACAACCCGTGTCGGCCAGTCAGCGTGTACGCCTCAAGCCACCCGTGGCAGTTGTGCTCGCTGAGCACCTCCATCACGCGGCCTGACTGGCTGAGCTTCACATCGCCTGGCTCGAGGTCCTCCATCCACGCTCGGTCCGAGACGTCGAAGACCGCGCCGACCCGGTTGGAGTTCGCCTCATCAGGGGAGAACAGGCGGAAGTTGTCCGGGTTGAGCTCGTACGCGGCCTTCATGAGCTCGCCGAGCTTGCGGGTGGACTCGATCTTCTCGGTAGCCCGCTTCTCGACGGGTACGGCGAGGTCGCGGAAGTCGGGCAGGACCAGGGGCTGGGTCAGCAGGCCGCCGTTGGCGTGAGGCGTGCCCGACATCGACATCGGCTTCTCCGGGTTCGCCTGGAGCACGAGGTCGACGAAGTGCCCGTCCTCGTCGAACAGCTCCTCAGGGCGGTACGACTTCATCCATGCCTCGAGCATCGCCAGGTGCTCAGGGTTCTCCTTCACGCCGGACAGCGGCACCTGATGCGCGCGCCAGGTGCCCTCGATCTGGATACCGTCGACCACATCCGGCCCGGTCCAGCCCTTCGGCGAGCGGAAGATGATCAGGGGCCAACGAGGCCGTCCCGCCGGGGCCGACCCGCCGCGCGCAGCAGCGACGATGCCCTGGATCCTGTCGTACGCCTCGGACAGCGCCTCGGCGAACCGGAAGTGCATGCCGGGAAGGTCGTCGCCCTCGACCCAGATCACGTCGTAGCCGTGGCCCTCGAACAGCTTCTCGACCTCGTCGTGGGGCTTGCGCGCCAGCACGGTCGGGGCGGCGATCTTCGCACCGTTCAGGTGAAGCACGGGCAGTACGGGCCCATCGTGGGCCGGGTTGAGGAACGAGATCCCCTTCCACGAACCCTCGAGCGGACCGGTCTCGGCCTCACCGTCGCCGACAACCGACACCGTCAGGAGATCGGGGTTGTCGAAGGCCGCACCGAACGCATGGATCATCGCGTAGCCGAGCTCGCCGCCCTCGTGGATCGAGCCGGGCGTGGTCACCGACACGTGCGACGGGATGCCTCCCGGAGCCGAGAACTGACGGAAGAACGTCAGCAGGCCCTCCTCGTCGTACGTGATGTGCGGGTACGCGTCGGCGTAGGTCTCCTCGAGGTACGAGGCGCCCACCAGAGCCGGACCACCATGGCCGGGCCCCGTGATGAACAGACACTCCTGGCCCGTGTGCCGGATCAGCCGGGAGACGTGTGCGTAGATGAAGGCGAGGCCGGGCGAGGTACCCCAGTGCCCGAGGAGCCGCGGCTTGATGTGCTCGGGGCGCAACGGTTCGCGCAGCAGCGGGTTGGCCATGAGGTAGATCTGCCCGACCGTGAGGTAGTTGTTCGCTCGCCACCAGGCATCAAGCGGGGCAAGCTCGTCATCGGTCAATGCAGGCAAGTGGACCATGGGCCCAACATAGCCAACGGTTCTGGCTCACCAGAAGAAAAGCTGCGCTCGGGTTCGGCTAGTCGCGCTGACGCTGCCGCGCGGACTCCACGGCACTCTCCCGGTTGGAGGCGTAGGGCGCCGACACAGACCGGATCCGGTGAGCCAGCTCATCCCGCCCGATACTCTCGAGGCCCTCCGCGACGCCTTCGATGTCGGCGGTCGACCTGTTCTGAGAGAACTTGGACTTACCCTCGACGGCGGTGATGACGACCTCGATGCCGACGAGAGCCCTCAGCATCCCCGCGAGGGACTCACGGTCGACCCCATCGAGGTCGTACCCAGGATCGTGCCGGGCGGCCAACATCCGGACGTGGTTCTCGATCCAGCCCGGATCCCTGTGCGTCACGAGCCGGCCCGATGCCTGCACCACCTCGTAGTTCCACGTGGGAACGCTCTGCGTACCGTCCCGGAAGGACGGGTACCAGTCGGGCGTCACGTAGGCGTCCTCGCCGCGCATCGCGACGAGCACAGGGTGCGTCGAGTGCGACCACTGGGTGTTGGGCCGAGCGAGGTGGCCCTGGAAGGCGCCGAGCTCACCCACCGTCGAGTCGTACACGAACGGCACGGGGGTCAGGACAGGGCTGAGGGTCTCGGGGTCGACCGTGATGAGGTCGGCGAGCCGTACCCGGGCGAGCGCGGAGCGAGCCTCATCGGCGGACATCTGGAAGTGGCGGGGAACGTACACCGGAGAATGCTAGTTCACCGCAATGGCCGCATACGCGTCGGCCAGTACCTCTTCGTCCGGTCCTTCGACGATCACCGGGTGACGGAGACCGTCCAGCAGCACGAAACGCAGGGTCGCGCCTCGCGCCTTCTTGTCGAGCGACATCGTGGCGCGCAGGTCCGACCAGGCGGCCCCGCTGTACGTGGTGGGGAGGCCGACGGCAGCCAGCTGCTCGCGATGGAGAGCGACCGCGACGTCGTCCAGCAGCCCCAGTCGGTGCGCGACCTCGGCCGCGTACACCATGCCGATGCTCACGGCCTCGCCGTGACGGCGGCGGAAGTGCTCGTGCTTCTCGATCGCGTGGCCCAGCGTGTGACCGTAGTTCAGCGACTCCCGGCCGATGTCCTCGCCCTCGCCCGTACGTTCTCGCAGGTCCACGGAGACGACGTCCGCCTTCATCTGGATACTGAGACGGACGAGCTCGGCCAGGGCCTCTCCCGTGACGTCCGTCGCCGCGGCGGGGTCCGCTGCCACGATCTCCGTGATCCGCTCGTCGGAGATGAAGCCGGCCTTGACCACCTCCGCGAGACCCGAGGAGATCTCCTCCGGCGGCAGGCTCGCCAGGAGGTCGAGGTCACACAGGACGGCCGACGCCTCGTAGAACGCGCCGACGAGGTTCTTCCCTGCCGACAGGTTGATCCCGGTCTTGCCGCCGACCGCGGCGTCGACCATGGCCAGCACAGTCGTGGGTACGGAGATGTAGCGCACGCCACGCAGCCACGAGGCGGCCACGAAGCCCGCGAGATCGGTGGTCGACCCTCCCCCGAGCCCCACGACGACATCGCTCCGGGTGAACCCCGAGGCGGCGAGCCGGTCCCAGCATCCGACGAGCGTCTCGGGTGTCTTCGCCCGCTCGCCGTCGGGGACGTCGACGAGGAGTGTGTTGTCTCCGAGCGCAGTGCCGAGAGACCTCGCCAGCCCGGTCAGGGATGCGGCGTGCACGAGGGCCGTGCGACGACCCCGGACGAGATCGGGCAGGTGCGCGAGGCAGCCTCGAGAGACCGTCACGTCGTACGGCTTCTCGGCCGATACGTGGATCGTGTCAGTCATCGGTCAGGCTCCTTCAAGGAGGCGAGGATCTGTTCTGCGAGCTCATGCGCGGACGTCCGATCGGTGCTCAACCGGACGGTCGCGACCTCCTCGTACAGGTGGCGACGCTCGGCGAGCAGGGTCTCCATCCGTGCCCTCACGTCGCCGAGGAGCAGCGGCCGGAGCTGGTTGAGGCCCGCGCGGCGGGTGGCCGTGGCTACGCCGACCTGCAGCCACGCGACGGGCATCCCCTTCAGGGCTGAACGGATGGTCGGCGAGAGCACCGATCCTCCACCGAGCGACACCACGCAGTCGTCCGTACCCAGCAGCTCGAGCACGACCTGCTCTTCGATCGCGCGGAATGCTTCCTCGCCATCGTCGGAGAAGATCTCGCGGATGAGCTTGCCGGTGCGGGCCTCGATGACGTCATCGGCGTCGTAGAACGGAACATCGAGCGCCTTCGCGACGTGGCTGCCGACCGTCGACTTCCCCGAGGCGGGCATGCCGACGACCACGACGCGTGGGCTCACGACGAGGTCCGCAGTCCGCGCTCGTCGAGGCGAGCCAGGTACCGGTCGTGGGCGGCCTTCACCTCGCCCAGCGAGTCGCCGCCGAACTTCTCGAGGACCGCTTCGGTGAGGACGAGCGCAACCATCGCCTCGGCGACCACCCCGGCTGCCGGTACGGCACACACGTCGGAGCGCTGGTGATGCGCCGCGGCCTCGCCCCCGGTCGACACGTCGATCGTGCGCAGGGCACGGGGAATGGTCGCGATCGGCTTCATCGCCGCACGGACACGCAGCATCTCGCCGGTGCTCATTCCTCCCTCGGTGCCTCCGGAACGCTGGGAACCGCGGCGTGCACCACCCTCGGCGGCGAGGATCTCGTCGTGCGCGGCCGAACCGCGGCTGGCGGCCAGGTCGAACCCGTCACCCAGCTCGACGCCTTTGATCGCCTGGATGCCCATGAGCGCTCCGGCGAGCCTCGCGTCGAGGCGCCGGTCCCCCATCGTGTGGGAGCCCAGGCCGGGCGGCAAGCCCCAGGCGATGACCTCCACGACACCACCCAGGGTGTCGCCATCCTTCTGCGCGGCCGCCACCTCGGCCTGCATCGCGGCGCTGGTCGCGGGATCCGCGCAGCGTGTGGGATCGGCGTCGATGGCGTCGAGATCGACAAAGGTCGGATACGTGCCGGCCGGCGCGGAGACCGTACCGAGGGCCACGACATGGCTGAGCACGGTGATCCCGCAGGACTGCTCGAGGAACTTCATGCACACCGCGCCGAGCGCCACCCGGGCGGCCGTCTCACGCGCCGACGCACGCTCCAGGATGGGCCTGGCCTCGTCCCAGTCGAACTTCTGCATCCCCGCGAGGTCGGCATGGCCGGGGCGCGGGCGGGTCAGCGGTGCGTTGCGGGCGAGCGCCGCGAGAGCCTCGGGATCGACCGGATCGGCCGCCATGACCTGCTCCCATTTCGGCCACTCGGTGTTGCCCACCTCGATGGCGATCGGTGAGCCCAGCGTCTCGCCGTGCCGGATGCCTCCAAGGATGGTCACCTCGTCCGCCTCGAACGCCATTCGTGCACCTCGACCCACTCCGAGCCGCCGGCGGGCGAGCTGTCGCCGGATGTCGTCGGACGTCACACGTACGTGCGAGGGGATGCCGTCGATCGTCGCGACAAGTGCCGGGCCGTGCGACTCCCCAGCGGTCAGGTAACGGAGCATGAGCGGAAGTCTGTCACGCCCGGCGGGCGAGTGCCTCGTGGGCTGCGTCGAGCAAGACCGCAACCGGCACGGTCTGGCCCGTGAACAGCTCCACCTGGTAGAGGGCCTGCCACGCGAGAAGGTCCAGTCCGTTGAGCAGGCGGGCCCGGCCCACGTCGGCGACAGCTCGGGCCAGAGGCGTCGGCCATGGGTCGTACACCGCATCGAAGATCACGCCGGACGCGGCTGCGACAGCGCCGGCCACGTCCCGTTGCGCGCCGGCAGGCACCGTGGACAGTGCGATGTCGCACGCGGGGAGGGAACCCCCGAGCTGTACGTGCTCGACGGTGACGCCGAGCCGCTCGCCGAGCACTTCCAGGGCCTCGGTCTTCTGAGGGTTACGGGCGAGGACGCTCACCTGGGTGACGCCGAGCCGTGCGACCGCCGCGAGGGCCGAACGCGCCGTGGCGCCGTTGCCTACGACGAGCGCCGAGGTGGAACCCGTCGCGTCCGCGTTGCGCAACGCCGCTTCGAGGCCGAGGACGTCGGTGTTGTGGACGCGCGTGGTCGCCGGGTCCGCTGGATGTCCGTCGAACACCAGCGTGTTCCCCACACCGAGAAGCGTGACGATCTCGTCGGGCTGACCGAGCGGGACCACCGCGTGCTTGAGTGGCATCGTGCAGGACAGCCCGCGCCACGACTCGTCGAGCTCGGCGACGAAACCGGACAGCTCGTCCGCGACGATCTCGTACCGGCCGTACGACCACGTCAGACCAAGGTGCGTGTAGGCAGCCTTGTGGATCGCCGGGGACAACGAGTGCTCGATGGGCGATCCCAACACCGCGCACTGACGGGTGGTCAGCACTTCCCCGTGTTCGCCTGGCACCACGCCTGGAACTCCGCGACGTTGGCCTGGTGCTCGGCATAGGTGGAGGCGAACTTCGTCTCGCCCGTCACGGGGTTCACCACCACCCAGTAGATCCAGGTGCCGTCGGCGGGGTTGAGTGCGGCGTCGATCGCGGACTTGCCCGGCGAGTTGATCGGCCCCGGGGGGAGACCGGCGACCTTGTACGTGTTGTACGGCGAGTCGATCGCCCGCTGGGCGTCGGTGGTCGTCAGGGAGCCGTTGCCGCCATTGGCGTAGATGACCGTGGAGTCCAGCTGCAGCTTCATCGGCTGGCCGGTCTCCGTGTTGCCCTGCAGCCGGTTGTAGATGGCCCGCGCGACCTTCGGCCTGTCCTCCGGACGGTTCACCTCGGCCTCGATGATGCTGGCAACGGTGAGCACCTGGAGCGGAGTGAAACCGAGCGCCGCCGCACGACTCTCGAGGTCCTCGCTCGCAGCGACGGTGGCGAACTCGGCCGTCATGGCCTTGAGAGCCGCGAGGGCGTCCGGCTTGTTCGCGACCTCGTAGCTGTCGGGGAAGAGGAAGCCCTCGGGGTTGTTGTTCGCCCAGGCCGGCAGCCCGAGCTTCGAGGGGTCCTTGAGCGCCGCGTTGATCTCGTCCTCTGTCAGACCAGTCCCCTTGGCCAGTACGGGCACCATCGCCGTGAGGCGCAGCCCTTCCCGGATGACGACGCGCTTGACGACCTTGTACACGGCGGGGTCGATGAGACGTGCCAGAGCATCAGCCGCCGGGAGATGAGTCTTCATCTTGTAGGTGCCGGGCTGGATCGAGGTCGACTTCGGTTCACTTGCCGCAGCGCTCTGGAACGCCTTGGTCGACTTCACGACATCTGCCTTGACGAGGATCAGTCCCATGTCGGTGAGGCTTGCACCGGCAGGGATCGTGATCTGTACGTCGTCGACGCCCGTACCGATGTAGTCGCTGGTCTGGCGCCAGTCCATGTACTTGGCATAGCCCTTGGTGGCGGCGAACCACCCACCGCCCACGAGCACGGCGAGGGCGATGAGCACGGCGATGCCGCTCTTGATCCGTCGTCCGACCTCAGCGCCGTCGACCTTGCCGTCCTCATCGAACAGCTCGCTCACGTCTCCTCCTCTTGGGCGCCGGTGGCCACCCGCTCGAACGAGGCCCGCCCGCCACGTTCCGCGTCCAGGACGCCCTCCAAGATAGCCACTGCCGCCGCCTGATCTATCACAGCTCGGCTCGTACGGACCGTGCGACCCGTCGCGCGAAGGCGCCCGGCAGCCGTCGCCGTGGTCAACCGCTCGTCGGCAAGGAACACCGGGACGGGGCTGATCGCGACCGCGATCTCCCCCGCCCGGACACGTACGGACTGGGCCGCGGGCCCGTCTCGACCCGCCAGGTCCACCGGCAGCCCGACCACGACCGCCACCGGTTCATACTCGGTGACGAGCGACAGGATGTCGGGCAGTGGATCAGGCTTCGCCGCGATGGTCGCCACCGGGTACGCGAGCAACCCCTCGCGATCGCACGCGGCGACCCCGATCCTCGCGCTGCCCAGGTCTAGAGCCAGCCGGATCCCGAGGGGCAGCTGCTCCGTGGCCGTCAGGAGCGGACCCCGTCCCGTACCGCTGCGACGACCGCAGCGAGCGCCGCCGGAGAGGCTGCACCGTTCGTGCCGCCACCCTGCGCGAAGTCGGGCTTGCCGCCGCCGCGTCCGCCGAGCACTGGAGCCGCGACGCCCACGAGCGCGCCGGCCGTGATGCCCTTCGACCGGGCGCCGTCGCTCACCGCGACGACGATCGACGGGTGAGAGTCCGTACCGCCGATGAGGCAGACCACCGAGTCCGCGCCGAGGCGTGCGCGGAGGTCGAGAGCGAGGGTACGGATGTCGTTGCCCGACACCGACACCCGCTGAGCCAGGACCTTGATGCCCTCGACGTCCACGGCCTTGCCCCCCAGGTCGCCCGCCTGCGCGAGCGCACTCGCCGCGTTGAGGTCGCTGATCGTCTTCTCGGCGCTCTTGAGCTGTACGAGCATCCGCTCGATCCGCTCGACGAGCTGGTCGGGCTGAACCTTCAGCAGGTCGGTGAGGTTGGTCACCAGCGCACGCTCCCGCGCGAGATGGCTGAACGCGTCCTGCGAGACGAAGGCCTCGACTCGTCGTACGCCGGCGCCGACGGACTGCTCGCCGAGAAGGCTGAGCAGGCCGATCTGGGTGGAGCGCTCGACATGGGTGCCGCCGCACAGCTCGCGCGACCACGGGCCGCCCATCTCGACCATCCGCACACGGCTGCCGTACTTCTCGCCGAACATCGCCATCGCGCCGAGCGACTTGGCCTCGTCGAGCGCCATCTCGCGGGTCGTCACCGCAAGGTCCGCACGGATCGCCTCGTTGGAGAGACCCTCGAGCTCCTCGCGCATCGCCTGTGACATGCCGACGGAGCTGGAGAAGTCGAACCGCAGGTAGCCGGGCTTGTTGTACGAGCCCGCCTGGGTCGCTGTCGGACCGAGGAGGTCACGCAGCACGGCGTGCACCACGTGCGTGGCGGAGTGCGCCTGGCACGATCCCAGCCGCGCCGCCGCATCCACCTGAGCCGTGAGGCTGTCGCCCACGGCCAGCTGGCCGTCGCTCAGCGTGACCGTGTGCACGTGCAGGCCGGGCACGGGCTTCTGCACGTCGACGACGTCCATCGCCAGTCCGGTCCCGAAGAGCTGCCCGGTGTCGGCGTCCTGGCCGCCCGACTCCGCATAGAACGGCGTCTCCGCGAGAACCACCTCGACGGTGTCACCCTGCTGCGCGGACGTCACGAGCTGGGCGTTCGCGACGATGCCGAGCACGCGGGACTCGGCCGTGAGGTCGGTGTAGCCCAGGAACCTGGTCTCCCCCGCCCGCCGGAGCTGTGTGTACGCCTCGGTGGAGGCCGCACCACCCTTCTTCGCCTTCGCGTCGGCCTTCGCCCGCGCCTTCTGCTGGGCCATGAAGGTACGGAAGCCGGTCTGGTCGACCTCGAGGCCTTGCTCCGACGCCATCTCCAGTGTCAGGTCGATCGGGAACCCGTACGTGTCGTGCAGCCGGAACGCGCGCTCGCCCGACAGCACGGAGGCATTCGTCGACCGGGCATCCGAGACAGCCAGGTCGAAGAGCTTCGTACCATCGCTGATCGTGCGACGGAACGAGGTCTCCTCACGCTCGGCGATCTGCGACACCCGCGTCCACTGCTCGTCGATCTCCGGGTAGGAGGTGTTCATCTGGTCACGCGAGACACCAAGGAGCTCGGTCACCACGGGGGCATCGACGCCGAGCAACCGCATCGACCGCAGGGACCGCCGCAGGAGGCGTCGCAGCACGTAGCCGCGCGCCTCGTTGCCGGGCGAGACGCCGTCCGTCATGAGCATGAGCGAGCTGCGGATGTGGTCGCCGACGACGCGGAGCCGTACATCCGCAGCCGGGTCGTGGCCGTAACGGATCCCGGCGATCTGCGCGGCGTGCTGGATGACAGGGAAGATCTCGTCGATCTCGTACATGTTGTTGACGCCCTGGAGCAGATACGCCGTGCGCTCGAGGCCCATGCCGGTGTCGATGTTCTTGCTCGGCAGCGGACGCAGCACGTCGAAGTCGTCCTTCGCCCGCACCGCGGACAGCTCCTCGGTCTGGAACACGAGGTTCCAGATCTCCAGGAACCGGTCCTCGTCGACGATCGGGCCACCGTCAGGGCCGAACTCGGGGCCGCGGTCGACGTAGATCTCCGAGCACGGACCGCCGGGCCCGGGAACACCCATGTGCCAGTAGTTGTCCTTGAGACCCCGGCGCTGGATGTGGTGGTCGGGCACGCCGACGGCACGCCAGTACGACATCGCCTCGTCGTCGTCGAGGTAGACGGTCACCCAGATGGAGTCCGGGTCGAAGCCGTAGTTGCCGTCGTCCTGCGACCCGGTGACCAGCTCCCAGGCGAACTCGATGGCTTCCTTCTTGAAGTAGTCGGCGAACGCGAAGTTGCCGTTCATCTGGAAGAAGGTTCCGTGACGGGTGGTCTTGCCGACCTCTTCGATGTCGAGCGTGCGCACGCACTTCTGCACGCTGACCGCGCGCTTGTACGGGGCGGGCTCGGCGCCGGTGAAGTAGGGCTTGAACGGGACCATGCCCGCGTTGACGAACAGCAAGGTGGGGTCGTTGTACAGCAGCGACGCGCTTGGCACGATCGTGTGGTCGTGCCGCGCGAAGAAGTCGATGAAACGACGCCGGATCTCGGCGGTCTTCATGGCGATGTGTTCCTCACGTGTGTCGGATCGAGGTGCGCCTAGGACGTGGCGCGGCGTGCGGGGGCGGCGACCGGCCGCTCCGGAGCCTCGGCGCCGTCGATGCCCAAGGCGGACCGGAGCTCGGCCTCCCGCTCGGCCATCGAGGTCGTCAGCGTCTTGACGAACGTCGTCGCGCGCTGACCGAGGTCTGCCGAGGCGTCGACGACCTGCTCGCGTACGCCTTCAGGTGTCGCCCGGCGCAGAAGCTGCGCGCCCTTGACGACGACGACGACGGCGACCGCCGCACCCAGCGCGAACCACACGGCCCTGCGCATGTCAGTGCTTCTTCCGGACCGAGTTGATCGCCCGACGGACCCCGTACGAGAACGCGGACAGCTTCACGAGGGGGCCGGCGACCGTCGACGTGACCAGGCTGGACAGCTGGGACGCGTCGTTCGCGACCGAGCTCGCGTGGCCGGAGAGCTTCGCCACGTCGTCGGTGACGACGCCTACCTTCTCGAGCTCGTCGTTGACGGTCACGACGAGTCGCTTGACCTCGGGCAGGGTGTCGGTGACGCCGACGTTGACCTCCCGCACCACCGCGGTCAGCTCCTTGACGGAGCCCGACAGACGCCCGAGGAGCATGGCGAGCCAGACAGCTCCGATGAGCAGGGCGAGCGCAGCGATCAGCCCAGCGATCGCCCCGATCAGGCCCGCGACCTCACCACCGGTCATCCGTCTCACCGTCCTTCGTCAGCTGGACACACTGGAATCGCCGAAAGCCTAGTGCACCGGGCCGCAAGGCACCGCCGATCACGGCACGGTGCCCCTCTCGACGTCCCACGCAAACATGAGGCACTCCTTATTATTCGGAGGCCGTCATCTCCCGAACCGTAACGTCGTTGTCCCTGGCATCACTGGTGGTACGCCACCACGGTTGCCTGCTCAATGAGGAGACGTGGGCACTGTGTCACACACCGTCGGGCGGTCCCTAGTCGCTGGTTCACTAGCGCTGGCGCTGGTCTTCGCCGGGGCCCGAACAGCCTCTTCGTACGAAGCGCCGGAGGCCGCCTTCTCGGGTGGAGTGAGCACGATGACCGGGTCGGGGCTCACCCAGACCTGGACGACGACCGGTCTCACGACTCTCACTGGAACGGCCACCACCGCCGGCACGAATCACAGTGTCGCTGGCATGTACACACCGGCGATCGCCTCGACCACGCCGGCTCAGACTGTGACGACCGACGTCGGCGACTGTGCCAGCAACGCAACCACTTGCTCGGGCCTCGGCACTCTCACTGTCGTCTTCGCCCACCCCGTGGTGAATCCGACGATCCACTTCGCGGGTCTGGGTGGCACCAACGAACTCGGAGTCATCTTCCACGCCACCCTGACTCTGACCGGGACAGTTCCCGCGACGACGACGACTCTGAGTCTCTTGTCAGGCGTCAACACAAAGATCACCTCAGCTGCCGCGGGCCCGATGGTCACCGCGACCAACGACATGACGAGCCCCGTGTGCGACGCGACCCCGACCCCGGCCGCCTGTGGGTCGGTCCAGGTCATGAGAACTGTCTCCGCGCTCACCTTCACGGTGGGTGCCGTTGCGACCGGCGTGAGCACGACCCCACTCGGGGCCGGCAGCGCCGACGAGTACTCCGTCCTCGCGACCGTCGACCAGGACTACGGCGACGCGCCGACGTCGTACGACCAGGGCAACGCTGCGCGTGCGGTGCTCAGCGACATCCATCTCGGCGAACGGGCGGTGACGGCCGACAACAGCACGGTGCTCAACGAGACGACAAGCCCCAAGGCTGGGGCGATGGCCAACGGCGACGGGAACAGCGATGACGGCGTCGAGCTGAAGTCCTTGGCCGTGCTGGCGACCACGTACAAGGCGACAGTCAAGCCTCAGGGTGCTACGACCACCACACCGTGGGAGGTCTGTGGCTGGGTCGACTTCAACCAGAACGGGATCTTCGATGGTGCTGAGGGCCGGTGCAAGACCGGGACCGGCAACCAGGAGAAGGAGCTGCAGTGGTCGGGACTGACTGGCCTGGTGACCGGAACGACGTACGCCCGGTTCCGCATCGGCTACAACTCCGGACAGACCGAGAGCCCGACCGGCCCCTCCGACTCCGGCGAGGTCGAGGACTACGCCGTCAACATCGTCCCCGTTGCGGCCCCGACCGCTGTGCCGGACTCTCCGACGATGCTGCAGGACGTCACCGTCACAGTCGACCCCCTCGCCAACGACAACGCCGACCCGCTGACGAGCCTCGACCCGGAGACGGTGCGCCTGCTCGATCCGACGACCGACACGTATGGCACGACCGTCGTCATCGCCGGACAGGGCACGTACACCGCCAACACGACAACAGGCCGGGTGACGTTCGACCCGCTACCCGCACTCACCGGCGGCGCCACGCCCGTTTGGTACCGAGTAGAGGACAAGTTCAACCAGATCGCCACCTCGACGATCACACCCATGGTGACTCCGGTCATCCCGGCGCCCGTGAACGACAGCTTCTCCACGCCGTTCAACACGCCCTCGACAGTGGACGTACTCGCGAACGATCTCCCCGGGGAGCCCTCGTCGCCGCTCGTTCCGAGCAGCGTCGCACTCCTCGACCCCACCACCAGCACGCACGTCTTGTCGGTGAGCATCCCGGACGAGGGCTCGTACTCCGTCAACTCCACAACCGGCGAGGTGACGTTCACGCCGGAACCCGTGTTCCGTGGCCCTGCCACCCCGATCACGTACCGCGTGGCGGATGACAACGGCACGAAGGCAACCGCCGCGCTCACGATGACGGTCGGCGCGCCCCCGTCGCCCTCCGCGTCCGACGACTCGGTCACCACGCCGCAGGGCATCGCCGTCACGTTGAGGACGTTGCTCAACGATGCGCAGAGCACGCTCGGCGCTGCTCTGACGCCCGCCTCCGTGATGCTCGAGGATCCGGCGGACTCCACCTTCAAGAGCTCGGTGACCATCCCGACTCAGGGCACCTGGACCGTCAACACGACGACCGGCGACGTCACCTTCACCCCCCTGCCGACCTTCATCGGCAGTGCCACCGCGATCACGTACCGTGTCGCTGATACCAACGGAGCCACCGCCGAGGCGGTCGAGGGCGTCACCGTGTCCGCGGTCATCCCGACCGCCAATCCGGACAGCACGACGACACCGTACGAGACACCCGTCACGCTGCCCGTGGTCGACAACGACGACGCAGGTGACATCGACGTGGCGCTGGTCCCCTCCTCGGTCCAGCTCCGCGATCCCGACGACGGCGACTGGAAGTCCACGGTCACCCTGACCGGGGTCGGAACCTACGCCGTACAGCTGGACGACTCGGTGAGGTTCACCCCGGTCCAGGGCTACACGGGCACCTCGTCGCTCACGTACCGGATCGCTGACGGCAACGGCACGTACGCCCAGTCCACCGTCTCGGTGACCGTGTCCGACCCACCCGCGCCGACCGCAGACCCCGACACTGCGACCACCGCCCAGGGCGTCGCCGTGTCCCTCCAGCCGCTGACCAACGACAGCAGCGACCCCGCAGCCCCACTCGACCCGACCTCGGTCGCGCTGCTCGATGGCGCAACGCCGGTAGCCAGTCTCAGCGTTCCAGGTGAGGGCACCTACACGGTCAACCCGACCACCGGCGTCGTCACGTACACGCCGCTCCCCACCTTCCACGGCTCGGCGACCCCGGTGAACTACCAGGTCGCCGACGAAGCGGGCCAGCTCGCCTCCTCGACGATCTCGGTGGAGGTCACGGCGGTCACGCCCACCGCCTCCCCGGACTCGGCCACCACGCCGTACGCTCACGCGGTCAACGTGCCCCTGCTGACGAACGACGCCGAGGGCGCGAGCACCGCGCCGCTGGTCGCCGGATCCGTCCAGCTTCAGGACACCACCGACAGCTCGTGGCAGACCTCGGTCGCGCTGCCGGGCGTCGGCACGTTCACCGTCGCGGCGGACGGCTCTGTCGACTTCACGCCTGCGGCCGGCTACTCCGGCACCACGACAGATCTGCCGTACCGCGTCGCAGACGCCAACGGCACCTATGCGGAGTCGACCGTCCGCGTGACCGTGGGAGCGGCGCCTCAGGCGAACCCCGACTCGGGGACCACGCCGCAGGGCGTGCCGACCACGGTCGGCCTGCTGGGCAACGACTCGCCCGGCTCCGGTGCCGCCTTGGTCCCCGCGGCGGTGATGCTTCTCGACACCGCCGACAGCACGTACACGACCAGCCTCACGATCCCGGGAGAGGGCACCTACACGGTCGACCCGGTCCTCGGTGAGGTCACGTTCACCCCTGTACGGACCTACCACGGCACCGCGACCTCGATCACGTACGAGGTCGCCGACTCGGACGGGAACGTCGCAACGTCCACGCTCTCGATCATCGTCAGCGAGGTGACGCCCGCTGCGAAACCCGACATCGACTTCACGTCCTACGAGACCCCAGTCACGGTGCCGCTGCTCGCCAACGACGAGGCAGGCGACCCCGACGTGGGGCTCGTGCCGGCTTCGGTGAAGCTCTTCGACCCGGCCGACATCACGTACACGTCCAGCGTCACGCTGACCGGTGTCGGCACGTACGTGGTCCAGCCCGCCGACGGCTCCGTGGTCTTCACCCCGGACCAGGGCTTCACCGGGATGACCGCGCAGGTCTCGTACACCGTGGAGGACGAGAACGGCACGATCACCACGTCCACCGTCGAGGTCGGCGTGAGCAACCCGCCCGCTCCGGTCGCCGACGCCGACACCGCCACCACGCCGCAGGGCATCCCTGTGACGCTCTACCCGCTGGCCAACGACACCAGCGACCCGGCGGCGCCACTCGACCCCACCTCGGTGCGGATCCTCGACCCGGGCGACAGCACGAACAAGACCACCGTCACCGTCACGGGTGAAGGTACGTACAGCGTCGACGGCGCCACAGGCACAGTCCTGTTCACACCGGCGCTCTCGTTCCACGGCACCGCGACCGCCCTCACCTATCGGGTTCCTGACGAAGCCGGCCAGATCGCCACCTCGACCCTCACCGTGACAGTCGACGCGATCACGCCGACCGCTTCTGCTGACTCCGCGACCACGCCCTACCTCCACGCGGTCAACGTGCCACTGGTCGACAATGACACCGAGGGAGCGTGGACCGCTCCGCTGGTCCCCGGCTCGGTACAGCTCCAGGACCCCGGCGACTCAGGCTGGAAGACCTCCCTGACCGTGCCAGGAATGGGCACCTACGTCATGCAGCCCGACGACTCAGTGACCTTCACCCCACAAGCCGGATACTCCGGCACAACCACGGCACTGCCGTACCGCGTCGCCGACACCAACGGCACCTACGCTCTCTCGACCGTCACGATCACCGTCGGCTCACCGCCCACCGCATCACCCGACACCGCGACCACACCACAGGGCCTGACCGTCCTGATCCTCCCGCTCGGCAACGACACACCAGGCACAAGCGCGGTCTTCCCAGAGCTCTCGCTCAGGCTCGAGGATCCAGCCACCCCAGGTCTCTGGCTGCTCACGCTGTCGATCCCGGGCGAAGGGTCGTACGACGTGGGCCCGACGGGCGAAGTCTTCTTCTGGCCCGAGCCGACCTTCCACGGAACAGCAACGAGCATTCCCTACCAGGTGACCGACAGCGACGGGAACGTGGCTGTCTCGAGCATCACGGTCACCGTGACTCCCGTGACTCCCGTCGCAACCCCGGACACGACGACCACACCCTACGAGACGGTCGTGAACCTGCCGCTGCTGACCAACGACGCCCCAGGCAACGGCGCTGTCCCGCTGATTCCGACATCGGTCGAGCTCAAGGACCCCACCGACAACACCTGGAAGTCCGTCGTCACCATCACGAACCTGGGTACCTACACCGTCCAGCCCAACGGCTCGGTGAACTTCCTGCCGGCACAGGCCTACACCGGCACCACCACCTCACTGCCCTACCGCGTGGCTGACGCCAACGGCACGTTTGCTCAGTCGACCCTCCAGGTCACGGTCGAGAACCCACCCGCGCCCACCGCTGCCGATGACCAGGCGACGACGTTGCAGGGGACGCCGGTGACGCTGCACACGCTCGACAACGACACCAGCGACCCGGCGGCACCTCTCGCCCCGGCGTCGGTGAAGCTCCTCGACCCGGCGACCAGCGCGTACGCGTCCAGCGTCACGATCCCCGCTGAGGGCACCTATGTGGTCGACCCCACCACGGGTGACGTCACGTTCACGCCGCTGAAGCCCTTCCACGGGACGGCTAGGCAGGTCATGTACCAGGTCAAGGACGAGGCCGGGCAGATCGCGACGGCGGCCATCAAGGTCGTGGTCACCGCGGTGACACCGACGGCGACTCCCGACAGCGCCACGACCCCGTACGCGCATGCCGTGACCGTGCCGCTGGTCTCCGACGACTCTGCAGGCGATCCCAGCATCCCGCTCGTACCGTCATCACTGACGCTGAGGGATCCGTCCGGCGGTGTGTGGAAGACCACGGTGACCGTGGCCGGTGTGGGCACGTACACCGCGAACCCGGATGGGACCGTCGGCTTCGTCCCCGCACTCGGATACACCGGTACGACGGCCGCGCTCCCCTACCGTGTCGCCGACAGCAACGGGACCTACGCCCAGTCGACGGTCACGATCACTGTCCAGACCGCGCCCCATGCGACCCCTGACTCGGCGACGACCCTCCAGGGACAGCCGGTCACCGTGACGCCGCTGACCAACGACACGCCGGGTGGCACCGCGACGCTCGTCCCGGCCTCCGTGCTGCTGCGCGACGCGAGCGACTCGACGTACAAGTCGACTGTGACGATCGCCGGCGAGGGCACGTACACGGTCGACCCGGTCACGCACAACGTGCGCTTCGCCCCCGTGCTGACGTTCTCCGGGCCGGCTGCCGCGGTCGCCTACAGAGTCACCGACTCGGACGGCAACTCCGCCTCCTCGACGATCACCATCACCGTGACCCCCGTGATCCCGGTCGCGCTGCCCGACAACGTGTCGACGCCGTACGCCCATTCCGTGAACATCCCACTGCTCGCCAACGACCACGCCGGTGATCCCGTCGTGCCGTTGATGCCCGGTTCGGTTCGGCTCAAGAATCCGACGACCGGGGTCTGGGCGACGACAGTCACCGTGGCAGGCGTCGGGACGTCCGTGGCACAGCCCGACGGCTCGGTGACCTTCACGCCGGCGATCGGCTACGTCGGCAGCGCCGCGGCCCTGTCGTACCGCGTCGCCGACAGCAACGGAACCGTGACCGCCTCGACCTTCTCGGTCGTCGTCGGTGCGCCTCCCGTCGCTGCCCCCGATACGACGACCACGCTGCAGAACCAGCCCGTGACCCTCACCTCCCTGGCGAACGACCATCCCGGTACAAACGCCACGCTCGTTCCGGCCTCGGTCCGGGTGATCGACCCGGGCACAGGGCTTCCCCAGCCTGTGATCATGGTTCCGAACCAGGGAACGTACGCCGTCGACTCGAGCACGGGCGCGATCACGTTCACGCCGGTGCCGTGGTTCAACGGCTCGGCATCGGCGATCACGTACCAGGTCTCGGACAGCGACGGGAACACGGCGACGTCGTGGCTCTCGGTCCACGTGACGGCCGTCGTGCCCGATGTGGTCGCTGACTCCGCCACCACCCCGTTCCGTACGCCCGTCACGATCCCCGTGCTCGCCAACGACGCTGCTGGTGACGCAACCGCACCTCTCGTCACGGCCTCGGTCGTGCTCGAGGATCCGACTGACGGCTCGTGGACGACGACCGCGACCGTACCTGCCCAGGGCACCTTCGCCGTCCTGCCCGACGGGCAGGTGCTGTTCACCCCCGCAGCCGACTACGAGGGCATTGTGGATACGGTCATGTACCGCGTGGCCGACGCCAACGACACCACGCGGACCGCGACGATCCACGTCGTGGTCGGGGACGCCCCGGTCGCCGCCCCGGACTCGGCGACGACTCTCCAGGGACATCCCGTCACGCTGCCGCTGCTGGCCAACGACCAACCCGGTACGGATGGCGCTCTGGTGCCTGGGACGACCCAGCTGCTCGATCCGGTCGACAGTACGTACAGGCGGAGCGTCACCATCACAGGCGAAGGTAGGTGGACGATCGATCCCACGACCGGGGACGTGACGTTCACGCCGCTGTCAGGCTTCGTGGGCCATTCGACCCCAGTCGCGTACGAGGTGACCGACAGCTTCGGCAACACCGCGTCCTCGACCGCCAGGATCACCGTCGCCGAGGTCTTGCCGACAGCCTCCGGAGACACCGCCACCACGCCGTTCCGTACGCCCATCACGGTCGCGGTCCTCTCCAACGACCGCGCCGGCCGCGCGGACACCCCGCTCGATCCGACCACCGTGGAGCTCAAGGACCCGGCGACGGATACCTGGGGTACCACGGTCACGATCGTGGACGTGGGCAGTTGGGCGGTGGAGACAGACGGTTCCGTGACCTTCACGCCGGTCGCCACGTACCAGGGAGTCACGGCCCCGCTGACCTACCAGGTCGCGGACGTCAACACGACGTACGCGCAGTCGACGATCGTGGTGACCGTCGCCGCTCCCTACGGTGCGACGTCCGACCCGGACAGTGCCAGCAGCTCAGGGACACACCCGGTCACGCTCAACCCGTTGCTCAACGACATGCCGAGCAACGGCGCCACCTGGATCCCGAGCAGCGTCTGCATCGTCCCGACCTCGGCGAGGACGATCGCCGGTACCGATCTCGGGAGCTGCCCCAAGACGGCGCTCGTCGCCGGGGTGGGCACGTGGGTCGTCAACCTTGACGGCACGATGACCTTCACGCCGATGGCGGGCTTCACCGGCACGGCGACCATCGGCTACCTCGTGACGGACACGAACGGGGTCCAGGTTGCCAACACCGCACTGGTCACCGTGACGACGCTCCCGAACACGGGCGGACCCGTTCTGTTCGTCGGAGTGCTGGGGATGCTGTTCCTCCTGGCCGGTGGCGTGGTGCTGCTGATCGCTCGCCGACGCGAGGAACACCAGGCGTAGCGACCTGAGGCCCGTCCTGACCACAGGGCGGGCCTCCTGGTGGGCTGGATGGCGGCTCCTCCCCGCTAGGGTGCGCGTCGTGCTCACTCATGTGGTCTGGGACTGGAACGGCACCCTCTTCGACGACCTGGACACGTGCGTCGCCGTCGCCAACCAGCTGCTCGGGGAGTTCGAGCTGCCGATCCTGGCTGGTGTCGCCGAGTACCACGCGAAGTTCCGGTTCCCGATCATCGAGTACTACGAGGACCTCGGCTTCGACATATCTCCCAAGGGCAACTTCCTTCAAGCCGCCCGGCGCTACCTGGAGCTGTACGGGGCGGCTTCGGTCCAGTGCCGCCTCCACGAGGGGGCGACGGACGCCCTCAGTGCCCTGCACGACGCAGGGGTACGACAGGTCGTGATCTCCGCCTCGCAGCAGGACAACCTCCGCGCACAGCTCGCTCCGTTCGGGCTCGAGCCGTTCCTCGACGGCGTACACGGAATCGACGACATCTACGCGGCGTCCAAGGAGAACCTGGCCCGGCGCTGGCTCGCAGACGAAGGGCTCTGTGGCGACGACGTCCTGTTCGTCGGCGACTCCGAGCACGACTTCGAGATCGCCCAAGCGATCGGCGCCCGATGCGTCCTGTTCAGTCGCGGCCATCACGCACGGCGCCACCTGGAGTCCCTCGGCGCTCCGGTCATCGACGACCTGCGCGACGTCTCGGGCTTCCTCTCGCGCTTCTGATCGCGCTCAGCCGTGCGCGGCGATCTCGCAGGTGTCGGAGAAGCCTGCCGGGGAGATCCCCAGCCCTCGGATCAGCCGCGCCCACGCATTGACCTGAGCCGTCGTCGTCGCCAGTACGACGACCTCGCGCGGTGTGAAGCGGGTCGTGACCTCGTCGAGCACCGCGTCCGGCAGCATCGGCGTGGCCGAGAGCGCCGCTGCGTACCGCGCCGCAAGCCGCTCCAGCTCAGTCACCGATGCGGGCCAGGTCGGCTCTGCCCCGCCGGCGAGCTGTGCCACAGCCCGTACCTCGTCATCGGTGAGCTGGTTGCGCTCCTTGCCCATCCCGTTGAGGTCGATGCAGAACGGGCACCCCACGGCGAACGAGGCAACGAGCCGGACGACCTGGAGCAGGCGCTTGGAGAGCCGCCCGTCGTGGTGCGCGACGAGGGACTCCATGACGCCGAACCCGAGTGCCGCCTTCGGGTACCAGGCGAGAAGCCGGGCCGGCTCGAGGCGCTTCCCGACGGTGCGTTCGGAGACGGTCACCCCGAGCCGTATCAGCAGGTTGGGTCGACGCGGTGCGGGGATGGCAGCCATGGGTTTCTCCGGTCTAGTCGAGGTCGCGGCCGAGCAGGTTCTCGATCACGTCCAGGCGCTCGGCAATCTGGGCCTCGTTGCCGTGGTCCGTGGGTCGGTAGTACCGCGCGTCGACCAGCTCGTCAGGGAGGTACTGCTGGGCGGCCACGCCGTGCGGCGCGTCGTGCGCGTACACGTACGTGGTGCCATGGCCCAGCTTGGCCGCGCCCGGATAGTGGGCGTCTCTCAAGTGGGGCGGGACGAGCCCGATCTTCCCTGCGCGGAGGTCTGCCAGTGCGCCGTCGATCGCCACGACGACGGCATTCGACTTCGGCGCCGTCGCGGCGGCGATCGTCGCCTGCGCGAGGTTGATCCGCGCCTCCGGCATGCCGATGAGCTGTACGGCCTGGGCCGCGGCCACGCACGTCTGCAGGACCGACGGCGCCGCCATGCCGATGTCTTCGCTCGCGAGCACGATGAGTCGACGCGCGATGAAACGCGGGTCCTCTCCGGCCTCGATCATCCGCGCGAGGTAGTGCACAGCTGCCTGGACGTCGGAGCCCCGGACGCTCTTGATGAAAGCGCTGATGACGTCGTAGTGCTGGTCGCCGTCGGCGTCGTAGCGGACCGTGGCCCGATCGACGGCCTTGTCCACCTCGGCGATCGTGATCTCGCTGCTGTCCACCGCCGATGCCCCCGCGGCCGCCTCCTCGAGATAGGTGAGGACGCGACGAGCGTCGCCTCCGGCAAGGCGCAGGATCTGAGCGCGAGCCTCGTCGCCGATCGTGTAGGTACCGTCGTCCGGCGTGCGCAACCCTCGCTCGTCGGACAGCGCGCGATCGATGAGGGTCGACAGGTCCTCCGTCGTGAGCGACTCGAGGGTCAGGAGCAGCGAGCGGGACAGCAAGGGAGCGATCACCGAGAAGCTGGGGTTCTCCGTGGTCGCCGCGATGAGCGTGATGAGGCGGTTCTCGACCGCGGGCAGCAACACGTCCTGCTGCGCCTTGTTGAAGCGGTGGACCTCGTCGACGAACAGGACCGTGGACCGGCCACGGGCGAGCTCCGCCTTGGCGGCATCCAGTGCAGCGCGAACGTCCTTGACCCCCGCCGTCACCGCGCTCAGCTCCACGAAGCGCGACCCGCTGGTTCTCGACACGACGGCGGCGATCGTCGTCTTGCCCACTCCGGGGGGGCCCCACAGGAACACCGACATCGGCTGCCCGGAAGCGAGGCGCCGCAGCGGCGAGCCGGCTCCGAGGAGGTGCTGCTGCCCGACGATCTCCTCGAGGGTCGTGGGCCGCAGTCGTACAGCCAATGGAGAGCTCGCGTGGACGCCTCCGAGCGACCCGCCACGTCCTGTGGCGGGTGCCGGGGTGAACGCCCCGAAAAGGTCCTCGGTCATCACCTGTGAGCATAGGGTGACGGACCGACGGAGAGGCGGGCGCATCGTCCCTGTGTGAGAACCACTTGTCCCGAACGGCCAGCCGTGCTGATCTGTACGCCGTGACTGATCATCGACGCCTGCTGCTTGTCCACGCTCATCCCGACGACGAGTCGAGCTCGACGGGCGCCACGATCGCCCGCTACTGCGCCGAGGGGGCCAAGGTCACGCTCGTCACCTGCACGCTCGGCGAGGAGGGCGAGATCGTCCCCGACGACCTCGGCCACCTCACCTCCGGAGCGGGCCTCGCCACGCACCGCCTGGACGAGCTCCACGCCGCCGCCGACGCGCTCGGTCTTACCGACTACATCCGGCTGGGCGGCGACGGCCGCTACCACGACTCGGGCATGGCCCACGCCGAGGACGGCACCGCCACGGCCCGCGACGAGACCACGGCCACGGCCTTCTGGAACGCCGACCTGCTCGAGACGGCGCTCAACCTCGTGACCATTTTGCGCGACCGACGGCCCCAGGTCGTGATCTCGTACGACACGTTCGGCATGTACGGGCATCCCGATCACGTCATGGCGCACCGCGTGATGACGTACGCGTGCGTGTTGAGCGGCGTTCACGGCTACCGGCCGGATCTGGGCACGCCGTGGTGCGTGTCGCGCACGTTCTGGGTGACGAACGGCTCCGACGACATGCGGACCATGCTCGCCACGGCGAAGGCGAACGGGATCGATGGCCTGTGGGGCGACGTCGACATGGACGGTCCGCTGCCGCCGATGATCACCAGGAGTGAGGATGTCGACGTCCGGATCCCGCTCGGGCCGTACCGGACGAACAAGGTCGCAGCGCTCCGGGCTCATCACTCCCAGGTCGACATGGAGGATCCGTTCTGGAGGCTCATGACCGACATCGAGTCCCTCGGAGAGTCATTCAGGCTCGCGACCGGCATTCCGCTCACCGGAGCCACCGCGACCGACCTGTTCGACGGGCTCGACCTCGAACCCTGAGCCGGCGGGCCCGGTCAGGGTTCACTCAGGGTTGTATCGATAGGTCTTTCGATATATCGTTATCTCCAGTGAAGGTGCACAGTGCACCTACGAACCGAATCCACTGGAGGACTCACATGTTCCAAGCACATCATCATCGAGAGTGCGGTCCCGCTGAGCGCGGGCGCCGCGACGAGAACCGCTCCGGCTTCGCTGCAGGCTTCGGCCCCGGCGGACGCTTCGGGGCCGGCCCCATGGGGCCTGGCGGACCGTTCGGTCCGGGAGGTCCGTTCGGACCTGGTGGCCCGATGGGCGGCCATGGACCGTTCGGGCCAAGAGGGCACTTCGGCCGGGGTCGCGCACGTCGCGGCGACGTCCGTACCGCCATCCTGCAGCTCCTCTCCGAGGAGCCGCGCAACGGCTACCAGATCATCTCCACGCTCAACGAGCGCAGCGGTGGTGCCTGGCGGCCCAGCCCGGGGGCGGTCTACCCCGCCCTCAGCCAGCTCGAGGACGAGGGTCTCATCGAGACCTTCGACAACGAGGGCTCCCGGGCGTTCCGCCTGACCAACGCGGGCCGAGAGGCCCCCGAGGCCCATGCGGACACCCCGAAGGTCTGGGACGACTGGGCCGACGAAGGCGCTGGTCGCGTCGATGCGGGCGCCATGTGGCGGGCGTTCGGCGAGATGAGCATGGCGCTCAAGGCCGTCATGATGTCCGGCGACCCAGAACTCGTCACCAAGGCTGAAACCCTTCTGGCCGAGACGAAGCGTGGGCTGTACGGACTCCTGGCCAGCACCCCTGGCGAGGAGAACACGACCGCCGAGTGACCTCGGCTGACCGCAGAACGGGCAGGTATCCACACGGGTGCCTGCCCGTTCTGCGTCACAGCGCATTGTCATGACGCCACAATGATGTCATGCTGATGTCATGCAGCTCACACCTTACTTCGCGGCCGTCGCCGACGACCTCGACCGCGCCACACAGCTCGCCGACGACGCCACGCGTGACGTGGCCCGGCGCCTCGTCACGGTTCTCGAGCCTGGGCTACGGCTCGCCATGACCCAGCTCCTCAGCGACGCAGCTGCCCAGCTGACGTCCGAGCTCTCCGGCCCTGTCGTCACCATCCGCATGGACGGCCGCGAACCCGTCTGGCACGTGGTCTCACCGGAGAACCCGGAGACGGCCCATGCCCCGGCCGAGACCGACGGAGACGACGAAGGCACCGCGCGGGTCACCGTACGGCTGCCGGAGGCGGTCAAGCGCCGCGCCGAAGCCGCTGCCCAGTCAGCGGGCCAGTCGCTCAACACGTGGATCATCCACGTCCTTCGCCGCGCCACCAGCAACGAACAGACACCGAAGCACTCTTCCCGCCGCATCACCGGCTGGGCCTGAGAAGGGACCTCACATGAACACTGCCACCCAGACCCATACGCTCGAGTACGTCCTCGACGGTCTCCCCCAGCTCCGCCTGCACAACCACAAGGGCGACATCCGTGTCCATCACGACGCAGAGCCCGGAGTCGTGAACGTGCGGCTCCACAGCAACCGGCCGGTATCGTTCGAGGACATCCAGGCCGGCGTTGAAGGCACGACGGTCACGGTGAACATCCCCCAGTTGAGCGAGGCGGACTCGGGCGCGGGCCTGTCCTTCCGGATCGCCGGCCTCTCGTTGTTCGCCGGTTTCCGGGGCGCGACCGTCGATGTCGAGGTCCACCTACCGCCCGGCGCCGAGATCGCGCTCGAGACCGGCTACGGCGACATCTCCGTCAGCGGGACCAGCGGGGACGCCGCCGCCAAGACCGGCGCCGGCAACGTCAACATCCCGGACGCCGCGCGCGTGACGCTGCACTCCGGGGCGGGCGATGTGAGCGTCGGACGGATCGGTGGAGGCACCCTGCGTACAGGCGCGGGAGACATCGGCATCGAGCGGTCCAGCGGAGACACCGAGCTGAACTCGGGATCGGGCGATGTCACGGTCCTCGACGCCATCGGCACGCTACGCATCCATACGGGTGCGGGAGACGTGAATGCCAGCCTCTCCGAAGGCCGCATCGAGGTGCGCAGCGGCATGGGCGACATCATCGTCCGTGTGCCGACCGCCGTCGCCGTCTGGCAGGACCTGACGACCGGCATGGGCGATGTCCGGAGCCGGATCACCCCGTTGGGCGAGCCCGAGCAGGGCGAGCCGTTCCTCAGCGTCACTGCGCGCAGCGGCGCCGGTGACGTCACTCTCACTCACTGAGGCGGGTCAGGCTGGTGTCGGCTTCGCGACGAAGTCGACGCCGGCCTCCTTGCGCTGTGCGGCGCTGATCGGCGCCGGAGCACCGGTGAGCGGGTCGTACCCGCCACCGGACTTCGGGAACGCGATGACCTCGCGGATCGACTCGTACCCTCCCAGCAGAGCGACGATCCGGTCCCAGCCCAACGCGATGCCGCCGTGGGGCGGGGCACCGTACGCGAAGGCGTCGAGCAGGAAGCCGAACTTCTCCTGCGCCTCCTCCGCCGACAGCCCCATCACCTTGAAGACGCGCTCCTGTACATCCCGTCGGTGGATACGGATCGAGCCGCCGCCGATCTCGTTGCCGTTGTAGACGATGTCGTAGGCATAGGCGAGCGCCGATCCGGGATCGGTGTCGAACGTGTCCAGGCAGTCGGGCTTCGGCGAGGTGAACGCATGGTGCACCGCCGTCCACGCTCCCCCGCCCACGGCGACGTCGCCCTCGGCGACGGCCTCGCTGACCGGCTTGAACAGCGGCGCGTCGAGCACCCAGAGGAACGAGTGGGCGTTCTCGTCGAGCAATCCAAGACGGCGCCCGATCTCGAGCCGCGTGGCGCCGAGCAGGGCCTGCGAGGCCGTCTTCGCGCCAGCACCGAAGAAGACGCAGTCGCCGGGATTGGCGCCGACCTTGGCCGCGAGACCAGCACGCTCCTCATCGGAGATGTTCTTGGCGACCGGACCGCCGAGCTCGCCGTTCTCGTCGACCGTGACGTACGCGAGACCCTTGGCGCCGCGCTGCTTGGCCCACTCCTGCCAGGCGTCGAACGTACGGCGGGGCTGGGATCCCCCGCCGGCCATGACAACCGCACCCACGTACGGCGCCTGGAACACCCGGAAGGGCGTGTCGGCGAAGAAGTCGGTGACCTCGGTGATCTCGAGGTCGAACCGGAGATCCGGCTTGTCGGACCCGTATCGGTCCATCGCCTCCGCGAACGGCAGCCGGAGGAACGGCGCGCCCACATCGACGCCCCTGAGCTTCCAGATCTCGGTGATGACCTCCTCGGCGAGCTCGATGACGTCGTCCTGGTCGACGAAGCTCATCTCGATGTCGAGCTGGGTGAACTCCGGCTGCCGGTCGGCGCGGAAGTCCTCGTCGCGGTAGCAGCGGGCGATCTGGTAGTAGCGCTCCATGCCGGCGACCATGAGCAGCTGCTTGAACAGCTGGGGCGACTGTGGCAA
>JBBQBP010000027.1:0-43217 GCA_038317635.1 Propionibacteriales bacterium
CGGCACGACCGTGATCAATGCTGCGACCGCGGCCACGTACGCCCCGGTGGCTGCTGATCTGGGCCACACGCTGGCCGTGAGCGTCACCGGCACGAAGGCCGGGTACGCGTCGGCCACGGCGGTGTCCGTCGTGACGGTTCCTGTGGGGGCAGCGCCTGGAACGTTCCGGTCCGTGTCGCCGTCGCGTCTGCTCGATACCCGGATCACTGGTCCCAAGCTCGGCTCGGGTCAGACCAGGGCACTCCAGGTGACCGGGGTCGGGGGCGTGCCGGCGACTGGTGTCTCTGCGGTGGTGTTGAACGTGACCGTGACTGAGACCACCGGGGGCGGCTACCTGACGGTGTCTCCCACGGGGACTCCGCGGCCCGTCGTGTCCAACCTCAACTGGGCGGCTGGGGCGACGATCCCGAACGCAGTCACCGTCAAAGTCGGGACAGGCGGTTCGATCGACCTGTACCAGTCAGGACCCGGCACCGCCCAAGTCATCGTCGATGTCGCGGGCTACTACGTCAGCGGCGACGTCTCCGTGGCAGGCGGGTTCACCTCCATCACCCCGTCCCGAATACTCGACACCCGCACGACCGCTGGCGGCGGCACGCTCAGCGCCAATGAGACCCGCGACCTGCAGATCCTTGCGGCTGGCGGCGTCCTGGCCGACAACGTGTCCGCGGTTGTGCTCAACATAACCGTGACCGAGACAACCTCCGGCGGGTACCTGACCCTGTTCCCGTCAGGGAGCGCCAAGCCGCTCGCCTCGAACCTGAACTGGTCCGCTGGGGCGACGATCCCCAACCTGGTCACGGTCAAGGTCGGCAGCAACGGCAAGGTGTCGCTGTTCCAGTCCGGACCCGGCACCGCCCAGGTCGTGGTCGACGTCGCCGGCTACTACCTCGGCGGCACCGCTCAACTACCCGGCACCTTCGTCGCCCTGTCGCCGACGCGGGTCCTGGACACCCGCACCAGCAGGAGCATCCCGGCCAACGCCGACCTGACGTTGCCGGTCCTCGGCAAGGGCGTCATCCCGGCTACCCGTGTCTCCGCCGTGGTGATCAACACCACCGTGACCGACACCAAGGCACCCGGCTACCTGACGGTGTTCCCGGCGACGAACCCGCTGCCAACCGCCTCCAACCTGAACTGGTCCGGCGCTGGCATCACCATCCCCAACCTGGTCACCGTCCAGGTCGGCACTGACGGCAGCATCAAGTTCCACAACGGATCACCCGGCACGACCCAGGTCGTTGCCGACATCGCCGGCTATTACATCGGCAGCTGAGACGGCGTCGACTACTGGGTGTTGTCGGCGGTCTGAAGTCGCCAGATCGCTGCGGCGATCCCGACGGTGAAGGTGGCGGCGAGGATGACGATGCTTCCGATGGGCAAGGTGTCGACGGGGCTGCTGACCGAGCCGACCAGGATCGGGACGATGGACCAGGGGAACCAGGGTGCCCAGCCGGTGTGCCCGACGACGTTGCCGAGTAGGAGCATGCCGAGCGCGAACCCGACAGGTGCCAGGTAGCCCCGCGTCCAGACGGTCACGAGCGCCACGACGGGGGCCAGCAGGTAGGAGATCCCGGCGACCAGGAGCAGTTTGGCGAACAGCGACCCGACCTCGGCCCAGGTGACTCCGGGCAGCCCGAGCGCCAGTCCGACCACGACGGCCTCGACGAAGACCACCAGCACGATCAGGAGCCACCACACTGCGGCGACGAGCAGTTTGGCGACCACGAACCAGGGGCGGGGTACGGGCAGGGTGAGCATGATCTTGGCGGTGCCCTCGCTGTACTCGCGGCCGAACACGGAGGCGACGACGAATGCGAGCAGCAGGGTGCCGCCCAACCCGACAATCAGGATGAGGAAGGCTGCGTAGGAGGCCCAGGTGGGCTCGATCCCGCTCAGCGTGGCCTTTGTGCCCAGTAGCCCGAACTCGGCTGCTCGCTGCGGGTCGAGCATGATCCACATGAACAGGGCCAGGAAGAGCGGGCCGGTCATCAGCGAGCCGAGCGTCACCCACGGTGCGATGGTTCGGCGGAGCTTGACGAGCTCACCGGTGATAACAGCGGCGAACATCAGGTGGGGTCCCCTCCGGTACGGGCGACGAAGAAGCGCTCCAGCTCGAGGCTCAGCAGGGCGTCGGCACGTTGCTGCTCGGTGAGCTGTTCGGCGCTGAAAGCTCGCGCCGCGGCGACCAGGGCTGCCCGGTCGAGCTCCTCGATCAGGCGGCCGTCGTGGACGATGCCGATGCGGTCGGCCAGATGGGCCACCTCCACCAGGATGTGGGACGACAAGAACACCGTGGTGCCGTGCTCGTCGGCCAAAGACCGCAGGAGCTCTCGGATCTCGACGATCCCGGCCGGGTCGAGGGCATTGGCGGGCTCGTCCAGCACCAGAAGCTCTGGGGCGTGCACCAGGGCACGGGCCAGGGCGAGGCGCTGCTTGTTGCCCAGCGACAGCTGCCCGGCCCGACGATCCGCGACCGGTACGAGGCCGAGCAGCTCGATCACGTCCGACACCGCCCGCACCGGTGTACCCGTGCACCGGCGGTGCAGGTCCAGGTTCTCCCGCACGGTGAGGTTCGGGTAGGCAGTCGCAGTCTCGACCAGCGCTCCGACCCGTCGTAGCCATTCGGGCCGTGCCGGGCCTACCGGTCGCCCGAAGACGCGCACCTCGCCGGCGTCGGGCCGGATCAGGCCGAGGACCATCCGGATGGTCGTGGTCTTCCCGGCACCGTTGCGGCCAAGGAAGGCGTAGATCTCGCCCTGCCGTACCTCCAGGTCGAGGTCCGACACAGCGGTCACGTGGCCGTACCGCTTGGTCAGGCCACGGGTGGCCACCACCGCCGCCGCGCTCAACGCGTCCCCGGCACGCCCAGGGCCCGCAGTGCCAGTCCCAGCGCCCGGTCAAGAGCGTCAGGCATGTCGGTCACCGGAGTCCCCGCCCGCTCAATGCTCTGCAAACCACCCAGCACGAACCAGGCGGCCACGCCGGCGTCCGGAACCTGCATGGAACCCTCGGCAACCCCCTGGGCAACGATGTCCTGGACGCTGTCGAACAGGCGATGGGCCAACGGCTCGGTCAGGCGATCATGCAGGGCCTGATTCTCCGGGCGATGCAGCAGTTCGACCAGCGACAGATTGGAGGGATCCGCTGCCAGGCTTCCGAGCGCGGCCACCAGCGACCGCAGCCGCTCCGGCGCCCGAACCTCCGGGCCGGAGACGGAGGCCTCGAGAGCAGCCCCCAGGTCGGCAACGAACCGCTCAGCAACGGCGAGGAGCACATCGTCCTTCGACTCGAAGTACAGGTAGAACGTGCCCTGAGCGATCCCTGCGGCCTTGACGATGTCCGAGACCGCGGTGCCTGCAACCCCGCGATCGCCGAACACGCTCGCAGCGGCGACCGCCACCTCAGCGCGCTTCGCCGCGCGGTCCATCCGTGGACGAGGACTCATCTGACCCCCAATACTGACTGACAATCAGTCAGTATTGGGCCAAGGTGGCATCCCGTCAAGCTCGAACCAGCTGCACGGGCTGGCCACAGCATCCCCACAACCGACCAGGCTCTGATGCTCCTGTGACCGATGAACAGCAGCCAACGGCCGACTGGACCGACCCTGCGACGCCCGAGAGCGCACCGCTGTCTGTGAACGAGTCACCGAACGGTACGGAGCCACCGCCCACCAAGCGCCTCTCGCGCCGGATGGTGCTGCTGTTGGCGGGGCTGGGCGTGTCCGGGGCGGCAGCTCTTGGCTCCGGGGCGTTCGCCTTCTACGAGTCCCAGGTGGTCAAGCAGGACAACCCCCTGCCGGGCCGTCCTGCTCGTCAGCTTCCTCAAGGCAACGCCTCAAGGGTGCCCCGGGGCGATCGATCAGCGAGGCCGAACGGCGCCCGACCGTCCAGCTTCCCCTCGGGACGTGCGGGACGCGAGGGCTTCGGCGTGCCGTCTGCGCCGCCCACCAGCCAGCCTTCCTGAGCAGATCTCCGTCACGTAGCCGGGCTTGGCTACCGGACGGTGAACGCCTTGGAGTCCCACAGCTGGAGGCTGGAGTCACGCCCGTTGTCGGTGTACGCCCGCACCTCGTAGCTGCCCGGTGGCAGTTGGATCGTCGTCTGCGCCTCCGCGAAGCCGCCCATCATGGTCGTCACTGCCGTCGAGGCGACCACGCGCTCACCCTGGTAGACCTTCAGCGGCACGTTTCCCTCGAATCCTGTACCCAGTAGCGACACGGTCACCGGCGAAGTCACCGTGGCGCCCTGCGTGGGTCCGAGGATCCACACGAAGGCCTGGGTCTCGAGGGCGTTGGCGCGGCTGATCGGCGTCGACCAGTCCATGTGCCCTGAGGGTGGGACCGCACCGTTGACGAGCAGGCGGACCCGCTGCACCGAGGGTTCGGCCGCGGTGACCGTGTAGACCAGCTGCTGGACGGCGGACACCTCGAAGGCAGCCCCGACTGCCACGAAGCCGGTCAGGTCGACCGTGGCCAGGTCCCCCGAGATGACCAGTGACCGCACGCGCACGCTGGTCGGCCACACCGACGTGTAGTCCGGGTCGACCGGCGTGCCGCGAAGCATCTCGGTCACGGCCGTCAGGGCCGGGCTCCCGTTCAGGACGGACAGCGAGTGGAACTCGCGGTACAGGCGCGGTCCGGTGCCGACGTCGGCGACGTAGTACACCGGGATGGCCCGCGCTGGGCCGACGGCCGAAGACGGAGCCGCAGAGGTGGTCGCCGACGAGGCGGAGGCCGCGGCCGACGGCGCGGTACTGACGGCGCCTGACGGTGGCGTCACGGACACGGCTGGCGCCGAGGTGCCAGCGGCGAGACCCTGCCCGTCGTTGCGCGAGGCCCAGTAGACCCCTGCCACGAGGCCGCTGGCGATCAAGATCACGGCAGCCACGACCGCCACCAGCCAGCGCGGCGCGGCTCGGCGGAAGCGACCGGGAGGGAGGTCCGGTGTCACAGGACCGGAGGTGTTGCGGGGAGTGGTTCCTGGGTCGATGGTGCTCATGGTGTCGCCTCCCGAGCGGGGATCGACGCTACCTGTCTGGTCGCGTGATCGGCGCTCCCACACAGAAGACGTCCAGCCGGGGCGGAAGGTTGACACCGCGGTGCCGCTCGGCAGCGACGACGTCCCCCTCCAGCGTCACAGGAATGCCCGCGTCACTCCTCGGAGTCCGTGTCCTGCTTCTCCGCTGCGCGACGGTCGGACCTCACGTCGGCCTCTGTGGGAAAGGTGTTCGCGATCTTGAGGTGGTGGCGCATCGACACGTAGATGACGACCAGCACGAGCGCCACCACGCCCACGAGCGCCAGCGGGAGCCAGCCTGCGTGCACGACGCTGTTGTCGACCTGGAGCCATGTCATGTGCGAAATCTATCTCCTGGATCTAGATGGTGTAGTTCGGCGTGCGCTCGGGGCTCGGGACGGCGATACCGGAGAAGAGGTCGTCCTCGGGGATCACCGTCGGCACCGTGCTGAGGACCAGCTGGTAGTCCTCGGTCGGCCAGCCCATCTTCTGGATCTCCATCGGTACGGCGAACCAGTGACCGTCGGGGTCGATCTGCGTCGCGTGGGCGCGCAGCGCGTCGTCACGTACGGAGAAGTAGTCGGCGCACGGGATGAACGTCGTCAGGCGGTACGCGCGCTGGTCGTCCGGGAACGACGCGAGCCGCTCGGCGTACACCGGCTCCAGTCCGTGCTCGTGCATGAGCTGGTCGAGCCGCAGGAACCGGTTCCTGTGGCCACCCATGTGGTAGTAGACCTTCTTCACCTGCCAGGCCGGGCCGGCCTCCGGCACCGCGTTCGGGTCTGACGCCATGGAGATGGCCGCCATCGAGACCTTGTGGCACATGATGTGGTCGGGGTGGGGATAGCCGCCCTTCTCGTCGTACGTCAGCAGCACGTGCGGGCGGAACCGACGGATGTGGGCCACGAGCCCTTCCGCGGCCACCTCGACGTCCTGTACCGCGAAGCAGCCCTCGGGCAGCGGCGGGAGCGGATCGCCCTCGGGAAGGCCGGAGTCGACGAAGCCGAGCCACACCTGGTCGACGCCGAGGATCCTGCGGGCGCTCGCCATCTCCTCGCGCCGGATGTCGACAAGGTTCTCCCAGACCTCGGGTCGGTCCATCTTGGGGTTGAGCACGTCGCCGCGCTCCCCTCCCGTACACGTCGCGACGAGCACCTGGACGCCCTCCGTGGAGTAGCGCGCCATCGTCGCCGCTCCCTTGCTCGACTCGTCGTCAGGGTGGGCGTGGACGGCCATGAGGCGCAGCGGTTCGCCGGCCTCGTCGACGCGCAGTGGCATGGGCATGCTCGGTATTGAACCACCGAGGTCTTCACACCTCGTCAACTGAGGGCAGAATGGACCTTCGTGTCCACCGACCAGGCTTCCCCTGACGCCCCCCTGACCCCCGAACCGGTGGTCGTACGAGGCCCGAGGACGCCCGAGGAACAGGCCAGGATCGCGGCCCGGTACCCGCGGCCACGCCGCTGGCCCCTCATCACGCTGGGTGTCGTCTTCGCCGTCCTGCTGGGGTCGTGGACCCTCTGGACGGCCGTCTGGCACGCGAACCCGGCGGTGTCGGCTCAGGTGCTGTCGTTCGACGTGGTCAGCGACTCCGCGGTACAGGTCCTGCTGCACGTCGACCGCCCGAACCCCGCGATAGCAGGCGTCTGTACGGTCATCACGCAGGCCGAGAACTACCAGCAGGTGGGCGAGCTCGACGTGCAGATCGAGCCGGGTACCGAGAGGCTCACCGACCTGAAGGTGACCATCCGTACGATCTCCCGCGCAACGTCCGCATCACTGAAGGGTTGTCACGCCCGTTCCTGACTCGTACACGTTGCTAGCCTTGGGGGATGACGACGGACGAGATCTGGCTGACTCCCGAGGCCCATGCGAAGCTGCGCGATGAGTACGAGTACCTCACCGGCAAGGGACGCGAAGAGGTCACGGCGAGAATCGCGTTCGCCCGGGAAGAGGGCGACCTGTCCGAGAACGCGGGCTACCACGCCGCGCGGGAGGAACAGGGCCAGGCAGAGCTCCGCATCCGGCAGCTGAAGGCGATCCTTGACCACGCGCAGGTCGGGTCTCCCCCGAAGGCGGCGTCGGGCACCGTCCAGCCGGGCATGAGGGTCACCATCGCGTTCGACGGCGACGTCGACGACACCGACACCTTCCTGCTAGGGTCCCGCGAGATGCTCGGCCTCGACGTGGCCGTCGACATGGCTGTGTACTCCCCGCAGTCACCCCTGGGCTCGGCGATCATCGACCGTTCAGTCGGCGACGAGGTCAGCTACGACGCGCCGAACGGCAAGATGATCTCGGTGACGATCGTCGAGGCCGAGGTCTTCTAGACCTCCACGAGCCGCCCTCCTCCTGGCAACACCTCCACGGCCGATGGCGACGGCTCGCCCGCCGACGGGGGCGGCGCGACCATGATGGCCACGGCGGTCGTGGCCGGTATGGCCAGCATGAGGCCGATGCCGCTGGCAAGCATGCGTACCACCTCGGCCGTGATGTCCTCCGAGAGGAAGAGCGTGCCGAACGACCCGGACAGGGCGACGAGGAGCAGGACAGGGAGTGCTGCCCCGGCATAGGCGAAGACGATCGTGTAGACGGTGGAGGCCAGGTGGTCCCTGCCGATCCGCATCGCCGAGCTGAACAGGGAACGTCGGCTGGACATCGGGCTGGCGGCGCGCAGCTCCCAGACCGCGGACGTCTGGCTGATCGTCACGTCGTTGAGCACGCCGAACGCCGCGATCAGCACCCCGCACGCCACGAGGTCGTGCAGCCGGACGGCACTGGCAAGGCTCTGGAGCGTGCTGCTGTTCTCGTCGCCGACGCCTGTCAGCCGGGCGGCGTTGGAGGCCAGCATGCCGGTGGCTGCGGTGAGCAGGAGTCCCAACCCGGTCCCCAGCAATGCCGTGGACGTGCGCAGGCTCACCCCATGGGTGAGATAGAGCACGACAACCATCGTCACCGCTGAGGCGGTCAACCCGACGAGCACCGGGTTCTCACCACGAAGCAGTGCGGGCGCCACGAACACGATGAGGATGGCGCCGCCAAGGCCGAGGCTGATCAGAGCGGCCAGGCCACGCCAGCGAGCCACGACGAGGGCGACCAGGATGAAGACCAGGGCCAGCGCGATCAGAGGGAGGGGACGGTCGATCCCGACGAAGGAGTACGGGCTGTCCAGCTGAGCGTTCTGCGCGTCAGCCTGTTGCATCGCGGAGTCCGGCAGCTTGAACAACGTCACCGTGTCGCCGGCCCTCAGGCCCGACCGGGAGACGTCGGTGGTGATCGGGACGGTCTGGAGGCTGCCGTCGCTGAGCCGCACGGTGAGCTGTCCACAGTTCGGGGTGCCCTGGGTCGTCGACGGTGTGTCAGGAGCGACGGCGGGGCACGGCTCCGTCATCGACACCACGGTGGCCTGCGGCAGGCTGGCGCCCGAGACCGCGTAGGCGGCGGGTGCCGTCACGGGCACCGCCCCGCGCGGCCACAGCCTCACCATCCCCCAGACCGCAACCGCCGCCATCACGCCCACCAGCACCACGACGACGATGCGGACGAGCACCGGCGTGCGTCTCGCGAACTGCGCGTCCACGGGGCCGTGGGCGTGGGGGTGTCCGATCTCGGCCATGGCGTCGTCCTTCCGGGCGACGCCGAGGGGCCACGTGGATGCCGAGGTGGCGACCGCCGCGCCCGAGGCTAAGTCCGGGCTCCGTGACGAGGCACCCGCCACGCCGGGACCGTGACGACCCCACAGGCGTTACCCGGCCTCCTCACAGGGTGAGCGAACTCGTCGACTGGCCCACGCCCCGCAGGTGCGGACGACTAGAGATCCACCAGAAGCCGCTGAGCCTCCCCTGGGTCGAGCGTGCCGGCGGCGACCTCGGCGAGCACCTGCTCCCGGGTCAGTGTCTGCGTGGGCTCGGGCTCCTCGGCGCCGTTGAGGCCGAGACGGTCCAGCACGGTGGTGAGACGGAGCCGTGCCGTCGGGTACGAGACCCCCAGGTGCTTCTCCAGCTCACGGATGTTGCCGCGTGAGACCAGGAAGACACGCAGCACGTCGAGATCGGCGTCGGACAGCGCGCAGAAGTCGCAGGGGGCGAAGTGGCCGCCGATCTCCGAGCCACATCCCGTGCATCCCAGGCGGGTCGTCACCAGCCTGTCCCCGCACACCGGGCAGGTAGCAGGTGCGCGGTACGGCGTGCGTGGTGCGCTCATCGCAGGTCCTCGTCACCGGCGATCGTGTCCGGCAGCTTCACGGTCGCGTAACCCATGACCACGCTGAGGTCGAGACGCGCGGCGCCCGAGCCGATGACGACCTCGTCGAGGCCCTCCTCGTGGGTGCCCGTCCAGGCGATCCGGCCGAGCTGGCTCTCGCCGTGGACCACGACGCTCGAGCCCTGGCCCAGCTGGACGGTCAGACTGCCCGACTCGCAGCGCACCCGCGACCGTCCGGACGTGATCGTGCCCTCGATCGTCACCTGTCCGGCCTGGGCGAGCACGTCGGACGCCTCGGCGATGTCCTTGAGGACGGCGGAGCCGGCAGTGAGCCGGACCTTGCCGAGGTACGGAAGGCCCTCGGTCGTCAGGGTTCCAGCGGTGACCTCCACATCGACGACGATGGAGGGGTTGACCCGCAGCTGAAGCTCCTTGCCGAGCCCCAGAGACCGCAGGTCGTCGAGGCTGCGCGGCGGCCTCAGCAGCGAGAAGCCGTCGAGCGAGGGCCCGACATCCCCGTCAGAGTTCACCTCGAGTACCGAGCCGTTGCGGCGCAGCACGTGGGGGCCGTCGACGGCCACAGTGGCCACCCCGGTGTCGCCGACGATGTGCACCCGGCGGCCGACCGCCCTGACGGCGATCCGGTCGACGCCGTTCGTGCCGGCCGAGCGTCGCCTCTTCGGCGGCCCCTCGTGCTCCGGGGTCGAGGGGCGCGGGGTTGTGTCGTGCCATTCGGCCGAGGACTCCGCCCGCGTCGGCCGCGGCGGCTGCTCGAAGGGCTGGGGGTCAGGGGCGTTGCGCGCCTCGTCGATACGTCGGCTGGCCTCGGCGGCGTCGATGCGCCCGGCGGCGAGGTCCTCGAGGATGCCGGTGATGTCGTCACTCATACCATCAACGGTACCCCGACCTACGTATATAGCAAGTGGTCCTTTCTCTTTTCTTAATCCTTCATCTCGATAAGGTGATCCGGTGCGCATGCCCCGCCCGGTACCGGTTCTCGCGATCATCGCGTTCCTCGTGGCGCTGGGCTTCGGCATCGTCTCCCCCGTCCTGCCCCTGTTCGCCCGTACTTTCGGCGTCAACACGCTCGCGGCCGGTGCCGTGGCGTCGAGCTTTGCGCTGGTGCGCGTGGCGTCGCTGCCGATGGCGGCCAAGCTGGCTCGACGGCTTGCGGAACGCCGAGTGATTGTGGCGGGCGTGCTGATCGTGGCCGTCTCCAGCGCGATGTGCGCCGCCGCCACCTCGTACTGGCAGTTCCTCATCGCCCGAGCCGCAGGCGGCGTCGGGTCGGCGATGTTCACCATCGGCGCGACGACCCTCCTGTTCTCCGTGACCCCGTCCGAACGGCTCGGGCGCGCGTCCGGCCTGTTCAACGGAGGATTCGTCCTGGGTGGCATGACGGGGCCGGTGCTCGGCGGGATCCTCACGGGCACGTCCTTGCGGGCGCCGTTCATCGTGTACGCGATCGGACTGGGCCTCGCGGGCATCGTCGCCTGGACGATGCTGCCGGTGCGCGGCGAGACGACCGCCACGGTCTCCACCGAGGACGCCGAGGTTCCCCTCCGTACCGCCGTGCGTGACCGACGGTACGTGGCGGCCGTCCTGTCCGCCTTCGCGCAAGGGTGGCAGTCCAACGGCGTGCGATCTCTGGTGGTGCCACTCCTCGTCGTCGAGACGCTGGCCAAACCGGCGTCCTGGTCGGCGTGGGCGTTCGGCGCCGCCGCGGCCGCTCAAGCCCTGACCCTGTACGGATCGGGCTGGGTCAGCGACCGCGTCGGACGCCGGATCGCGCTCGTCGCCGGGTCGGTCGTGACGGGCCTGCTGGGACTGGCGTTCATCGCTCCCCGCTCGTACACGGTCCTCGTCGTCGTGCTCTGTCTGTACGGGGTGGGCGCATCTCTCGCGTCGACCTCGGCGCAGGCCAGCGTCGGCGACGCGATCGGACGCCGGGGCGGACCGTCACTCGCCGGGTACCAGATGGCCGGCGACGTCGGCCAGATCGCCGGTCCGCTCGCGGCGGGCGCCTTGTTGGACGCCGGCGCGACGGTCGCGGCCGTCGGCATCGGCGCCGGCTTCCTGCTCGTCGCAGCGGGCGGAGCAATCACGATGCCCCGCAAGCCCGCGCTCGCTCAGGCCTGACCGAGGCGGCTCAAGCCCTCGACGGCGAGCGTCACGTAGTCGTCGGCGACGAAGTCGTCGAAGAGGCTCGACTGGATCACCATCCCCATCACCAGACCGACGAGCAGCGACGCCACCGCGACTTTGTCTTCGCCGTAGCCGTGGGTGTCGCACCACTCGTCGACGTGGGCGGCGACCCCGACAAAGAGTCCGCCCGCACGGTCACGCAGCAGGGTGCGCAGCCTCTCGTCCGCAGCGGCACCTGCCCAGATCTGGAGCAGCAGCGGCGCGGTCTCGGCCTCCGCCGCCACACGTCGCGCCGCCAGGCGGAACAGTTCGGCGGGTGTGACCGGTCCGGTCTCCTGGATCGCGGCCTCGATCGGTCGCGCGAGAGCACGCTCGGCGATCGCCAGCACGATGTCCTGCTTGGACTCGAAGTGGTGGTAGATCGCGCCGACGCTCGTCCCCGAGGCCGCGATGATGTCCGCCACCGACATGGCTCCGACCCCGTGCTCACGGATCAGCATCTCGGCGGCGTTGAGGATCGCCTCGCGGCTCGCTCCGTAGGGCCTGGACACAAAGACTCACCCTATCCGCGTCCCGAAGCGGCCCTAGGTCCGGCTCTCCGGTTGCTCCTTGTCGCGGAGCGGACACTGGGTCCATGACATGGGACAGACGCGGTCTGATGCTCGGCGCCGGCGCACTGCTCGTCGCCGGATGCACGGCGCCTCGCGCGTCCCGCACGGCCACGACTCCCGCCGCGACGACGGCGTCCACGTCACCCTCCGCGAGCGGCGCGTCGGCCTCGGCGACCTCTGCCGCGCCGTCGACCTTGACGCCAGCGCCGCCGAAGCTTCCCGCAACGACCGCCTGGAGCGCCGATGGCAACGAGATCGAAGGGGCCGTCAAGCTCGTCGCCACCAGGATGATCGAGGCCCTGGGCAACTGGGACGCGGCCCATGCCGGGGCGACCGCCGCGGGAGCGCGCCTGTCGACGCTGGGCATCGATCCCGGTCTCGCGGCACAGGCACCGGGGCTCGTGACCGGCGGGACCGCGGCGGCGCTGCAGGTGATCGACGCCCAGTACGGCGGTTTGCTGTCCTCGTCCGCGAGCGTGCTCATCCCCACGCGGCAGTGGGTGATCGACGCTGACGGAACCCAGACCGAGCGCGGCTGGACGTTCGACGTGCGACTGTCCGAGGCCTCTCCCGTGTGGCGCGTGACCGCCATCAACCCGAGCAACCCCGGTGCCGCCACAGCCGTGGACTCGCTCGCCACGCAGGTGCTGGGCTCGTCGCGCATCGACCTGCCACCGGCGTCGCGCGCCGACATCGCGTCGGGGCAGGTTCACGACAGCGTGCTGCGCGCGATGCTGACGCTGGCGCGGACGTACACGCTCGGCGTCAGCGTGATCCGGTCCGGACACCCGACCTATGTGTTCGGCACGACGCGTCTCAGCGACCATCCACGGGGGCGTGCGTTCGACACGTGGCGGATCAATGGCGTACCCGTCGTCGCAGCCTCGACGCCCCGCTCGCTGGTCACCGGCTACATGCAGGCGGCCGCAGCAGCCGGCTCGTACAACGTCGGCGGCCCGTACCTGCTCTCGGGCAAGGCGTACTTCTCCGACCGGACCCACCACGACCACGTCCACGCGGGGTTCGCGGCCTAGCCGACTTGCGCCGAGGTGGCGAGCGGGCATAGGAGAGGTCCATGCCGAAGCCGCTCCATGAGCTCATCGCCCCCGACTGGGCCGCCGCGCTGGCGGACGTCGAACCGCAGATCCACGCGATGGGCGACTGGCTGCGCAGCGAGCTGGCGGCGGGACGGCCGTACCTGCCGGCCGGTCAGAACGTCCTGAGAGCGTTCACCTTGCCGCTGGCGCAGGTACGGGTGCTCGTCGTCGGGCAGGACCCGTACCCCACCCCGGGACATCCCGTCGGGCTCTCGTTCTCCGTCGCACCAGGGGTGACGCCCCTACCCGCCTCGTTGCGGAACATGTACAAGGAGCTGTCCGACGACCTCGGCATCGCCCCGCCACCGACCGGGGACCTGAGCCCGTGGTTCGACCAGGGTGTGCTGCTGCTCAACAGAGTGCTGACGGTCCAGCCGGGCGCATCTGGTTCGCACCGCGGCAAGGGCTGGGAGGCCATCACCGAGCGGGCGATCAGGGTGCTCGCGGCCCGGGGCGGTCCTCTCGTTGCGGTGCTCTGGGGCCGCGATGCGCGAAACCTGAAGCCGATGCTCGGCGACGTGCCGGTCGTCGAGAGCGCCCACCCTTCACCCCTGTCGGCAAACAACGGGTTCTTCGGATCACGCCCGTACTCGAGGGCCAACGCACTGCTCGCGGAGCAGGGTGCCGCGCCGATCCGGTGGGCCTGAAAGCCTCGGCTCGTCCAGCAAAATGACTGGGCAAATCCCAAGATTTGAACCATCAAATGGCGCTAGTGTTTTGCTGCCCGTATGAAGGAGTGCGTATGAACGCCCAGCCTTTACGTTCGCTGCCCGCGATTGTCACGGTCCTTGAGATCGACGACCTCGCCGCCATCCCCACCGGTGACATGCCTGGTGACAAGGTGCAGATCGGCGAAAGCCACGTCGCCAAAGCGACGGCGGTCTTCCCCCGCCTGTGGGAGATCCTCCGACCGATCCTCGACGCAAGCCCCCATCAGCGGGCCGTCATCGCCGTCCATGGCGGGTCTGGTGTCGGCAAGAGCGAGATCGGGTCGCTGCTCGCCCACTACCTGCGCGCAGGAGGCATCGGCGCCTACGTGATGAGCGGCGACAACTATCCGCGCCGGATCCCGCGCGACAACGACGCCGAGCGCCTCCGCACGTTCCGTACCGCCGGTGTCCGCGGCCTCGTCGATGCCGGGGCGTACGACGAGGACGTCCGCACGGCGCTCGCGGCGCTGCAGGCGGCCGACCAGGACGCCGACCCGGCTGCCGTACCCGACCACCCCTGGCTGGCCACGTACCAGCGGGTAGGGCGCGCGGCGCTCGACGCCTATCTCGGCACACCGAACGAGATCGACTTCGCCGAGGTCTCGGGCATCCTCGCCCGCTTCCACGACGGCGCGACGTCGCTCCAGCTCAAGCGGATGGGCCGCGAGCTGGGCGAGCTCTGGTACGAGTCCGTGGACGTGTCGGAGGTCAACGTCCTCGTCGTCGAGTGGACCCACGGGAATTCCGACCACCTCGTCGGCGTCGACATACCGATCCTGCTCAACTCGACGCCTGAGGAGACCCTCGCGCACCGGCGCGCCCGCGCTCGAGACGGCTCGACGGACTCACCGTTCACGACGATGGTGCTCGCGCTCGAGCAGGCGAAGCTTGCCGCGCAGGCCCACAAGGCGAAGATCATCGTGGCGAAGTCGGGAGCCCTCGTCGACTACGACGCCTACCTCGCGAGCATGGGCCGCGACCTTCCCGGAGGCGGAGCGATGCTCAACGTGTACCCGGACAGCGTCGGCGGGACGGTCGCAGACGTCGTCGACCTCGTCACCGATCCGTCCGTGACCGGCGCGTTCGCGGCCGTGTACCTGCTGCCCAGCGTGTTCAACACCGATCTCGACCGCGGCTTCTCGGTGATCGACTACGGCCTCAACCGGCTGTACGCGACGCAGGCGGATCTCGACTCTCTGCGCGAGGCCGGGATCTCGCTGAAGCTCGACTTCATCCTCAACCACGCCTCCGTCCTGTCGCCGCAGTTCCAGGACCTGCTCGCGAAGGGCGACCGCTCGGCGTACAAGGACTTCTTCATCGACTGGAACGCGTTCTGGGCGGGCCATGGCGAGCTCGCCGAGGGCGGCTTCGTCCAGCCGGACCCCGCGCTCATCAAGGACATGTACTTCCGCAAGCCCGGACTGCCGATCCTCATGGTGCGCCTGCCCGACGGCACGGAACGTCCGTACTGGAACACGTTCTACCAGGAGGTCCGCTACACGGCCCCGACCACGTTGGAGGTCATGAAGACTGCCGGCCTTCAGTACGCCTCGGCCGAGGTCGTGGCTACGCGCGTGGCCGCAGCGATCGACGAGGGCAAAGGCCCGGCGGACGCAGACCTCAGCGGCTTCGAGGATGTGCGGGACGCCGTCGTCGACGCCGTCGAGTCGCGGCGTACCTACCTGGGCCAGATGGACCTCAACATCCGCTCACGAGAAGTGTGGGAGTTCTACGCGGACACGCTCTCGACTCTGGCCGGCTACGGAGCCGAGATCGTACGGCTCGACGCGTTCGCGTACGCCCCGAAGGAGCCGGGCGCCACGAACTTCCTCAACGACCCCGGCACGTGGGACCTGCTCGGGCGCGTGAAGGAGCTGGCCGACGACCGCGGCCTCAAGCTGCTGCCCGAGATCCATGCCCGTTATGAGGAGGGCATCCACGAGCTCCTGGCGAGCAAGGGCTTCATGACCTATGACTTCTTCCTGCCCGGCCTCGTCATCGACGCCCTGGAGCGGGGCGACTCCTCGGTGCTGACGGGCTGGATCAAGGAGCTCGTGGCCAAGCAGATCCGCACCGTCAACATGCTCGGCTGCCACGACGGCATTCCGTTGCTGGACCTCAAGGGGCTGCTCGACGACGAACGCATCGAGGCGGTCATCGAGACCGTCAAGGGGCGCGGCGGCTACGTCAAGGACCTGCACGGCGCCAAGAACATCTACTACCAGGTCAACGCGACGTACTACTCGGCGCTCGGCGAGTCCGACGCGGCGATGCTGCTGGCGCGGGCGATCCAGCTGTTCACGCCCGGCAAGCCACAGGTCTGGTACCTCGACCTGTTCTGCGGCCGCAACGACCACGAGGCGGTCGAGCGGGCAGGGGCCGGCGGCCACAAGGAGATCAACCGGACGAACCTCAGCCGCGAGGATGTCCGTGCGGGGCTCGATCAGCCGGTCGTACGGAGGCAGCTCGAGCTGCTGAAGTTCCGCAGCTCCTTCGGTGCGTTCGGCTTCGACGCCTCCTGCGAGGTCGCGGACACGCCGGCGGACGAGCTGCGGATCACGTGGCGGAAGGGCGACCACGAGGCTGTTCTCGATGCGAACCTCGGGACGTACGAGTTCAGGGTCACGGCCGACGGTGCGCTGATCTGACCTCTGCGGACGCTGCGGCCCGCTCGACCTCGAGGAGCGAGACCGAGTGCAGGGCCGCGTGGTGGGCCGCTGCCCCGCCCCGGGCGCCGAAGAGCCGCTTGGTCCACACCAGGTAGGCCACGAGGAAGATGTTGATCGCGAGGGCGGCCACTCGGAGGACCGTGAGCTTCTCCACGATCTCGTAGATCTCGAGCGGCAGGAACAGTGACGTCGCCACCACGGCGACGTACTCGCCCCAGCGCTTCATCAGCCACAGGCCGATGGCTTCGAGGAGCTCGAGCGTCCCGTACAGGGCCACCGCGGCCGCGACGCCGATGATCGTGCTCGCTCGGGCGGCCAGCGCCTGCTCGATCCAGTGGACGAGGCTTGCGTCCTGAAGGCGGATGCCGAGCCGATCGGCGACCGGTGCCAGCAAGGGGAGGTACGTCTGGAGCGTCTCCTGGAGCCATGCGCGCTGACCGTTGAACCGCCAGATCGCCAGGGCGACAAGGAGGAGGCCCAGACCGCGCACCCCCTTGTCGACGGCGAGCAGGCGCAGGACGAACGCGTCCCGGAGGGCGGCGCCGCGCAGGACGATGGGCGCGGCGTCGGCCGGGCCGGCACCGTTGGGCTCTCCCGTGACGTAGTCGCCGCAGCGCAGACAGCGCCAGGCGGTACCCCAGGGCGTCGTCATCGACAGGCGGTCAGCGAGCTCGGGCTCGTCCGGCCTGTACGTGGCATGGCCCTGACGACCGCACGATCTCAGGTCCCAGCTCCAGCGCGCGAACGGTCTCCATCCCACGTCCGGCAGTGTAGGTGTGAGCGGGTCAGCGGCCATGCGACGATAGCTGACATGTTCGTAGCCACACCCGTCGACGCCGACGGACAGTCCGCCCATTCCTGGGGTCGCGCGCACTGGATCGCCGTGGCCGAGGTGACCGATGGGGCCATCGCGAGCTGGCAGGTGCACGAAGTGGCCTGGGACGAGCTCCACGACTCCGGGACCTCGGGCTCTCACCACGCGCGCGTGGTGTCCTTCCTGAAGGACCAGGGCGTTCAGGCCATCGTCGTCGACCACGTCGGTGAAGGCATGCGGCGGATGCTGGAGACGATGGGCATCCCCATGCTTCCGACCAGCCCCGGCGACGCCCAGGCATCCGTGCTCGCAGCTGTCGCTGGCTGAGCGTTCTCGCTGGCGCGCCCCCCGACTCTGGAGTCAGCCGCTCTTCACGAGCCCGAGGCTCAGCCGAGAGCGTGCGTTGACGGCGCCCCTAGAGTGCCTGCATGCGCGTTCCTGAGTGGCGACCGGCGCTGACAGCGGCGCACGACGCCGCTCTGGACTGGCTGGAGCACCTCGCCGAGCGATCGGTGGGGCCAGACGTCGGCTATGACGCGATGTACGAGGCGCTCGCTGCGCCCATGCCCGAGGAGGGACTGCCTCCGGAGCAGGTCATCTCCGAGCTCGCAGCCACGATGAGGCCTGGGCTGATGGCGATGAACCACGGCCGCTTCTTCGGCTGGGTCATCGGCGGCACCACACCGGCAGGCGTGGCCGCGGACTGGCTGGTGGCCGCCTGGGACCAGAACACCGCCATGGCCGAACCGACGCCCGCAGTGTCGGCCCTCGAGGCCGTCACGGCCGAATGGCTGTTACAGCTGCTCGATCTCCCCCGGACCTCATCGGTGGCCTTCGTGACCGGCGCCCAGGTGGCGAACCTGGTCTGCCTCGCCGCGGCACGGGACCGGGTGCTGGCCGACGTGGGGTGGGACGTCGAGGCGGACGGGCTGGTGGGGGCACCGCCCGTCACGGTGCTCGCGGGTGAGTTCGTGCACCACACGATCGGCAAGGCGGTGCGGATCCTTGGCCTCGGAGAGGCACGCACGGTCGAGGTCGCCGCCGACGACAACGCCCGCATGCGACCCGACGCACTCGCCGAAGCCCTGGCGCGCGTGACGGGACCCGCGATCGTCTGCGGGCAGGCCGGAGAGATCGCCACCGGTGGGATCGACCCGCTCGCTGCCATCGCTGACGTCGTGGACACTCGGCGGGGCCACGTGCCAACGTGGCTCCACGTCGACGGCGCGATCGGCCTGTTCGGGCGCGCGTCAGACGTTCTCCGTCCGAAGTTCGCGGGTGCCGAGCGTGCCGACTCCTGGTGCACCGACGCGCACAAGTGGCTCAACAGTCCATACGACTGCGGCATCGCGATCGTCCGCGACCGCGAGGCCCACCACCGGGCGATGACTCTCCAGGCGTCGTACTTGCCGCAGCCCGGCGCCGCTCGGGATCCCATCGACTGGAACCCCGAGATGAGTCGGCGTGCGCGAGCGACCGCTGTCTACGCCACGCTGCGGGCGCTCGGGCGATCGGGCGTCGCCGAGATCGTGGAGCGGGACTGCGACATGGCGCGCCTTCTCGCCGACGGCGTGCGGGAGATCCCCGGCGCGGAGGTGTGCAACGAGGTCGAGCTCAACCAGGTGCTCGTACGCCTCCAGGACCCGGCCGGACAGGACGACGACGCGCACACGCGCGCCACCCTCTCCCGGATCCAGGACAGCGGCGTCGCGTTTCCGAGCGGTACGACGTTCCGCGGCAGGGCCGCCATCCGGTTCTCCGTCGCGAACTGGGCGACCGACGAGACCGACGTCGCAGAGACCGTGGCTGCGCTCGCCGAGGCTCACACGCGATCGGTCTGAGCCTGCGGAGCCGCAGCCTCGCTTCCTCGTGCGACATGCACGACCCTCGGCGCGCCCCAGACGGCGAAGAAGATCGGGACGAATGAGGCGAACAGCAGCACCACGTTGGGCCAGAAGGTCGCGCTGCCGAGCGTGAAGAGGGGGGACGGCGAGATCCCGTACCGCTGAGCGCCGTGCACGTACAGGCCGAGGTAGGCGAGCGGACCGGCGATCCAGGCCACGGGCCACCACCATCGCAGCCGTGTCTGTCCCCTGCAGACGAACAGCCAGTCGATGAGCACCAGGAGCGGTACGACGAGGTGCTCGAGCAGCGACGACGGGAGGCTGTAGTCACCTCCGATGAGGATGCGATAGCCGACCATCGTCACCGTCGCGTACGCGCAGGCGGTGCCGCGAAGGATGTCCAGCACCGGCTCCTGGGACCGCTGTGCCGGCGAGGCGACGCCGACCAGCGCCACCAGGCAGGCGAACAACGTGGTCAGCTGCGACCATTCGTAGAGCCCCAGCCAGTGCCAGTGACGGGTGCCCTTCAGCATCGCCAGGCAGAAGCCCACCAGGGCGACGGCAGCGATGTTGAGGCGCCAGACGACGAGGCCGGTGGCGGCAGGAGACGGCGTGCGGAGGTCTTCGGCGGGGGTGAGTCGCATACCTCTATAACGCGCGCGGACCCAGTTCGGTTGCAGCTACGGGCAGTCTTTTCTTCAGCCACGCGATTCTTCTGCGATCCGCTCATGGTGGCGTACGACCTCGGTGACGATGAACTGGAGGAACTTCTCGGCGAACTCGGGGTCGAGTCCGGACTCGAAGGCCAGCTCACGCAAGCGCTTGATCTGCTGCTCCTCGCGGCCAGGGTCCGCAGGCGGCAACCCCTTGGCGGCCTTGAGCTCGCCCACGGCGCGGGTGATCCGGAACCGCTCGGCGAGCAGATGGACCAGCGCGGCGTCGAGGTTGTCGATCGACGCTCGGGCGGCGACCAGCTCGGAAGGCAGCTCGCTCATCAGATGATCACCAGCTCGATCCGCTGGAACTCCTTGACGTCGGTGTAGCCCGTCGATGCCATCGCCCGGCGCAGCGCGCCGACGAGGTTCATCGACCCGTCGGGTGTCACAGACGGACCGTGCATGATCTCGTTGAGCGAGCCGATCGTCTCGAACTTCACGCGCTCGCCGCGGGGCAGGGTGGAGTGCCACGCCTCGGCGCCCCAGTGGTAGCCCTTGCCCGGTGCCTCTGTGGCCCGTGCCAGCGGAGCCGCCACCATCACCGCGTCGGCCCCGCAGGCGATGGCCTTGGCGATGTCACCCGAGCGACCGACGGCACCGTCGGCGATGACGTGTACGTAGCGGCCGCCGGACTCGTCGAGGTAGTCGCGGCGAGCCTCGGACACGTCGGCGACCGCTGAGGCCATCGGCACCTCGATGCCGAGGACGTCCCGGTTCGCGTGGCGCGCGCCGCCGCCGAAGCCGACGAGCACACCGGCTGCGCCCGTACGCATGAGGTGGAGCGCGGTCTGGTAGGTGGCGCAGCCACCGACGATGACCGGTACGTCGAGCGTACGGATGAACGTCTTGAGGTCGAGTGCTTCGGAGTCCTTCGACACGTGCTCGGCGGACACTGTCGTACCGCGGATCACGAAGAAGTCCGGAGCGGCCTTCACCACGACGTCGGCGAACTCTCGGGTGTTCTGCGGTGACAGCGACCCCGCAACGGGTACCCCCGCGGCCCGGATCTCAGCCATCCGAGCCTCGATCAGGTCCGGCTGGATCGGCGCCGCGTACAGCTCCTGCATCCGCTTGGTCGCCGTCACCTGGCTCGCGATGGCGGCCAGCTCGTCGAAGATCGGCGCCGGATCGTCGTACCGGGTCCACAGGCCCTCGAGGTTGAGCACACCGAGACCACCGAGCTTGCCCATCGTGATGGCAGTCGCCGGCGACATCACCGAGTCCATCGGCGCGGCGACGATCGGGAAGTCGAGCCGGATCGCGTCGATGCGCCAGGCGAGGTTGACCTCCTCGATGCCGCGCGTACGGCGTGAGGGGACGAGAGCGATCTCGTCGAACGAGAATGCCTTGCCGGCGCGACGGCTCCGCCCGATGTCGTACATGGCCTGTCAGCCTCCGTAGTTCGGGGCCTCGACGGCCATTTGGATGTCGTGCGGGTGGGACTCGCGCAGACCGGCGGGCGTGATCCGTACGAACCGGCCACGCTCGTGCAGCTCCGGGATCGTTGCTGCACCGGTGTAGAACATCGACTGCCGCAGGCCGCCGACGAGCTGGTACGCGACGGCGGCGAGCGGGCCGCGATAGGCGACCTTGCCCTCGACGCCTTCCGGTACGAGCTTGTCGTCGCTGGAGACGTCGGCCTGGAAGTACCGGTCCTTGGAGTACGAGCCGGTGCGGCCGCGGGCTGCCATGGCGCCCAGCGAGCCCATCCCGCGGTACTGCTTGAACTGCTTGCCGTTGATGAAGACCAGCTCGCCTGGCGACTCGTCGCAGCCCGCCAGCAGGGAGCCGACCATGACGGTGTCCGCGCCCGCCACGAGCGCCTTCGCGATGTCACCCGAGTACTGGAGGCCGCCGTCGCCGATGACCGGTACGCCGGCCGGCTTGCACGCGCGAGCCGCCTCGTAGATGGCGGTCACCTGGGGCACGCCGACGCCGGAGACGACCCGGGTCGTACAGATCGAGCCCGGGCCCACGCCGACCTTGACGCCGTCGACCCCGGCCGCGACAAGGGCCTTCGCCCCCTCGTACGTGGCGACGTTACCGGCGACGATATCGACGGCGGCGGTACGGGGATCGGCCTTGAGCTTCGTGATCATGTCGACCACCGCGCGGCTGTGGCCGTGGGCGGTGTCGACGATGAGCAGGTCGACGCCCTCCTCGACCAGCGACATGGCACGCTCGTACCCGTCGCCGAAGAAGCCGACGGCCGCGCCCACCCGGAGCCTTCCGAGATCGTCCTTCGTGGCGAACGGGTGCTTGTCCGACTTCACGAAGTCCTTCAGCGTGAACAGGCCCGTGAGCTTGCCGTCGGCGTCGACCAGCGGCAGCTTCTCGATCTTGTTCGCGGCCATGAGCTTCAGCGCGTCCTCGCTGCTGATCCCGGCGCGGCCGGTGATCAGCGGCATCCGCGTCATGACGTCGCGGACGAGCCGCCGCGGGTCGTCCTCGAAGCGCATGTCGCGGTTGGTGACGATGCCGAGAAGGTGCATGTTGTCGTCGACGACCGGTACGCCGGAGATCCGGTAGTGGCCGCACATCTCGTCGACCTCGCCGATCGTCCGGTCTGCGGTGATCGTGATCGGCTCCTCGACCATGCCGGCCTCGGAGCGCTTCACGCGGTCGACCTGGGCGGCCTGGTCAGCGATCGGAAGGTTGCGGTGCAGGATCCCGAGGCCGCCCTCACGGGCCATCGCGATCGCCATCCCGGCCTCGGTGACCGTGTCCATGGCGGCGCTCAGCAGCGGGATCCGTACCGACACCCGTTTCGACACCTTGCTGGTGGTGTCGCAGCGTGACGGGATGACATCTGACTCGTTCGGCAGGAGCAACACGTCGTCGAACGTGAGGCCCAGCAGGGCGAACTTCTCCGGCACACCCGTGGGCGTCAGCTCCGAGGTCATGGCCACCTTTCGCTAGGCGGCCATCCTATCGGCGCCCATCGGCCCGCCGGGCGACTGTCCGGCCGGGTTCGGTCGTCGAGCAGTGGAGAGGGTGACCAGGCCGAGCACACCCGCGAACAGGGCTCCCCACAGCGGGGCGATGCCGACCCACTCGACGGCCCACAGAACTGCGAGACCGGTGACGACGACGGCCAGCATGCGGCGCGACGCCCGTCGGGGCAGTGGCGGGCAGACGAGGAAGACGCCGCCCCAGAGCAGGTACCAGACCTGCAGGGCGGGAGACAGCAACGCGAAGATGATGAGCGCTCGGCCGAGGAAGGCGATGGGTGAGGTGTCCAGCGTCCGGACGGCATCGGCGAGGATCACGAGCACCGCGAGCACCAGGAAGACAGGGCCGAGGACGCCGAGCGTGCCGGCGAAGCTTGCGATGTGGAGCCGCGCGCAGACGTCCGCGATGAGCGACGCGGGCGCGACGGTCACCACCTTGTACGGTGAACCGCTCCCGATGAGCCAACCCCACCCCAGCCCGGACCACACCGTGACAAGCGCAAACACGACGAATCCCACGACCCCCACGACCACCGCGCGGACGAGCACCTGCGGCCACGGTCTCCGAGAACCGGCGTTGCTCAGCGCGGCGATCGCCAGCCCGCCGAGAGCCAGTGGCTGCTTCACGGCCGCCGCCAGGCCAAGGACGCCGGCCCCCGCCGCCAGCCTCGACTCCCCCGCGAGGTCGCCAGCCATACAGCCGCTGTCGCGAGCCCCACGGCGAGCGCGTCGTTGTGGGCCCCACCCACCACGTGGACGACGACAAGAGGGTTGAGCAGGATCAGCCAGCCGGCCAGGTCCGGGTCGCCCCCGGCATGGCGCACCAGCCGCGGGAGGCACAGGCCCACCAGGACCAACCCGAGAACTGCCGGTACGCGCTGCGCGGCGACGGAGATCACGGCGTTCTCCCCCGTCAGCCGTACGACCCAGCTCTGCACGTCGAGGGCGAGCGGTGGGTACACGGTGGTCTGCCCACGCCACCAGATGTCGACGAGGCTCGAGAACGGGCTGCCGAGGCTGCCCATCGGGGTCGTGTACGGGTTGTACCCGTGCGCGACGAGCCACCCCTGCTCCGCATAGGCGTAGGCATCACGGGACCCCACCGGTGGTGCGAACAACAGCGGCAGTGACCAGAGCGCCAGCAGGAGCCAGCGACCACGCGCGGCGACCTCCCGTACCCACCACCACCCGATGGTCATCAGGGCGAGACCCAGACCTCCCAGGACGCGGCCCAGCCAGCGCACGGCGAACGTCGAGTCAGCGGTGGTGGCGCCGAAGCCTGTGTACGAGAGGGCGCGGGCGGCGACCGCGACGAGAACTGTACCGACGAACCCCGCGACGGCCCCGACGACCGCACGCCGCTCCCGGCCCGCCTCCATGGGGGGACTGTACGCCTGGGAACGGACCCGATGTGGGCAGCGACCGCCCTCAGTAGCCCTGCGTAGCAGACCGCCCGGTCGTGGTCGCTACTCCCGCAGCAGGCGCTCCAGGGCGGGCTCGATCTCGGTGTCCCGGAACTCGAACCCGGAGTCCTCCAGCCTGTTCGGGAGGACCCACTGGCTACTCACCATGGCGCTCTCGACGAAGTCTCTGCCGAAGAGCGCCGCGGCAACCGGCACGGGGAACGGGATCACTGTCGGACGGCGCAGGGCAGCGCCCATGGCCTTCGTCCAGCGGGCGTTCGTCACGGGGTGCGGAGCGGTCAGGTTGAACGGGCCCGTGATCTCGTTCGCGAGGAGCCAGCGGATCGCGGCGATCTCGTCGTCGAGCGAGATCCAGCTGACCCAGTGCCGACCGTCACGGACCTGGCCGCCGAGTCCGAGCTTGAACGGCAGCAGCTGCGGGCCGATGTAGCCGCCATGAGACGTCATGACGTGGCCGGTCCGGATGAGGGCGGTCGGTACGGGCGCGGCGGATGGCGCCTTCTCCCAGGCGACGACCACGCGCGCCAGGAAGTCGTCCCCCGCCGGGGCGGACTCGTCGACCGCGTGGTCACCGGTCGGTCCGTAGTAGCCGATCGCCGAGCCGCTGACGAAGCGCTGGCAGCGGCCGTCGGCCGACAGCGCCGCGACGATGGTCTCCGTGGAGGCGATGCGGGACTCGAGGATCTCGCGCTTGTACGACTCCGTCCAGCGGCCCCCCGCGATCGCAGAGCCGGCAAGGTTCACGACCGCGTCGACGTCCGACAGTCCGGGATCGGCGATCCTGCGCTCGTCGAAGAAGATCTGCCGCTCGTCGGTGCCCCGCGCTTCGTGACGCACGAGGCGTACGACGTCGTCGCCACCCCACCGCAATGCCTGTACCAAGGCTGACCCGATGAGACCTGTGCTACCCGTGATCGCCACTCGCATGGGCTAACTGTGACACGTACGGGCAAAGCGGGATCCCGTAGGCCGACCGACTCAGGAAGCGATGAGACCCTGCCGGAGGAATGCGAGGCGGACGCCGTCCTCCGTCGTCGAGGTGGTGACGTCGTCCGCGACGTCCTTGACGGCCTGCGGCGCGTCGCCCATGGCGATGCCGACCGCAACGTGCTCGAGCATCTCGAGATCGTTGTAGCTGTCGCCGATCGCGATCGTCTCCACCAGGTCGATGTCCAGGTGGTCGAGCAGGACGTCGATGCCGGAGGCCTTGTGCACGCCGGGGATCGTCATCTCCCCGGCGCTGGCGCCGAACACGGTGATCGATGACGGGAGTACCTCGAAGTCGGTGAACTCGGCGCGGATCTCGTCGAGTGTCGGGCTCGCGTCGAAGTAGATCACCTTGGTGATGGGCATCGCGTACGGGTCGCTGTCGACGATGATCGAGTCGACGTACGTCGAGAGGCCGTGCTCGACCTCGGCGAACGCCGGGTCGGCGGCGACGTGGGCCGCCACGATACGGCCGAGCAGGTCCCGCGCCTGAGGGCTGGCGTAGACGCCGTCATTCGCCTGGAAGTAGTAGCCACCACCATGCGCGTCGAAGTAGTCGGCCACGTGCCGTAGGGCCTGCGGGGTCAGGCGCTCGTGGAGAAGCACGTCGGACCCGACCTGTACGTAGGCGCCCGATGCCACGACGAAGCCGTCGAACCCGACGTCGAGTACTCCGGGGGGCAGCTCCACCATCGACCGCCCCGTGCACAAGAAGACCAGGTGGCCGTTTCGCCGCGCCTCCCGCACGGCCCGTACCGCACTGTCCGGCACCTGGCCGTAGTCGTCGATCAGTGTGCCGTCCACGTCGAGGAAGATCGCCTTGCGGGTCATGGTGTCGGTCATCCTCTTCGTTCGCGGACGCTACCGGGAGGCTGGTTCTCGGTGCCCGTCATTCATATCAGGAGGTTCGGCGAGGTGCGGTTCGCATTCGTCGGAGGTGGACGGAGCATCGGTCGCGGGAAGTGTCAGTATGTTCGTTTATGGTGGATATATGGACGCCCTGGCAGCACTTTCGATGACAGCAACCCCGGTCGTGCGGTCGACTGCGCAGCTCGCCTTCCAGCAGATCCGCGCGGCTCTCGAGGAGATCCGAGGGGCAGACAGGACGATGGCGTCGGACGATGAGCGGCTGGCGTGGATCGACGAGATCCGCGACCTCGGCCGACGGGTGACGGCCATGACGTCGATGTTGGTCGCCGAGGCGGATGAGGCCGGGTCGGCGATGCGCGCGCGGCACACCAGGCTCGAGGACTGGATGGCGCGCACGGGCCAGGAGACTCCCCGCGAGGCGTCCGGTGCGGTGTGGGCGGCTCGAAGCCTGGAACGGCGGCCGTCCGTACGGGATGCGGCTGCGCGCGGGGAGATCAGCGTCAACCAGGCGAAGGCGATCGGCGAAGCGCTGGATGCCCTACCCACCGGCTTGGACCGTAGCGTGCAGGCACAGGCCGAGCAGCTGATTCTCAAAGAGGCTCGCCACACGCCGTCGGAGAAGCTGCGCTCGATGACGGACAAGATCCTCCGTGATGTTGCTCCGGAGCTCACGGACTCTCCCGAGGCTCGAGCGGAGAAGCTCGCAGCCCGAGATCAACGCGCGCGCAGTCGGCGCCGCCTCTGGTTCGGGCCGGAGACAGATGGGTCGCTGGAGTTCGGGGGCAGTCTGCTCGTCGTTGCGGGCCGTCGGTTGCAGAACCTCGTGCAGACGCTCTCCGATCGTGCGTACCGGTCGGCGAAGGACTCACGGAACCTGCTGGCTCTCCAGCAGACCCCGCAGCAGCGGGCTGCGGATGCCTTCGTGGAGATCCTCGATGCCGCCGAATCAGTGGATGCTGGAGCGACGACGAGCGCGTCGATCCCTGCCGGGGCCGCGCAGATCCAGGTCCTGATCCCCTACTCCGACCTGCTCGACCGTGCTGCTGCCAGCGGAGTGCTCATGGACGGTACGCGACTGTCGGCCGAAGAGCTGCGACTGCTGGCGTGCAGCGCCGACCTGATCCCGGCAGTGCTCGGGACTGCATCACAGGTTCTCGACGTAGGTCGTGCGCATCGACTGGCTCCTGCCGCGCTCCGACGCGTTCTCGGACTGCGCGACGGCGGGTGTGCGTTTCCGGGATGTACGCCACCGATGCGTCACTGCGATGTTCACCATGTGGTGCCGTGGCAGCTCGATGGCCCGACGGATCGTGGCAACACCGTCGCGCTCTGCCGGGTGCACCATGCGCTGTGCGAACCGGAGCCGCCCATCACCGGCCCCGACGGAAGGGTGGCAGTCCCGGACAGGTGGGAGGTCCGCATCGATGGGAGAGGTCTGCCCGAGTTCATCCCTCCGGTCGCATTCGACCCGAGCCGGACCCCGGTCCGGCGTCTCGGCCACGCTGCCACCCTCGTCGACGACCTGGCTCAGCACGGGCCGGGTAGCCGGGAGACCAAGGACGGCAGATGACGCTCGGCAGAGGGGTCACCGGGGGCACGCGAAAGGCCCGCCCTGAGCGGATCCAGAGCGGGCCTTCGTCGTACTGCTTGGTGTTGCTGTACTACGTGTTCGCTTGCTCAGTGGGAGTGCGAAGCGTTCTCGTCGTCAGCGGGCTTCTCGACGATCAGCGTTTCGGTCGTGAGCAGCAGGGCAGCGATGGAGGCAGCGTTGGCGAGCGCTGACCGCGTCACCTTGACGGGGTCGATGACGCCTGCGGCGATGAGGTCGACGTACTCGCCGGTCGCCGCGTTGTAGCCCTCGCCGGGCTTCATCTCGGAGACCTTGCTGACGATGACGTACCCAGGCACGCCACCGTTCTCGGCGATCCAGCGCAGCGGCTCGACGACGGCCTTGGCCACGATGGACACGCCCGTCTTCTCGTCGCCGACCAGTCCGAGACCACCCTCGAGCACCCGAGCCGCGTGAACGAGCGCAGAACCGCCGCCGGCCACGATGCCCTCTTCGATCGCGGCGCGCGTCGCGGAGACAGCGTCCTCGATCCGGTGCTTCTTCTCCTTGAGCTCGACCTCGGTGGCCGCCCCGACCTTGATCACGCACACGCCGCCGGCGAGCTTGGCGACCCGCTCCTGCAGCTTCTCGCGATCCCAGTCGGAGTCCGTCCGCTCGAGCTCGGCACGGAGCTGAGCTACCCGACCTTGGACGGCAGCACTGTCGCCACCACCGTCGACGATCGTCGTGTCGTCCTTGGTGACGACGACGCGACGAGCGCGGCCGAGCACCTCGAGACCCACCTGGTCGAGCTTGAGGCCGACCTCCGGAGCCACGACGGTGGCACCGGTGAGGGTCGCGATGTCCTCGAGCATCGCCTTGCGACGGTCACCGAAGGCCGGAGCCTTCACCGCGCAGGACGTGAACGTGCCCCGGATCTTGTTGACGACGAGCGTCGACATGGCCTCGCCGTCGACGTCCTCGGCCACGATGAGCAGGGTTCCGTTCGCGGCGATGACCTTCTCCAGGATCGGGAGCAGGTCGTTCATCGAGCTGATCTTGCCCGAGTTGATGAGGATGTACGGGTCGTCGAGCACCGTCTCCATGCGGTCACCGTCGGTGATGAAGTACGGCGACAGGTAGCCCTTGTCGAACTGCATGCCCTCGGTGAACTCGAGCTCGGTGCCGAACGTGTTCGACTCGTCGACGGTGATGACACCGTCCTTGCCGACCTTGTCGAACGCCTCGGCGATGAGCGCACCGATCTGCTCGTCACGAGCGGAGATCGTGGCGACCGATGCCATGTCGGCGGTCGAGTCGATGGCGCGAGCCTGGAGCCGAAGCTCGTCGGAGAGGGCCACGACGGCCTTCTCGATGCCCCTCTTCAGACCGACCGGGTTGCCGCCGGACGCCACTGCGCGGAGTCCCTCATGAACGAGGGCCTGCGCCAGCACCGTGGCGGTCGTCGTACCGTCACCGGCGACGTCGTTCGTCTTGGTGGCGACTTCCTTGGCGAGCTGCGCTCCCAGGTTCTCGTACGGATCGCTGAGCTCGACCTCCTTGGCGACGGTGACACCGTCGTTGGTGATGGTCGGAGCGCCCCACTTCTTGTCCAGGACGACATAGCGTCCCTTGGGGCCCAGCGTCACCTTCACGGTGTTCGCGAGGATGTCGACACCACGCTCCAGCGAGCGCCGTGCCTGCTCGTCGAACTGAAGGATCTTCGGCATGTGTGTTCCTTACTTGGTGACGACCGCGAGGATGTCGCGGGCATTGAGGAGTAGATACTCGTTGCCGTCGTACTTGACCTCAGTGCCGCCGTACTTGGAGAAGATGACGATGTCGCCCTCGGCGAGATCCATGGGGATCCGCTTGCCGTTGTCGTCAGTGCGACCGGGGCCGGCCGCGATGACCTTGCCCTCTTGCGGCTTCTCCTTGGCGGTGTCCGGGATAACGAGGCCGGAAGCAGTGGTCTGCTCGGCCTCCAGCGGCAATACGAGGACGCGGTCCTCGAGCGGCTTGATCGTGGCTGCCACGTCAAGACCCCTTTCACTGTTCGGTGGTGGCCGGTCGGCCACTGGGTACAGGGTGTCGGGACGTCGTCGCGGTGCCGCCCCGAACGCTGGCACACTCAATGGTTGAGTGCTAACGGAGAATCTATACCTGCGTTAGCACTCGATCAAGCCGAGTGCTAGGACGCCCGGTGAACGCCAGCGCCATCACCGAGATCGGGGTGCAGCGGGACCCTGGTCCGTGCGAGGCTGAGAAGGACGAAGGAGATGCTGATGCCCTCACCCTGGTCGACAGACATGATCTGGTGGCACGTCTACCCTCTCGGCTTCACCGGTGCCGAGCGCTCCCTCTCCGATGCCGGGCCGGATCCCGTACCGCGCCTTGCACAGCTGGAGCAGTGGCTCGACTACGTGGTCACTCTGGGAGCGAACGGTCTGCTGCTCGGACCGATCTTCCGGTCCGCCACTCATGGCTACGACACCCTCGACCACTTCCAGATCGATCCACGACTCGGTACGACGGACACGTTCTCGCACCTCGTCGCCGCCTGCCGCAGCCGGGGCATCCGCGTCGCGCTCGACGGTGTGTTCAACCATGTCTCGCGCGACAGCGAGATCGTCCAGCGGGCGATCGCCGGGGGCCCCGACTCGCCTGAGGGCCACTGGATCATGTGGGTCGACGGCTCCCCCCGTTGCTTCGAGGGGCACGAGGCGCTCGTGGAGCTCAACCTCGCCCAGCCCGCTGTCATCCGGCACATCATCTCCGTCGTGTCCCACTGGACCGACATGGGAGCGGACGCCTGGCGCTTCGACGCCGCCTACGCGCCCGGACCTGATGCGTGGCGCCCGATCACCGACGCCATCACGTTCATTCACCCCGGGACCTGGATGTTCGGCGAGGTCATCCACGGCGACTACGCGGACTTCGTGAAGCGCTCCGGGATGCACACCGTGACCCAGTACGAGCTGTGGAAGGCCATCTGGAGCTCGATCGCCACGAAGAACTTCTGGGAGCTCGCGCACGCGCTCGGTCGTCACAAGGCGATGGTCGAGCACTTCGTCCCGTTCACGTTCATCGGCAACCACGACACGACACGTATCGCCAGCCAGTTCGAGGACCAACGCCACCTGGAGCACGCCGTGGCGTTGCTCGCGCTGCTGCCGGGCATCCCGAGCGTGTACTCGGGCGACGAGCAGGCATTCACCGGTGTGAAGACGGAGTCCTTCTTCGGAGACGACGCGATCCGGCCGCAGTTCCCAGCCCACCCGTACGACCTGCTGCCGTTCGGCAGGAGCATCCACGACCTGCACCAGCGCCTGCTCGGCCTACGACGGCGCCACCGGTGGCTCTGGACAGCGACCGTGACGACCCGCGAGCTCGAGAACGAGTTCGTGATCGTCGAGCTGACGGGCAGCCACGGCGAGCGCCTCGATCTCGCCCTCAGCCTGAGCGACGAGCCGCGTGCCCTGCCGACGGGCACCGTGCTGGAGGCTTCGGACCAGCTGGCTCCGGTCGTCCCTCCGCATGGGTGGGCGGTCGTCGAGCCGTAGCGCACGCGCCCCGCGACACTAGGCCCTGCGCACCACAAGTGCTGCAGCGCCGGCCGACGTCGGGGTGAGCACCAGCGTCGCCGAGCCGGGACCTTTGGGCGCGAGTCGACGTCGGAGCACGGCCGGGTCGACCTCGAGGCCGCGCTTCTTGATCTCGAGCGTGCCGACGCGGTTCTCCTTCACCCAGGCACGAAGGTCCCGATCCCGGTACGGGAGGCGGTCCAGCACCTCGAAGACGGTCGCGTACGGGGTCGGCTGGTGCTGGTCGCCGGTGAGGTAGGCGACGCCAGGAGCGATGCCCGTCGCATCGAGCGTGCGCGCCAGCGCCGGGACCGCCCCAGCACGGATGACGGCCGGGTCCGGTTCGTACAGCCAGCCCTGGATCGCACCGAGGTGGACCGCGTCATCGGTCGCCTCGATGCCGAGCCCTTGGGGCAGCAGCAACGCGCTGCGACGTCGGGGCGCGGCGCCGGCCCCCGCCCAAAGGGTCGCCTCGACGAGATCACCGTGATCGGACACCCAGACGGTCTCGGCGTGGTCGGGCAGGACCCTGTACGGGATGCCGGGGCCCAGCTTCACGCACGCCATGCGGCCGCCGTCGGCGATGCTCGTCACCACGTCCCAGGACGGGCTCAGGTCGGCGACATCCCATGACCGCCCATGAGCCGTGCGACGCGCAGGGTCGAGGAAGACAGCTGCGTCGCTCGGCATCTCTGCGTACAGGTCGGCGATGTCAGCGGTGATGACCGTGGCCGATGCCCCGAGGTTCGCGGCGGCGAACGTCGCGGTGACGGGGTCCCTCTCGACGGCGGTGACGGCCAGGCCTGCGTCCATCAACGCCAGCGCGTCGAGTCCGAGCCCACAGCCGAGATCCCAGATCTCGGCGACGCCGGATCCCGCGAACCTCTCGGCACGCCAGCGCGAAACCCCTGGCCTGGTCGCCTGCTCGAGCCCGTCCCGGGTGAGGAAGAGATCGGTCGCCCTGTCCCCCAGCTTGCGCGCGGCCGCGCGCCGCAGCGATGCCTGCGTGAGGACTGCGGCAGCGAGGTCTGCCGGGAGATCCCGCCGCAAGCGATCTGCCGCCGCGAGCGACTCGGGGTCCTTCTCGCCCGCTGCCCGGTCGATCCAGGGCGCCGCGTCGGCCGAGACCAGCCATTGCGCGACCTCGAGCTCCATGGCCGCAACCTATCGGTCCACGGACCGGTCGCCGCGTCCTATGCTCGGGCCATGAAGGTGCTGAAGAGCGGGCTGCTGGTCGTCGGGCTGCTGGCGATCGCCGCAGCCGGAGCGCTGCTGGTCAAGAACGCGTGGGACCTGCGGATCCTGTACGAGGTCGCCATGGCCAACAAGAGCCAGCCGTCCGTCGTCAACCCGACGAACCTCGTTCTCATCGGAGCCGGCGTTGGAGTTGTCGGTGGCCTACTGCTCGGCCTGGGCATCGGGATGCCGCGCCGCACCGCGAACGCCGTCCGCCACGAGATCATCGAGGAGCTCCACCGCCAAACGACGGCGGATGCCGCGGTCGCGGTCGTGGCCGCCGCCGTTGCCGAACCCACCCCTGTTGCCGAACCTGTCGTTACCGAGCCCGCCACCGCCGCCGTTCCAGAAGCCACTGAGGACCCCCGCACCGAGCCGGAGGCCTGAGTCAGCCCGCGATCGTGCCGTATGACGTGAGAGTCTCACATCAGGTCAGAAGACTCTCTGACAAGGCCGTCGACAGAGATGACCGAACAGCGCCAGCTCTCGGGGACGCCGTCCCGGTAAGGCATGACGCCATGGAACTGTGCAATTGTCTCTTCAAAGACCATCGGCAGGAAGAATCGGTCGCCGGGCCACAGCTCGAGGTTGAATGAAAGCAGCGTCTTCCTGGGCACCCACTCCAGTACGCCCTCGTGGTTCTGGGTGAGGAGCTCACCCGTCCACGAGTCAGCAACGAAGACGAATCCGAACCAGTCCTCGCCCCCTGTGCCGAACCCGGGCCACGAGATCGTGCCGCGCAGGCGTGGCGAGTCGATCTCTATCCCGGCTTCCTCCCGTACCTCCCGGATCACGGACGCCACGATGTCCTCGCCCGGCTCCACCTTGCCGCCGAGACCGTTGTACTTGCCGAGGTGCAGGTCGTCGGGACGGCCCTGACGGTGGATCATGAGCACGCGGTCGCCCTCGACCACGTAGCAGAGGGTGCCGAGGATCGGCGTGTACGGCATCAGACGACGATGCGCGAGACCGGTAACCCCGAGTCCACGCCGATGTCGAGCGGTGACGGCCGAACACCGGCGACCATGGCCGCTCCACCGACGACCGCGATCATCGCGCCGTTGTCCGTGCACAGCCCTGGTCGCGGACGACGCAACCGGATCCCCGCCGCGGTCGCACGTTCCTCGAGCAGCGATCGCAACCGCGAGTTGGCCGCCACCCCGCCACCGATCAGCAGGTCCCCGACACCTTCCGCCTCGCAGGCGGCGATCGCTTTCGCGGTGAGCACGTCGCAGACCGCTTCCTGGAACGAGGCGGCGACATCATTGATGGGTACGTCTTCTCCGTCGCGGCGTCGCGTCTCGACCCAGCGCGCGACCGAGGTCTTGAGGCCGGAGAACGAGAAGTCGAAGCGGTGCTTCGCGAGGTCCTTGGTCGCGGTGAGCCCGCGCGGGAACGCGATCGCCGTCGGGTTCCCGTCGAGCGCGGCCTTGTCGATGACCGGGCCACCGGGGTAGGGCAGACCGAGCAGGCGCGCGACCTTGTCGTACGCCTCCCCCGCGGCGTCGTCGATCGTCGATCCCAGCTCACGCACGCTGGTCGCTATGTCGTCGACCCGCAGCAACGACGTGTGACCGCCGGACACGAGCAGCGCAATCGCGGGGCTCGGCAGCGGGCCATGGTCGAGGACGTCGACGGCGACGTGGCCGATGAGGTGGTTCACCCCGTACAGCGGCTTGTTCAGCGCAACGGCCAATGCCTTCGCCGTCGCCAACCCGACCACGAGGGCAGAGACCAGTCCCGGGCCGGCTGTCACGGCGATCGCATCGATCTCGCTCAGGTCCACTCCCCCGTCCTCGCAGGCGCGCTCGAGGGCAGGCCGCATCGCCTCCAGGTGGGCGCGGGACGCGACCTCGGGGACGACGCCGCCGAAGCGGGCATGGAGCTCGACCGACGAGGCGACCTGGTTGGCGAGCAGCTCGGTGCCGCGGACGAGCCCGACACCGGTCTCGTCGCAGCTCGACTCGATGCCGAGCACCAGCGGTGCGGTCACGACGCCACCTCTTTCCGCGATCCCGTTGACTCCGGTAGTGCCTCGATGGGGAGCTCCATCACCAGTGCGTGGAGGCCGGGACCGTAGTAGTCGCGGCGGCGGTCGATGGCCGAGAAGCCGAGCCGCGTGTACACGGCCCGTGCCGGCGCGTTGTCCTGTTGCACCTCGAGCAGGACCCGTACGGCTCCCGACGCCTGGGCCAGGAGGATGCTCGCGATGAGCAGCTTGCGGGCGATGCCCTGGCCGCGCCGCTCGGGCGCCACGATGATGCGGAGAAGGTCGGCGAAGTCCTCGACGAGCTGGAGCGTCGCGACGGCGACGAGCCGGTCGTCGGCATCACGGTAGGCGAGCACCTGCCGGTCGGAGGCAGTCAGCTCTCCGGCCCACGAGTCGCGGGACCAACCGGCATGCTCGAAACCACTGGCCTCGAGGGCCATGATCGCGTCGAGGTCGTCGACCCGGGCACGAGAGACGATCACGACGGCCTCCCGGTGAGCACGGTCTTGACCGAGGTCGACACCTGGGCGTCGGGACGTCGCAGGTACAGGGGCTCGGTGCCGAGGTCAGCCAGCCGCTCGGGAGCGACGGCGATCGCACCGGGGTCGAGCGCGACGACGACCCGCTCCCCCGCCAGCTCGTACAGCTCGGCCGCAGGTCCGACGATCAGACCCGTCGGTACGTCGCCCGGCAGCGTGACCTGGGGCTCATCGAGGCGCTCGCCGACGGGAGAGTACGTGGCCCAGTACAGCTCCTTGCGTCGCGCATCGCTCACCACCGTGAAGCCACGTGAGGGACGCGTCGCGGCGAAGGTCAGGGCGACGATGTCGAGGCTGCACACCCCTCGTACGGGCACGTCGAGCACGTACGCGAGAGTCTGTGCGGTCACGATGCCCACGCGTAGACCGGTGAACGGGCCTGGCCCGACACCGACGACGATGCCTGCCAGGTCGGCGAGCACGTGGCCGGACTCCGCGACGACCTCGCTCACCAGCGGCATCAGCTGCTCGGCATGGACGTTCGTGGCGGTCACCGCGCGGGATGCCAGGACATGTCCGGGCCGGGCGACCGCGGCGGTGGCACCGGTGGAGGTGTCGATGCCGAGCCACAGCCCGCTGTCGGATTCACTCATCGATCTCCTCCGGAGCTGCGTCGATGGCGAGGTCGATCCCTGCCCAGCGGGACCCGACGCCGGTCAACGTCACCCTACGGGTGTCGTCGTCCGGGTCGCTCGAGCGCTCGATCACCACGTCCAGGCGGGCGTCACTGAGCTGTTCGGCCTTGCCCTCTCCCCACTCGATGACCGTCACCGAGTCGGCCAGCGAGGCATCGAGGTCGAGGTCCTCGACCTCCGCGAGATCGGCCAGCCGGTACGCGTCGACGTGGACCAGTGTTGGTCCTCCGCTGCGGGAACGGTGGACCCGGGACAGCACGAAGGTCGGGGAGATCACCGCGCCCTGGACATCGAGTCCGGCGCCGATGCCCTGCGTGAGTGCCGTCTTGCCGGCACCCAGCTCACCGCACGCGAGCACGAGGTCGCCTGATCGGAGCAGGGATGCCAGACGCCTGCCGAGAGCATGCATGCTGGCGGCGGTCGGTACGACGACGATGCTGGATTCCACTCAGACCTCCCTCACGGACGGCCAACATGCTACGACCTGCGCTGCCACCCACCCTGCCGTGGCGAGCGCGGTCCGGTACGCGGACGGCGTCGCAGGACCGGCGGCGCGACGAGCGCCGCGTACTGCTCCTCGGAGACGGGCTCTCCCGCGGTGTCCTCACCGGCGATCTCGGCGACTCGGGGGTCGTCGGGCGTCACCTCGACGAAGTCCGCGTGCACGCCCGCCTGCTGGGCGAGCATGGCGACCTGACGCCGCTGATGACGCAGCAGGAGGCTGACGACGACGCCGTCCTCGCCGGCCCGGGCTGTACGGCCGGAGCGGTGCAGATAGTCCTTGCCATTGGCGGGCGGGTCGATCTGCAGGACGAGCGAGACGTCGTCGACGTGGATGCCACGAGCCGCGACGTCGGTCGCGACGAGCACCGGGAGACGTCCGTCCTTGAACGCCGAGAGCACTCGCGCCCTGGCACCCTGGGTGAGGCCGCCATGCAGTGCTCCCGCGAGGACACCCGTCTGGCGGAGTCGTTCGGCGATCCGGTCGGCACCCTGCTGGGTACGAGCGAAGACGAGCGTACGGCCGCCACGGCTGGCCACCTTGTTCGACAGGTCGTTCTTGTGGTGCGGCGCGACGAGCCAGAACTCGTGCCGCATCGTCGAGATGGACGACTGGGCCGGGTCGACCTCGTGGTGGATCGGGTCGTGCATGTAGCGCTTGACGAGCTTGTCCACGGCGCCGTCGAGGGTCGCGGAGAACAGCAGTCGCTGGCCCTCGGCGGGGGTCTCGTCCACGATCCGGGTGACGGCCGGCCAGAAGCCGAGGTCGGCCATGTGGTCGGCCTCGTCGATAACGGTGACCTCGACATTCGTCAGCGACGCGGCGCCCTGGTCGAGCAGGTCGACGAGGCGGCCCGGCGTGGCGACCACGACGTCGACGCCACGCTCGAACGCGCGCAGCTGCGGGCCGTACGGCATGCCGCCGGCGACGAGCGTCACGTCCAGGCCAGTGGCCCGAGCGAGCGGCGCGAGCACGTCGGCGACCTGCATCGCGAGCTCACGGGTGGGCACGAGCACGAGCCCGCGAACGCCCATCCCCCGCTTGGTCGACAGCCGCGTGAGCATGGGAAGGCCGAACCCGAGGGTCTTGCCGGAGCCTGTTCGACCACGGCCGAGCACGTCCTTGCCCTCGAGCGCGTCGGGGATGGTGGCGGCCTGGATCGGGAACGGCTCGGTGATGCCGAGGCCGGCCAGAACCGCTGTCAGCTCAGACGGCACGCCGAGGTCGGCGAAGCCTGTGCTCGTCGCCGCTACTGCCTTCACCTCGGGAGCTGTCCACTCCATCTGGTCCGAGCTGGGCTCGTCGTTGCGCTGCCTGTCGGCCCCGCGGCCGTGATCGGAGAACGAGCGCGCGCGGTCCATGCCGGGCCTGCGGTCCTCCCACGGACGGTCCGGACGCTGCGGGCGGTCGCCGCGCGTGTCGTCACTGCGGTAGCGGGGACGGTCTCCCGCGTAGGTCGGACGGTCGTTGTTGCTGGAGCGCGGACGGTCGTTGTTGCTGGAGCGCGGACGGTCGCCAGTCGTGGGGCGACGGTCGTCGCTGCGGTAGCTGGGACGGTCATCGCGGCGGAAGCGGTCGCCACCGCGGTCGTCGGGACGGTCGTTCCGCTCGGAGCCACGCCACGGCGGGGTACCACCCTGGGGGCGGTCATCGCTACGGCGCGGAGCCGATGTCTCGCGACTGTCGCGGGCGTCGGACCAGCGGCCCGAGGAACCGACCTGGTCGCGGCGAGCGCCCTCGTCGGACCAGTCGGGACGGCGATTGTCACGCCCCGCCTGCCAACGGCTGTTCGGCAGCTCGCGAGCGCGACCTGTGTCAGTGCTACCCGTGGTCGGACGGTTGTCTGTGCCCCGGTTGCTGCGGTCCTCGTAGCGCGGGCGGCTGGAGCGATCTTCGTAGCGCGGGCGGTCGTCCGTACGACCCGTGCTCGAACGATCCCCATAACGCGGACGCTCATCCGTACGACCCGCACTCGAACGATCCCCATAACGCGGACGGTCATCGGTACGACCGGTGCTCGGGCGATCCCCGTGCCGTCCCCGGTCCTGACCTTCAGCGGCCGGGCCGCGGCTGTTGTGGTCCGTGCGTCCGTTCACCGGCCGGTACTCGCTTCGTCCCGTACCCTCGCGACGGTCGCTTCCCCTGGCGCTGCCGGTCGTCGGCCGTGGGGCGCTCGAACGCATCTTCTTCTGGGAGGCCGTCCAACGCTGCTTGGGACCTTTGGACGCGCGGCGAGAAACAGACTCGGCCATGGGGGAAACTCATCTCTACAACAACGGGCGCAAACCAGCGCCATCACCCGATGCGGACGCACCCGGGCTGACCGAACTCTACCATCGCCTGCGCACCCGCCTCCAGGCTGACGCCCGACCCCTCATCGAGCAGACGCCCCCCATCCCCCCGGCGAGAGCACCTGTACCCCTCGGCGGGAGGACCTGTACTGCTCCGCGAGAGCACCTGTACAGCGAAGAAGGTCCTTCAGCCCGTCAGCCAGAGCAGCAGGAACAGCCCGCAGCCGACGAGCCCGACCGCGCCCCCTGCCGAACGCCATCGTTGCTTCTGCTCCGGGTCGACCCATTGAAGGAACGTGAAGGGCAGAGCGACGAGGGCGGTGGCGAGCAGGGCGAGAACCAGATACGCATAAGACGCGGCCTCGATGCGGGAATGGCCGTTCTCGAAGCCGACGCGCCACGCGTTCCACGCGACGAGCCCGGCCCCGGTCCAGCTGACGAGAGCCGCCACGACCACGCCGCCGATCACGACCTTCCGCGGAACTGCGCGAGGTGCGACGGGCCCCGGCTCCGGGTCAGAGGTGCTCATCTCAGACAGTGACGAAGTCGTATTCCTGGAACGCCTCCACCTCAGGCTGCCAGCGGGTGGTGACGAAGCGGACGTGTTCGGGATGGGTGTTGTACGCGTCGTACGCGTCCTGGTCGGCGAAGACCATGTAGAACTGCCAGGTCAGGTCGCTCTTCTGGCTCACCTGCCGGTTGATCGTGAAGTGCGCGACGCCAGGGATCGAGGTGAGTGTCGTACGCGCGGCCTTCAGGAACGCGGTCTCGGCCGGCGAGCCGGCCTCGTGGGCGAGCCGGAACACCACTGTGTGCTGGATGGCCATGTGGGAACCCTTCTATGTCTGGATCAGCCGACCCATACCCGAGCGTTGCGGAACATCCGCTGCCATGGGCTGACCTCGTCGAGCGTGGCCGAGGTCCATGACAGCTGAGCATTCCTGGCGACCCGTTCGGGGTGAGGCATCATCGCGGTGAACCGCCCATCTGGCGTTGTCACAGCCGTGAGTCCGTCCGGGGAGCCGTTCGGGTTGGCGGGGTAGGTGACCGCTGGCGTCCCGTCCGCCTGGACGAACCGTGCCGAACGCACCACCGCACCCGCGTCACCCTGCGCCGAGAAGTCGGCGAGTCCCTCGCCGTGTGCGACCGCGATCGGCATCCGGCTTCCGGCCATGCCGTCGAAGAACAGCGACGGTGAGTCGAGCACCTCGACCAGGCTGAGCCGTGCCTCGAACTGCTCCGAGCGGTTCCGCGTGAACCGCGGCCACGCCTCGGCGCCCGGGATCAGGTCCGCCAGCGCACCGAACATCTGGCACCCGTTGCAGATCCCGAGCCCGAACGTGTCGCCATGGTGGAAGAACGTCTCGAACGCGTCGACCAGGCGCGGGTTGAACAGGACGGACCGTGCCCAGCCCTCCCCCGCACCGAGAGTGTCGCCGTACGAGAACCCGCCGCAGGCGACCACTCCCACCACATCGGCCAGGTCGAAGCGACCCGACTGGAGATCGGTCATGTGCACGTCGTACGTGGCGAAGCCGGCGGCATGGAACGCGTACGCCGTCTCGACGTGGCTGTTCACGCCCTGTTCGCGCAGGATCGCGACCTTCGGACGAGCGCCACGCGCGATGTACGGCGCGGCCACGTCAACGACCGGGTCGTACGACGGCGCCGCGACCAAGGTCGGCTCCTCGGCGCCGACGGCCGCATGCTCTTCGTCGGCACACTCCGGGTTGTCGCGCAGCGCCGCGATCCGCCACGACACCTCGTCCCACGCCTGCGCGAGGTCGGTCAACGCTTCGTCCAAGACCTCCTCGCCGAGGATGCCCACGCGCACCCGGCGGTCCTCGGTGGTGTGACCTACGACTCGGCTCAGCACTTCCAGGCCTGCCTCATCGAGCACCTCGAGCACCCGCGCGGCATCGACCTCGGCCACCCCGAGGACGACGCCCAGCTCCTCGCTGAACAACTCGGCGACGCGGCTGACCCCGATCTGGACGCCGGTCGCACCGGCGAACGCCAGCTCGCACACCGCCGCCCACAGACCGCCGTCGGACCGATCGTGATAGGCGGTGACGAGACCCTCGTTCCGCATTGTTTCCAGCGCCGATGCCAGAGCGACAAGGAGCGATGGGTCGTCGAGATCAGGTACGACGTCGCCGTACTGCCCGCTCACCTGCGCCAGCATCGACCCGCCGAGCCGGTCCTTGCAGGCGCCGAGGTCGACGAGCACGAGCGCCGAGTCCGCCTTCAGCTCCGGCGTCCAGGTACCGGCCACGCTCGGGAGCGAGGCGAACGCCGACACCACGAGTGACACCGGCGACGTGACCTGACGCGCTTCACCGGACGCATCCGTCCACCGCGTACGCATCGACAGCGAGTCCTTGCCGACGGGTACCGAGACCCCCAGCGCCGGGCACAGCTCCATGGCGACGGCCTGCACGGTGTCGTACAGAGCAGCATCCTCACCGTCCTCGCCGCACGCGGCCATCCAGTTGCACGACAGCTTCACTCCGGACAGCGTCACGGGCGCGGCGAAAAGGTTCGTGAGCGCCTCGCCGACCGCCATCCGACCGGACGCGGGCGCATTGACGGCCGCCAGCGGCATCCGCTCCCCCGACGCCATCGCCTGACCGGCAAGACCCGTGTAGTCGGACAGCGTCACGGCCACGTCGGCGACAGGTACCTGCCGCGGCCCGACCATCTGGTCGCGGTGGTTGAGGCCGCCGACCGTGCGGTCGCCGATCGTGATGAGGAACCGCTTCGACGCCACCGACGGGTGCCGCAGGATCGCGTACGCCGCGTCGCGCAGGTCCACGCCACCGAGGTCGAGAACGGGGGACGCATGCGGAACCCGACGAACGTCCCGCGTCATCCGCGGCGCCTTGCCGAACAGCACCTCCATCGGCATGTCGATGGGCCGGTCGTCGCCCTCGGCGTCCGTCGCCCCAGGAGCCAGCACCAGCAGACCGTCGTCACGGGCGACGCCGACGACCGAGTACGGGCACCGTTCCCGCTCGCACAACGCCGCGAACGACTCCAACGACGCGGGAGCAAGAGCCAGCACGTACCGCTCCTGGCTCTCGTTGCACCAGGTCTCCTTGGGCGCCAGACCGGACTCCTCCACCGGCACCGCGGACAGGTCGAACCGTGCGCCGAGCCCGGCACCGTCGACGAGCTCGGGGAACGCGTTCGACAGGCCGCCCGCGCCGACGTCGTGGATCGAGAGGATGGGGTTGTCGGCACCGAGCCGCGAGCAGTGGTTGATGACTTCCTGGGCGCGGCGCTGGATCTCGGGGTTGCCGCGCTGCACGGAGTCGAAGTCGAGCTCGGCCGCGTTGGCGCCCGCCGCCATCGAGGAGGCTGCGCCACCGCCCATGCCGATCCGCATGCCGGGGCCGCCGATCTGGACCAGCAGCGTGCCCAGCTCGTACGAGATCTTCTCGGTCTGGCTGGCGCTGATGGAGCCCAGCCCGCCGGCGCTCATGATCGGCTTGTGGTAGCCGCGGCGCACACCGTCCACGGTCTGCTCGTACACCCGGAAGAAGCCGCCCAGTCCCGGCCGGCCGAACTCGTTGTTGAACGCGGCAGCCCCCAGCGGGCCGGCGATCATGATGTCGAGCGGGCTGGCGATGTGGTCGGGCGCGCCGTACGGGTCGCGTTCCCACGGCTCGTCGGTGCCGGGGAGGTGGAGGTTGGACACCGCGAAGCCGGTGAGGCCGGCCTTCGGCGCCGAGCCACGGCCCGTCGCACCCTCGTCGCGGATCTCGCCGCCGGACCCGGTGGCTGCCCCGGGGAACGGGCTGATCGCGGTCGGGTGGTTGTGGGTCTCGACCTTCATGAGCACGTGGACCTCGTCGGGCGTGGCCACGTACTGGCTCGGCCCGTCCGCACCTTCCGGGGCCCAGCGGGTGATGAGGCCGCCCTCCATGACCGAGGCGTTGTCCTTGTACGCGACGACCGTGCCCTGCCCAGCCACCGCTTCGGTGTGGCGGATCATCGCGAACAGGGACCTCTCCTGCGGCACGCCGTCGACGATGAAGTCGGCGTTGAAGATCTTGTGGCGGCAGTGCTCCGAGTTGGCCTGGGCGAACATCATGAGCTCGACGTCGGTGGGGTTCCGCTCCAGGCCCGTGAACGAGTCGACGAGGTAGTCGATCTCGTCGTCCGACAGTGCCAGGCCGAACGCGACGTTGGCTTCTTCGATGGCGCTACGACCGCGTCCGATCACGTCGATGTGAGCCATCGGCTCGGCCTCGCGCTCGTCGAAGAGCGTCGCAGTCTCGGCGACGGTCGCGAACGCCGACTCCGTCATGCGGTCGTGCAGCAGGTCGGCGCAGGCGGCCCAGTCGGCGTCGTTGAGCGGCGCATCGCTGGCCAGCGTGTACTCGACGACCCGCTCGACCCTCCGTACGGCCACCCCGCAGCTGTGCGCGATGTCTGTCGCCTTGGAGGCCCACGGCGACAGCGTGCCGAGGCGGGGGGCGACGACGACGGTCGTGGTCGAGGCGCCACCCGCGACTGGTCCCGCAGGCGGTCCGTACGTGAGGAGGCGGGTCACCGTCTCGGAGGTCGCCGCGTCGAGTGTCGCATCGCTCGCGACCTGGTGCACGTACCGGCCGCTGACTCCCGACACGGCTGGCGCTACCCCCTGCAGGCGACGCACGAGCGCGGCGGCGCGGAACGGTGACAAGGCGTTGCCGCCTCCGACTGAGGTCAGCACGTACGCGTGGGGCATGGCGGCTCCGGGTCTCCTCGGTCGGTCGGCGCTGCCAACACTAGTGCCAGGCACCCCTCCGCCACCCTCGGGATCCGACCCCTGAGCCGGGGCC